>NZ_JAVJUC010000038.1:0-12763 GCF_040219995.1 Roseovarius sp. | reverse complement strand
ATCCGGCGCAACCACGGCACCGAAGCTCAATGCAAGAATCAAAATGAGGCGGAAAAAGCGGATCATGCAGTTCTTATGCAAGCTTCCAGTAGGGGGAGGTCAAGAAGTATCCTGTAACATAGGCGTGACATTGCCACGCGGGTACTGACTGATTGGCCAACGGATGCCCGAGGTTGGTTTCGGGGGAAAATCTGAGGCGAGACTGCGGACTCATCCAAGGTCTTTTTCGGAGCCAGGCAACCACCCGCATCCTTTCATGCTGGTGGCTGCCCTTGTGTCAACTTGCGTCTTTGAATTCGGTGTATTCACCGCGCACCTGGACAGTCACGGTTGCGGGCTGGCTGTCCCGATTCCGCCAAAACCATCCGTGTTCGTCGTCAAATGTCGCGATGATCTCGCCCTCGTCGCCCGTCGAACCGGGGCCCTTTTCATAGGTCACCGAATTGCCCTCGCCATGGCCGTGCATGTCGAAGTTCACACGCCCGCCATCGACCAGCATTCGGTATTCTTCCGTCTGGCCCTCTTCCATGACCAGCTTCCACTCGGCACTGTCGCCGGGTGCAAGCGTAAAGGTGGTTTCGTCGCGCCAGACCTCGACCTCCTGCGCGTGTGCCGCACCGGTGCAGGGTCATAACCGATTCCGGCGCTATGTCCCGAGAATGCTCCATCTTCTTAAGATCGACGGGGCGCATGTGGCTACGCCGCTCTTGGCTGCCATCGATTTGATCAAAAATGGCGCAAGGCATTCTGTGCCAACAGATTTTCTGCGACGCACCTCGAAGTGGCACCAGCACCTGAAGATGCAGCAACCGAGTGATCAACGCTTGTGGGAGGTGGCGGTTCTGTTCCATTTGCGGGACGCCTTCCGATCCGGCGATATCTGGCTGGCACAATCCAAGCGCTACGGTGATCTCAAGCAGGTTCTGGTTCCCGCAACAACGGCAGCGGCAAATGCGCGGCTTGCTGTGCCGCTTGATCCCGAGCAATGGTTGGCAGACCGCCATGCCCAGATGGAAATCGGTCTGGAAAAACTCTCAAAGGCGGCGAAACGCGGAACGATCCCCGGCGGGGCCATCGAAGACGGTGTCCTGCAGCTCAGCCGATTGCCTACACAAAACCCGAACGGCGCGGCTGATCTGCTCTTTGATCTGTATAAGCGTGTCCCGGATACGCGCATCACCGACATCATGTTGCTGGTCGATGATGCAACTGGGTTCACCGATGCGTTCACACATCTACGGACAGGGGCACCGCCGAAGGATCGGATTGGCTTGCTGAATGTGCTGCTTTCGGAAGGCTTGAATCTTGGATTGAGCAAGATGGCTAAGGCGAGTAATTCGCATGGGTTTTGGGAATTGATGCGTATTTCGCGGTGGCACATCGAAAGTGAAGCGTACGGACGGGCGCTTGCGAATATCGTGGACGCTCAGGCCAAACTACCTATGGCGCAGTTCTGGGGCATGGGGATAACCGCATCCAGCGACGATCAGTTCTTTCCAACCACCCGACAAGGCGAGGCGATGAATCTGATCAATGCCAAAGACGGAAATGAGCCGGGGCTGAAAGCCTACACGCATGTTTCGGACCAGTTTGCGCCGTTTGCATCTCAGACCATTCCGGCCACGGTCAGCGAGGCAACTTACATCCTTGATGGGTTGCTGAACAATGATGTCGGCAAACGGATCAAGGAACAATATGCAGACACAGGCGGCTTCACTGATCACCTCTTTGCGGTCACGTCGATCCTGGGCCATCGGTTCATTCCGCGCATCCGGGATCTGCCATCAAAGCGGCTTTATGTGTTCGATGCCGGAGGAACGCCACAGAACCTTAAAGGAATGATTGGCGGCAAAATCCGCGAAGGCCTGATCGCGTCAAACTGGCCTGACATTCTCAGGATTGTAGCCACAATGACGGCGGGGACGGTCGCGCCAAGCCAAATCCTCCGCAAGCTGGCTTCGTATCCACGCCAGAACGATCTCGCCGTTGCTTTGAGGGAAGTCGGCCGTGTCGAACGCACATTGTTCATGCTGGATTGGGTACTCAACGCGGATATGCAGCGGCGAGTGCAGATCGAATTGAACAAAGGTGAGGCGCATCACGCGCTGAAGAATGCTCTGCGCATCGGCAGGCAGGGCGAAATACAAGACCGCACGACCGAAGGACAGCACTATCGTATGGCGGCGCTCAATCTGCTGGCGGCCATCGTCATATACTGGAACACCGCCCGGCTCGGTGAGGCGGTGGTGCAGCGCCAAGACGCGGGCCTGCCTATTCAGCCTGACCTCCTTGCGCATACATCGCCACTCGGGTGGGCGCACATTCTGCTGACAGGAGAATACAAATGGCCAAAAAAAATGATACGCAGGACAGCGGACCTTGGCTACGAGGCGCATGGACTCACACAGTGCGGACAAACCAAACTTATGCAGTTGCGGCTATTGCTGACGCAGCATCGCTATGCAACTGCGGCAAACATGCCGTTCGACATCTGCGCATATCCTGGAAGCAGTCATTGGATTTTGCCTGGGCTGATGCGAAGTGTATGGTTTCGTCCTCATCTATTTGACTGTCGAAAAGCTCTGCTTACTCACAGAATTGAGTTTGCCTAGATTGGAGGAGGTGTAATTAGTTCAGATGTTCGACATCATTCGCCGCGTCATTCAGTGGCTCGTCCGAAGCATCCTCATAGAGCGCGGCAAACAGCGCGAAGGCGACGGCCGCCGCTATGCCCGCCAACGGGATCCAATGCCATTTTTTCGATTTCTCGAAGTCCGGTTCCTGGTTCGACATATTGTATTTGCCGAAAACGATCTGGCCGGGCGATCCGAGGAGTGTCCGGCCAAAGGGATCAGTCGTCGATGGAAATCGGGCTGACCAACGGGCCGCCATCGACAACCACCGGCTTGTCGTTCGCAACGCTTCCGGGTCCGAATTCGTAGGCGCCGAGTTCGCCATCATCGACGTGCAGCATCGCGATGACATTGTCTCCGTCATAGTCACCGGTCAGCGGAACGTAGACATTCTCGGTCATGCCGACCTTGACATAGGTATGGCCGATCGAGGCCGGAACGACCGGCTTGCCGTCCTCGATAGCGTGGATCACGACCCAACCATCTGCGGCGGCGGTCACGGACTTGACCACGACAGCGTGGCTCAGTTCCTGCTCTGCGGTTTCAAGCGCGTCGGACGCGTGGGCGTCAGCAAGGGCGACGGACGCAGTGGCGGTCAGGACCGCGATTGTGGCGATAATTTTCTTCGTAGCGTTCATAAGAACTCTCCTTTGAATTCGGTTGGAGCGCCGCTTTGGGCGGAGCTTGCAAGGTTCACGACTGACAGCCTGGAACCCTTCCCAAGTTTTTTTCACGAACCCGTGATCGACAATTTGCAAAAGATTTCCGGGAATAAATCGGCGACTGCGCACGTCACTCATGGGTATGCATGCAAGAGGAGGCACCATGCCGACCCATCACGTCCTTGCCCAAGAGGCCGACGCCATGAAGCGGTACGCGATCACGCTGACGCGCGACGTGCACACCGCCGATGACCTCGTGCAGGATTGCATGGAACGGGCCTTGCGCAAGTGGACGCTGCGGCGCGCAGGTGTCCCCCTGCGGGCCTGGCTGTTCACGATGATGCGCAATCTGCATGTTGATGGGTGGCGGCGGGCGAAACGACATCAGACGGAATCGCTTGAGACCATGACATCACCGCCCGCGATACCGCCGACCCAGGAAAATCATGTCGAGTTGAACCGGCTTTTGGCGCGCGTCATGTCTCTGCCCGAGGATCAGCGTGCGGCTTTGATACTGGTCAGCGTTGAAGGCTTCACCTACCGAGAGGCCGCTCAGACGCTTGGCGTACCAGAAGGCACGATTCTGAGCCGCGTAAGCCGGGCCCGCGCCGCTTTGCGCGAGGCAACGGCCGAGACTGCCCCAAGACTGAGGAGCGTGACATGACAAGCGCGCCGAAGGATATTCGTGAAGAGGATCTTGTCGCCTACGTGGACGACGCCTTGTCGCCCGTTCGGAGAAAACAAGTCCAAGCCTATCTGAATGACACACCAGAAGCCGCCCTTCGGGTGGAAGCCGACATGGCCATCGCCCGCGATCTGCGCCGTGCCTTTGCGGGGCTGGTTGCCGATCATCCGATTGCAACTCTTCCGGTTGCTGAACGGCGCAGGCCCATGCCGTTGGCATGGGTTGCGTCAGTTGCGATGGCGCTGATGATAGGCGGTACGGCAGGTTGGGTCCTGCGCCCCGACACAGCCCCGCAGCCGATGTCGGGCCTTGTGGCCGAAGCCTTCGCCGCACATCGCACCTTCGTTGTCGAGGTCGCGCACCCGGTCGAGGTCGGGGCCGAGAACAAGGGCCATCTGGCCACTTGGCTGACCAATCGGCTGGATCGTCCGTTTGCTATCCCCGACCTGCGTGTCGTGGGTCTGTCGCTGGTCGGTGGGCGGCTCCTCCCCTCGCCCACCGAACCCGCGGCACAATTGATGTACGAAGACGGCAACGGTCAGCGCCTGACGCTCTATCTGCGACGCGGCAGCGAAGGCGATCCGAGTTTCCGATTTGCCGAAACGGCCACCGCGCAGGCGTTCTACTGGAGCGACACCGAGTTCGCCTACGCCCTGACCGGCGCTTTGCCGCGCGCGCACCTTCTGGAAATCGCTCATTTGCTGCAGGCTCAGTTCGAGGATACAGGCGCGCCAACCTGATCTCACGGAAGCGTGATCATAAATTCGGGAAGGGTTTTGGATGTCGGCGCGTCAGTCTTGTGAAGGCCGCCCGCAATCGGTGGAGGCCAATCCACGACCTGACAGGAGATACTATGCGACTGATAACGCTTTTCACCACCACAATCCTTGCCGCAGCCCCGGCATTCGCCGACACCGCAGCCGACCGCCGCGGTGATACCGCGTTCAACGATCCATCTATCGAACACGCGCCGCAAGACGGCGTCGTAAAGCTTTACGGCGCGGGTGGTCCGCACACGGCATTCCGCAAGGTCGCAGCCGTCTTTGAAGAGCAGACGGGAACCTCCGTCGAAGTAATCGCGGGCCCGGAATCGAAATGGACCGCAGACGCTCAGGCCGACGCCGACATTCTTTGGGGCACATCCGAGCAGTCGATGACAGCCTTCCTGCTGACCTACACGGCCTTCGATCCCGCGAAAGTCGAGCCGATCTACCTGCGGCCGACCGTGATCGCAGTGAAGGCCGGCAACCCGCTGAACATTGATGACTTCGATGACCTTCTGGCCGACGGGGTGCGGGTTGTCGTGACCGAGGGCGCAGGGGTCTACAACACCTCCGGCACCGGCACATGGGAAGACGTAGCGGGCCGTTTGGGCAGCCTCGATGACATCTCCGGCCTGCGACGCAATATCGTGGCTTATGCGCTTGGATCGGGTGCCTCCTATGGGGTCATCTCAAACGGTGATGCCGACGCTTGGATCACCTGGCCCAATTGGCCGATCACAAAGGACGACCTCGACATGGTCGAACTGTCTGAGGATCGTGTGATCTACCGCGACGTGAATGTCGTGCTTTCGCCCGATGCCGATCCGGAGGCGCAAGCCTTCCTTGACTTCCTCATCACGGATGAAGCGCAGGAACTCATGGCAACCGAAGGCTGGCAGCGATAGTGCGGTTGATCCGACAACTTTCGCAACATGCGGAATAAACCAACGTGATTGGACGTTTTGTCTTTAGGCCCCGCTGCTTAGCCGGGGCCTAAAGGACTTTCGGAACATGAGACGCTTGATGACACAGCCCTGATTGCCCTGTGACGCCGAACGGACTTCAGTCCTCCCCGCAAGGCCGAACACCGGTTCACGGTCTGCGCCCTGTTCCTAACCCGGAAGTTTTATTTTCGTGAGCTTTTCGCCATCGGAGCGGCGACCGTCTGAGCGGTCGCAGCGGCGTGTTTCTCAGATATAGAAATAGGACGGTGCCAGCGTCGAAGGCGCTGCTGCCGTGGTTCAGCTATCTGGAAGTCGCGCGATGGCGGGCATCTATTTCCGGACAAACCGCGTAGCCGTGCGGTTTCTCAATTACGTGGCACCGACTGCGCTGACACGGCACCTGACCGCATCCATCGATCTTGATCCGTCGCAACGTTCTGACCCTGCCCCTCGGTTGAATACAATATACGGGTCTTCCCAGGGACTTTCGGCAGTGGTTATTCTTGTATTGCGCGACGGCTCCTACGCTTTTCCATCCGACAACCCTGCCGGTTATGGCTCTGATCTGTTGGCGCAGCCTCCAGGGGCCGTGCGCCCCCCATATCCAACTGACTGAGCATCGGAACCGCGCGACCCCAATTACCAAAATGGGTTATCCGGCAAGCAGAGCGGCCGCACAAGCGGGCACCGTCCTTTGGCCGGCCGACCCGGCCACGTGCATCCACTTATTTGGGGCTTCGCGAATATTTTTTCGTTCCGCGGGAATAAAATGCATCCCCAACACGTTAGTCACACATGAAGCAGCTGCATACCGTGGAGTGCAAATGCTTCGAACCACGGGAGGAAAGACATGAAAATCATAGAAAACGTAAAGCGTCGGCATTTCCTGATCGGATCAGCGGGCACGATGGTGGCTGCTGCAGTCGGGGCACCGGGGATGGCGCAATCAGACGGGGAGCCGTTGCCAGATTACGTCGCATGGAAAGACGCCGAGGACATGATCGTCCATTCCAAGCAGACGCTTGAGACGAAGCGCGCCGCGCAAGGTTCGGAGCTGATCACGCCCAGTACCGAGCTTTACATACGCAATAACCTGCCCGCCCCACCCGACGAGATCGTCGCAGATCGCGATGCCTGGGAGGTCGAGATCGACGGGGTCGCGAACCCGGGTAAGATGACTGTGGGCGAGATGAAGACGCTCGCGGTCGAAACCGTGGTTTGTGTGCTGCAATGCTCGGGCAACGGGCGCGCTTTTTTCGATCATGAAACCAGCGGCTCGCAGTGGTCGGTTGGTGCTGCGGGCAACGTGGTGTGGACCGGCGTGCCGGTGCGCGCCGTGATTGACGCGATGGGCGGTGCGAATGCGGGCGCCGTGTTCCTGACCGGTACAGGTGGCGAAGAGATCCCCGAAGGTCTTCCACCCGAGACGATCCAGGTCGAACGGTCGGTTCCAAAGGCCGCGATGGATCAGGCTATCCTGGCGTGGGAGATGAACGGTGAGCCTTTGCCCCTCGCCCATGGAGGCCCCCTGCGGCTGGTCATTCCGGGGTATTATGGCGTGAACAACGTCAAGTATCTCAAACGTCTGGCAATGACGGCCGAGGAATCGCCCAATAAAATCCAGCAAACCAGCTATCGCGTGCGCCCCGTGGGGGTAAAGGGCGATCCCTCTCAGCCGTCGATGTACGAGATGGCCGTCAAATCCTGGATCACCGGCCCTCTGATGGATGCGGCGACCGGCAAGGTGCAGGTCCACGGCGTCGCCATGGGCGGTGTCAGCGGTCTGGACAAGATCGAGGTGTCCACCGACGGGGGGCAAAACTGGGCAGAAGCGCAGTTCCTTGGCCCGGACCTTGGCCCCTATGCATGGCGGCCATTCGTGCTGATCACGGAGCTGTCCGAAGGCACACATATGCTGGCGAGCCGTGCCACCAACGAAGCGGGCGTTACCCAACCCGAGTTTTTTCCGCCCAACGAACGGGGTTATGGCAATAACGGCTGGCGCGCCCATGCCGTCGACGTGACTGTCAGCTGAGCTGACTGACCGGCGGCATCCTCTGCCGCCGGTTTGACAACAAAAAACCGGAGACATGAACATGACCACCCAAACGACGCCACGACTCGGCGGCGCAGTTTTTCTTGCCTTGATGGCCGGTGCTGCGAGCGCCGAGGCTGATCTGGATGCTGGCCGTAAGATCTTCACTGAAACCGCGCAACCTGCCTGCGCCCTTTGCCACGCGCTGAAAGATGTGGGTTCGGAGGCCGAGGTCGGCCCCAACCTCGATGAATTCAAACCGACAGTCGATCAGGTGCGCGCAGCCGTGACCAGCGGAATCGGAGTCATGCCAGCCTTTTCGGAAACCCTGACCAAGGAAGAAATCGAAACGGTTTCGAAATACGTGGCCCAGGTCACGGGCGGATCGGAGAACGCAGCCGGATCAGATGCCGCTACTGAAGCGACAGATTCCGCAGATGCGGAGGAGGTTGAAACTCCCGGCGCCGAGATCCTTGCGCAGGGCGACCCGGCTGCCGGCGAAAAGACGTTCAGGAAATGCAAGGCTTGCCATACGGTAGACGAAGGTGGGTCCAATCGCGTCGGTCCCAACCTTTATGGTATCGTCGGGGCACCCGTGGCAGCGGTCGACAACTTTCGCTATTCCGACGCGCTGGTTGAATACGGGGGCGATTGGACCCCAGACCGTCTTGCCGCGTTCCTTGCAAATCCGCGTGGCGAAGTCCGTGGCACCAAGATGGGGTTCGCAGGCTTGCGTGATGCGCAGGATCAGGCCGATGTCATTGCCTATCTTGACAGCTTGACGGACACCGCAAAAACCAACTGACCTAGCCGACGCAGGACCGTGCCGTCCGGGTTGCCTCCGAAAGCGACGCCATCACGCTTTCGGAAACACGTTCGCGGGTTTCAAGCATCAGATAACTGGCGATAGCATCGAACCGCGTGCGGTCCATCCCTGTCGCGACGACTATATGACGAAGGTGATCCCCGGACAGCCAGGTTGCGATCTGCTGACCGGGTGTGTCGCTGCTCTCTGGGAAAACGGACGCGCCGCGAAAATAGGTCAACCTGCATCCATTCTGACCCGCATAATGCATGACTTCGCCGTTGTCCGATGTGCGGAAGGCAACAGCCGTCAGGTTTGCGACGGACAGGTCGGGTACGCCCACCGCACCGCCTGTCGCGGCGGGCCGCAGATCGGCGGTTTCGACGTCATACATCTCAGCGGCCAGTTCAGCGTGAATGTCAAAAGCTGTCGGGGTGGCGACAAAAGCGGGTCCGAATACCACAGCCAAGGCAATTCCCGCAGCGACAGCACCGCCCGCCAGCCAGCGCCGGGGGTGCCAGCTACTATTTGCGGCACTAGTTTCCGGCATAGATTCCGAATGCACGAGGTCCGGTCGCAAGGCCGCCAAGCTGACGGACACGTTCCGCACGTCCTCAAGCGCTGCGGCAAGCGCGGGCTCGGATGCAGGCCGCCCCTCGAACGCGCGCATGTCGGCCGCGCACAACTCACCATCGTGGTAAGCGTTGACCTGTTCCCAGTCCTTGTCGTTCAGTTCATTCATGTCTTCCGCGTCACTTCCTGCTTTGCCGTTTCGGCCCCATCGACGATTTCCAGCAACGCCTTGCGGGCACGGCTGATCCGGCTCATCACCGTTCCGTTCGGCACATCCATCACTTTCGCCGCCTCGGCGTACTTCAACCCCATGATATCAACGAGGCACAGAACCTCGCGGGTCTCGGGCGGCAGTTTCTTAAAGGCCAGCCGGATCAACACATCCCGCGCGGTGTCCGACGCACCCGCTTCATTGGATAGACGTTTTTCGGCCGCGAAATATTCCCGACGCACGCGCCTTTTTCTCAGCTCATCGTAATGCAGGTTGCGAATGACACGGAACATCCAGGGCCGTAGTTCCCCGATCGGGTCTGGCCTCCCACCTGATCGCAGCCCCCGTTCCACAGCATCCTGAACAAGATCTTCAGCCTCCTCGCGGGAATGGCAAATGGCTATCGCATAGGCCCGAAGTTCAGGCAATAGGATTTCAATGGAGGTCAGCTGCGCCATGACGAACCGTACCGCGTTTGCAGGTAGGGTCAAAGCAAACAAGGCGCGCTGGAAAAATCCGGTCAGGGCTTAAAATAAATTCATACCGTCGCATATGCGAATATATGAAAGTAAAGCAGATCCAAGAAAACGCGGACAAGGCTGAGGCGCTGCTCAAGGCGTTGGCCAGCCGGAATCGCCTGTTGATCTTGTGTACGCTTGTCGAAGGCGAAAGGTCGGTCGGCGTCAGGCTGGTGCAGGTGGCTATTCCACAAGGCTTCTACGTGCGCTCGACCCCAAGCGGCAGCCATGTCGAGGAAAGAAGGGGTATGGAATGACGGGCCGTTGGTACTACCGTAAGGTGCACACCCGCCGACTGTCGACGGGGCGAACAGTCTCGGTTCGCGGCTGTTGGGCAGTTCGGGGCGATCGCAGCAGGAAGAAGGGAGCATCATTCAAGCGGACTTGTCCAATACGCGGTGCGCTGATCGTAAGCGTGGGCATGCCCAGAGGGGGCTGGGTCCACTTTGAGGGCTGCAAAGGCCTGACACGAATTAAGCACCCTTGTCTGCATCTTGGCGAGGATCTTAGCAGGCGGCGCGACAAGGATACACCCGATCTTTTCGAAAGGCTGCCATAGCTCGCTGTCGGATCACAAAGAGCGATTCTGACCAAAACACTTAGGTCGATGTTCAAACCACGACCCTTTGGCGGCATCGATGAACGTAAGCGTTGGCGGCAAGCGCTCCTCCCTCAATGAACCGAGAAGGTCTTTGTCGCTGGATCTGATCCCAACGGTCTAGTCCTTGATCCGCCACATCCTGAAGCGTCCTTGTTGCGTCACTTCTCGGATCAGGCCCCTCTCTTCCATCCAAGCGAGGTTCCTTTGAACAGCCGCGCGACTTGCGCCTGTTAAGACTTCCGCCATCGGGGCCGACACCAAAGGCCACTCTGTCAACGCCGAACGAAGAGCGGCCGGAGTCCGCCCCGAAAGCTGAGACATGACTTTTTCCGCCCGAGCACTCCATGTCTGGGTATCATCTAGATTACGCATCGCCGTTAGAATTGCGCTGTTCATCCCATCCAACCAGCGGGCCAAGCGTTCAGGTGGCAAGCCCGAAGCACGCAGCCCCCCTGCCCCGCCCATAGCGAGCGGAGCGAAAATGGCGCCGCTTCCGTCACTGGCCGCGATCCTAGACGCGGTGACGGCGGCTTCCATCTGGTCGCCGTGCTGTCCGAGGCCCGCCAGGTTCCAGAGATGAAAGCCCATGCAAGCCCGCGTGATTGGGTGGAGATTGGCCGCGGCTGCCATTACGTGCAACCATCCGCCCGCGCGATCTTCGAAACGCTCAGCGCTGTCTTCAATGCTGTCGGGATCGCGGCGATCCAAGAAGGCGGCCAAGTCACCTTTTGGTCCTGGACCGCCTGTCAGTCGCCGAATAGCCCATCCAACTCTTGCCAGGGCATTTGGGTCATCCTGTGCGCCCGAGAGCCGCATCGATACCCAGAGCGCCAGACGATCAGCACTCACCCGATCTCCTGCGAACCAGCTAAGATCCGCCGCCTCGATCAGCGCGAGCCGATACTGCCACCCTTCCGGGCCACGCAGCAGTCGGTCATCCAGAGCTCCCAGGCGTCCAGCCACTCCTGCTAGTCGTGCAGCGTGAACCCCCTCTGCCTTTGCCCAGTCGTCGATGACAGCAGTGTCGGGCGGTTCCGCCCGTGGCCCAGGAGGCAAATCATCCGGTTCTTCTTCGAGTGGCCCAGGCATAAACCAGTGTCGCATTTTCTTCACCATTTCAGCACATGATTATTACGTGATTTCTAGAAGATACGGCGATATCGCACATCATTTTTCAGCTTAAGGTTTCAATTTTGGTTCCGTATTTCAGCAAGTGGCCGCCCTGTTGGCGCACTGCCCAGCCGGTTTCGAAAGTTTCATATCGATGACGTCCGGCGGAGCGCATGCCTCGGATGAAGCTTGGGCCAAGGCGACGCGGATCGCGCGCGAGTTGGACCGGATTCTTGACGGGGCGGCGCCCGTGCGTGAGGCCGTGATGCGCGCGGCATCCGAGCTGCGGCTTTCGACACGCCAAGTCTACAACTATCTGGCGCGGTATCGGGAAGAGCGCAGGGTATCGTCCCTGCTGCCGCGAACGAGTGAGACAAGGAAACCACGGGTCAGCCCCGCTGTCGAGAGCATCATCGCGATGACCCTGCGGGAGATGTGGCTTTGCCCTGAGCAGCCAGACCTTGCACCGATCGTTGAAGAGATCCGCGCCCGCTGCGCAGAGGAAGGGCACACTCCACCCGCCTATGTCACTGTCGCCCGGCGGATCCCCATTCTGTTCGCACCGGAAGAAATTGCCCGCCGCCGCCTGTCAGATAGTAAACACCTGAACCGGCTGAAGCCGCGACCCGGCTACATCCGGGCTAACCACGCGCTCGACGTTGTCCAGATCGATCACACGCCGGCAGACATCCAGTTTGTCGAGGTGATTGATGACCACGGCGTCTTCGTTGGTCGCCCCTATCTGACCATCGCAGCAGATGTGGCCACGAGCGCGATCATCGGCTTCTGCCTGACCCTCGAGCGGCCGTCACGACTGTCTGTCGCGCTTTGTCTGGCGCACGCGATGTGCTGCAAGACTGCCTGGCTGGCAGAACGCGGCATCGATCATGCCTGGCCAATGCATGGTCGCCCGAAGCAGATCGTCGTCGATTCCGCCAAGGAGTTCCAGAGCAGCACCTTCAGCAGAGGATGCGCGGACTATGGCATCGCCATACGCATGCGGAACAAGGGCACCGTGCATCGGGGCGGAGTCGTCGAACGCCTGCTGGGGAAAGTGAACACGGCGCTGCGGGCTTTGCCGGGCAAGACGGGGCGTTCCATCGCGGATCGGGGCGACTATGCCTCGGAAGCGCGGGCACGGCTCAGCTTCGCGGATCTTGAACGCTGCATCGCGCTCGCGATCATCGACCACAACCTGAGCCAGAATGCGCGCAGGCTGACC
>NZ_JAVJUC010000037.1:0-1772 GCF_040219995.1 Roseovarius sp. | reverse complement strand
GTCGGGCGCGCCTTTCACCAGAGCGGGGAACCCCTTGGTGTAAAATTGGAGACCGGGCCAGAAAAGCACGATGGTCGTCAGCACGAACTGGATCATCCAGCTGGCCTGATGGCCGATCGTGCGGCCGATCATCTCGTGCATTCCCGGCACGAGATGCGCCCCCATCTCAAGCAGGAACACGGGCAAGGCCAGCGCCGCTGCGAAAGCGGTCCGGCGGGCGAGCGCACGGGCCTCGCCTTCCTTGCGCGCGCCGCGATCCTCCGCGATGCCGTCGTCGGCCAATTCGGCCGGATAGCCCGCCGCCTCGGCGGCCTTCAGAAGTTCGACCGGGCCGGTCGCGCCCTCGACATAGGTGACGGTCGCGGTTTCCAACGCGAGGTTGACATTGACTTCGCTCACCCCTGCCACTGCCGCGAGCGCCTTGTCGACGCGACCGACACAGGAGGCGCAGGACATGGATGTCACGTTCAGGCGCATGGTCTGAGTACGGGCGGGATAGCCGGCATTGTCCAGCGCCGCAACTATTTCGGGGATCCGGGCATCCGAGTCAATCCGGGCATGCGCCATCTCGGCGGCCAAGTTCACGTTCACCTCGTCGACCCCGGGCAATGCTGAAAGCGCGCGCTCGACCCGCCCGACGCAGGACGCACAGGACATGTTCTGAACAGAAAAACGCAACTCTCTAGGGCTTGGCATGGACATCTCCTTCATCTCCCATTTCTAATGTGGGGATTCCACCCGCTGGAAGGTCAACAGCATCGGGACATTTTTTTGCCCTTGACCTTCCCATGCGGGAAGCACGCATCTAATGCCGAGAACTGGAGGAAACAGATATGCGCAGCTTCAAGGTTCCGGATATGAGTTGCGGCCATTGCACCGCAACGATCGAAAAGGCGATCAACGCGATAGACCCAACAGCGTCCGTGACCTGCGACACAGGCACGCGACAAGTTGATGTCGAGAGCATACTGAACGAGCGTGCCCTGACCGAGGCCATCCGAAATGCCGGTTACGGTGTCACGGCTGCTTCGGTGACCTGAAGATCACCGGCGCCGGGCAATTCCGGCGCCGGTTCTCTATCATCGCGTGGGGGTTCATCCCATTTCGCGGGCCTCATCAACCAAGGCTTCCAGTTGGTCTTGTTCGACCAAACCAGCAACCAGGTTGTCGCCGATCACGAATGACGGTCTACCGTTGAAGTCCAATGCCTGCGCCAGCCGCATTGATTCGTCGATGTGCCACTGGACCTCCGGCGCCTCCATATCCGACCGCAGCTGGTCCACGTCTAGGCCGGTTTCTTCGGCAGCCCGCAGGACAGACGCCTCTTGCGCACGTTCCTCAATGCCCATCAGCGCCCGGTGGAATTCTTCATACTTGTCCTGATTGCGTACCGCCAAGGCTGCCTTTGCCGCAAAGACCAACCCGTCGCCTAATATCGGCCATTCGCGAACGACGAGCCGCACATTCGGGTGCGCTCTGATCAAACCTTCGACTTCCGACATGGCCCTGCGGCAATAGGGACAGTTGTAGCCGTAAAGCTCCACAACGGTGACGTCCCCGTCAGGATTGCCCAGAAACGGCGCGTTCGGATCCTGTTCCAAGAGCTCGCGTTGTTCCTTGAGCACGTCCGCCGTGGCCTCTGCCTGCGCGGTCGCTTCCTGCTGTTCGAGAAGCTGCACCGCTTCCATGATGATCTGGGGGTTTTCCAGAATCGCTTCCAAGGCCAGTTCCTTGACGCGTTCCTCGCTCAGCTCCTGTGCGAACGCGGAAAG
>NZ_JAVJUC010000036.1:0-26140 GCF_040219995.1 Roseovarius sp. | reverse complement strand
CCGGATGCTGGATGGCACGCCGATCCATCATTACATGGGCTGCTCGACCTTCGCCAATCACACCGTGGTGCCGGAGATCGCGCTCGCCAAGGTGCGCAAGGACGCGCCGTTCGACAAGATCTGCTATATCGGCTGCGGGGTCACCACCGGCATCGGGGCGGTGATCAACACCGCCAAGGTGGAGCTGGGCTCGACCGCGATCGTGTTCGGTCTGGGCGGCATTGGATTGAACGTCATTCAGGGGCTGCGGCTGGCGGGGGCGGATCAGATCGTGGGCGTCGATCTCAACCCCGGCAAGGTCGAGATGGCGACGCATTTCGGAATGACCGATTTCGTCAATCCCAAGGAGGTCGAGGGCGATCTGGTGGCGCATCTGGTCGAGCTGACCGGGGGTGGTGCGGATTACACGTTCGATGCCACCGGCAATGTGGGCGTGATGCGCGCCGCACTCGAGTCGGCGCATAAGGGCTGGGGCGAGAGCATCATCATCGGCGTGGCACCGGCGGGGGCGGAAATCTCCACTCGGCCGTTCCAGCTGGTGACCGGGCGGTCGTGGCGCGGCACCGCGTTCGGCGGCGCGCGCGGGCGCACCGATGTGCCGAGGATCGTGGATTGGTACATGCAGGGCAAGATCGAGATCGACCCGATGATCACGCATAAACTGAGCCTCGAGCAGATCAACGAGGGGTTCGAGCTGATGCACAAGGGCGAGTCGATCCGCGCCGTGGTGGAGTTTTGACGTGACGCCGGAGGGGGCCGCGCGCGGCCCCCTGATGCCTGTCGCGAGGGCGATCCCGCTTTACACTCAGGTTGCCGCCACCTAGCGTCTGGCCTGTGCCATCATTCACAGGATCCGAGCCATGCAACTTATCGCCTCTCCGCTGTCTCCGTTCGTGCGCAAGGTGCGCGTCCTGCTGCTTGAGACGGGGCTGGGTGATCAGGTCACGGTGGTGAATCTCGCCACCACACCGCTGGAGACCGACCCTCAGGCTGCCTCGGCCAATCCGCTGGGCAAGATCCCGGCATTGGTCCGTGAGGGCGGGGCCACGCTCTATGACAGCCGGGTGATCACCCGTTATCTCGATGACATGGCGGGGGGCGGGCTTTATCCGCAAACCCGGCTGTGGGAGGTGCTGACGCTGGAGGCCACCGCCGAGGGGATGATGGACGCCGCCGTGCTGATGACCTACGAGGCGCGGTTTCGCCCCGAGGAGATGCAATATGCGCCTTGGGTCGAGGCGCAATGGGGCAAGATCGCCCGGGCGCTCGATGCGGTCGAGGCGCGCTGGATGAGCCATCTGGCGGGACCGCTCGACATGAGCCATATCGCCATGGGTTGCGCGCTGGGCTATCTCGATTTCCGACATGAGGCGCGGGGCTGGCGCGCGGGGCGACCGGCGCTGGAGGCCTGGTATGCCGGGTTTTCCACCCGCGAGAGCATGGCGCTGACCGCGCCGGAGGCCGCGTGACCGCATGCTGGCGGGAAAACAAGCGCGACAGATGCGCGCTCTGACCCCATCTTGGGGCAATGGAGGCTGGACGGGTGCGGAAACCCCCGCTAAATAGCCGGGCAGAGCGGTCGCGGGAATCCTGTGGCCCGAACACCGTATGAGGCCGCAAGCGGCGCTGATATAATGGAGTAAACCTCGTGTCCCACGCAGAAGATCACGAAGGCACCCGGAGGGATTTCCTCTACTACGCCACCGCAGGCGCAGGTGCCGTCACCGCAGGGGCGGCCATCTGGCCGCTGGTCAATCAGATGAACCCGTCGGCGGATGTGCAGGCCCTGTCCTCGATCCGCGTCGATGTGGCCGGGGTCGATCCGGGCTCGCAGATCAGCGTCAAGTTCCTCGGCAAGCCGGTCTTCATCCGTCGCCGCACGGAAAAGGAAATCGAGGCCGCGCGCGCGGTCGAACTGTCGGCCCTGCCCGATCAGAATGCGCAGAACCGCAACAATATGTCGCTGGACGCTGCCGATCAGAACCGCACATTGGACGAGGCGGGCGAATGGCTGGTGATGATCGGCGTCTGCACCCACCTGGGCTGCGTGCCCATCGGGGATGGCGCCGGTGACTTCGGCGGCTGGTTCTGCCCCTGCCACGGCTCTCACTACGACACGGCGGGACGCATCCGCAAAGGCCCCGCGCCCGAGAACCTCTGGATTCCCGTGGCCGAATTCGTCGACGATACGACGATCCAACTGGGATAAGGAAACGCGCACATGTCCGGAATTCCACACGATCATTACGAGCCCACGACGAGCGGTCAGAAATGGCTGCATAACCGTCTGCCCATCGTCGGGCTGCTCTATGACACCATCATGATTCCCACCCCCAAGAACCTCAACTGGATGTGGATCTGGGGGATTGTCCTGACCTTCTGCCTTGTGTTGCAGATCGTCACCGGCATCATCCTCGCAATGCATTACACGCCGCATGTCGACATGGCCTTTGCCTCGGTCGAGCATATCATGCGCAACGTGAATGGCGGGCATTTCATCCGCTACCTGCACATGAACGGCGCGTCGCTGTTCTTTGTGGCGGTCTACCTGCACATCTTCCGTGGTCTCTATTACGGGTCGTACAAGGCCCCGCGCGAGGTCACGTGGATCATCGGCATGCTGATCTACCTTGCCATGATGGGCACCGCCTTCATGGGCTACGTTCTGCCCTGGGGTCAGATGTCGTTCTGGGGGGCCACGGTGATTACCGGTCTCTTCGGTGCCATTCCCTTCATCGGCGATGCGATCCAGACATGGCTTCTGGGTGGGCCGGCGGTGGACAACGCGACGCTCAACCGCTTCTTCTCGCTGCACTACCTGCTGCCCTTCGTGATCGCGGCGCTGGTGGCGCTGCATATCTGGGCCTTCCACACCACGGGCAACAACAACCCGACCGGTGTTGACGTGCGCCGCACGTCAAAGGCCGAGGCCGAGAAGGACACGGTTCCGTTCTGGCCCTATTTCGTGATCAAGGACCTGTTTGCGCTTGCCGTGATCATGGTCGTCTTCTTCGCGATCGTCGGCTTCATGCCCAACTACCTGGGCCACCCCGACAACTATATCGAGGCCGACGCGCTGGTGACGCCTGCGCATATCGTGCCGGAATGGTACTTCTTGCCGTTCTACGCAATCCTGCGCGCCTTTACCTCGGACGTGTGGGTGGTGATGTTCGCAAGCTGGATCACCGGCGGGATCATCGACGCCAAGTTCTTCGGCGTGCTGGCGATGTTCGGCGCGATCGCGGTGATGGCGCTGGCACCGTGGCTTGATACCTCCTCGGTGCGCTCCGGGCGCTACCGGCCGATGTTCAAATGGTGGTTCGGTCTGCTCTGCATCGACTTTGTGGTCCTGATGTGGGCCGGGGCGATGCCCGCGGAGCCGCCTTATTCCACCATCTCGCTGATCGGGTCGGCCTATTGGTTCGCCTACTTCCTGGTGATCCTGCCGCTGCTTGGCGTGATCGAGAAACCCGAGGCGCAGCCTGCCACCATCGAAGAGGACTTCGATGCGCATTATGGCAAGGCCGAAACGCCTGCCGAATAAGAAAGGACGGATGACAATGTTCAAGAAAACAGGCATTGCGGCCCTCGTGGCGCTGTCCCTTTCGGCCGGTGGCGCGTTGGCTGCCGGGGGAGAGGCGCATATCGAGGATGTCGACTTTTCCTTCGAGGGGCCGTTCGGCAAGTTCGACCAGAACCAGCTTCAGCGCGGTCTCAAGGTCTACACGCAGATCTGTGCGGCCTGCCACGGGCTGCAATACGTGCCGCTGCGCACGCTGGCGGATGAGGGCGGGCCGCACCTGCCCGACGACCAGATGCGCGCCTATGCCGGGCAGTTCGAGGTCTTTGATGAGGAGATCGACGACTATCGGGCGGCCAAGCCGGTGGATCATTTCCCCGGGTCGCAACTGGAGAACGCCCCTGACCTGTCGCTGATGGCGAAAAAGCGGGCCGGGTTCCACGGGCCTTATGGCACCGGTCTGGCGCAGCTCTTCAAGGGCATGGGCGGGGCGGAATACATCTACTCGCTGATGGTTGGTTATGAAGAGCCGCCGGAATGCGCGCCGGAAGATTTCGAAGGCAGCTATAACGCCGCCTTCACCGCCGGTGGCTATCCCGACGAATGCAAGGACGAGCATGGTCACCCGACCGTGCCCGGCAGTTGGATTGCGATGGCGCAGCCGCTCTGGGGCGACGATGTCGAGTATGACGACGGCACCGAGGCGACGCTTGAGCAACAATCCGAGGATGTGGCGGCGTTCCTGATGTGGACGGCGGAACCCAAGATGATGGCGCGCAAGCATGCGGGCCTGTCGGGTGTGATCTTCCTCACCGTGCTGTCGGTGCTGCTTTACCTGACCAACAAGCGGATCTGGGCCCCGATCAAGGGCAAGAAGACCAGCTGAGCGGTCCATGGGACGGAAGTAAAATTCAAGGCCCCGCGGGTGCACCCTGCGGGGCTTTGACGTGAGACAAGGGGCCGCAAAAGCCGAGCCGTGGTCAAATAGCGCAGGGCTTGGGGCAATGCAGCGTTTGCAAACGCCCGCCAATCCTCTATTCAGTTCGCCATCGAGATAAAAAAAGCAGGCACATGCCCGATCATTCCAATCCCGTCCTGCCGCAGCCCGTAACACGGGCTGGCAGGGAGTGGGCGCAGCTCCTCGCGAAGTATCGCGAGCCGAGCTCGCCGCGCGCCGCCTTTGAGCTGGCTGTCACCCTTGTGCCGTTCCTGGCGCTGTGGGGGATGGCCTGGTGGGCGCTGTCGGTCAGCTATGCGCTGACCCTTGTGCTGGCGCTCTGCGCGGCGCCGTTCCTGTTGCGTCTTTTCGCGATCCAGCATGATTGCGGTCATGGCGCATTCTTCAAGAGCCGGACACTGAATGACTGGCTGGGGCGCGCGCTTGGGGTGGTGACGCTCACGCCCTATGACGTCTGGCGGCATTCGCATTCGATCCATCACAGTTCCTCGGGCAATCTGGGGCGGCGCGGGATTGGCGATATCCATACCCTGACGGTGGCGGAATATGCGGCCCTGACGCCGTTTCAGCGGCTGAAATACCGGCTCTATCGCAACCCGGTGGTGCTGTTCGGGCTGGGGCCGGGTTATATCTTCCTGCTGGAGAACCGGCTGCCGCTCGGCTTCATGGGCCGTGGGCGGTATTGGTTCAGCGCGATGGCGACCAATGCCGTGCTTCTGGTGGTGTTGGCGCTTGTCGCCTGGTTCGGGGGGCTGATGCCGATCCTGCTGATCTTCCTGCCCTCGACCGTGCTTGCGGCGACGGCGGGGGTCTGGCTGTTTTACGTGCAGCATCAGTTCGAGACCACCCATTGGGAGGCCGAGGAAAACTGGCAATTGCACGATGCCGCCCTTGAGGGCAGTTCGCATTACGTGCTGCCCGGCTGGCTGCAATGGCTGAGCGCCAATATCGGCATTCACCACGTCCATCACGTCAACAGCCGGATCCCGTTTTACCGCCTGCCCGAGGTGCTGCGCGATCACACCCATCTCGCGCAGATCAACCGGATGACCATCCGTGAGAGCCTTGCCAATGCGCGGCTGCATCTTTGGGACGAAAAGGCCCGGCGGCTGTTGTCGTTTTCCGAGGCCCGGGCGGCGATGAACGCCGCTTGAATTTGCGGGGCTGGCGCTTATTTCCGGTTCAGGAGGACTGACATATGCGCCTGAATGCCGATTTCTCTCAGCGGGTCGTGATCCGGCCCGAGGATTACGACTGGGTTCAATCGCCGGCAGGCGGGGTGGAGCGGATGATGCTCGACCGGATTGGCGACGAGGTGGCGCGTGCCACGACCATCGTGCGGTTTGCGCCTGATTCGTGGTTCGACGCGCATACCCATGGCGGTGGTGAGGAATATCTGGTGCTTGACGGGGTGTTCTCGGACGAGTCGGGGGACTATCCGGCGGGCACCTATGTGCGCAATCCCATCGGCACGCGGCACAAGCCGCATACGCGCGAGGGCTGCACCATCCTGGTGAAGCTGCATCAGTTCGACCCCTTGGATACCGAACAGTTCCATATCGACACGAATGAGGCCGAGTTTCGGCCCGGTCAGGTCGAGGGACTGAGCGTGCTGCCGCTGCATTCGGCGGTGAACGAGAACGTGGCGCTTGTCCGTTGGGCCCCCGGCACGCGGTTCAACACGCATCGCCATTGGGGTGGCGAAGAGATTTTCGTGCTGGAGGGGACGTTTCAGGATGAGCATGGCGACTATCCCGCCGGGACGTGGCTGCGCAGCCCGCATCTGTCCGAGCATACGCCGTTTTCCGATGAGGGCTGTCTGATTTACGTGAAGACGGGGCATTTGCTGGATCAGGCGGCGGCCTGACGGGGCTCGAATACGGCGGCTGTCCAGCGGCGGAATTTTGAGAAAACTCCTGACAAGAAAGTTTTAAATTTTCTTGCCTTGGTCCTGACGCGTGACGGCGTCACCCCGTCTAGCGCGGCACCGGGTTCTGAGCCCGGTTATAGGGCCGCCAGTCGGTGATCTCAGGGTAATACATCTGTCGCCAGCGGCGCACGCGGGGGTTCATCACCCGGCGCCAGACGGGCGGCACCATCGCCGCCATGGTCATCAACGGATAGCCATAGGGCAGTTGCGGGGCGTCCGCCTCGGTATAATTCTGCAACAGCGGAAAGCGGCGGTCGGGCTTGTAGTGATGATCGGAATGGCGTTGCAGGTTGATCAGCAGCCAGTTCGACGCCTTGTGCGCGGCGTTCCAGCTGTGGCGCGGCTGGACGTGTTCATATTTGCCATTGCCCAGATGTTTGCGGGTCAGGCCGTAATGCTCGATATAGTTGACCAGTTCCAGCTGCCAGATGGCGATGAAGGCCTGCCAGACAAAGAGCGCGAGGCCCGTCCAGCCGCCGACCAGAACGGCCAGCAGGGCCATGAACCCCTGCAAAGCCCAATAGCGAAAGAACGGGTTTTTCGGATCGTGCCAGGGCCGTCCCTTGCGCGCGAGCATGTCGCGCTCGGCGCGGAAGGCAGACAGGAAACTGCCCTTGAGCACGCGCGGAAAGAAACGGTGGAACCCCTCGTTATAGCGCGCCGTCACCGGATCGCGCGGGGTGCCGACATGGCGGTGATGCACCTGCAGATGTTCCGAGCGGAAATGCGAATAGAGCACCATCGCCAAGAGCAGATCGCCGAGAAGCCGCTCGCCCCGGTCCTTTTGGTGCATCAGTTCGTGGCTGTAATTGATTCCCACAGTGCCGGTGATGACCCCGACGCCGAAAAACAGCACGATGGTCTCCAACGCCGACAGATGCGCGTCGCCGGGCCCGGTGACATACCAGATCATCCAGAAGAGCAGGCCGAATTGCAGCGGCGCCCAGATCAGCGTGATCGCCTTGTACCACGTCAGTTGATCCTCGCGCGTGTCGAGATCGGCGTTGTCGGTGTAGAGGCCGAGGAACGCGTCGAGGATGGAAAAGAAATACCACGTCACCACTGGCAGCAGGATCACCGTCCAGCCGCCGTGGAGCGCGCCGAGGATGGCCACCGGAATGAGCAGCAGCGACATCCAGAACGGCATGGCCTGGCTGAGCCTGGCGACCTGCGGGGCAGGGATCATGATACACTCCTTGGTTCGGCTAGACCGATTGGTTCAGATTGTATCCGCAAGCGCGTTCTGCGCAAGATCGAATACCTTGCGCATCACGGTGGGCAGATGGGCGGGGCGAAAGCTGTGCTGCGGGTGGAAGGTGCCGCGCTCGGGCGTGCTGTGCGGCGCTACCTCTGCCACGAGAATCCTCAATCGCAGGTGAAAATGGGTGAAGGTGTGCCGTGCCTCGGCGTCGATCATGTGCCAGTCGGCGTTCATCGGCGGTGCGGGCGCGGGCGCGTCGTTCCAGTCACTGCCGGGCCAGCCCAGCATGCCGCCCAGAAGGCCGCTGTCGGGGCGTTCCTCGAGCAGCCAGGCGCCATCGCTGCGGCGGGCGACATAGGCATAGCCCAAGCGGGTCGGCTTGGGCTTTTTCGGGGTCTTGCGGGGCAGGTCCGCCGCCGTGCCCGCGCGGCGCGCCGCGCAGGTCTGCATCCACGGGCAGAGGCCGCAGGCCGGCGATTTCGGTGTGCAGATCGTGGCACCGAGATCCATCACCGCCTGTGCGTAATCGCCGGGGCGCGATTCGGGGGTCAGCGCTGCCGCCGCCTCGGTCAGGTCCGGCTTGGCCTTGGGCAGGGGGGTGTGAATGTCATGCAGGCGGGCCATCACCCGCTCGACATTGCCGTCAACCACCACCTCGGAGCGGTCGAAGGCAATCGCGGCTATGGCCGCCGCAGTATAGGGGCCGATGCCCGGCAGGTCCATCAGCCCGGCGCGCGTGTCGGGGAAGGTGCCGCCATGCTCAGCCGCCACCACGCGCGCGCATTTCAGCAGGTTGCGGGCGCGGGCGTAATATCCGAGCCCGGCCCATTCGCCCATCACCTGCGCATCCGGGGCCGCCGCCAGATCGGTCACGGTGGGCCAGAGCGTGGTGAACCGCTCGAAATACGCCTTTACGGCGGCGACGGTGGTCTGTTGCAGCATCACCTCGCTCAGCCAGATACGATAGGGATCGGGGTGCACGCCTGCCGCGCGGTCGGCGGGTGAGACACGCCACGGCAGGTCGCGAGCATGGGCGTCATACCAGCGCAGCAAGTCATGCGGATCGGCGGCATAACGCATAGTTTATTACCCATCTCTCAATCAGGTCTGGCATCCCGGCTCACATGGCATAGATTAGCGCCAATGAGGAGGGTGCCAAGCATGGCCAGCCGAAAGCAGACGACATACGGGTTCAAGCGCACCTCGGCGCTGCTCCAGCCCAGCATTCGCCGTGCCTCGGAAACGCGCGGGTTCGCGCAGTCGCGCCTGCTGACCCATTGGGCCGAGATTGCGGGCGAGGATATCGCTGCCATCGCCCGGCCGGTCGAGGTCTCTTATGCCCGGCAGGGGATGGGCGCGACGCTGACCGTGCTAACCACCGGAGCGCAGGCCCCGATGCTGGAGATGCAGAAGGAAAAGCTGCGCGAGCGGGTCAATGCCGTCTACGGCTACAATGCGATCTCGCGCATCCGCATCACCCAGACGGCCTCCACCGGGTTTGCCGACGGGCAGGTCGATTTCAATCACCGC
The DNA here is from genome assembly GCF_040219995.1 of Roseovarius sp. Taxonomy (GTDB): domain Bacteria; phylum Pseudomonadota; class Alphaproteobacteria; order Rhodobacterales; family Rhodobacteraceae; genus Roseovarius. Next base: position 17,001 of record NZ_JAVJUC010000036.1, on the reverse strand, counting down.
CCAAAGACCAAGGCCGCTGTGGCCCCCGCCCCGGAAACCGCCCGTGCCGCCAGTGAACTGGCCGCGCCGGTGAGTGATGACGGGTTGCGCACGGCGCTGGAATCGCTGGCGCGCAACGTATTAGCCAGATCGCAACGCTGAACTTTCGAACAGACAAAGGTGAGATGATGAAACAACTGATCGCAACCGGGGCGTTGGCCCTTGCCATGCTTGCAGGCCCCGTTCAGGCGCAGGACGCCGATACCTCGCAGATCACCGAAATGACGATGGGCCCCGAAGACGCCAAGGTGACGATCATCGAATATGCGTCCTTCACCTGCCCGCATTGCGCCAGTTTCCACACCGGTCCGCTCAAGGAGTTGAAGGCGGATTATATCGACACCGACAAGGTGCATTTCATCTACCGTGATGTGTATTTCGACCGGTTCGGTCTGTGGGCCTCGATGGTGGCGCGCTGCGGTGGGGAAGAGAAATTCTTTGGCATCTCTGACATGCTCTATGAGCAGCAGCGCGAATGGACCACTGGACAGCCCGCCGAGATCGCCGAGAACCTGCGCCGTATCGGCAAGGTCGCGGGGATCGAGCCGGATGCGCTCGATGCCTGCCTGAATGACGAGGCCAAGGCCAAGGCGCTGGTCGCGTGGTATCAGGAAAACGCCGAGGCGCATGAGGTGAATTCGACGCCCACGCTGATCATCAACGAGCAGAAATATTCCAACATGGCCTATGACGAGCTCAAGGGCATCATCGACGAGAAACTCGCCGAGTAAGGCCGCCTGTCACAGCCCGACGCGGCGGAGTGCCGCGTCGAGCGGGGCGTGATCCTGGATATTCAGCCGCACCGGAAGGCTGAGGACCTGACGTCGAAATTCGGGCGGCAGGCGCACCGCGTCCTTTTCGGTGGTGACCAACTGCGCGCCGCGCAGCTGTGCCTCGCGCGTCAGGCGGGCCATCAGCGCGGTGGTCAGAGGCTGGTGATCCTCCAGCGCCTCGCCGCGCACCAGATCGGCCCCGAGGCCTTGCAGCGTGGCGAAGAATTTCTCGGGATGGCCGATCCCGGCGAAGGCCAGAAGCCGCGCGCCGCGCCAGTCCATGCCGGTCTGTAATGGTTCCATACGTGCACGTATGTTTGGCAGGTTGAGCAGGTTGCCCCATGCCGCCTGAAAGGTCTCCTGCGCCGCCTGTGGTCCGATGGACAGCAGCAGGTCAGCCCGCTTCAGGCCTGATGGAACAGGCTCTCGCAAAGGCCCCGCCGGCAGGCAGCGGCCGTTGCCGAAGCCCTTGACCGCATCCACCACGATTAGGGACAGGTCCTTGGAAAGCTGCGGGTTCTGGTGACCGTCATCCATCACGATGCAGTCGATCTCTGCGCCGCTGGCCAGCGCCTGCGCCATGATCGCCTGCGCCCCCGCCGCGCGGTCACGGGCGGTCCATGTCGGGGCGAAGGCGGCGGCAAGCAGCGCCTCATCGCCAACATCCGCTGCCGTATGGTATGCGGGGTCCACCGCCACCGGTCCGCTCAGTCGCTTGCCGTGACCGTCCGACAGGATCACCGGCTTGCGCCCGCGGTCCTGTAACAGCGTGACCAGCGCCTGCACGGTCGGGGTTTTGCCGGTGCTGCCCGCGTTGAGGTTGCCGACGCAGATCACCGGCACGGGTGCGCGCCAGTCGGGCGCGCGGTTCGCGCGGCGCGCGGTGATCCGGCCATAGAGCCAGCCCAGAGGGGCCAGCAGCCGCGCGCGCGGATCGGGGCGGTCGGGAGGCGTGAACCAGAAGCCGGGTGCCTTCATCTTGCGGCGTCCTGCCGGTCGAGACGGTCGAGCAGCATGTCCACGATCCGGTCGGTTACCGCCGCCCCCTTGGAGGCTACGTCCCACGCCGCATGCGCCATGGCGGCGGATTGGTCGGGTGGCATCAGCCGTTGCACGGCGCCCGACAGCGTGTCGGTGTCGCGCACGATGCGTGCGGCACCCGCTTCGGCATAGCGGGAATAGCGGTGCAGGTAGCGGGCCACGTTGGGCCCGTAAAGAATGGCCGAGCCATGCGCCGCAGGCTCGTTCGGATCGCGGCCGTATTCGCCCGAGACCAGCGAGGAGCCCATGAAGGTGATCGGCGCGAGCCTGTACCACAGCCCCATCTCGCCGCGCGTGTCGGCCAGCACGATCTGCGTGGCCTCACTCGGCATTTCGCCCTCGGACCAGGTGACATAGCGCCAGCCCTCGCTATCCAGACGCTGCCGTATGTTGAGGCTGTCGGCCGGGTCATCGGGCACGATCACCAACAGGCAGCGATGTGCGACGCGGCTAGCCTCGCGATGTGCGGCCAGTATCGTGTCAAGCTCGTCCACCTGCACCATCGCTGCCAGCCAGACCGGTCGGCCAAGCAGCATCACGGCCATCTCCTCGCGGTCCGAGGGATTGAACGGCAGGGTCAGCGCGCCTTCCTGAAATGGTCCGGTCACGCTCACGATCCGTTCGGGTGCGCCAAGGCGGCGCACCTGCCGCGCCGCCGCTTCGCTGCGCGCGAGGATCTCGGTGAAACTGCCCAGCACGGCGCGTGGCAGATCGGGAAACCAGCGCCAGACCGGACGCTCCAGCAGGGTCTCGTCGGCATCCACCAGATAGAGCGGAATGTCCTTGCGCGCGGCGCAGACCATCAGTGCAGGTTTCAGGTCCCCCCCGGTCCAGAGGCAGATATCGGGCTGCCAGTGATCCAGAAACACCTCTGCGGCGGGCACGTTATCCTCGGGCAGGGTTTGCCAGATCACTGTGCCGCCGACGCGTCTGCGGCGCGGTTCGGGCACGGTGGCGGTCAGCACCATGTGCAGCCCGGGCCGGGTCTGGGTCAGCCGTTTGGCCAGATGAATGAGCGTGTCGGCGCGGGCCGCATCCACCGCGTGCGCCCAGATCACCGCGCCGTCGGGCCGGGGTGTTTCGGGGGGGGTGGGGGATGGCCCGGCGCGCCGTGCATAGGCGAGATAGGCCGCAAGGCTGAGCGAGCGGGTCATGCCGTATGCGGCCGTGTGTGCGATGTCCCGGGCATGGTGTGGTCCTTTTCGACGTGCGCGCAGCCTATCCCGGGTGGCGTCGGCGTCAAGGTGGCGGCTTGACGGCGCGTGCGTTGCGGGGCAACCAGTGAACAGCCCGAGGAGACGCCCCGTGACCAAGCCCTTTCTCATCCTGCAACTGCGCCCCGAAACCGAGGCGGCGGATGACGAGTATGCCGCGATCCTGCGCAAGGGCGGGCTGGAGGCCGCGCAGACCCATCGTATCCGGCTGGATCAGCAGGATTTGCCGTCTGACCTGCGGCTGGCGGATTATGCCGGGGTGATCGTCGGCGGCGGCCCCGGCTGTGTCAGCGACGCGCCCGAGGACAAGACCCCGCAGGAGGCCCGGATCGAGGCCGCCGTGCTGTCGCTGATGCCGCGCATCACCGGTGAGGATATTCCGTTTCTGGGGTGTTGCTACGGGATCGGCATCCTCGGCAAGCATCTGGGTGGCGATGTCGCCAAGCGCGCATATGGCGAGCCGGTGGGCACCGCCGATTGCACCGTCGCGCCCGGGGCCGCTGACGATCCGCTGCTGGAGGGTATCCCGGGTCGCTTTGCCGCTTTCGTGGGTCACAAGGAGGCGTTGCAGGATCTGCCGGAGGGCTGCGTGCATCTGGTCGCCTCGCCGACCTGCCCCTATCAGATGGTGCGGCATGGCGCGAATGTCTACGCGACGCAGTTCCACCCCGAGGCCGATGCCGCAGGGTTCGAGACGCGCATCCGCATCTATCGTCACAAGGGTTATTTCCCGCCCGAGACCGCCGATGAGCTGATCGCCATGTGCCGCGCGGCGGAGGTGCATGCGCCCGAGCGTATCCTGCGCAATTTCATCACGCGCTACGCCTGAAAAGCGCCATCTGGCTTGCGCCGCCAAGGGTGGGATGCACACCGCCGACATCGCGGCGCGTGACGTCATAGCCGTTGCGCGCGGCCACGCCGTCGGCCCATTGGCCGAACCGGTCGCGCGTCCACTCGAAATGATGGCCGGGGTGGCGGAAGCGGTGCGTAGGCACGCCCAGAACCGGGTTATACTCGGCATTGGGGGTGGTCACGATGACGTGGCGGGGGCGCATGTCGCCGAAGAGCGCCCGCTCCAGCCGGTTGAGATCCGCGAGCGGCAGATGCTCGATGGTTTCCACGAGGCAGGCGCACTCATAGCCGCGCAGGGCGGCATGCCGGGCGGTCATCGAGGCATGGGCGATCTGCACCTTGCCCCGTGCGGCGTCGGGCAGGTCGTCCAGCCGTGCCTGCAAGGCGCGCAGGGCTGGCAGGTCGAGGTCGAGCCCGGTGATCCGGGTGATCGTAGCCAAGGGGGCCAGCCGCAGGATCAGATCGCCCGAGCCGCAGCCGAGATCGAGCACCGTGCGCGCGCCCGTCTCTGCGACTGCCGCGACCACCGCCGCCAGCCGTGCCTCGTGCAGCGCGCTGGTCATGGTCGCGGCACCTGCATCAGCGCCACGTCCTTGCGCGGGATCTCGCATGTCCAGCCGCGCAGGGCGGCGATATGCGCAAGCGTCGCGGCGCGGTAGAAGACCACATGGGTCGGGTCCATGCGGTAGTGCCAAGTGGCAAAGCGCGCGTCCTCGGTCTGGAAGGTGGTCATCAGTGCGAGCCAGCCGCCGGGGCGGAGCATCGCGCCTAATCGGTCGAATTCCTCGGCTGGGGTGTGGAAATGCTCGGCCACTTCGGTGCAGGTGATGAAATCATACTGCGCGTTGAGCACGCCCGCGTCGGGCGCATAAAACGGATCATAAACCGCCATGTCATGCCCGGCCTCACGCAGCATATGCGCCAGTGCCGGGCCGGGGCCGCAGCCGTAATCGAGGCCCTGTGCGGTGGGGGTCAGCCGGGCCCTGAGCGGGGCGGCGAGCCGGTCGAGAAACGCGCGGTAGCCGGGATCGTGGATGTCGTTCTGGTGTTTGTCATATTCCGCGTGCTCGGTTGCGGCATCGGGGTGATGCGCGGGATTCAACCCGCGCGCCTGACATTCATCGCAGCGCCAGTATCCCAAGCCGTCGAACATGCCGAATGGCGCGGGATCAGGCGCGCGACAGACAGGGCAGACGAGGGGCGGGGCAGAGGGCATGCGGCGCTTTCGCTCGGGTTCCATCTGCCATAGCCGGGCGCGGGGTCGGGGATCAAGCGGGGCGTGGCATGGACAGCACTGCGCGGATTGCCTAAGCCTGCACCAGCAAGACGGACGAGAGGATGGCATGGCAAAGCGTAAACCCTTCGAGATCGGCAGTGCCACCGTGGCGCCGGGCACCCGCGCCCGCGTCGATATTCCGGTCAGCACGCTGTCCAATCACACGCCGGTCCACCTGTCGGTCGAGGTGGTGCATGGTAAACGCGCGGGCCCGGTGATGTTCGTCTCGGCGGCGATTCACGGGGACGAGGTGATCGGCGTCGAGATCGTGCGACGTTTGTTGCGTGCCGCGCCTCTCAATTCGATGGCGGGCACGCTGCTGGCGGTGCCGATCGTCAACACGTTCGGGTTTCTCAATCATTCGCGCTATCTGCCGGACCGGCGCGATCTGAACCGGGTGTTTCCGGGGCTGAGCGAGGGGTCGATGGCGTCGCAACTGGCGCATATCTTCATGCATGAGGTGGTGATGCGCGCGGATGTGGGCATCGACCTGCATTCGGCGGCCATTCACCGCACCAACCTGCCGCAGCTTCGCCTGACGCCCGGCAATGACCGGCTGGAGGAATTGGGGCGCGCGTTCGGCGCGCCGGTGATGATGGAGTCGAAGCTGCGCGAGGGCTCGCTGCGGATGGCGGCAGAGGAGGCGGGTGTCGACGTGCTGCTTTACGAGGGTGGCGAGGGGTTGCGGTTTGACGAGTTTGCCGCGCGGGCGGGCGTGTCGGGCATTCTGCGGGTCATGCGGCATCTGAGGATGGTCGGCGCCAAGGGCGTGCCGCGCGCCAAGGGTCAGCCGATCCGCGCGCGCAGTTCGACCTGGTATCGGGCGCCGCGCGGCGGGCTGTTTCGCGGCTATCTCGCGGTTGGTGACGCGGTGCAGCCGGGCACCGTGCTGGGGGCGGTCGCCAATGCCTTTGGCGATATCGAGAATGAGGTCGTGGCCGAAGAGAGCGGCATCATCATCGGGCGCACCAACATGCCGGTGGTCTATGAGGGGGATGCATTGTTTCACGTCGCCGAAACCCCCCGCGCCGAGGCCGCCGCCGAAGGCATCAGCGCCCATATCGACGCCGTGCCGCTCTATGATGAGGACGAGATCATCTGAGGCGCGCGGGTGGGCGGCGCGTCAGGCCTCGGGCCAGTTCTCGATGATCTCCATCGCCTCGTCGGCGGTTTCGACAAAGCGGAAGAGGTCGAGATCCTCGGCGCTGATCGTGCCGGCCTCTGACAGGGCGTCCCAGTTGATGATCTTGCGCCAGAATGCCTCGCCGAAGAGCAGGAACGGCACCTTGGTCATGCGGTCGGTCTGAATAAGGGTGAGCGCCTCGAAGGTCTCGTCGAGGGTCCCGAACCCGCCGGGAAAGACGCAGATGGCGCGGGCGCGCATCAGGAAATGCATCTTGCGGATCGCGAAATAGTGGAAGTTGAAGCACAGGCCGGGGGTGACATACTCATTGGGGGCCTGTTCATGCGGTAACACGATGTTGAGGCCGATCGAGGCCCCGCCCGCATCCGCCGCGCCGCGATTGCCGGCCTCCATCACCCCCGGCCCGCCGCCGGTGGCGATCACGAATTCGCGGCCATAGGTGCTCATGGATTTTTCGGTCATCAGGCGCGAGAATTTGCGCGCCTCGTCATAGTAGCGCGAGAGATCGGCGAGCGTCTTGGTGCGGGCGGTGTCCTTGTGGGCGGGTTCCGGAATGCGTGCGCCGCCGAAGAGGACGACGGTGCTTTGAATGCCGCGCTCGTTCAGGATCATTTCGGGTTTCAGGAGTTCGAGTTGCAGGCGCACGGGGCGCAGCTCATCCCGGCAGAGGAAATCGTCGTCGGCAAAGGCAAGACGATAGGCGGGGGCGCGGGTCTGGGCGGTATCTGGCACCTGCTCGGCGGTGGACCGGTCCGAATGGGCATCGCGGAACTGGCTCAGGCGGTCGTCTTTCATCGCATGCGATCCTTGCTTGGGTCTTTTATATCAGGCGTATAGGCTTTGCTCGGGCAAGAAAAGGCAAAGAGGTGTGAGCGATGGCATGGCAGGCGTTGATTTCTCAGGCGGGGACGCGGATCGCGGGGCATGTGCGGCGCACGCCGGTCGCGGGCCGAGAGGTTGCGCTCAAGCTGGAGCAGATGCAGCATACCGGAAGTTTCAAGGCACGCGGGGCGTTCAACACGCTGTTGCAGGCCGAGGTGCCGGAGGCGGGGATCGTTGCCGCGTCGGGCGGCAATCACGGCGCAGCGGTGGCCCATGCGGCGGCGGCGCTGGGGCACCGGGCGCGCATCTACGTGCCCGAGATCGCGGGCCCGGCGAAGATCGCGCTCATCCGGGCGCAGGGCGCGGATCTGACGGTGGTGCCCGGTGCCTATGCCGAGGCCGCCGAGCGCGCCGCCGAATGGCAGGCCGCCACCGGGGCCATGCAGGTGCATCCCTATGACGCCGAGGCGACGGTTGCCGGTCAGGGCACGGTAATGGCGGAATGGGAGGATCAGGGGTTATCGGCCGATACGGTGCTGATCGCCGTGGGCGGTGGCGGGCTGATTGCCGGGGCGCTGGGCTGGCTGGAGGGGCGGCGCAAGGTTGTGGCGGTGGAGCCGGAGACCTCTTGCGCGCTTCATGCCGCGCTGGCCGCCGGTGGGCCGGTCGATGTGGAGGTGTCGGGGGTGGCGGCCAATGCGCTGGGCGCGCGGCGGATCGGGGATATCTGCCATGGTCTGGCGCAGGCGCAGGGTATCCGTAGCGTGTTGGTGCCCGATTCCGCGATCACCGATGCGCAGGCGCTGTTGTGGCGCGAGATGCGGCAGTTGGTGGAGCCTGCGGGGGCCACCGCCCTTGCCGCGCTCTTGTGCGGTGCCTATGTCCCCGAGCCGGGCGAGCGGGTCGCGGTGCTGGTCTGTGGTGGCAACATCGCCCCTGATCCGCTGGCCTGACCGATGGGTCCGCTGGACAGTGGATGCGTGCGGCGATAGGAGGACCGGATGGCCAAGGCAAAGGAAAATCCGAACTACAAGGTGATCGCCGAGAACCGGCGGGCACGCTATGATTATGCCATCGAGGACGATCTGGAATGCGGGATCATTCTGGAAGGCTCGGAGGTGAAATCGCTGCGCGTCAACAGTGCCAATATCGCCGAGAGCTATGCGATGGTGGAGAATGGCGAGTTGTGGCTGGTGAATTCCTATATCGCGCCCTACGAGCAGGCCAAGACCTTCGGCCATGACGAAAAGCGGCGGCGCAAGTTGCTGGCGTCTAAAAAGGAGCTTTCCAAGCTCTGGAGCGAGACGCAGCGCAAGGGCATGACGCTGGTGCCGCTGGTGCTGTATTTCAATCATCGCGGCATCGCCAAGCTGAAGATCGGGATCGCCAAGGGCAAGAAGAACCACGACAAGCGGGCGACTGATGCCAAGCGCGACTGGAACCGGCAGAAGCAGAGATTGCTGAAAGAGGGGCTGTGAGCGGGGACGCGCCCCGGTCGCGGGGTCATCGGAGGAGCCTGAAATGGAACTGATCCTGAGCCTGATCGCCGGGGCCGTGGGCGGCAATATCGCGGGCGGTCTGCTCAAGCCCATGAGCCTTGGCACCATTGGCAATTCGCTGGCCGGTGTTCTGGGCGGCGGGAGTGCCGCGCAGCTGATGGCGATGGCCGGGGCGGGCGATCTGGCGGGGCTGGCCGGGGGCGGTGATACGGGTGTTCTCACGGTTGTGATCGTCGCGGGAGCCTTGGGCGGGGGCGCGGTGATGCTGGCCCTCGGGATGATCCGCAAAATGCTGTTCAGGTAAGTGTTGCGCCGGGCCGGGTGCGACGGTGGCCGGTCTTGCCCTCTGCGCCGTCAGACTGTAGTCAGACAGGGTCTGAACCCGGGGGGCGCATATGGCCACTGATGATCCGAAAACCCTTGTTTCCACTGATTGGCTGGCGGCCCATATGAAGGACCCCGACCTGCGCATTCTGGACGGCACCATGTTCATGGCCGCCGAGGGGCGCGACGGGCGCGCCGAATACGAGGCCGGGCATGTCCCCGGCGCACGGTTTTTCGATATCGACGAGATCAGCGATGCGCGCTCGGACCTGCCGCACATGGCCCCGCCGGTCGAGAAATTCATGTCGAAGCTGCGCGCCATGGGCGTGGGCGACGGGCATCAGGTGGTGGTCTATGACGCCAAGGGGCTGTTTTCCGCAGCAAGGGTCTGGTGGCTGTTCCGGTTGATGGGGCAGGAGAATATCGCCGTTCTGGATGGCGGATTTCCGAAATGGCAGGCCGAGGGGCGCGCCATCGAGGACATGCCGCCGGTGATCCGCGACCGGCACATGACGGTGCGGCGTCAGAACCACATGGTGAAGGACGTCACGCAGGTCTCAGCCGCCGCCAAGCTGGGCGATTATGAAATCCTCGATGCCCGCGCTGCCGCGCGCTATCGCGGCGAGGCGCCGGAACCGCGCGAGGGGCTGCGCGCCGGGCATATTCCGGGGTCAAGAAACGTGCCCTATACCTCGCTTCTGAACGAGGACATGACGATGAAGGACCCAGATGAGCTGCGCGCAATCCTTGCAGCAGCCGGGGTCGATATGGCCAAGCCGGTCATCACCTCCTGCGGCTCTGGCGTGACCGCGGCGGTGATCAATCTGGCGCTGGAGCGGATCGGCAAGACCGATCACGCGCTCTATGACGGGTCATGGACCGAATGGGGCGCGTTTCCGACGCTGCCTGTCGCCACTGGAGAGGCATAATGTTCGAGCAACTCAAGGAAAAACCGGCAGACAAGATCATCGCATTGGGCCAAGCCTATCGCGACGATCCGCGCGAGACCAAGATCGACCTTGGCGTCGGTGTCTACAAGACACCCGAAGGCGTGACCCCGATCATGCGCGCGGTCAAGGCCGCCGAAAAGCAGCTTTGGGAGATCGAGACCACCAAGGCCTATACCGCGCTGGCGGGTGATCCGGCGTTCACCGATGCGATGGTGGGGCTGGTTCTGGGCGATGCGGTGGCGCGGGATCAGGTGTCGACAATCGCCACGCCCGGCGGCACCGGGGCCGTGCGGCAGGCGTTCGAGCTGGTCCGGATGGTGAACCCCGGCGCGCGGGTGTTCGTGTCGGACCCGACCTGGCCCAACCACCTGAGCATTCTTGCGCATCTGGATATGGAGGTGGTGAATTATCGCTACTTCGACAGCGCCACCTGCGCCGTCGATTTCGCCGGGATGCTGACCGATCTGGAGGGCGTGCGCGCGGGTGATGTGGTGCTGCTGCATGGCTGCTGCCACAACCCGACCGGCGCCAACCTCAACATGACCGAATGGGCGGCGGTGGTCGAGCTTTTGAACGCCAAGGGCGCGCTGCCGATGATCGACATCGCCTATCAGGGCTTTGGCGACGGGCTGGAGGAGGACGCGGCGGCGGTGCGGTTCGTGGCGGCGAACTGTCCCGAGATGCTGATCGCGGCAAGCTGTTCCAAGAATTTCGGCATCTACCGCGAGCGCACCGGTATCCTGATGGCGGTGGCGCAGGATGCCACGCTTGGCAAGATCACGCAGGGCAATCTCGCCTATCTCAACCGGCAGAACTATTCCTTTCCGCCCGATCACGGCGCACGCCTTGTCAGCATGGTACTGACCGATGCCGATCTGCGCGCCGACTGGCAGGCGGAACTGGAAGATGTGCGGCTGGGCATGCTGAAACTGCGCGAGCAGTTGGCGGGCGAGTTGCAGCGGCTCTCGGGCTCTGACCGGTTCGGGTTCATCGCGCAGCATCGCGGCATGTTCTCGCGGCTGGGGGCGACGCCCGAGCAGGTCGAGCGGCTGCGCGAGGATCATGCGATCTACATGATCGGTGACAGCCGGATCAACATTGCCGGTCTCAATGCCGATACCGTGCCGATCCTCGCCCGGGCGATGATCGACGTCGGCGTCTAGGGCACCGGGCAGAGCGGGGCGGGCAGGCATGTGACGCAAGAGGTCGTCTTCATCTGTCGCAGGCGTCTGTGGCGCGCCGGCTCCAAGATCATGCGCTGCGATCAACTGGCCGATATCGGGCGGCGGTATCTGGGCGAGCGCTATGCCTTTACGGTGCGGGCGCTGCCCGACCTTGAGACAGAGGCCGGGGCGCATACCTTTGCCGAGAGCCTGGCGGGGCGGATCGTGATCCTGCTCAAGGGCACGGGGGCGATCCTGGGCGAGGCGGGGATGGAGATGCTGCGCGGCCGGACGCGGGGCCTTGCCATCGATTATGTGGATGCGCGGGCGCGGGATTGTTTTTCGCCCCACGCCGATCTGCATATCGCGGCCTCGCGCAAGGGCGAGGCGATATTGAACCGGGTTCTGGCGCGCCGGGGTGCGGGGGACGGGCGCGCAGGCGTCGCGCATCTGACGCATCACTATGATCCGCGCCTTGTCGGGCGGCAGGTGGATGATCCGGGTCACATGCGGGCCGCCTATCTGGGCCATCCGCGCAACGTCTACATTCCCGATGTCATCGCGGCGCATGTCACGCGGATCGACGCGGGTGGCGAGGGCGGGATCGAGGCCGGGTTCGACCGGTTGTGCGGGTTCAACCTGCATTACGCGATCCGCCCGCCGGACCATGCGCAGACGCTGGCGCGCGACCTTGCGAAACCCTTTACCAAGGGGTTCACCGCCGCCGCCTTCGGGGCCAATGTGATGGTGACGCGCGATACCGATGATGCGGAGGTCTATCTGGGCCGGGATTATCCGTTTCTGGTCGAGGATCATGCGCCCGCCACGATTGCCGAGGCGTTCGCGCGGGCGCAGGGCATTTACGGCACGGCCGACTGGAACATCGCGCGCGACCGAATGCGCCATTTGCGCGATCTGTCTGCGCCCGCGCAGGTCGCGCGCGAGTTGGACGTGATCCTGTCGCGGCTGATGGTCCGCGATGCGGTGGGTCTGCCGAAAACAAAAGGGGCGGCCCCTGTGAGCCGCCCCCCGGTGTGAGTGCACCGCACGCTTACTTGGGCATGATCACCCCGTCGATCACGTGAATGACACCGTTGCTGGCCTCGATATCGGCCTGCACCACGTTGGCGCCATCGACGGTGACACCGCCCTCGGTGCCGATGGTGACCTCGCCGCCCTCAACGGTGGCGGCGGTCATGCCGTCGCTGAGGTCGCCCGACATGACTTTGCCCGGCACCACGTGGTAGGTGAGGATCGAAGTCAGCTTGTCCTTGTTCTCGGGCTTGAGCAGGTCCTCGACGGTGCCTTCGGGCAGCGCCGCGAAGGCCTCGTTGGTGGGTGCGAAGACGGTGAACGGGCCTTCGCCCTTGAGCGTCTCGACAAGGTCTGCGGCCTGCACGGCGGCGACGAGAGTGGAGAAGCTGTCATTGCCTGCGGCGATGTCGACGATGTCCTTGGAGTGGTCATCGGCAAAGGCGGGGCCTGCCATCAGGGTCGCTGCGGTCAGGGCGAGATAGGTTCTGCGAAACATCTGTGTAGTCTCCTTGTTGAGCATCAGTTTCAGATGATGCCAATGCGGCATCATGCGGGGGCCTACGCGCCGAAAGTGCGACTGGTTCACAGGGGATTTCCGCCGATAAGATTTGACGAAATCGGGCGGCTCGCTAAGCCTTGCCTTTATGTAACATCCAATCACGTTTTTGTGATATTGCGGAAAATCGCCTGCGTTTTGGGGGTGTTTCAAACGGGCTGTCCTGCCGTTGCGCCGCGCCCGGGCCAATCGCCTGAGACGCGTGATAACGCCCTGTCACAGGCCTGTTCCGGGTGATTTCACGGCTTGCCTGACCCCTGCGAAAGGCGCAGTTTGCAAGGTGAGACCGCGCGCGCGGGGTATTGGATCATTGGAGATTTCAAAATGGGGTATGTGACGCAGATCCTTGAGGTTCTGGCGCTGTTGTTCGTGTTGCTTCTGGGGGCGGTCGTTCTGGTCGCGGTGCTGTTCTACATCCTCGACAAGACGCAGCCCGGCGACGCGATCCGGCGCAACTATCCGGTGATCGGGCGGTTTCGCGGGCTGTTCACCAAGCTGGGCGAATTTTTCCGACAGTATTTCTTTGCGATGGACCGCGAGGAGATGCCGTTCAACCGCGCGCAGCGGGATTGGGTGAGCCACGCCACCAAGGGCAAGGGCAACACGATCGCGTTCGGCTCGACCCGCAATCTCGGGGTGCCGGGCACGCCGATCTTCGTGCCTGCCGCCTTTCCGCCGCTTGATGATCAGTTCGCAGTGACGGCACCGATGGAGATCGGGCCGACGGCGGCGATTCCCTACAAGGCCAAGTCGATCTTCAACGTCTCGGGGATGAGCTATGGCGCGATTTCGCGCCCGGCGGTCGAGGCGCTGAGCCGTGGCGCGGCGAAGGCGGGCATCTGGCTCAATACCGGCGAGGGCGGGGTGAGCCCGTTTCACTTCAAGGGCGGCTGTGATCTGGTCTATCAGATCGGTACGGCCAAATATGGCGTGCGCGATGCGCAGGGTAGACTGAGCGATGACAGGTTGCGCGAAGTGTCGGACAACCCCTGCATCAAGATGTTCGAGTTGAAGCTGGCGCAGGGGGCCAAGCCCGGCAAGGGCGGCATCCTGCCGGGCGAGAAGGTCAATTCCGAGATCGCCGAGATTCGCGGCATCGAGATCGGCAAGGACAGCATTTCGCCCAACCGCCACGCCGAGATCAACGATTTCGGTGAGCTCTTGGACATGATCGTGCATATCCGCGAGGTGACGGGGCGGCCTGTCGGCTTCAAGACCGTGGTCGGATCGTCGGAGGCGTGGGAGGCGATGTTCGAGTTGATCGTCGCGCGCGGCTCTGACTGCGCGCCTGATTTCATCACCATCGACGGCGGCGAGGGTGGCACCGGGGCCGCGCCCATGCCGCTGATGGACCTGGTCGGCATGCCGATCCGCGAGGCATTGCCGCGCATGGTGGATCTGCGCGACCGCTATGGCCTAAAGGATCGCATCCGGATGATCGCGAGCGGCAAGCTGATCAATCCCGGTGACGTGGCCTGGGCGCTCTGTGCGGGGGCGGATTTCGTGACCTCGGCGCGGGGCTTCATGTTCTCATTGGGCTGTATCCAGGCGCTGAAATGCAATCGCAACACCTGCCCCACCGGGATCACCACGCATGACAAGCACCTGCAACGCGGGCTGGTCGTCGAGGACAAATATCTCAAGGTCGCCAATTACGCGCAATCGGTGATCAAGGAGGTCGAGACCATTGCCCATTCCGTCGGCGTGGCCGAACCGCGCCAGATGCGGCGGCGGCATGTGCGGCTGGTTCAGGCCGATGGCACCTCGATTCCGTTCAACAAGATCCGGCCGAGTTACAACCCGGACGCGGCATTGTGATCGGGTGATCTGAAACCCTCGGCTGGCATGACGCGTGTCTGTCTCTATATTATGCAGGACAGATCAGGAGGACGATATGGCCAACCGCTGGACAAATACGCTACGCGACCGCGATGTGACGCCCGAGAACATCTATCTCAACCGACGTCAGATGATCGCGGGGGCGGCGGGCCTGGGCCTCATTGGCGGGGCCGGGCGCGCGCAGGCGCAGGAGGACGCGCTGGAGCCGAATAGCTGGGAGGATATCACCAGCTACAACAATTACTACGAATTCGGCACCGACAAGGGCGACCCGGCCCGCTATGCCGATGCGCTGACCATCGAGCCGTGGAGCGTGCGCATCGACGGGATGGTGGACAAGCCCGGCGACTATGCCTTTGACGAGATCATGGCGAAGATGACGGTCGAGGAACGGCTCTACCGGTTCCGCTGTGTCGAGGCGTGGTCGATGGTGGTGCCGTGGAACGGCTTTGAACTGGCGGACCTGCTGAACCTTGCCGGTGTGCAATCGGGCGCGAAATACGTGGGTTTCGAGACCGTGCTGCGCCCTGATGAGATGCCCGGTGTGCGCTATCCCGTGCTCGACTGGCCCTATGTCGAGGGGCTGCGGCTGGATGAGGCGATGCACCCGCTGACGATCATGGCCACGGGCATCTATGGCCGCGACATCCCCAACCAGAACGGCGCGCCGCTGCGCCTCATCGTGCCGTGGAAATACGGCTTCAAGTCGATCAAGTCGGTGGTGCGGATCACCCTCATCGACGCGGAGCCGCCGACCAGCTGGAACAAGGCCAATGCCCGCGAATACGGGTTCTATTCCAACGTGAACCCCGAGGTCGATCACCCGCGCTGGTCACAGGCCACCGAGCGGCGCATCGGCGGCGGGCTGTTCTCTCCGCGCATTCCGACGCAGATGTTCAACGGCTACGGCGAAGAGGTGGCGGGGCTCTACGAGGGCATGGACCTCAAGGCCAAGTTTTGATGTTGGCGCGGGTGCTCAGCTGGGGCGGTGGCATTGGTGCCGGTTTCGTCGGGCTCTGCTGCGTGACCGGGCTTTTGCCATTCCTGCTTGGTGCGCTGGGCTTGGGGTCGCTGGTCAGTTTGCTTTACCGTGACAGCGTGTTGATCCCGGCCCTCGGGATATCCTTGATGCTAATGGGAGCGGGCCTATGGCTGAGAAAGAATCAGTCGCATTGATCTCGACCCTGACATGCCCCGATTGTGGACATGTCAGCGAAGAAACCATGCCGACAGAGGCCTGCCAGTTCTTTTACGAATGCAAGGGCTGCCATACCGTCTTGCGGCCCTTGGGCGGAGATTGCTGTGTGTTTTGCTCTTATGGCGATGTGCCCTGCCCGCCGATCCAGACGGGGGATGCTTGCTGCGGATGACGGGTGCAGTTGAACGGATCAATGCCCTGGCGCGGCATGTGCCGGTCTGGTCGGTCTGGCTGATCCTGCTGGTGCCTGCGGTCTGGACGTTCTGGCTCGGGCTGACAGGGGGGCTTGGCGCAGAGCCGATCAAGGCGCTGGAGCGGGAGTTGGGCGAGGTTGCGTTGCAGCTTCTGGTGCTGGGGCTCTGCATCACGCCGCTGCGCCGGTTTCTTGGCATCAACCTGATCCGGTTTCGCCGGGCGATCGGTCTGCTGGCCTTTACCTATGTGGGGCTGCATCTGCTGGTCTGGCTGGTGCTCGACGTGCAGATCCCGGCGCAGATCTGGGCCGATATCGTCAAGCGCCCCTATGTGACGGTGGGGTTCACCGCGTTCCTGTTGATGATTCCCCTGGCTCTGACCTCGAATGACCGGTCGCTGCGCCGCCTTGGGCCACGGTGGCGGCAGTTGCACAAGCTGACCTATGGGGTGGCGGTGCTGGGGTCGGTGCATTTCATCTGGCTGAGCAAAGGCTTTCAGATCGAGCCACTGATCTATCTGACGGCGATTCTGGGGCTGCTGGCGCTGCGCCTGCGCGCAAGGCGGCGGGTGCAGCGCGCGTGAGTCGGGTGGGATGATCAGAAATCCTGCCAAGCCTCCGGGGCAAATCGCGCTCTCTTGGGGGTAACTCTGTGGATAACCCCATATGTAGAAATGGCGGTGAAATCCGCCCCGAAATAAAGTTGCGCCCGCCACTCTGAAATCGACGCTAATTTCCCTTAACCTCTTAAATTCAGGTTAAAATCCGCTTCTGTGAAAAAAACATGACGAAAGGCAAAAAAGGGGGTTGCGACTCTTTGGGGGTAACCGTAAAAGCCCCTTCACCGGCGGCGCTGAGGTGTTGCTGGGACGCGGAACGGACTGGGGCGGATGCCTTGGGAGGGGACGCGGTAGAAATATCTGAGGTATGATTGGCGGGTTGCGCTAGGTAGTTTGGCGCTTCCGGTTGGTTTTGCTTCGACGCTCTTTGAAAAATTGGTATCTGAAGAGATATGTGGGCGGTTTGGTTCATGTCGATGGATCAACGTCTGTATATCAACGCTACTAGAGAGCAATCTCGATG
>NZ_JAVJUC010000035.1:0-64510 GCF_040219995.1 Roseovarius sp. | reverse complement strand
CGGCACCTTCGGTGCGTTTCGCGCGGGATGCGGCAACGGCAGCTCAAGGCCCAAATTTCTCTTTCTGCAACCTCACCTACCCCCGCTCCAGAAACCGGATCACGGTGTCGCCATAGCGCCGCTCTTCAATCAGGCGCAGGCCGTCGGGCGGGGTGATCGGGGCGCTTTCCTCCCAGACGATCAGCGCCGCCTCGGCTACCCAGCCCCCGGCCAATGCCGCCGTCAGCGCCGCCTCGCCCAGCGCCTTGCCATAGGGCGGATCGAGGAACACCAGATCATGCGGGGTGCCGGGGTTTGCTCCCGGTTTGCGCGCGTCCAGAGGGACCACCCGGCACGCCGCCTCGGCCCGGCAGAGGCCGATATTCTGGCGCAGGAGGGACAGCGCCTTGCGCCCGCTCTCGATGAAGCTCACCCCTTCGGCCCCGCGTGACAGCGCCTCGAGCCCGAGTGCTCCGGTGCCCGCGAAAATATCGAGCACATGCGCCCCCGTCACCGGATCGCCATAGCCGCCCGCCAGCACGTTGAAGAGGCTCTCGCGCACCCGGTCGGAGGTGGGCCGCAAATGCGCCGCCGTATCGCCCTTGCCGACACTGGCGAGCGCCCGCCCGCGATGCGCGCCGCCGATGATCCTCACGGTTTCAAGAGCGGTTTGAGATCGGCCCCGGCATCGGCCACCAGGACCGGGTCGGCGGATTTCCCGGCATCGATCAGCCGCTTGCCCACCATATAGGCGCGCGGATCATTCATCGCGTCCACGGCCAGCAATTGATCGCCCCTGTAATACCAGAACGACATCGCCGCGCCGCCGTCGCGGGTCACGATCCGGTCATAGCCGCTGCTGAGCCCGGCGATCTGCAATTTCACATCGTATTGGTCTGACCAGAACCACGGCTGTGGCACGTAGTCCTGCGCGCAGCCCAGGATATTGCCCGCCACGCACTCGCCCATGTCGATGGCATTGGGTACGCTTTCCAACCTCAGCCGCCCGCCCTGATGCGGGAAGGACGCGCAATCGCCCACCGCCCAGATCGCCGGGTCCGAGGTGCGGCCCTGCGCATCGACGGCGATGCCGTTGTCGGTCTCCAGCCCGGCGGCCTCGGCAAGCCGCGTATCGGGCAGGATGCCGACCCCTACGATCACCATGTCCACGTCCAGTTCCGTGCCATCGCTGAGCCGCGCGCCGCTGACATGGCCGTCGCCCAAGAGACGATCCAGCCCGACGCCCTCGCGAATGTCCACGCCATGGCGGGTATGCAGCGCGCGGAAATAATCCGAGGTTTCCTTGGCGGCGACCCGTTGCAGGATACGCTCGGCCATCTCGACCAGAACCACCTGCATGCCGCGCGAGGCCGCCACCGCCGCCGCCTCGAGCCCGATATAGCCACCGCCGACGATCAGGACGCGCGCGCCCGGTCGAAACCCCGGGGCCATCGCGTCTACATCCGCGAGCGTACGCACCACATGCACGCCGCCCAGATCGCCGCCGATTGCAGCAGGCAGGCAGCGCGGCAGCGAGCCGGTGGCCAGCACGAGGTGCGCGTAGCCAAGCCGTTCCTCGCCCATCACCACCTCCTGCGCCGCCCGGTCGATGCCGGTCACGCGCAGACTGGTGCGCAAGTCGATTCCCGCCTCGGCGTAATAGCTTTCGGGCCGCAGGTAGAGCCGCTCCAGCGCCATGTCGCCCAACAGGTATTTCTTGGAGAGCGGCGGGCGCTGATAGGGCGGCACCGGCTCTTCGCCGATCAGGGTCACCGAGCCGTCATAGCCCTCGCTGCGCAGCTTCGCGACCAATGAGGCCCCCGCCTGCCCTGCCCCCACCACAACGACACCTGCCATCTTGATCTCCCGAGTTTCCCGTGGTCACCTGCCTACCATCCGCCTATATCTACATCCACACGCAATCCACCGGAACGACAAGGAGCGACCATGACCCTTTCCACTGGCGACAAACTGCCCGACGCAACCCTGCTGACATTGGGCGAGAACGGCCCCGAAGAGGTGGCGCTGAGCGCCAGGACCGCAGGCCGCAAGGTGGTGATCTTCGCCGTGCCCGGCGCCTACACGCCGACCTGTTCCGCAGCACATGTCCCCAGCTTCGTGCGCACCAAGGGAGACTTCGACGCCAAGGGCGTGGACGAGATCATCTGCGTCTCGGTCAACGATCCCTTCGTGTTGAACGCCTGGGGCGAGGCGACCGGCGCGAGCAAGGCGGGCATAACCATGCTCGGCGACCCGCAAAGCGCCTTTACCAAGGCGATCGGGATGGAGTTCGACGCGCCGCCAGCGGGCCTGCTGGCGCGCTCCAAGCGCTATGCGATGTATGTCGAGGACGGCACCGTCAAGGTGCTGCATGTCGAGGAAAGCCCCGGCACCTGCGAAGTGACCGCGGGCGAATCACTACTGGCTGAAATCTGACCCTGACACCGGGTGCGAGGGGTAAGGCCCCTCGCACGTTCCGGGAATTTTGCGGCCAGAAGAAATAACGCCCTGTTTCTTTATGGCCCAAATACTCGGAACGCGACGGCTCAGCCCACGAGCCCGTCAAACTTGCGCGCAAGCTTCACGTCGAGCGAACTGAGGCCATCCACGTCATGCGTTGTCAGTGTGATCTGAACCTTGTTGTAGACGTTGAACCATTCCGGGTGGTGATTCCATTTCTCGGCCCAGATCGCGGCGCGGGTCATGAAGCCGAAGGCCTCGGTGAAATCCCCGAACTTGAATTCCTTGTGGATCGCGTCGCGGCCCTCGACCATGCTCCAGCCGTTTTCCAGCAGCGGCTCCAGCGTCGTCTTGCGCGCGGTATCGCTCAGCTTGTCGCTCATTCTTGATCCTCCATCGTGGTTTTTCGGAACGGGCCATAGCCGGTGAGGATCTCGATATCCTCGTCCACGGCGGCGCGTTCGGCCTCCAGATATTGCGCGACGGCCTCGGCAAAGCCCGGGTCGCGCAGCCAGTGCAGCGAGTGCGTGGACACAGGCAAATAGCCGCGCGCCAGCTTGTGTTCGCCCTGCGCGCCAGCCTCTACCCTTTGCAATCCGTGATCAATGGCGAATTCCATGGCCTGATAGTAACAGAGTTCGAAATGCAGGCAGGGGTGCTCCTCGATGCAGCCCCAGTAGCGGCCATATAATGCCGACGCCCCGATCAGGTTCATCGCGCCCGCCACCGGCTGCCCGTCACGCAGGGCCAGCACCAGCAGGATATCGTCGCGCAGGGTCTCATGCGCGCGCTCGAAAAAACGGCGGGTGAGGTAGGGCGTGCCCCATTTGCGTGCGCCGGTGTCTTGGTAGAAGGTCCAGATCGCGTCCCAATGCTCCGGCTTTATCTGATCGCCAGTCAGCGCCACTATCTCGCCGCCGAAGGCTTGCGCGCGGGCGCGTTCCTTGCGGATGGTCTTGCGCTTGCGCGAGGACAGATCGGCGAGAAAGGCGTCGAAACCCTCGTAGCCGCGATTGATCCAGTGATATTGCTGCGTGCGGCGGGGCATCAGGCCAAGGGCTGCACCTGCCTCGGCCTCCGCCTCGGTGCAGAAAGTGACATGCAGCGAGGAAATCCCATTTCGTTCGGCCACCTGGCTGGCCCCTTCGATCAGCGCCGCGCGCCCCGCCGCCTCATATCCTGGCCGGGTGAGAAAGCGCCGCCCGGTCACCGGCGTGAACGGCACCGCCATCTGGAATTTTGGATAGTACCGCCCGCCCGCGCGCTCATAAGCATGCGCCCAGTTATGGTCGAAGATATATTCGCCCTGGCTGTGGGATTTGAGGTAGAGCGGCGCGCAGGCGATCACCTGCCCCGCCACCTCGGCGGTCATGTAATGCGGATGCCAGCCGCTGCCGGTGCCGACCGAGCGGCTATCCTCCAGCGCCTTGAGAAAACGGTGCGTTGTGAACGGGTCCTCGGGACGGCCATCTGCGGCCTCCGGGCAGGCACACCCGTCCCAGACCGCCGCCGGGATATCGGCGATCCGCTCGTGCAGGCTGATCGTGATCTCGCTGTCGCTCATGCTGTTGGCCCCGTGGCATGCCCGGCTCTATCTGGGCCGCGCGCGGCGCGGATCAAGCCGGGATGTCCGGCAGATAGCCCTCAAACGTGATGTTGTGGGCGACCGCGCGGGCGCGGGCCTCCACCTCGGGGCTGCGCACCGTCCAGCACAGGATTGCAGCGCCGTCTGCGCGCAACTCGGCCAGCCGGGGACTGTCCAGATCGTTCACATCATGGCTGACGAAGACCGCGCCGCTCGGGCCATAGTCCGCCACCGCGCGCAACCGCTCCCGGGTTTCGGCGCGCAGGAGCGGCCAATCCTCGGGGGTGTAGCCGCAGGTCACGATGCCGCGCGGGGTATCCGGGGCGAGCGCGGCCATCCGCAGCACCATATGCGGATTGAAGGACATCACCGCCACCGGCCCGCCATAGCCTGCAAGAGCCTGCGCCGTGGCCGTTTCCAGCGTGCCGCAGGTCTCGCCCATCTGGCCGTGCTGGTCCTTCAACTCGATCAGGAGCGGCACGCGGCCTGCCACGAGGCCGAGGATTTCGGGCAGGTCGGGAATGCCTTCCGCGCCGCCCTTGAGAGGGATCGCCGACAGATCGGCGGCATCGCGCTGGCGCACCGGACCCGTCTCGCCAGTCAGGCGGCCAAGGTCGTAGTCGTGAAACACCATCGCCTGCCCGTCGCGGCTGAGTTGCAGGTCGATCTCGATCCCGTAGCCCGCCGCAATCGCCGCTGTGATCCCGGCGCGCGAATTCTCGGGGCGGGCATCCTCAACATCATGCAGCCCGCGATGCGCCAGCGGCACGCGGCGAAAGACCTCTGGCAATGCGCTCATCTGATCTGGAACACCCCGTCAATCTCGACCGCGACACCGAAGGGCAGCGAGGGGGCCGAGACAGCGGCGCGGGCGTGCTTGCCCGCATCGCCCAACGCCTCGCCGATGAAATCCGAGGCACCGTTGATCACCGCCGGTTGCTGGGTGAAATCGGCGGTGGAGTTGACGAAGCCGGTGAGTTTCACCACCCGCACCAGCCGGTCGAGATCGCCGCCGCAGGCCGCCTTGACCTGTGCCAGAAGGGCGATCGCGCAGACCTTTGCGGCGGCGGCACCCGCCGCCACGTCCATGTCATGTCCGAGCTTGCCGGTGAGCAGCGTGTCGCCGTCCTTGGCGATCTGGCCCGAGACATAGAGCATGTCACCCGCCTGCACGTAAGGCACGTAATTGGCGGCGGGGGCCGGGGCCTCGGGCAGGGTCACGCCCATTTCGGCAAGCTTTTTCTCGAACTGGCTCATGTCACTTTCTCCCGTGTTGTGCTTGCGCCGAACGCTAGCGGCACTTGCCCGGGAAGGAAATCCAAAAATGCCCGCGATATCATCACGCTGCCGCAGGCGGTTGCGCGCGCTTGCCGATACCCGGACGCACCGATTTATGTGATCGCAATTCGCGGCACCTTAGGCTATTGGATAGGGTGGTTCAGGGTATGGACCGAGTCGCGACCGCTGTCTCCAATCTGCCACATCATCGTGATGTGACGTGTCGGCGTGGTGGGTTTGCCCCTGAAATCGATTATGTAACAGAGACTCATCTTCAATCTGCGGATATTACAGTGCTGCCAATCCCCGCCATCGTTACCCGTCGTATCGTCCAGTCATGCGCGCTGTGCGGTGTTCTTGTGCTTGCCGCCTGCGCGCAGCCCCCGGCCGATCAGGCCTCGCGCGGGACGTTCGATCCCTACGAGCAGGAAAACCGCAAGATACACCAGTTCAACCGAGGTCTGGATCGCGGCCTCGTGCGCCCGGTGGCCAAGGGCTATGATACGGCGATTCCCGACGATATCGAGAACGCCATCGTGCGCTTTGCGGTGAATACCTCGCTGCCCAGCGATATCGTCAATAACGTGCTGCAATTGAACATGCGCGGCGCGTTCCAGGATACCGCGCGGCTGCTGGTCAACACGACCGTTGGCCTTGGAGGGTTCTTTGATCCGGCGAGCGAGATGGGCATGCCCGCTGGCACCAACACAGATTTCGGTGAGACGCTGCACGTCTGGGGCGCGCGGGAAGGTGCCTATATTGAGTTGCCGCTGCTCGGACCCTCGACGACGCGCGACACCTCGGGCATCTTCGTGGACCTGTTCACCAATCCGCTGACCTATGTGATCGAAAGCCCCGAGAATCTGCTGATCACCGGGGCGGGCGTGGCCGCAGGCCTGTCGCGGCGCAGCAAGTTTTCGGACACCATAGATGCGATTCTCTACGAGAGCGCAGACAGTTACGCGCAGTCGCGTTCAATTTACCTGCAAAATCGCCGCTTCGAACTGGGCGGCACGGAGGGGAGCACCTATACTGATCCCTATGACAGTATCGCACCCACTGCCCCCACGTTGGAGGACCCCTATGACCAGTAACCCATCCCGTCGCCGCTTTGTCGTCTCCGGCCTCGCCCTCGCTGGCGCGGCGCTGGCACCGCTGCCGCTGCATGCGCTAACCGAGGCGCGGGCGCGCGCGCTTGTCGATCAGGTCGTGAGCGAGATCAACCGCGTGATCGCCTCGGGCAAGGGGCTATCCTCGATGATCCGCGATTTCGAACAGATCTTTTCGCGCCATGCCGATGTGAGCATCATTGCGCAATCCACGCTCGGGGCCGACGCCCGTCGGGCCTCCAGCGCGCAGATGCGCGCCTATACGGAAGCATTCCGTGGCTATGTCGCACGCAAATACGGCAAGCGGTTCAACGAGTTCAAGGGCGGGCGCATCGAGGTGAACGGCGTCACGCAGGTCAAGTCGTGGCACGAGGTGAAATCGACCGCCTATCTGCCCGGCGAGTCGCCCTTCGAGGTCAGCTTTCTGGTCTCGGACCGCTCCGGGCAGGACAAGTTCTTCGACATGATCATCGAGGGCATCAGCCTGCGCCTGAGCGAACGCACCGAGATCGGCGCGATGCTCGACCGGCGCAACGGCGACATCAATGCGCTGATCCAGGACCTCAAGCAGGCGGGCTGAACAACAGGCCCAATGGATGGATTTGAACGGCGTCCCCGGCGGGCGCCGTTTTCAGTTTCCGAAGATGCTGCGCAGGATGTTCTCGATCGGGTTGCCGCCTGCCACAGGGGCGCGGCGTTGCGGCGTGGGGGCCGGGTCGCGGCGCGGGGCGGGGCGCAGCATCGGCAGCGGCTTGGGCGGCACGCCCTCATGCACCCGCACCATCGTCTCGTGCCAGATCTCGGCCGGCAGGCCACCGCCGGTCACGCCGGTCAGCGGCGTGTTGTCGTCATAGCCCATCCAGACCCCGGCCACGTAATCGGCGGTGAACCCCAGAAACCATGCGTCGCGCGCGGCCTGCGTCGTGCCGGTCTTGCCCGCCGCCTCGCGGTCGGACAGTTTCGCGCGGCTGCCGGTGCCGCCATCGACGACGCGGCTCATCATGTAGATCAGTTCGCGCGCGGCCTTTTCCTGGATCACCCGTTCACCGATGCCGCCGCCTGCGCCCATCAGGGGCTCATCCTCGCCCAGCAGTTTCAACTCGGTGAGGCCATAGGGGATGACCGATGAGCCGCCATTGAGGATGCCGGCATAGGCGCCCGACATCTCGAGCAGCGTGCTCTCTGAGGCACCCAGCGCCAGTGCGGGACCAGCGGCCAGATCGCTTTCGATGCCGAAATCGCTGGCGACCTTGCGCACAAGGTCCCGGCCCACGGTCTCAGACACCTTGACCGCCGGGACGTTGAGCGACTGGCGCAGCGCCTCGGCCAAGGTCACCCGGCCATAATGCTTGCGCGTGTAGTTCTCGGGGCACCAGCGGCCCGAACCGGGCACGTCGAGGCAATAGGGTTCGTCCACAACCACCGAATCGTAGCTGTAGCCCAGTTCCAGTGCCGTGGCATAGACAAAGGGCTTGAACGCGGAACCGGTCTGACGGTTGGCCTGCGTTGCGCGGTTGAAGGCCCCGATCACCTTGGTCTTGCGCCCGCCCACCATGGCGCGCACCGCGCCATCCGCACCCATCACCACGATGGCGGCCTGCGCCTTGGAGCCGTCGCGCACCTTTTCGTCGAACACCGTCTTGAGCGCCTCCTCGGCGGCGCGTTGCAGGCGCTGATCGAGCGTGGTGCGAATGATCACATCCTCGGTCGTGTCGCGGGTGAAGAATTCCGGCCCCGAGGCCATCACCCAGTCGGCGAAGTAGCCGCCCGCCTGCCGCTGCGCAGCCTCGGACAATTCGGCGGGATTGGCGAGCGCCACGGCGGCGTCATTGGCGCTCAGATAGCCCTGCCGCCGCATCAGCCCGACCACGACCGAGGCCCGGTTTTGCGAGCGTTCGAGATTGGCGGTCGGTGCGAGCGTCGAGGGTGCCGTGAGAAGGCCTGCGATCATCGCCCCCTCGGCGGCGTTCAGCCTGGCCGCAGATTTGCCGAAATAACGCTGCGCCGCGGCCTCGGCCCCGTAGGCCCCGCCCCCGAGATAGGCGCGGTTGAGATAGACGGTCAGGATCTCGTTCTTGCTGTACTTGGCCTCCATCGCCATGGCATAGACCGCTTCCTTGGCCTTGCGCCATAGGGATGTGCGGCGGCAATCGGACACGTATGCGGCCTCGCTTTCCCATTCGCTCTCGTCATATTCGACGCCGAAGCAGAGCAATTTCGCGGTCTGTTGCGTGATCGTCGAGCCGCCATTGCCCGAGAGTGGCCCGCGCCCCTCGCGCAGGTTGATGCGCATGGCGCTGGCGATGCCGATGGGGTCGACGCCGGGATGCATGTAAAAGCGGCGATCCTCGGTGGCGATCACGGCGTTCTTGAGATGCGGGCTAATCGTCTCGGCGGTGACGACGCCGCCGAACTGGTCACCGCGCCAGGCGAACACCTGCCCTTCGCGATCCAGGAGCGTGACCGAGCCGCGCGCACGTCCGTCCATCAGCGCCTTGTATTCCGGCAGGGTCGTGTAGGTATAGGCCACGGCCAGTCCGACGACGATGGCCACAACCGCCGTCACCCGCCAGCCGATGGCCCAGAGCACGCGCAGCACCCAGCCGACGATGGCACGCACCATCCGCACCAACGGGTTGCGCGACCGCGACCGGCGCTGCGGCTTGCGCTTGGCGGTGGTGCGCCGCGTGGATTTCGGCTTGGCCGTCTTGCGGCTGCGCTTGGGGGCCACCAATGGCGGTTTGCGCCGTCCTGAATTGCTCATGCTTGCCCTGCCCGGCCATCGTTTGTTTGCGCCAGTTTATAGTGCGCGCTGCCAAATGTAGAGACCCAGCGCGCGGGCCGTAGCGTTTTCCATTTGCCTATTTATTGCGCATTATTTATTTTTTGCCTGCTTTTTGCACAACATGATCCGCCAAACGGGGCAAAATCCGCGCTTCTCCCTTCCAGACTCTCCCGTCAGCGCCTTTTCTGCACCTGCAAACAGCGCGCTGAGTGAGAGAAAACGGAAAGGGACCAACGTGAAACTCATCATTGCAACGATCAAGCCGTTCAAGCTCGAGGAGGTCCGCGAGGCGCTGACCGATATCGGGGTGCGCGGCATGATGGTCACCGAGATCAAGGGCTTCGGCTCTCAATCGGGCCATACCGAAATCTATCGCGGGGCAGAATACGCCGTGAACTTCGTGCCCAAGATCAAGCTCGAGATCGCGGTTTCTGCCGCGATGGCGGATCAGGTGGTGGAGGCCATCACCAAGGCCGCCCGCACCGGCAAGATCGGCGACGGCAAGATCTTCGTGCTCGACATCCAACAGGCCATGCGCGTGCGCACCGGCGAAACCAACGACGACGCGCTTTGAGCCGTAAGGGGGAAAGACCAATGAATATGAAAAGCTTTACGAAAAAGGGCCTGGCCTCTGCGGCGATGATCGCCGTGCCGTCCCTGGCCATGGCGCAGGACGCCGCCGCACCGGGGTTCGACGAAATCGGCCCCTATATCATGACGACACTGCTGTTCTGCATGGCAGGGTTTCTGGTGTTCTTCATGGCCTGCGGCTTTGCCATGCTGGAAGGCGGGCTGGTGCGCTCCAAGAACGTCACCATGCAGATGACCAAGAACATCGCGCTCTATTCGGTTGCGGCGATCATGTACTGGCTGATCGGTTTCAACACCATGTATCCGGGCGATTTCAATGGCTTCTTCGCCATTGGCGGCCCGACCGTGCTTGACGCCGTTGGCGTCGCTGCGGCAGATGCGGCGCTCGACTACGCATCAGTGGGCTCGGACTTCTTCTTCCAGCTGGTGTTTGTCGCCGCGACCGCCTCGATCGTGTCGGGTGCGCTGGCCGAGCGGATCAAGCTGTGGCCGTTCCTGGCCTTCGTGGTCGTGCTGACCGGTATCATGTATCCGATCTCGGGCTCCTGGCAGTGGGGCGGCGGCTGGCTCAGCGAGGCAGGCTTCTCGGACTTCGCAGGCTCGACCGTCGTCCACTCGGTGGGTGGCTGGGCCGCGCTGGCCGGTGCCATCGTGCTGGGGCCGCGCATCGGCAAATACGGCAAGGACGGCAAGGTCATCCCGATCCCGGGCTCGAATCTCGCACTTGCCACGCTGGGCACGTTCATCCTGTGGCTGGGCTGGTTCGGCTTCAATGGCGGTTCGCAGCTTGCGATGGGCACCGTCGGTGATGTCTCTGACGTGAGCCGTATCTTCGCCAACACCAACATGGCCGCCGCGGCCGGTGCCGTGACCGCACTGATCCTGACGCAGGTCTTGTACAAGAAGCCTGACCTCACCATGGTACTCAACGGTGCGCTGGCCGGCCTCGTGTCGATCACCGCCGAGCCGCTGGCGCCGACGCTCTTCGGTGCGCTGTGGATCGGGGCCGTGGGTGGCGTGATCGTGGTCTTCACCGTGCCTCTGCTCGACAAGCTCAAGATCGACGACGTTGTCGGCGCGATCCCGGTCCACCTCTTCGCGGGCATCTGGGGCACCATCGCCGTGATCTTCTACAATGGTGACGCCAGCCTCACGACGCAGCTTCTGGGGATCGCCGCCTACGGTGCCTTTACCTTCGTCGGCAGTCTTGTCCTGTGGTTCATCCTGAAGGCTGTCGTCGGCATCCGGGTCGGTGAAGAGGAAGAAATCAACGGGCTCGACATGTCCGAATTGGGTATGGAGGCCTACCCCGAATTCTCCAAGAGCTGACGTTCCTCCTTCCCGTCAGCTTGAAGAGATCACCCCCGGGCGTTCGCGCCCGGGGTTTTTTCATGGGTTGACCGCCTGCGGCGCGCCGGTGGCCATGTTGGTGCCGATGTAGGGCTGGCCCGCCGCTTTCCACGCGCCGAAACCGCCCTCCATATGCGCGATCCGACCGATCCCGGCGGCGATGGCGGCACGCGCCATCTTCTCGGAGCGCACGCCGGAACCGCAATGGATCACGAGGCGCTTGTCGCTCTGGCCCGGCAGCTTTTCTGCGTTGAAGAACGGCATCGGCAAGAGCAGCGCGCCCTCGATATGCTCGAACATGTATTCCTGCGGCGTGCGCACGTCGATCAGCACGATCTCGTTGGCGTCCCATGCGCGGGCCACCTCCTCTATCGTCCATGTCTCCAACGTGGTGCCGTCGATCTCTTCGGTTTTCATCGTGGTCTCCTTGGCTCAGAATCGATTGGCTGGGATCTTGAAATAGCGCTGCCCGTCGCTTTCGGGATCGGGCAGGCGGCCGCCGCGCAGGTTGACCTGCAAGGCGTAGAGGATGCGGTCCGGCAGGCCGAGCGTTGCGTCGCGGTCGTCGCGCACCTTCATGAACGCGTCGCGGCTGGCACCGCCGCCGACATGCGGATTGTCGCGCTTGTGTGCGGCCACCGTCGCCTCCCATGCCGGATCCTGCCGGTCACCCACCGGCGGATAATCATGGCCGACGAAGAGCCGCGTCTCATCAGGCAGCGCCAGAATCGCCTGCAGGCTGTCATAGAGCATGCTGGACGAAGCACCGGGGAAATCGGCGCGCGAGGTGCCGACATCGACATGCATGAACGAGTCATGCACAAAGGCCGCATCGCTGCCCACCACATAGGTGATCGAGCCGAGCGTATGCCCGGGCGAGAGCATCACGCGCACCTTCAGTTCACCGATACTGAACTGCGCACCGTCGTCAAAGAGCCGGTCGAAATCGCGATCCGGGTCAAAGGCGCCGGGCATGTTGTAGAGGTCTTCCCAAATGCGCGCGATGTCGCGCACCTTGGCCCCGATGGCGTTCGGCGCGCCGAGTTTGTCGCGGAGCCAGGCCGAGGCCATCAGGTGATCGGCGTGGGGGTGAGTGTCGAGAATCCATTCGACCTCCAGCCCTTCGCGGGTGACGAAATCGAGAATTTCATCCGCGCTTTCGTGATAGGACCTTGCCTCGGCGGGGTCGAAATCCTGCACCACGTCGATCAGCGCCGCCTTGTTCGTGGCCGGGTCTGCGACGACATATTGGATGCTACCCGACGCCTGATCGTAAAAGCCGGTGACGTTTGGGGAGCCGGGGCCACGGGATGGGCTGGTCTGACTGAACATGATCAACTCCTTTGACAATTTGCATTCACATAATGGAATGTTAGAGTCTTCCAACCCGAGGCACCGGATTTCTTTTGCCCAAGCCCCGGAATGCGGCATTGGGAATATGGCAGAATCGCTATGATCCGTGCTAGGTATTGGGGGATGAACAAACCTAGCCCCAATATAAGCCAGCCCTCCCCAGTGATCCGCCAGTTGGATGAGGGGGCCGTCAACCGCATCGCGGCGGGCGAGGTGGTGGAGCGTCCGGCCTCTGCGGTCAAGGAACTGGTGGAAAACGCGCTCGATGCCGGGGCGGGGCGGATCGAGGTGGCTGTGGCGGATGGCGGCAAGACGCTGATCCGGGTGAGTGACGATGGCTGTGGCATGGCGCCCGATCAATTGCCACTGGCGCTGGCGCGGCATGCAACCTCCAAGATCGACGGCAGCGACCTGCTGAACATCCACTCCTTCGGCTTTCGCGGCGAGGCGCTACCGTCGCTCGGCGCGGTCGGGCGGCTGAGCATCACGTCGCGGGCAGAGGGGCAAGAGGCCGGTAGGATCACCGTCGCGGGTGGGCAGATGGGCGGCGTCAAACCCGCCGCGCTCAATGCAGGGACCGTGGTGGAGTTGCGCGATCTTTTCTACGCCACGCCCGCCCGGCTGAAATTCATGCGCTCCGACCGCGCCGAGAGCCAAGCGATTGCCGACACCGTCAAGCGTCTTGCGATGGCAGAGCCGCATGTGGGCTTTACCCTGCGCGATGTCTCGGGTGGGGGCGAGGGGCGGATCACGTTTCGCGCCGATGCCGAGACGGGGGACCTGTTCGACGCACTGCACGGGCGGCTGGCGCGTATCCTGGGGGCGGAGTTCGCCGACAACGCCCTGCGTATCGACGCCACCCGCGAGGGCCTGCGGATGACCGGCTATGCCGCCCTGCCGACCTATTCGCGCGGAACGAGCGTGGCGCAATATCTCTTCGTCAATGGCCGCCCGGTGCGCGACAAGATGCTCTACGGTGCGCTGCGTGCGGCCTATCAGGACGTGCTCAGCCGCGACCGGCACCCGGCGGCAGCGCTATTTATCGACTGTGACCCGGTGCTGGTGGATGTGAACGTGCATCCGGCGAAATCCGAGGTGCGGTTTCGCGATCCGGGGCTGGCGCGCGGACTGATCGTCTCGGGGCTGCGCCATGCGCTGGCCGAGGCGGGGCATCGCGCCTCATCGACCGTGGCAGGGGCCACATTGGGCGCGTTCCGGCCGGAGCCACAAGGCGCGCGCGTCTACCAGATGGACCGCCCGTCGCCGCAGGCGCGTAGCCTCGCCTATCAGGCGCAATCCCCCGGTTTCGCCGAGATGGCGACGGAGTGGAGCGCCCGGGTCGAACCGGAGCGCCACACGCCGGCGCCGGAGGAGGTGTCCGCCACCACCCTGCCCCTTGGCGCCGCACGCGCGCAAATCCACGAGAATTACATCGTGGCCCAGACCGAGACCGGCATGGTGATCGTCGATCAGCACGCAGCTCATGAACGCCTTGTCTATGAACGGCTGAAACGTCAGATGGCCGAGAGCGGCATCGCGGCGCAGGCGCTGCTTATCCCCGAGATCGTGGACCTGTCCGAGGCCGATTGCGCGCTGCTGACCGAGCATGCCGAGGATCTCGCCACCCTCGGCCTTGTGGTCGAGCCGTTTGGCGCGGGCTCTGTCGCCGTGCGCGAAACCCCGGCCATCTTGGGCGAAGTCAACGCGCAGGCGCTCTTGCGCGACATTCTGGATGAATTGCATGATCAAGGGGCGAGCGACACGCTCAAATTCCGCATTGACGCGATTCTCAGCCGCGTCGCCTGTCACGGCTCGGTCCGTTCCGGCCGCCGGATGAGCGCGGAGGAGATGAACGCCCTCCTGCGCGAGATGGAGCGCACGCCGCATTCCGGCCAGTGCAATCACGGGCGGCCCACCTATGTGGAATTGCCACTGTCTGACATCGAACGCCTGTTCGGTCGCACATGATCCAGATCGGCCCCTATTCCCTGTCGCTTGACGATCCCCTCACGCTGATCGCGCTGATTGGTGCGGGCGTGGTACTGCTGATCGTGATCCTGCTGATCACCGCCGTGCGCGCCGCAACCCGGTCGGCGCGCATGACGGAACCGCTGGCGCAGCAGATGACGCAACTCGGCCAGCGGGTGCAGGGGCTGTCGGACGGGCAGCATCAGCTTGCGGGCGGGCTCAACCATGTCTCCGAGGCGCAGGCGGCGAGCCAGTCGCATATGCTGCAGTTGATGGAAAAACGCCTTGCCGAGGTGGGCAATCAGATGACCGAGAACCTGCAAGGCTCGGCCCGCCGCACGGCGCAGAGCCTTGGCGATCTGCAACAGCGCCTGCAGGCCATCGACAAGGCGCAGGACAATATCACCAAGCTGTCGGGCGATGTGCTGTCGTTGCAGGACATTCTCAGCAACAAGCAGACACGTGGGGCGTTTGGCGAGATTCAGCTCACCGATATCGTGACCAAGGCGCTGCCCTCGGACAGCTACACCTTGCAGGCGACGCTCTCGAACGGGAAACGCGCCGATTGCCTCATTCACCTGCCCAACCCGCCAGGGCCGATCTGCATCGACAGCAAATTCCCGCTTGAGGCCTATGAGGCGCTGCGCCGGGCCAAGACGGATTGGGACCTGAACGAGGCCGCGAAATTCCTGCGTACCTCGGTCAAGAAGCACATCCGGGACATTTCCGAGAAATACATTCTCGACGGTGAGACCGCCGACGGCGCGCTGATGTTCCTGCCGTCAGAGGCGGTCTATGCCGAATTGCACGCGAATTTTCCCGAACTGGTGCGCGAGGGGTTCGCGGCCAAGGTCTGGATCGTCTCGCCCACCACCTGCATGGCCACGCTCAACACCATGCGCGCGATCCTCAAGGATGCGCGGATGCGCGAACAGGCAGGCGCGATCCGGCGCGAGTTGGGACTGCTCTTTGCCGATGTGGACCGGCTCGGCAGTCGGGTCGAAAACCTCGACCGGCATTTCCATCAGGCGGCCAAGGACATCTCGGACATCAAGATTTCCGCTGACAAGGCCGGGCGGCGCGCGCGGCGGCTCGATAATTTCGACTTCGAGGAACTGGCACCCGAGTCCGAGCCCGCCCTGCCCGCCCCGCATGAGGGGCTGGCGCGCAAGGGCTAGCCGCCGTCGCTGACAAGGCTCGCGAGATCACGGGCGGCGGCATGCATCTGCTCGCGAAACTCCAGCGCCCGCGCGATATCGAATCGCTGCGTCGGGGCGTGGAACGCCAGCGTCGCCATCAAGCGGCCGTTGACGTCCGTAATCGGCACGGCGAGTGCGATCATGTCGTGCATGAATTCCTCGCGGTCGAGGGAATAGCCCTGCGCGCGAATGTCACCTATCTCTTCGATCAGCCGATCACGGTCGGTGATGGTGTTGGGGGTGCGCGCCTCCAGATCGGTGGCCGTGAGGTATTTCATCAGATGGGTGCGTGCCAGCGAACTGAGATACATCTTGCCGCTGGCCGTGCAGTAGAACGGCACACGGGTGCCGATGGGCAGCTGGATGCGCAGCGGCCATTCGGTCTCGACCCGCTCCAGATAGATCATCGCGTCGCGATCCGGCAGCGCGATGTTGCAGGTCTCGCCGATCTCGCTGCTGAGCCGCTTGAGAATGGCCTGCCGCGCGGTGCGGATGCGCAGCGACGACAGGATGCCGCCCGACATGGTTCGCAGCCGGGGGCCGGGCGAATAAGTACGCCCATCCATGTCGCGTTGCAGGAAGCCCTCGTCCTCCAGCGTGGCAAAGAGCCGGTGGATGGTCGGCTTGGGCAGACCGAGGGCCACATTTACATCCGTAGGTGTGACCGGCACGCCTGCGCGGGCGATCTCTTCGATCACCAGCAGCAGGCGCAGGTTTGTCGGGATTGTTCCCGTGCTGTCACCGTCCATGAATACCCCATAGTCAACGGTTCGGAAGCAGGGCCGTCGAAAGCTCTGGAACGAGGGCCACGATGAACCAGACCGAAAGCAAAGCCACCAGATACGGGACCGTGTAACGCAACAGGCGGAAATAGGGAACGCCCGTTACACCGGATGCGACGTAGAGATTAAGCCCGTAAGGCGGCGTGATGAACCCGATTGAGGCCCCCACAAGGAAGATCACCGCGAATTGCACCGGCTCGACACCTACCTCATGCGCGATGGGTGCCAGGATGGGCGCGAGGATGATCGTCACCGGCAGGCTTTCGAGTACCATGCCGCAGACGAAGACAATCGCCATCGAGGTAAAGAGCACCGCGTAATAGCCGCCCATGGAGGTCACGAAATTGCCGATCAGTTCCTGTGCGCCCAGAACCGACAGGATCTGCTGCATCACCACCGACACCGCGATGAGCGGTGCCAGAATGCCCGTGATCTGCGCCGAGCGCATGGTAATCGAGGGCAGTTCCAGCGGGCTGAACCCTTCGACCACCAGCATTTCCGAGACGCTCTTTTCGCTGACATCGCGGCCCTTGGCCCCGCCCATGATCTTGTAGAGCGGCAGGCTGATGAAGCCCACGATAACGCAGAAGCCGACGGTCACGCCCGCCGCCTCGGTGGGCGAGAACTTGCCGGTATAGATGCCCCAGAGCACGAGGCCGATGGCGAAAAAGCCGAGCCATGCGCCGATCGCGGTCTTGATCACCCGCATCGGGCTGAGCGCGATGAGAATGCCCCACTTGTTGCTGAAGCAGATCAGGAAGGCGGCGAACATCATCGCCGCAACCATCAGCGCGCCCGGAATGATGCCCGCGACGAACAGCTCTGAAATCGGCAGGTTGAGCAGAAAGCCGTAGACGATGAAGATGATCGAGGGCGGGATGATGATCCCGACCGTGCCGCCCGCCGCCGCCGTGGCCGCCGAGAACCGCTCGTCATAGCCGCCCTTGACCATTTCGGGATGCAGCATCGAGCCAATGGTCGCCGTGGTGGCCGAGTTGGAGCCGGAGATCGCGGCAAAGAGCCCGCAGGCCCCGAGGCTCGCCATTGCCAGCCCGCCGCGTATCCAGCCGAGGCAGGCATAGGCGAAATCCGACAGTCGGCGCGCGATACCGGAGCGGTTGATCAGGTCGCCGGTCAGGATAAAGAGCGGCATGGCCAGCAGCGCAAAGCCATCGGTGAACACATCCGCCAGCGCCCCGCCGATATTCTGGAGCGGCATGCCGAGGACGAAGGAGACGCCGATCACCCAATAGCCGATCACCAGAAAGACCGGCACGCCAAGCATGAAGAGAAGCGTCACCGCGATGGAAATGAGCGTGACGAGCGTTGATGGATCGGTCATGTCAGTCGCCTCCGATCACGGCCTGGGTGATCAGGGTGTTGCCCCGCCTGAAATTGGCGATGTCTGTGGCAACGTTCTCGAGCACACGCGCCACCAGCGTGGTAAAGGCCAGCGGCACCGACAAGAGGAACCACCACTGCATCACGTTGTCGGTGCCCAGCATGATCTGGAAATTGGCGGCGGAATTGGCCACCACCTTGGTCGATGTGACGACCACGACCCAGGAAAACCCGATCCACAGCACCGCATCCAGCATCAGGCAGCTCATCTGCCCGGCGCGCGGCATCGCGGTGCGGAACTCGGCGAAGGCCAGATGTGTGCGCAGCTTGACGTTAAAGGAACACCCGAACCACGTCATGATGAGAAAGAGGAACGGCGGCAATGTGGTGGACCACGGCACCTGCTGTGACAGCACGAAGCGGCGGAACACCTCGACAAAGATGATGCCGCCGATGGCGAGGTAAGAGATGACCATCAGCGATTGCTCGAAATTACGCTCGGCCCAGGGCACGACACGGTATAGGATCAGAAATCCGACCGCCACCACCAGCATGGCGATCAGGCCCAGCGGCCAGACCGCGGGTGCGCGCATCGCTTCACTCAACATCCATGAATCGCCCGAGGCGAGGGCACTGAAGATCTCTTCGGTGCCCTGAAACCAGCCGGTCATGCCCACTCCTCCCTTTGGGTTGCCGTATGTCTTGGCCGCACGTCTCGGCGGCTTGGAAACGGGCCGCGCGCCAGACGCGCGGCCCGATCAGAGCCTAGCGTGTCAGGCCGACCGCCACCAGC
Source organism: Roseovarius sp. (assembly GCF_040219995.1). Lineage (GTDB taxonomy): Bacteria > Pseudomonadota > Alphaproteobacteria > Rhodobacterales > Rhodobacteraceae > Roseovarius. The sequence goes on along the minus strand of NZ_JAVJUC010000035.1, from coordinate 45,937 downwards.
GGCGCGGCTCGACATTCTCGGGCAGCGTATCGACTGGGATCTCACGGGCGACGTCGTAGATCTCCTGATAGGTGTCGATGCCCCCGGCCCAGTTGTTGAGCCGCTCGCGCCACTGTGCCCAGGGCTCCGGGTTGAACTCGGGCGAGCACATTTCCTCGGCCATCTTGATCTGATCGTCTGCAAGGAAGGCAGGCCGCACATTATTCTCGGCAAAGATCGTGCCGGGAAGCTGCGGATCCGAGAAGCCGACGGTCTTGACCAGCGCCGCCTCGTTCGCCGCCTGCACATGGACCTGCGCCAGATAGGCTGATTCCATGATCGCGTCCTGCAGATGCGCCTCCATTTCGTCGAACACCCGCGCCGACATTGAGGTGTGCTCGGTCCCGCAGAAGAACTTGAGATCGACCGACTGGCTGACCACCGGCGACATGTTGGCATAGGCCACGGCGGAGGCCCAGGTTTCCGCGCCGTCGATCAGGCCCTGCTTGAGCCCGTCCAATGTCTCTTCCCAGGCCACCGGCACCGGGTTGAGGTTGAGAAGCTGCATCGCGATACGGCCCAACTGCGTGCCGGTGACGCGGTTCTTGGTGCCGAACAGCTCTTCGAGCTTGGTCACGGTGGGTTTCTCGGCAAAGTTGTTGCCCAGCTGGATGCCGCGCAATTCGCAGTGCGAGAACAGGAACTTGAGCCCATGCCGCTTTTCCAGAGGATCGCGCAGAATGCGCTGCGAGGCCGGGGAATAGAGGAAATGATACTGCGCTGCCCGGCTGGGGAACATGTAGGCATAATCGAGCACGTTGAGATAGGGCGCACCGCCCGCCGAGTTCTGGGTCGAGGCCGCGTACATGTCGATCACGCCGGTTTGGGTCTTCTCGACACAGTTGAGCTGGCCGCAAATCTGGTTGTCGCCGATGAATTCCACCCGGATCTCGCCCTCGGTCCGCTCCTCCAGATCGCGGGCGAATTCCAGAACGCCGGCGCGTTCGATCAGCAGGTTACGCGCGTTGAAGCCGGCAGCGCCCAGTTTCAGCGTGTGCTTGGGCTCTTTCGCAAAGCGTTTCTCATAGGTGCTTTCGGCGGCGCGCGCGAGGGATGGCAGGCTGACCGCCCCCGTCAGCGCACCCGCGCCCAAGACCACGGATGACAGGCCGAACTGACCTGACAGACGGAATAAATCCCTCCGGGAAATCCCGGCTAGGGCTTTCGATGCTTTCATGGTTTCCTCCCTGGTTTTGCAATTTTGATACTTGCAGTCTCAATATTGCTCGACTTATGGTCAATCTGGCAAGGAAAAACTTGTCCACCCCGCGCACAGAACGAAAGGCCACAGGGAAATGTCGGAGATATCAGCGGATTACGTGATCGTCGGCGCGGGCTCTGCCGGGTGCGTTCTGGCGAATCGCCTCTCCGCCGATCCCAAGACCAAGGTCGTGCTGCTGGAGGCGGGCGGGCGCGACTGGAACCCGTGGATTCATATTCCGGTGGGTTATTTCAAGACGATGCACAACCCGAACGTCGACTGGTGCTACCGCACCGAGCCCGATCCGGGGCTCAATGGTCGCGCGCTCGACTGGCCGCGCGGCAAGGTTCTGGGCGGGTCATCCTCGCTCAACGGGCTGCTCTACGTGAGGGGCCAACCGCAGGATTACGACCGCTGGGCGCAGATGGGCAACCCGGGCTGGGGTTGGGACGACGTGCTGCCGCTCTTCAAGCGCTCCGAGCGGCAGGAACGGGGCGCGGATGAGTATCACGGCGATCAGGGGGCTCTGTCGGTGTCGAACATGCGCCTGCAACGGCCCATCTGCGATGCTTGGGTGGCCGCCGCACAAGACGCGGGCTATCCATTCAATCCCGATTACAACGGGGCCACTCAGGAAGGCGTGGGCTATTTCCAGTTGACCACGCGCAACGGGCGGCGGTGTTCCTCTGCGGTGGCCTTTCTCAACCCGGTGCGAGGACGCGACAACCTGACGATCCTGACGCGCGCGCAGGCCAGCCACATCACCTTTGACGGGACGCGCGCCACAGGCGTCGCCTATCGCGACCGCGCCGGGGTGCCGCACGTTGTAAAGGCAGGGCGCGAGGTGATCCTGTCCTCGGGGGCCATCGGCTCGCCGCACCTGATGATGCTGTCGGGGCTGGGCGAGGCCGCGCATCTGGCCGAGCACGGCATCGAGCCGCTATGCGACCTGCCCGGCGTGGGCCGCAACATGCAGGACCATCTGCAGGCGCGGCTGGTGTTCAAATGCAATGAGCCGACGCTGAACGACGAAGTGCGCAGCCTGTTCGATCAGGCGCGGATCGCGCTGAAATACGCGATGTTCCGCGCGGGGCCTATGGCGATGGCGGCAAGCCTTGCGACCGGGTTCATGCGCACCGGGGATCATGTCGAGACCCCCGATATCCAGTTCCACGTACAGCCCTGGTCCGCCGACAGCCCCGGCGAGGGGCCACATCACTTCTCGGCCTTCACCATGTCGGTCTGCCAGTTGCGGCCAGAGAGCCGGGGGCAAATCCGCCTCGCCTCAGCCGATCCACGCACCTACCCTAAAATTCACCCCAATTACCTGTCGACCGAGACCGATTGCCGGACCATCGTCGAAGGCATCAAGATTGCCCGCCGCATCGCCCGGCACGCACCGCTGACCACCAAGATATCCGAGGAATTCCGCCCCGACGCCTCGCTCGATCTCGACGATTACGAGGGCACGCTCGACTGGGCGCGGAATTATTCCACCACGATCTACCACCCCACCGGCACCTGCAAGATGGGGCAAGGTGAGGGTGCGGTGGTGGATGCGCGGCTACGCGTCCACGGCATCACCGGGCTGCGCGTCGCCGATTGCTCGATCATGCCCGAGATCGTCTCGGGCAACACCAACGCACCTGCGATCATGATCGGGGAAAAAGCCTCGGAGATGATCCTCGAGGATCACGCCGCTCAGCCGTCCTTGTAGTAATAGCTGTAGCCGTTGAGCGCGGGCGCGCCGCCGAGATGGGCATAGAGCACCTTTGATCCCTTGGGGAAGAACCCCTTCTTGGCAAGGTCGATCATGCCCTGCATGGATTTGCCCTCATAGACCGGGTCGGTCATCATCGCCTCGGTTCGGGCGGCAAGGCGGATGGCATCGTTGGTTTCCTCGGAGGGCACGCCATAGGCGGGATAGGCGTAATCGGGATTGATGTGAATCTCATCCTCACGCACCTTGCGGCCCAGCCCGACCAGATCAGCGGTGTTATCCACGATCGAGCGGACCTGATCACGCGTCTGATCCACCGTGCCGGAGGCGTCGATCCCGATCACGCGGTCGGCGCGGTCCTGCGCGGCAAAGCCGACGATCATTCCAGCCTGCGTCGAGCCGGTGACGACGCAGACGACAATATAGTCGAAGGTGAAGCCAAGCTCGGCCTCCTGTTCGGCCACCTCTTCGGCAAAGCCGACATAGCCGAGCGCGCCGTATTTGTGCACCGAGGCGCCTGCGGGGATCGGGTAAGGCTTGCCGCCCGCATCCTCGACGGACTTGATCGCGTCTTCCCAGCTCTTTCGGATGCCGATATCGAACCCGTCATCGACCAGCCGCGAATCTGCGCCCATCAACCGGGTCAGCATTATGTTGCCCACCCGGTCATAGACGGCATCGTAATGCGGCACCCATTTTTCCTGGATGACCACGCATTTCATGCCGATCTTGGCCGCCGTCGCCGCGACCATGCGGGTGTGGTTGGACTGCACCCCGCCGATCGAAACCAGCGTGTCGGCACCGCTCGCAATGGCATCGGGCACAATGTATTCCAGCTTGCGCAGCTTGTTGCCGCCAAACGCCAGCCCCGAATTACAATCGTCACGCTTTGCGTAGAACTCCACGCCTGCGCCAACAGCCTCGGTCAGGCGCGGCAAACGCTCGATGGCTGTCTTTCCGAAAGTGAGCGGGTAGCGGTCGAACGTGTCGAGAAGCGACATGGGGCAGTCTCCTGTTTTGCTTTACGGGAAAGGCTAGCAAAAAGTCTGCGAAAGGTGTTCTCGAAATTACTCCGGAAACTTACGCGATAAATTAATCTATTGCATTTTTGATGTTCATTTGGGATTTCGGAGACTGAAAAATGAAAGATTCTCTCATGCCGGAACTAGATCGAATCGACAAGAACATCCTGCGCCATCTGCAATCGGATGGGCGGCTGACCAATGCCGAGATTGCCAAGGCGGTGAATGTCAGCCCGGCGACCTGCCACAGGCGCACGCAGGCCCTGTTCGAGGCAGGGCACATCACGCGGGTCATGGGGCATGTGAACCCGGCCTCGGTGGCGCGGGGCACATTGGTGATGGTCGGTGTCGTGCTCGATCGCTCGACCCCGGAAAGTTTCGCGGCGTTCGAGGCGGCGGTGTCGGATATGAAGGAACTGCTCGATTGCCACCTGGTCGCCGGGGATTTCGACTACCTGCTGAAAATCCGGGTCAGCGACATGAATGACTTCAACACGATGCACAACAAGATGCTGATCGCGCTGCCTGGTGTCCGGCAGATTCGCACCTTCTTTGTCCTGAAGGAGATCAAGGAAAACGCACCGCTGGCGTTCTAGGCGGGCCGATTGATCATGTCCTGGCAGTGGCCAGCAAAAATAAAAGATACCGTGTCGGGGTTGGCTCAGATACGCATGCAGCTTCCTCTTGTGTCACACCTGTGTGTCACACCACTCTAATCTTCAGTTAACATATTGATCTGTAGGGTTTTGGTGGAGCCTAGGGGGATCGAACCCCTGACCTCTTGCATGCCATGCAAGCGCTCTCCCAGCTGAGCTAAGGCCCCGAAACCAAGCCCGCGTCGGGCCGTGCGCCGCTATCTAGGCAAAGCGGCAGGCGGGATCAAGAGGAAAATCCCGCCCGGTGATCTTTACATCTCGTTGTCGTCAGAGGCGACGTCGGCGATATCATCGAGCGAGACATCATCGTCTTCGTCATCCTCCAGCAGGTCGTCGTCGATATCCACATCGACATCTTCCTCATCATCGATCAGGTCGCTGCTTTGCTCGGAGGTGCCGGTCTTCAGCTTCTTGGTTTCCGCGTCCTCGGCATCGGGCCGCATGGAGCGGGTCTTGCCGGTGGCCAGTTCCACCACCTCGCCGGTATAGGGGCTGACGATCGGGGTCTTGTTCAGGTCGTAAAAGCGCTTGCCGGTGGTCGGGCACAGACGCTTGACGCCCCATTCTTCCTTGGCCATGGGTGATCCTCTTTCACTGACATCTCTTGCAGGTGATCCGCGTCCCCTGCCATAACACCTTTGCGCTGTCAAAGGCTTTGCGGCGGCATGCGACACCCGGTTCGGAGGCCATATGGGCCAACATCTCCTTTCAGGCAACCCCCCTGTTGCCGTCAGCCTGCGGCACAGCCCCCGCGCGCGGCGAATTTCGCTGCGGGTCTCGGGGCTTGACGGGCGCGTGACCCTCACCGTGCCACGCGGGGTGAGCGAGGCCGAGGCGCTGACATTCGCGGCCTCCAAGGGCGATTGGCTGCGCGCACAACTGGCCGGGCGGCCGGACTGCCTGCGCGTGGCAGCAGGGATCGAGTTACCGATTGAAGGACGACTTTTGCGAATCGGGTCTGGGGCGGGCCGGGGCGTGCGCCTGCGCGCCGATTCAATTGAGGTGCCAGGCCCCGAGGCGCAGTTGCCTGCGCGGCTCGAAGGCTGGCTCAAGGCGCGCGCGCGCGACCGGCTGGCGGCGGCGTCGGACGCCTATGCGGCACGGCTGGGTCAGGGCTATACCCGCATCACCCTGCGCGACACCCGCTCGCGGTGGGGGTCGTGCTCTTCGCGTGGGGCGCTGAGCTATTCCTGGCGGCTGATCATGGCCCCGCCCGAGGTGCTGGATTATGTCGCCGCGCATGAGGTGGCGCATCTTGCAGAAATGAACCATTCCCCCGCCTTCTGGGCGGTGGTGGCGCGGCTTTCTCCCGGCTACGAGACGCCGCGCCGCTGGCTGCGCCGCGAGGGGGCTGCCCTGCACCGCTTTCGTTTCAGCGATTGACCCCGGCGCGATTTGTGATCACATGGTCGCATGCTGATTTCGCCCCGCCCCGATCCGGCCCCGGCGGCCCATGACCGCGTTTATCGCGGCTTGCGCAGTCGCATCATGCATGGCGAGATCGCGCCGGGGAAGGCGCTGACCCTGCGCGGCATCGCCAGCGAATTCGAGGTCTCGATGACGCCCGCGCGCGAGGCGCTGCGCCGTCTCTCCGCCGAGGGCGCGCTCACCATGTCGAACTCGGGGCGCGTCTCGACCCCGGAACTCAGCAATGAACGGATTGAGGAACTGGCCGCCCTGCGCTCATTGCTGGAGGTTGAACTGGCAAGCCGCGCCCTGCCGCGCGCGCATATCGCGCTGATTGACCGGCTTCAGACGATCAACGCGCGGATCACTGAGGATATCGCCCGGCAGGATGCCGTCGCCTATATCCGCCGCAACCTCGAATTTCACCGCACGCTCTATCTGCGCGCGCAGGCCCCGGCGATGCTGGCCATGGCCGAAACCGTCTGGCTGCAGCTTGGCCCGACCATGCGCGCGCTCTACGGGCGGTTGCGGCGCAAGGATCCGCCGCATTATCACCGCCTGATCATCGCGGCGCTCAAGGCGGGGGACGAGCCGAGCCTGCGCCTCGCGGTGCGCTCGGACGTGACACAGGGCCTGCGCATGCTGGTGGGCTGAGCGATGGAGCTGGCACTGCTTCTGACCACGCTTGGCGCGCTGTTTCTGGTGGGGCTCGCCGCCGACACGGTCGGGCGGCGCACCAGCCTGCCCCGGGTCACGCTGCTTCTGGCCTGCGGGATCGCGGTGGGCGGCTCTGGCCTTGACCTCATCCCGCCGGAAATGCGCTCGCTCTACGATTTCCTGTCGGTCATGGCGCTCACCATGGTCGCCTTTCTTCTGGGCAGTTCCCTGACCCTAGACCGGCTGGCACAGCATGGCCGTGCGATCCTGCTGATCTCGGTCTGCATCGTTCTGATCACTATGGCGGCCGTCAGCCTCGGTCTGTGGCTCGCCGGTCTGCCTGCCCCTGTGGCGCTGCTTCTTGGGGCCATCGCCACGGCAACCGCCCCCGCCGCGACACAGGACGCGATACGGCAGGCGGGGGCCGAGGGTCCGTTTGTGGATCTTATCCTCGGGGTCGTCGCCATTGACGACGCCTGGGGGCTGCTGGCCTTTTCACTGGCCGCCGTCGGCGCGCATATGCTCTCGGGGGGCGCGGGCGCGGGGCTGCTCACCGGCGCACTGTGGGAGATCGGCGGCGCGGTGGCGCTTGGCGGTCTCATCGGCTGGCCCGCCGCCTATCTCACCGGGCGGCTCAGCCAGGGCGAGCCATTGGAGACCGAAGCCATCGGCCTGGTCTGTCTCACCGCCGGGCTCGCGATCTGGCTCGATGTCTCATTCCTTATCGCAGGCATGGTGGCGGGCATGCTGATCGCCAATCTCGCCCGCCATCACGAGCGTGCCTTTCACGAGATCGAGCACCTGCAATGGCCGTTCATGGTGCTGTTCTTCCTGCTGGCGGGCGCGCGGCTTGATCTGTCGCTGCTGGCGGGGATCGGCCTTATTGGCGGGCTCTTCATCCTGTTGCGCAGCGTCGCGCGCATCGCGGGCGGATGGATCGGCGGGCGGCTTGCGGGGCTCCCGGCGCTGGAACGCAATTGGTGCGGGGCGGCACTCCTGCCGCAGGCGGGGGTTGCCGTGGGCATGGCGCTGATCGCGGCGCGCGAGTTTCCGCAGCATGGCGAAATGATCCTCACCCTCACCATCGGCTCCACGGTGGTGTTCGAACTGATCGGCCCGGTGATGACCCTGATCGCCATTCGCCGGGTGCAGAGGGCGCGGCGCTGAACGCGCTCAGGCGGCGAGGCCCTTCTTGCCGAGATCGAGAAACTTTTGGCGGCGGTCCGTGATCAACGCCTTGCGGTCCTTTTTGGCCAATTCGCTCAGCATAGCCGTGATCGTCTTGCCCACCGCCTTGATCGTCGCCGCAGGGTCGCGGTGCGCGCCGCCCAAAGGCTCGTCGATGATCCGGTCGGCGACGCCCAGCTTGATCAGGTCCTGCGCAGTCAGGCGCAGCGCCTCGGCGGCCTCGCGCATCTTCTCGGCATCCTTCCACAGGATCGAGGCGCAGCCCTCGGGCGAAATCACCGAATAGACCGAATGTTCCAGCATCGCGACGCGGTTGGCGCTGGCAAAGGCGACCGCGCCCCCCGATCCGCCCTCGCCGATGATCACCGACACCAGCGGCACGCCGATGCCGAGGCAGGTTTCCGTGGCACGTGCAATGGCCTCGGATTGCCCGCGCTCCTCGGCGCCCTTGCCGGGATAGGCACCGGGCGTGTCCACCAGCGTGATCACCGGCAGGCCGAAGCGGTCGGCCATCTCCATCAGGCGCACCGCTTTGCGATAACCCTCCGGGCGCGCCATGCCAAAATTGCGGGTCAGGCGGCTCTTGGTGTCATTGCCCTTTTCGTGGCCGATCACCATCACGGGACGATCATCAAGGCGCGCAAGCCCGCCCATTACCGCCTCGTCCTCGCCGAAGGCGCGGTCGCCAGCGAGCGGCGTGTATTCGGAAAACAGCGCGTCTATGTAATCACGGCAATGCGGTCGCTCGGGATGGCGTGCGACCTGGCATTTGCGCCAGGGGGTGAGTGTCTTGTAGAGATCGCGCAGCAATTCGGCGGCCTTGCGGTCGAGCGCGCCCGCCTCGTCCTCGACATCCATCCCCTCGCTGGTACGCGCCAGCGCGCGCAGTTCTTCGGCCTTGCCTTCGATTTCCGCCAGAGGCTTTTCAAAGTCGAGGTAATTGGTCATCGCGATCAGCTCATCCCGTTGCGTGTCGCGGCGTTATATGGCTGGCTTGGGCCGGTTTTGCAATGAGAACCCGTTGCGCGCCTGATCGACCTGATCCCGAGGAGACGGGCGGCGAGAATGGCCTGAAGTGGACCTTTGGTGTTAACGAGATGAGCCGCGCGGCGCCCGACCGCCGGGTGGGCGCAGCAACCTCGGTGGACCGCACTTTATGCCAGCCAAACACTCCCGCGTATTCAATGGCTTGAAACGTTGCAAAAGCGCCCGCCCGAGGGGGCGGCCGGGCGCTGCGCGGCGGTGCCTGCGGCACCTCGATTCCGCGCATTGGTCCTAGATGTCAACGGCAGCTTCAGGCCACTCGCAACACCCTTAGCCCGCAGGCCAGAGCACAGGCACCAGTGTCGCCACCAACAACACGGCCATGACCCAGTTGAACACCCGGAGCCGGGTGGGGTTCTTCAAGAGACGGCGCACCTGCTGGCCCAGAACGGTCCAACCCGTCGTGCTGATCGCCGAAACGCCCACATATACCCCCGCAACCCACAGCACCGCCATCAGATCGCGCCCAGCGGCGTAGAGCGTGATCGCCGAGAGTGCCATGCTCCAGGCCTTGGGATTGACCCATTGGAACGCCGCCGATTGCAGGAAGGTCAGCGGCTTGCCTTCCGCCGGCCCCTCGGCCGCCCTTGGCGGCGCTGCATTGGCGATTTTCCACGCCAGAAACAACAGATAGGCCACCGACACCGCCTTGAGCAGCGTGTAGCTGAGCGGCCATATGTCAAAGACCCGCATCACCCCCATGCCCACGCAAAACACCATCAGCGGGAAGCCCAGACCGATCCCGAGCATATGCGGGATGGTGCGGACAAAACCGAAATTCGTGCCCGACGCCATCAGCATCAGGTTATTCGGCCCCGGCGTGATGACCGTGACGAAGGCAAAGGTCGCGAGTGCGGTAAAGAGATCGAATGTCATGAAAGCAACTATATGCGATATCTTGCGCATTTGAATTGCGTTTTATTGTGATTTTATGTGATGTTTGCAATCAATGACGATTATGGACCACATAAACGAACGCATATTGCAGGAGCTGACTCGCGACGGTCGGATCAGCAATCTTGAATTGGCAGAGCGCGTAGGTCTATCGCCCTCGGCCTGTCTGCGCCGGGTGCAGGATCTCGAACGGCGCGGGGTGATCGCTGGCTATCGTGCGGTGCTGGATCGCGCGGCGCTCGGGATAGGCTTCACCGCCTATATCACCGTCGGACTCAACAGCCACACCAAGGCCAGCCAGGAGGCGTTCGAGCGCGCCATGGCGCGCGCCCCCGAAGTGGTGGAATGCCACAATACCACGGGTGCGGTGGAATATCTGCTGCGCGTCGAGGTGGCCGACCTGCCCGCCTACAAGAGCTTTCACACCGAAGTGCTCGGTACCCTGCCGCAGGTCAACGCGATCACCTCCTATGTGGTGATGGGCTCGCCCAAGGACGCGCGCGGCTGAACCGTTCCCGAAACGAGCCGAATCCCTGAACAATCGGGGGTGAAAGCCCTCCTTTTTCCGCGTATACGCCACAGTTTCACCCGATACTTGCGTTCAAAAAGGGACACCAGCGCGACATGGCACTGCGCACGATCAAGAAAAAGGCACGAGGCATGACAGAGCACCCCAAATCAGCCGTCAGCATCGGCTCGGGCATTGCGGGCTCGGTGACGCTTGCGGTCTTGCTGATCATCGGCATCACATCGGGCTGGAACGCGCTCACGTTGACGTTTGCGCTGCTGATCGGAACCGCTGTGACCTCGGCGCTGTGGGATGTTCTGGTCGACAAGGTGCACTTGCGCCCGTCCACCGGCATGGACTGGTCCAATCCGCACCCCTATTCCGATATCTGGCCAATCGTCGGGGTCAAGCTCGTGGGGCTCGCGGCCACCTTCGGCCTGATCGCCTTCGGCTACCAGATCCTGCACACCTATCAGAATGATGGTTTCACCTTCTATTTCTGGACGCTTGGCGTGTTCGGCCCGATGTTCCTGGCGCTCTGCCCGGTCTATGTCCTGCTGACCACGCGCTACATGGTAGAGCCACGCGACAAGCTGTGGCAATTCGGCCGCCTGATGACCGGTGGACGTGACGATGTCGACATGGAGGCGATCAAGGACCACCTGATCGGCTGGGGCATCAAGATGTTCTTTCTCGCCTTTCTCTTCTCGATCATCCCTGCCGTTTTTGGCCCTCTGGTCCATTTCGCGACCGAGAATGTCTTTTCCGGGATCGTGCCGTTCTTCGTCACGGTGATCGCGCTGATGTTTCTCTTCGACGTCTGCTTCGGCACATTCGGCTATGTGATGACCTTCCGCCCGCTCGATAGCCATATCCGCTCTGCCAACCCCTATCTATCTGCCTGGGTGTTCGCGCTGATCTGCTACCCGCCGTTCTCGCTGATCAAGGGGGATGGACCGCTGAACTACATGATCGACGGCCAAAGCTGGAAGATCTGGCTGGCCGACATGCCCACCCTACTGATCGTGTGGGGCGTCATCATGGCCGTTCTTACGGCGCTTTACGCCTCGGCGACGGTGATCTTCGGCATTCGTTTTTCGAACCTGACCAATCGCGGAATCGTGACCGTCGGCCCTTACCGTTACTTCAAGCATCCAGCTTATCTGTCCAAGAATATCTACTGGTGGTTCGCGGCCATGCCGTTTCTGACCACAGCAGACGATCCGGTGGTCGCGATCCGCAACTGCGTGCTGCTCGGCCTCGTGAATGTCGTCTATTTCATGCGCGCCAAGACCGAGGAAAAGCACTTGATGGCCGATCCCGACTATCAGGCCTATTCCGCTTGGATCGCCGAGCACGGGCTTATCCCGCGCGCCCTGCGCAGACTATCCGGCAAACGCCAAGCCACGACGACAGCACCGCAACGCGCACGCGGCTGACGGCGATTGGCACCGTCCACAAAATGAAAGGGGGCCGTTGGTTCGGCCCCTCGATCATTCCTGCCATCGTAACCTGTATTGCGTTCCGGGGGCTCTAGTCGGCGGGCAGGTTGATCACCTGCCCCACCGTGAGGCGGGCGCCCGCCCCGAGCGTATCGGGATTGACCGCGACGATATCCGCCTGCCGGTTCAGATTACCGTAGAACCGATAGGCGATCGCGGCGAGGCTGTCGCCGGTGGCGACGGTATAGCTTGGCGGCACGCGCGGGCGCGCCGGTTGCGACAGCGCGCTCAGCAGCACGGCGGTATCGACCCGTCCCTCGGGCGTGACCAGAGCGCTCGGCACCTCGACCCGGCCCTTTTGCGCCGCGTCATTGACCAGCGCGTCGATATAGCTTTCGGACTGGCCCTGCCCCAATGCCTCGATCACCATGCCTTCAAGACCGCTTGCCGATCTTGGTGCGACCTGTTCGGGGCTTGGGGACTGTGCCGACGCGCCGGGATCAAGCGCCGCCTGTACGCTCGGCAACAGCGGATCGGCTGGCTTGTCCACAGCGGCGCCGACCTCGGCCAGATCGGGGCCACTGCGCGTCACATCCCCGACCAGCGGGATCTCCGGCGCGGCCATGCGGCGCGGCTTGCCGGGCTGCATCAGCACCAAGGCGATGGTCACCGCCAGAAAGGCCGCCGCGATCAGGGACACACGCAACATGGAAAACTCCTAAACTCGTCAATGACGTTCGGCGACAGATGCGGGACAAACGCAGGCGCTCGGGCGCATGTCAGCCGTCCTTTAGCGCATGAATGCACCGTTCACCCCCCATATATGCCGGGGCCACAGAGATTAGAGGGCCCTCGGTTTGAATATCACAAGATATAGTCCAGACAGGACGAATCCGTCAATAAGTACTGATTCGAAAAATGCGGATCGCGCCCGAAAACAGCGCGATCTCTCGCTCTCAGGGCAATCAGGCGGCCAAACCACGCCCGCGCAAGAGCGCCTCGACCCCCGGAAGCCGTCCGCGGAACGCGGTATAGAGCTCGGCCGGGTCCGACGAGCCACCCTGCGACAAGATATGCCGCTCCAGCGCCCGCGCCTGCGCGGTGTCGAACGCGCCACCCGCCTCCTCGAAGGCGGCGAAGGCATCGGCATCCATCACCTCGGACCACATGTAGCTGTAATAGCCGCTGGAATAGCCGTCGCCGGAAAACACATGCGCGAAATGTGGACTTGCATGGCGCATGGTGATGGCGTGGGGCAGGCCCAACCGATCCAGCACATCGCGCTGCGCCGCCATAAGATCCTCGGGCGGCGCGCCCTCGTGAAACGCCAGATCGACCAGCGCGGAGGCCACGTATTCCACCGTCTGGAAGCCCATGTCATAGGTCGTCGCCTTGAGCAGTCGATCCAGCATCTCGGGCGGCATCGGCGCGCCGGTCTCGACATGGGTGGCGTAGCGTTCCAGCACCTCCGGCACCTCCAGCCAATGCTCGTACAGCTGGCTCGGCAGTTCCACGAAATCGCGCGCCACGGATGTGCCCGACAGGCTTTCATAGCTCACATCCGACAGCAGGTGATGAAGCGCATGGCCGAACTCATGGAACAGCGTGCGCGCGTCGTCATAGCTCAGCAGCGCCGGATCGCCCTTGGCGAAATTGCACACGTTGATCACCACCGGTCCCTGCACCTTTGGCAGTTTGGCCTGACCGCGCATCGACGAGCACCACGCGCCTGAGCGCTTGGAGCCGCGCGCGAAGTAGTCTCCGATGAAGACTGCCACATGCCGCCCGTCTCGCGTCACCTCCCACGCCCGGCAATCGGGGTGGTAGAGCGCCACGTCAAGCGGCGTGAACTCCAACCCGAACAGCCGGTTGGCACAGCCAAACGCCGCCTCGATCATCGCGTCGAGCGAGAGATAGGGCTTGAGCGCGGCCTCATCGAGATCATGCTCCGCCTGCCGCAGCTTCTCGGAATAATAGCGCCAGTCCCAAGGCTCCAGATCGCCGTTGATCCCGTCGGCGCGCATCATCGCGGTGAGCTTGTCCGCATCGGCCTCGGCTTGCGCCTTGGCCGGCTCCCAGACAGCCATCAGCAGGTCGCGCACGGCCTCCGGCGTCTTGGCCATCTCGGTTTCAAGCTTGTAGGCGGCAAAGCTGTCGTAGCCCAAAAGCGCCGCGCGCTCGGCCCGCAGGCGCAGAATTTCCTCGGCAATGGCGCGGTTGTCGGTCTCGCCGCCCATGACCCCGCGCGAGCCCCATGCCTCAAACGCCTTTCGGCGCAGGTCGCGGCGCGGAGAGAATTGCAGGAACGGCACGAGCAGCGAGCGCGAGAGCGTGATGACGGGGCCATCCGACCCCTTTTCCTGCCCCGCCGCGCGGGCAGAGCGGATCACGAAGTCCGGCAGCCCCTCCAGGTCGGCCTCCGAAAGCTCCATATGCCAACCCGCCTCATCCGCCAGCAGGTTCTGCGTGAACGCCGTGCCCAGTTCCGCCAGCCGCGCCATGATCGCGCGCATGCGTTTGTCTTCCTCGCCAGTCAGCGCCGCGCCCGCCCGGCGGAAGGCGCGATGCGTCAGCATCAACAGGCGCTGCTGCTCTGGCGTCAGGTCGAGCGTCTCGCGCGCCTGCCAGACCACCTCGACCCGCGCGAAAAGCGCTTTGTTGCCATAAAGCTCCGAGGAGTAGGCCGCCAGCTTCGGGCCAAAGTCGCGCTGTAATTCCTGCCGCCTTGGGTTGCTGTCCGCGCCCGCCACGGTGAAGAACACCGACAGCACCTTGTCGAGCGCCTTGCCCGACGCTTCCAGCGCCTCGATCGTGTTGGCGAAGGTCGGGACGTCGGGATTGTCAGCGATCGCCACCACCTCGGCCCGCGCCTTGTCCATCGCGACGTCAAAGGCGAGGGCAAAATCCTCGTCCGAAATCGCGTCGAACGGGGCAAGGGCAAAGGGCGTGTCCCACTCAGCCAGCAACGGGTTGGTCATGTCTCTCTCCTTTGTCGCCGCAGATCGGGCAATCCGACCGGCGGTTGAGCGCGATCTTGCGGCTCTCGCCGTAAAGTGCGTCGTAAATCAGCATCTCGCCGCGCAAGCTTTGACCCGCTCCGGTGATCAGCTTTACCGCCTCGGCGGCCATCATCGCCCCCACGACGCCGGGCAGCGGGCCAAGTACCCCGGCCTCGGCACAGGACGGCGCAAGCCCCGGCGCGGGTCCCTCGGGAAAGATGCATTGGTAGCAGGGCGCGCCGCGCGCCGGGTCGAACACGCTTAACTGCCCCTCCCATTGCGACAGCGCACCGGAAATCAGCGGTTTGTCCTGTGCCACGGCGGCGGCATTGGCCAGATAGCGGGTCTCAAAATTGTCGGTGCCATCGAGGATCAGATCATATTCGGCAAAGAGCTCCTCGGCGATCTCGGGGCACAGCCGCCGCTGATAGGGGCGCACCACAACCTGAGGGTTCTGCGCCTGCATCGCGGCCATGGCCGATTGCACCTTGGGCAGACCGATATCGGCATCTCGGTGGATCACCTGCCGTTGCAGGTTGGAATTGTCGACCTCGTCGTCGTCGATGACGCCAATGGTGCCCACCCCGGCAGCCGCGAGATAGAGCAGCACCGGAGAGCCGAGCCCCCCTGCCCCGATCACCAGCACCCGCGCCTGTTTCATGGCCTTCTGCCCCGGCCCGCCGATTTCGCGCAGAACGATATGGCGGGCATAGCGGCTCAGTTCGGTCTCGGTGAAAAGCGGCTTGGGGCTGTTGTCCGCCTCAGCCTCCCGCGCCCCAGCCCGTGCCCGTGCCCGCAAGCTGCGCAGCGCCGCACGATAGACCAGCACCAGCGCCGCCGCGCCCCCGATCATCAGCCACAGCGCCGCGCTCTCGCCGGTTGCGAGCCGGACGGGGTGGCCCAAAGGCAGCACCAGATGCGCCAGCGTGACGCCAGCCCACAGCCCCGCAATCATCCCCCAGCGCAGGCGCCGGGGGGTGCCCATCGCCGCCCCGATGCCCCAGAGCACCGCCGCCATCACCCCGACCAGCAGCATCAGCGCGCACCCGTGGAGCCAAAGCCCCCCGCGCCACGCGTGGTGGCCTCCAGGCTCTCGACCAGTTCGAATCGCGCCTGCACCACCGGGGCCACGACCATCTGCGCGATGCGCGCGCCATGCTCGATCTCGAAGGGTTCCTCTCCGGCGTTCATCACGATCACACCCAGGGGGCCGCGATAATCGCTGTCGATGGTGCCGGGGCTGTTGGGCAGGGTGATCCCGTATTTCAGCGCCAGCCCAGAGCGCGGCCGCAATTGCACCTCGTATCCCGCAGGCACCATCAGCCGCAGGCCGGTCGGCACCAGCGCTCTCGCGCCCGGCTCCAGCATCACCACGCCGCGATCGGGGAAATTCGCGCGCAGGTCGGCACCCGCCGCCCCGTCCGTCTCATACGCGGGCAGACCCAGGGAGCGATCCGCCCCCTCCTCCCATTGAAACGCGACGGTCAGCATGGACGGCCTCTCTTCATCTTGCCAAAAATATCCAAAATCCTCAGGCCAGCGCCTGTGCGATCCGCTCGGCCAGTTGCCGCGCCACCTGATCTTTGCCCATGCGCGGCCAGCTTTCCGCGCCCTCACCAGTGATCAGCGTCACGGCATTCTCGGCCCCGCCCATGATGCCCGTCCCGGCGCTCACATCGTTGGCGACAATCCAGTCACAGCCTTTCCGCGCGCGCTTGGCCGTGGCGTGCTCCACCACGTCATGCGTCTCGGCGGCAAAGCCTACCACCAGTGGCGGTCGCCCCTCGGCCATCCGGCTTACCGTCGCTAGGATGTCCGGGTTCTCAGTGAAGTCCAGCACCGGTAGCCCGCCTTCGGTCTTCTTCATCTTGCGGTCGCTTTCACTGGTAACGCGCCAATCGGCAACGGCGGCGGCGAAGACGGCGGCATCGGCGGGCAGCGCGCCCTCGACCGCCGCCAGCATCTCGCGTGCGGTCTCGACGCGGATCACCTCGACGCCTTCGGGGGGCGGCACGATGGCAGGGCCGGTGACGAACACCACCTCGGCCCCGTGTGCCGCCAGCGCCCGCGCAATCGCCGTGCCCTGCGCCCCGGAGGATCGGTTGGCGATATAGCGCACCGGGTCGATGGGCTCATGCGTGGGGCCGGACGTGACCAGCACGCGCCGCCCCCGGAGTGGCCCGTCTGCCAGCGCCGCCTCAACTGCGGCGAGGATCTCGGGCACCTCGGCCATACGGCCGGGGCCATGTTCGCCGCAGGCCATGTCGCCCTCATTCGGGCCGACAAAACCGATGCCGTCGCCAATCAGTGTGTCGATATTGCGCTGCGTCGCCGCGTGCTGCCACATCCGCACATTCATTGCCGGGGCCAGCAGCACCGGCGTGTCCGTGGCCAAAAGCAGCGTCGAGGCCAGATCATCCGCATGGCCCTGCGCCATCTTGGCCATCAGATCGGCGGTGGCGGGGGCCAAGACGATCAGATCGGCCGAGCGGCTGAGCTCGATATGCCCCATCTCGGCCTCGTCGGTCAGATCGAAAAGGTCCGAGAAAACCTTACGCCCGGCGAGCGCCGAGACCGACAGCGGCGTGACGAACTCCGTGCCTGCCCGTGTCAGCACCGGCGTCACCTCGGCACCGTGCTCGCGCAGCCGCCGGATGAGGTCGAGCGACTTGAACGCCGCGATGCCGCCGCCGATGATCAGAAGAATACGTTTCGAGGTGAGCATGCGCGTTCCTTCCAGGGCCGCGCTGACAGTAGGGCGGGTGCCGCGCGCGTGCAAGGGCAGGGCCGCTACTGAAACGCCGCGCAGGGATCGGGGCGGTCGGCGGCGGGGGCCGATTTGACCGTGTCGAACTCGCCCTCGATCGGGCGGTCATCCTCGGTCTGGCCCAGCACCCAGACGTCGAGATCTGGCGCCACCTCGGCCAGCACCGCAGGTACGCCCCAATCGCGGCGCGCATGGCCGTTGCCGGTGATCACCGCGACCGGCCCGCCGGTCTCGTCCATCGCGCGGATCACTGCCCGCGCCAGCACCGCATCGCGCAGGCGTTGCACGGCGACCATGCCGGGCAGCATGTCTTCCGGCAGCGCGTCGCAATGCGCCGCCATCTGCATCGCCTCGCGAGTGGCCTGCTCTGCCGGGTCGAGACCGCGGTGGAGGCCGTAGCGCGCAGCCTCCTCGCCGAATACCTTCGCCGGACCGATGTCAAACACCTCGCGCGCTATGGGACGCGGCACCAGCGCGCCGTAAATCTCCGCCTCTGGGGCGGCGGTGAAGATCGGGTGATACATGGTGAAGTCGGGCCAGCCGCTATCTGCCCAATCGAGTGCCTCGGCCAGCGCCTTTGCATCGCCGCGTAGTTCGGTTGTCACCTGCGCGGCCTGGTCTTCGGTCAGCATTTCAAAAACGATGGCGGCGGGCTGAAACCGCGCAACCTGCGCTGCCTGTTCGGCGTGATGGGCGGGATTGTCATGCACCTCGCCCAAGATCACCACATCTTGCGCCGCCACTGGAAGGGCGGCGCATAATCCGAATGTCAGGGCAAGGGCGCGCAGGCTCATGCAAGCAGGTTCTGCACCTCGCCGCCGTGCTTTTCAAGATGTTTGCGCATTTTCTGGAACGCCGCCGCCTCAAGCTGACGCACCCGCTCCTTGGACAGGCTCAATTCCTCGCCGAGACTTTCGAGCGTGCGCGGCGCATCCCGCAGCTTGCGCTCGCGGACGATGAACCGCTCGCGCTCGTTGAGCTTGCCCATCGCATCGCCCAGCCAATCGCGCAGTGCCTGTAAGTCGTGATCCTTCTCGACCAGCTCATCGCCGCGCGCGCCCTCATCCTCGATCGTGTCGATCCATTCGCGCCCCTCATCCTCGGAGGATTGTGTGGCATTGAGCGAGAAATCGGAGCCCGACAAACGCCCTTCCATCATCTCGACATCACGCAGCGGCACGCCGACCTCATGGGCGATCATCTCGCGCAGCTGGTAGCCGTCTAATTCCTCGCCATTGGCCATCGCCTCGCGCTCGATCCGCGCCTGAACCCGGCGCATGTTGAAGAACAAAGATTTCTGGCTGGAGGTGGAGCCGGTGCGCACCATTGACCAGTTGCGCATCACGTAATCCTGAATGCTGGCCTTGATCCACCACACCGCGTAAGTCGAGAACCGCACGCCCCGGTCGGGGTCGAACTTGTCAGCGGCTTTCATCAGGCCCAGCCCGGCCTCTTGGATGAGGTCATTCATGGGCGCGCCATAGCGTCGGAACTTGGAGGCCATCGATATGGCCAGACGCATGTAGGCGGTAATCAGGCGGTGCAGGGCCGCCTCGTCGCGGTGGTCGCGCCAGGCATAGGCAAGCGCGAGTTCGGTCTCCGCGTCCAGCATTTCCGCTTTCATCGCGGTGCGGGACATGTTGCTTTGCTGCGGTGCATCGAGTGGCATGTGATCCCCCTGTCATGCATCTGGTGCCAATGGCTCTTTCTGAGCAAGTCACGGAGTGTTACGCAGGGACATGCCGACCGGATCAAAATAAGAAAGGTCTCAAACTCATGTTGCCGCCACTGACCCTGGTGCTTGGAGGGGCCGCCTCCGGCAAATCGGCCTATGCCGAGGGGATGGTCACGGCCCATGGCGGCGCGCGAATCTATCTTGCCACCGCCGAGGCGCATGACGCCGAGATGCGCGCCAAGCTCGAGCGGCACCGTGCCCGGCGCGGCCGCGCTTGGCGCACACTCGAAGCCCCGCGCGAGCTTGGCCCGGCGCTTGGGCAGGCAGGGCCGGGCGACATTGTCCTGCTCGATTGCGCGACGATGTGGCTCTCAAACCATCTGCTGGCCGAAAGCAATCTGCCCCAGGCCGAAGCAGCACTCTTCCATGCGCTAGACACCTGTGCCGCACCAGTGGTCGTGGTCTCAAACGAGGTCGGTTTGTCGGTGGTCCCAGACAACGCCCTCGCCCGCCGCTTCCAGAATGCGCAGGGTGCGCTCAACCAGCGCTTGGCCGGGCGCGCGGGGTTGGTGGTGCACGTGATCGCGGGCCTGCCGCAAGTGCTCAAGGGTGTGCTGCCATGAGCCGCTTTTTCTGGGTCCGGCACGGTCCGACACATGCCAAATCCATGGTCGGCTGGTCCGACATTCCCGCCGATCTGAGTGATACCGCGCGGCTGGCGCGGCTCTCGGCGCATCTGCCGGAAGGGGCTGTGGTGGTATCCTCCGACCTTGTCCGCGCACGCGCCACCGCCGATGCCATCGCCGGGCCACGCCTGCGCCTGACCGATGAGCGTGACTTGCGCGAAATCCATTTCGGTGAGTGGGAGCTACAGGGCTTCGACACGATCCCCGATCAGGATCACCTGCGTGCCTTCTGGGAACGTCCCGGCGATATCCGACCGCCCGGTGGCGAAAGCTGGCACGAGGTTTCAACCCGCGTCTCGGGTGCCGTGACACGCCTGCGCGCCACCCATCCGGGGCGCGATATCGTCGCAGTGGCGCATATGGGTGCGATCCTCACGCAGGTGCAGGCGGCGCTCGGGATCAGCGCCTATGACGCCTTCGCGCACCGGATCGAGAACCTTTCGGTGACGGAACTGCACTGGCAAGAGAGCGGCTGGCAGGCACGCGGGATCAATCATTGTCCGTAAGCGAACAACAGTCGTCTGACCCACCGTACCGCCCGCGCTAGCGCTGCCGCTCTCCCAGCGAGAGTGTATGAGCGCGCAGCCATTCCATAAAGCCGCGCGGATCGCTTTCGAGCATCTTCATCTTTTCGTTGCTCACCGGAGCGCCCACGACCGGACGCTGCGGCCGGTTGCAGCTATGCACCACCTCATGCAGCAAGAGGCCCTGCCGCAGGGTCGCCGAAATCCGGTTGGCCATCTGATACCAGCGCGAATTCGATCCGGGAAAGAAGATCGGCACCACCCGCGCACCGGACCGGCGGATCATCTGCGCGGTGAACACGTTCCATTCCCGCTCTACCGCCGGGCCGAACATGGTGTCCGACGAGGCCACCACACCCGAGGGAAAGACACTGATCACACCGCCCTCCTTGAGATGCGCCATCGCCTTGGCGCGCATCTCGACAGATTTGCGCTGCGCGTCAGGTTCGTGCGGGAACGGCACCGAGATCATGTAGGAGGCTGCGACCTCGTCAATGCCGGTCAGCAGCGCGCGCGTCAGTATCTTGTAATCGCTGCGCCGCCGCCCGATCAGATCGGCCAGGATCATCCCGTCGACCAGACCATGCGGATGGTTGGCAACCACCACCACCGGACCGTCGGCGGGAATGTTGTGCACCTCCTCATCGGGGGTCAGCAGGGGAATCCCCATCGTATCGAGAGCGGCGCGCCAAAACGGCTGCCCGGTGGGGGCGCCGCGCTTCTCGAATTGGCGGATCATGCGGACGATGGTGATCTTGCCGGTCAGCCATTCCATCGCCCGGATGATCGTCGATGTCATGGGCGAGTCGAAACTGTTGGCATAGGTCAGGCTGCGGCGGTCATACTTTGTGAATAGGACCGTTTCGCCGGCCTCGCTGCCGGTCTCGTTCTGCGCGTTGGTGCTCACTGCCCCGTCCCTGCTCCGCTCTTCATCCCCGCTTGGGGGGTCTCCCGCGCGTTCACATGTCCTCGCCGAAACGATCCGCGATCAACGCCGCCATCGCATCGGCTAGCGGTTCCGCATCGGACCCGGCGATTTCGACGTCAATAGTGCTTCCTTTGGCCGCTGCCAACATCAAAAGCCCCATGATGCTGTCGCCCGATGCCGATTGCCCGTTATGCGACACCTCGGCGGTTGCGTCAAATCCCTCGACCACCTCGACCAGTTTGGCGGCGGCGCGGGCGTGCAACCCCTTTTCGTTCACGATCTTCAACTGACGCGTGACCTTATCCATCATCTGCCGCCCCCTCTTATTCCATGGTCACATTGTGACTGTCGATGTATTTGCGCCCCGCATCCAGCGCGGCGCGCACCGCCTCGGATACGCTCAGATGGCGACTCTTGGCCAGCTTGATCAACATCGGCAGGTTCGCCCCGTAGAGAATCCGCCGATCATCGGGGCGGCAGGCACGCAGCGACAGGTTCGACGGCGAGCCGCCGAAAATATCGGTGACCAGCACCACCCCGCCCCCGCTATCGACGGAATCCGCAGCGGCGCAGATCTCGTCCTGCTTGCGCGCGCGATCATGATCGCCTTCAATGGTGATCGCGACAATACCGGATTGGCGGCCGACCACATGTTCGACCGCCCTCAGATATTCGCGGGCCAGCCCGCCATGCGCCACGATCACGATTCCGATCACGACTTGGGTCACTCCTCAGATGGGGGCGGCGCGGCCAGTTCAGGGCCGCGCCGCTCCAGTTCGCGATGCCTTATAGACACGCGCCAGCCGTCCTGCGCAAGGGTGGCCGCGAGGGTTTCTGCCATCGCAACACTGCGATGCTGTCCGCCGGTGCAGCCGAAACCGATGGCGAGATAGGCCTTGCCCTCGGCCTCGTAGGCGGGCAGCAACTCTTCGACCAGCGCCGTCACCTTGGCACGAAAGCTCTCGAAACGCGGATCAGACCGCACGAAATCACCGACCTCGGGCGCGCGCCCATCGAGACCGCGCAGCGACGGCTCCCAATAGGGATTGTTCAGGAACCGGCAATCCAGCGCCATGTCGAGCCCGCGCGGCAGGCCGCGCTTGTAGGAAAACGAATGCACCGACACTGCCAGCCGGACGGCACCGCGCGGGATGAACCAACGTTCCAGGTCCGCGCGCAGGTCGTGCGGCGACATATCGGATGTGTCGATCACCAGATCGGCCCGCGCGCGCACCGGTCCAAGCAGGTCGAATTCCCGCGCGATGCCCAGTTCGGCACTTTCCGCCGGCGCAAGGGGATGGCGGCGACGGGTCTCGGAAAAGCGCCGCTGCAGAACCTCGGGGCGACAATCGAGGTAGAGAACCTGCAAGGGCAGCCCGGCATGCCAGTCGCGCCGGTCGATCAACTCGACCAGCGCATTGGTCGAGAAATCGCGGTTGCGCACGTCGAGACCCAGCGCGAGAGGCTTGTCCGGCGGCGCGCCCCCTTCCAGCAAACGGGGCAGCAGGCTTAGCGGCATGTTGTCGATCGCCTCAAAGCCCATATCCTCGAGCGCCCGAATGGCGGTGCTGCGCCCAGCCCCCGATGGGCCGGTCACCAAGACCAGACGTGGGCGCCCGTCTCCCGCCACCTCTGTTGCTTCTGTATCCGCGTTGATGGTCATGCTGGCATCAGGCCTCAACTTATCGTCCCATATCTGAGATATAGCAGGATCACGGCAGGAAAATGCGGATGCGGCGATTTTCCGAAGGACGGCAGGCGCAGATCCATCACGGTTTCGTGACAAAGGGACGGCAGCCGGTCGGTTTCGCTGCGGTCCAGATCGACCACGCAGGCCACGGGCGCGGGCCCGGTCTGCGGCAGATGCAGGATGCCCAACCCGCGCGCCTCGATCCGGCCGCGGATCGTGTCGGGCGCATCGGCGATCAGCCGATCATCGTTCCGCCAGAGCCGCGTGCGATCATCGGCGACCAGCGTGGCCCCGAGCGCAATGAGTTGCAGGGCCAGCCCCGACTTGCCCTGCCCCGCCGCACCACGAATGAGCGCGGCGCGTCCTTCCAGCGCCACGCAGGTGGCATGAATGACAATCTCTTGAGCGGGCGCGTGGGCGGTCACCGGATCAGACCGGCAGGCCCACGACAAAGCGCGCGCCCAGCGGATCGGAGGTGGCATCGGCATGTGTGGGACGGATGTTCTCGGCCCAGATCACACCGTCATGCGCCTCGACGATCTGCTTGGAAATCGCCAGGCCCAGCCCGGAATTGTTGCCGAAATCGCCCTCGGGCCGCTCGGAGTAGAAGCGTTGAAACACCTTTTCCAGCGCCTGATCCGGAATGCCCGGGCCGGTATCCTCGACCACGACCAGCACCCGGTTGGCGCGCCGCCGGGCCCAGACCCGGATCGCGTCGCCCTCTTCACAGAAACTGATCGCATTGGTGATCAGGTTGACGAATACCTGCGCCAGACGCGCCTCCAGCCCGGTGATGACAATGGGCTGTTCGGGGAAATCGGTGATGAAATCGACGCTCTTCTTCTCGGCTTCCTCGCCCAGATACTGGCCCAGATTGCGCAGCATCGTCAGCAGGTCGAACGCTTCCTGCTCTTCCTTCACCAACTCGCTGTCCAGCCGCGATGCGTTGGAAATGTCGCTGACCAGTCGGTCGAGGCGGCGCACGTCATGTTCGATCACCTCCAGCAGGCGCTCGCGCTGATCCTCACGCTTGGCGATGCGCATCGTGCCCACTGCCGAGCGCAGGCTCGCCAACGGGTTCTTGATCTCATGCGCCACATCGGCGGCGAATTGCTCGTTACTCTCGATCCTGTGGTAAAGCGCACCGACCATGCCCCGGAGCGCACCCGAGAGACGCCCGATCTCATCGGGCCGCGCGGTAAGGTCGGGAATGCGGATGCGCCCGCCCGCACCCTTTTGGCGGTTGCGCTCACGCCCGATCTCGGCGGCTGCGGCCAGGTCGGCAAGCGGGTTCGAGATGGTCGAGGCGAGGATCAGGCTGAGCCCGACCGAAATCAACGTGGCGATCAGGAACATCTGCAAGACGCGCTCGCGCTCGACCCGCGCAAGCTTGTCGATTTCGCCCGAGGCATTGGCCAGCGCCACCACCGCGACCGGTGTATTGCCCTGCAAAACCGGGGCTGCCGCCGAAAGGATCGTGCCGCTCGGCCCAGCGGCACTGCGCACCTGCACGCCGTCGGCCACCGCCGAGTCAACCATATCACGGACCATGCCCTCTAGGCTGCGCACGGCGTCGGCGTCAGGGCCGCCCGAGAACGGGGCCGACATCCAGTCCCAAAACCGTCCGAGGAAATCCGTCATCGGCGTTGCCGGCAGTGCGCGGTCTGCACCGCGGCGCGACACGTTGCCGGATTTTTGCCCCAACAGCATGCCGGTGCGGTCAAACAGTAACAACTCGGTGCCGGTCTCGACATTGAGGCGCGCCAGCGTGTCCTCGACATCAAGCCCGTCGCCGGTGGCGAAATTGATCGGTGCCGTCGCCGGAAGCCGGGCCTCGACCACGTCCGACATCAGCGCCGCGTTCTGCGTCAGGCTATCGACGCGCTGCCTAACCATCGTGTCATGCGACCCGCTGAGATATAGGATGCCCACGACCAGCACGTTGAGCGCGATGAGGTTGAATGTGACGATCTTGCGTGTCAGCGAGGATTCGCGCAGCGATAGGAAGCCGCGCCGCGCGCGGCGCGCGGTCAGTTCGGCCTCATCGACACGGTCGGGGGCCACGAAATCATCCCCAAGGACGAGATCGCTGTCTTTTCGCGGCGGCAAATCGCGCACGTCTATCCCCTCGGCAAGGGTCATTATTCTTCGTTGTACCGATATCCGATACCATAAAGCGTCTCGATCGCCGAGAATTCGGCATCAACCACGCGCAATTTCTTGCGCAGACGCTTGATATGGCTGTCGATGGTGCGGTCGTCGACATAGACCTGATCGTCATAGGCCACATCCATCAGCTGATCGCGACTCTTGACGAAACCGGGGCGCTGCGCGAGGGCCTGCAACAGCAAAAACTCAGTCACGGTCAGCGACACGTCCTGCCCTTTCCAGCTTACCGCGTGGCGCAGCGGGTCCATCCGCAGATAGCCGCGCTCGATCACCTTGGTCTCTTCGGTTTCGGCCACGACCTCGCCGTTCTGCGCATCCTGCCGCCGCAGGAGCGCGCGGATGCGCTCCACCAGAAGCCGTTGGGAAAACGGCTTTTTCACATAGTCGTCGGCCCCCCATGCGCAGGCCAAGAACCTCGTCGATCTCGTCATCCTTGGAGGTCAGGAAAATCACCGGCATCTGCGATTTCTGGCGCAGACGCTGCAACAGGTCCATCCCGTCCATGCGCGGCATCTTGATGTCGAGCACGGCCATGTCCGGCAATTTCTTGCTGAACGCGTCGAAGGCCTGTTGCCCGTCATTATATGTTTCCACCTCGAAACCTTCGGCCTCGAGTGTCATCGCTACGGATGTCAGAATATTCCTGTCATCGTCCACAAGGGCGATCCTGGACATTGCTTTATTCCTTATTGCTGCTCAGATTACCTGCATTTTTTGTGCCATTATGTGCCTTTTCCCACTGCATTATCAATCCAAAACTGCGAATCACCGGGGTCGCGCCGCCCCATTGGGGCAAAAAATTGTTGCGAATGGCTAAATTGACTCACTTTTCTCCGAGAGGGCGACCCGCGTTTTGGCTAACAGCCATCTGGTTGCGCTAACTTGACCGTGGTTGCGCTAACTGCGTGAAACCGCCCTGTTATTTTACGGAAACGTCATGTTAAGACGCGCGCAGCCGGGCAAGGTGCCCGACCGGCGCCGCCCGCCGGCGCCCCCTCTCTGATCCCGCGTTTCCGCGGATTCGACGAACAGGAGCAAGGCAACATGACATTCGGACGGGTAAACCCGCAATTCCGGCTCGAAGATCAGGGCATCACCGGGCTGGGCAATGTCTATTACAACCTCATCGAACCGGCGCTGATCGAGGCCGCGCTCAAGCGCGGCGAAGGCACCCTCGGCAATGGCGGCGCATTCCTCGTGACCACCGGCAAATTCACCGGCCGGTCGCCCAAGGACAAGCACATCGTCAAGACCGACAACGTCGCTAGCAGCATCTGGTGGGAGAATAACGCCGCCATGTCGGCGCAGGGGTTCGACGCGCTCTACAACGACATGCTCGCCTATATGAAGGACGGTGACTATTACGTGCAGGACCTCGTTGGCGGGGCCGATCCGGCGCATTCGATCAATGTGCGTATGATCTCGGAACTGGCCTGGCACAGCCTGTTCAACCGCACCATGCTGCGCCGACCCGAACGCGAGACGCTCGACAGCTTTATCGCCGATTTCACGCTGATCAACTGCCCCGGCTTCAAGGCGGACCCCGCCAAGCATGACTGCCGCAGCGAAACCGTCATCGCGATGAATTTCGAGCGCAAGATGATCCTCGTGGGAGGCACCGAATACGCGGGCGAGAACAAGAAATCCGTGTTCACCCTGCTCAACTACCTGCTGCCTGAAAAGGGCATCATGCCGATGCATTGCTCGGCCAACCATGCCAAGGGCAACCCGGTCGACACCGCCGTGTTCTTTGGCCTGTCGGGCACCGGCAAGACGACGCTTTCGGCCGATCCCGCGCGCACGCTGATCGGCGATGACGAGCATGGCTGGTCGGATCGGGGCACCTTCAATTTCGAGGGCGGCTGCTATGCCAAGACGATCAACCTCGATCCCGATGCAGAGCCTGAAATCTACGCCACAACGTCGAAATTCGGCACGGTGATCGAGAACATGGTGTTCGACGAGGACACGCTCGAACTCGACTTTGCGGATGACAGCCTGACGGCGAACATGCGCTGCGCCTACCCGCTGCACTATATCTCCAACGCCTCCGAGACGGCGCTTGGCGGGCATCCCAAGAACATCATCATGCTGACCTGCGACGCCTTTGGCGTGCTGCCGCCCATCGCGCGGCTGACACCGGCACAGGCGATGTATCACTTCCTGTCGGGCTTCACTTCCAAGGTGGCAGGCACGGAGCGCGGCGTGACCGAGCCCGAGCCGACCTTCTCTACCTGCTTTGGCGCGCCCTTCATGCCGCGCCGCCCCGAGGCCTATGGCAACCTGCTGAAAGCCAAGATCGCCAAGCACGGCGCGACCTGCTGGCTGGTCAATACCGGCTGGACCGGCGGTGCCTATGGCACCGGCTCGCGCATGCCCATCCAGGCGACGCGCGCGCTGCTGACGGCGGCACTCGACGGCTCACTCGGCGATGTGGAATTCCGCAAGGACGAGAATTTCGGCTTTGACGTGCCGGTGGCCGTACCGGACGTGGCCGAAGTGCTGCTCGACCCGCGCCGCACCTGGGACGACCCGGCAGCCTATGACCGTCAGGCGGCCAAGCTGGTGCAGATGTTCGCCGACAATTTCGCGCAATACGTCCCGTTCATCGACGAGGACGTCAAGGCAGCGGCCATCGGTTGATTGATGAGGTCCCGGGCCCGAGGCCCGGGGCCGGACCTTCTTGTCGAGACACAAGAATGTGGTCTGACGCGGACTTCTGATTGAGGCACCCGCGCGATGCGCGGTTCGCTCCAAGGTCCGCAACAGGCCAGAAAGCAACCAAAACAAAGCGCCCCGGCATGATGACCGGGGCACCTTGTTTCATCCTTTCGGAAAAGCTCAGCGCTTGCGGTCGCGCCGGTTCGACATCGGCTGGAACGCGACGCCGACATGCGCTTCGCAATAGGGCTTGCCTGCCTGCACCGGCAGACCGCAGAACCAGAAATCATCGGTCGCGGGGTCGCCCACCGGCCATTTACAGGTGCGCTCGGTCAGTTCCATCAATGTCAGCCGCTTGGCCTTCTTCTCGATCTCGCTCACCTTGGCGAGCGCCTCGGGATCGATCTCATTGGCCGAGGGCTGTGGCGGCAGGGGCTGGCCTGCCGGGATGATCGCCTTGATCCGCGAGACGGGGGCCGGGGCGGCCTCGGCCGGGGCCTCGGTCTTGGCGGCGGGTTTCGGCGCAGGCTTGGGGGCAGGCTTTGGCGCAGGCTTGGGCTTGGCCTCGGCGGCGGGCGCGGGCTTTGCCTCACTCGCCGCACCCGACGCGCCAGAGCCGTTGCGATTGGACAGGCCGAGGCGATGCACCTTGCCGATCACCGCGTTGCGCGTCACACCGCCCAACTCCTTCGCGATCTGGCTGGCGGATTGCCCCTCGCCCCACATCTTCTTCAACAGCTCTACGCGTTCGTCATTCCACGACATCGGGGCTTCCTTGCATCAGGTTCTGCATCTTACGGCATCAAAAGGCGGCCCGGCCATTGGCCCGCCGCCTTGTCATTCGGATCGAGGCCCTATTCTAATCACTGGTGTGTGAGTTACAAGGCATCGAATCGTCCACGCACCCATCCACGCGCAGTTTTCACGCCAAACCTTCAGGCCGGGAGCCCCCATGAGAGACCACACGACCGAGACAGCCACCACCGGCCCTGCCGAGATGGGCACCCGCCGCTTTGGCCGGGTCAATTGGCTGGGCCTGATGACACTGGCCGAGCGCGAAAACCGCCGCTTCCTCGCGGTCTGGACACAGACGCTGCTGGCCCCGCTGATCACGGCGGGCCTCTTCATGGTAATCTTCTCCATCGCCATCGGGCCACGCCGGGGTGATGTGATGGGCGTGGACTTCACCACCTTCATCGCGCCGGGTATCCTGATGATGACAGTGATCCAGAACGCGTTTGCCAATACCTCGTCCTCGATCGTGATCTCCAAGGTGCAGGGCAATATCGTCGACACGCTGATGCCGCCCCTGTCGGGCGGCGAGTTGGTGCTGGGCTATCTCGCGGGGGGTATCGGGCGCGGTGTGTTCGTGGCGTTCGCGATCAGCGCAGGGCTGTTCGTGGTGCTCGGCATTGTCCCGGCGCACCCGGTCTGGGCGCTGATCTTCGTGCTGCTTGGCGCGACCTTCATGAGCGGGGTCGGCATCGTCGCGGGGATTTTCGCCAACAAGTTCGACCAGATGGCGGCGATCACCAATTTCGTAGTGACACCGCTGGCGTTTCTGTCGGGCACGTTCTACTCGGTCGAGGCGCTGCCAGCGGGGCTCTATTCGATCACCCATTTCAACCCGGTCTTCTACCTGATCGACGGCGTGCGCTTTGGGGTGATCGGTGTCTCCGACAGCGGGCCGATGCTGGGTCTTGCGGTCGGTACGGGATCGACCCTCGCGGTCTGCCTGCTGGCTTGGTGGATGCTGGCACGGGGCTACCGGCTCAAGGCGTGATGTGCACGCTGGCTTCAGCCCGCGCCCGCCAGCAACAAAAGCGGCAGCAATGCAAGACCGAGGAACCCCATTCCTCCGCCGCCCCCGTCATCACCATCGTCCGCCACCGCGGCCGTGCCCTCGTCCTCGGATGGCGGCTCTTGCGGGGGCAGCACCGGCAGGCCTGGCAGGGTCGCCTCGCCCTCATCCTCGTTATCGTCCGGGCCATTCCCTCCGGCACGCATCAGGAGTGACAACAGCTCCGGCTCCGCCGCCTCGGCTTGCGGTGTGCCCTCTATCATCAGCTCCCCGATCACCGGATCGAGCTCCTCAGATGCCCCGGCCACGCTGTAAAGTTCCTGCGTATAGACCGGGTTCGACATCTCGATCACCAGAATCTCGTGCGGGGCCAGATCGGTCATCAACACACCATCCTCGAACAGCGCTTCGGGGTCGTCTTGCGTCACGCGCGGCTCTGCATTGGTCGAGGTGGGGTTTTCGCCTTCGGCCACCCCCAGCCGCGTGATCGAGACGCTTTCGGCAGAACTGACGAGGTTGCTGAAATCAACCACCTGTTCCTTCGTCTCGTCCGAGGTCGAGGCCAGATAGGTCATCAGCCGGTCATCGGCGAAAAAACTGTGGACATCCGCCGTGTCGCCTTCGATCTCGGTTTCGCGCCGTTCGCGGCCCACCAGTGACAGCGGGCGGGTGCCGGGCAATGTCTCGCTCATGATCCGGAACATCTCACCGGCGACGCGCAGATCGCCATCGCCTTCCCCCTTGGCCAGCCCGGTCCGGCTGTTCATCTGAACCGGCCAGACATGCGCCGCCGTCACGCCGCCCCATTCGAACGCCTCGACGATATTCAGCATCTCATGCGCCTGTTTCAGGCCGAACTCGTCCTGGCGATCATCACTGACCGACCGCTTGAGGTTCCATTCGGTGGCGTAGACCTCAAGATCGGGCATTGCCTCGCGCCAGGTGTCGTCGATCTGCGACAACTCGAAGTACCGGCTGTTGGGTGTCTCATCGCCACGCGAATAGATATGTGCGACCACGGCGTCGATGCTCTCGCGCTCGGCTTCGGTGCCGAACTCGTTGACGATGATCGCGTTATTGACCTTGGGCCAGGCCACGTTGCCGGAGGAATAGATGTAGTCACCGGGCGACAGGTTGAGCCCGTAGATCTCATTGACGGCCGCAAGCTGTTCCTCCGCCGTGCCTTCGAAACTGTTCGACAGGTTCGAATAGCCGTAGTTCATTCCCATCTGAACGAGGATGTCGGTCGTCTCGAACTGGAAGGCGTTGGGGTGCCTCGTCATCTCGTCATTGATGATCGTCGCCATTTCCGAGGCCACACGCCCGTATTCCACGGCGTTCATCTCGCCGCTGCCCCAGTATTCATTGCCGATCTCGAAAGACTGGATTTCAGGCATGCCGCCGAATTTGCCGCTCATCACGTCACTGACCAGAAGCCGCACGGCGTCCTCGTCCACATCGGCGTAGCGGTCGCCATTGGTATCCTTTTCAGAGGACAGGAAATCACGCGTCGGCAACACCACCGTCACCGCGATGCCCGCGTCTTCGGCATAGCCGAACATCTCCGTCATCGGCAAAAGCGCGTCCGGGGTGCTGCGCGTGTCGACATCCCAGCCCGTCTCGTCGCCGGTCGCGCGCGCCGCCTCGTAGACACAGCCGCAGGATTCGGTGAGCGCTCCGCCGGGATAGCGCAGAAACTCGATGTTGAGCGCTTCGGCGGTCTCGTCAAACGTGCCATCGGCCCCCAGACGGTCCCCGGTGGCAAGGATGTTGCCGCCGAAATGCGCTGACGTGTAGGCGTTCTGCGCGATCTCTTCGAGAGCAAGATTGAACGTCATCCCGACACTCCACTTCCATAGGGCTCGACACCGGCAGGGCGCGGCGCGAGGGTGCGATCCATTCGGATCACAAACTCCCGTGTCATGTGAAATTTCACGTTAATTAGGGCAAAATCTCCGAGAAAGGCAACTATTTTTCACGTTTAACGGGAAAAATATACCTTGCGGCGACACGGAGATTGAGGCGCGCAAGGCTTGAACAGGGATGTTTCAGAAGGGTCTCGGGCCCGAACCGGGCGGAGCGCATCAGACGCAGATGCGCTCCGCCTGCTCGGCATATGTGGTGTATACGCGCCAGAAGCGTTCGTCGCCGGGACGGTCCGATTGCCGGATTTCCTGTGCGGAATGCGGATCGCGGTAGAAGCTGACGGCGCGGCGCTGGTCGCGTCCGCTAAGCGTATCGTTGGCCACGGCCTGAATACAGCCGCAGAGCGCGCGTGACCGTGCCTTGCGATCCGATTGCAGGCAGGCATCCGAAATCGGCCCCGAGGCCATGGGCCGCGCCGCACGGACATCTCCGCCAAACCGGTTTGCCCCGCCACAGCCCGACAAGCCGAGGATCATGAGTAGAATAACAACCTGTTTCATCGCCCGCGCCTCTTGGACTTGTCTTACACGTCTCTTTCCGAGACATTGAACCGATTGCCATCATTGTAGCATCCCGTCTGATTTTTCAATTCACCTACCGCTCTTTGATTGCAACAGATGTGCCAAAACCCGACCCGACACATATCCAAACGCAAGGCAAGTGTATGGAACTTAACCTTTCTACCCTCATCGTCCTCGCTTTTCTCGCGATGATGCTGCAACCGCTTATGACCGGGCGGATGTTCGCCCTGCGTCGCGCACGGGCCATCCGCAACATCGAGACACGCCGGCGCAGCCGGGTCATCACCATGATCCATCGGCAGGAAAAGCGCAGCCTGTTCGGCTTCAACATGTCCAGCATGATCGGGCTGGAGGATGCCCAATCCATTATCTCCGCGATCAAGGCGACGCCGCGCGACATGCCCATCGACCTGGTGCTGCACACCCCCGGCGGCCTTGTGCTCGCCGCCATGCAGATCGCCCGCGCAGTCGAGGCGCATCCCGCCAAGGTGACGGTCTTCGTACCGATCTATGCGATGTCGGGCGGCACGCTCATTGCGCTCGCCGCCGACGAGATCGTGATGGGCGAGTTTTCCATGCTCGGCCCCATCGACCCGCAGATCATGGGCGTCTCCGCCGCCTCGATCCTTGCCGCACGAGATGCCAAGCCGGTGGAACATGTCTCGGATCTGGCGCTGGTGCTCGCCGATGTCAGCGAGAAGGCCACCGCGCAGGTCAAGCGCGGCGCGGTCGAGATCATGACCCCGCGCATGGAGCGCGCCGAGGCCGAGGCGCTGGCCGCTAAACTCGCCTCGGGGACATGGACGCATGACTACGCCCTCACCCCGGAAGAGGCCACGTCGCTTGGCCTCGCGGTCACTGTTGGCCTGCCGCAGGAGGTGCTCGACCTGATGAAACTCTACCCCGCTCCGGTCAAGCAGTCGGCGGTCGAGTTCCTGCCCTTCGACCCGCCGGGGCGCCGCATGGGCTGAACAGGCAGCAACAGGCGAGTCCGCGATCATAGCAAATCATCTTGACATGTCGCTCAAAAATATGAACATGAATTCATCTTCATAAATTATCGTGCCCCCATGCCCCCGTCTCACTGCTACCCACAGAGTCTTGCCGCCGAGGCCATCCATCTACCCAAGGGGCAGCGCACCGCGCAGGCCATTCGTATCGCCGCGTGTCACCTGCTGGAACACTGTGCGCCGCAGGATCTGACCATCGCCGCCATCTGCCGCGAAGCGGGCATCGCCAACGGCACGTTCTACCTCTACTTTCCCGATCAGGCGCAGCTTCTCGACGACCTGCTGCAAGGCTTCGCCAGCTTTCTGCAAACCCGCATGATCGACGCAGGCCACACCCACCCCGATGCGCCGATGCGCGCCGCGACCGAGGCCTACGTCACCCTGTTCGAGGTCAATCGCGGGCTGATGAAATGCCTGATTCATCATCTCTACGCATTCCCGGCGGCGCGCGCCGCCTTTCACCGGCTCAACCGCGACTGGATCGCCACCGTGG
Source organism: Roseovarius sp. (assembly GCF_040219995.1). GTDB lineage: Bacteria > Pseudomonadota > Alphaproteobacteria > Rhodobacterales > Rhodobacteraceae > Roseovarius. Next base: position 12,309 of record NZ_JAVJUC010000035.1, on the reverse strand, counting down.
TCAGGGCCACCCGCCGTCGCCACGCCCGCGAAGGGTGTGACACGCTGTCCGAGGCCGAACTCACCCGCCGCGCCTATGCGCTTGGCGGCATGACCGATCACTACCTCTCCAGCCTCCACCTCTCCGCCGAGCCGGGGCTGGTTGCGGTCTCGACCGACCGTGCGGCGGTGATCGGCACGCTTACCACACTCTGGGAACGGGGATTGCAGCCATGAGCCTGCTCGACCAAGCCGAATTCGCAAGCCAAGACCGGCTGCGCGCCCATCAGGCCGCCGCCTGGGCCGTTCAGGGCGATTACGTCGCCCGCCACTCGGCCTTTTACCGTGACCTTTGGCAAGGCGCGCGCCCGCCCGCCGATCTCGCTGACCTGCCCGCCCTGCCCGTCTCGGACAAGGCGCAACTGCGCGTGGCGCAGGCCGATCACCCGCCCTTCGGTCATTACATGGCCGCGTCCCGCCACAACGCGGTGCGCCTGCACCGCACCTCGGGCACCACCGGGCAGGCGATGAACCTTGCCCTCTCGGCACGCGATTGCGCGGTGACCGAGGCCGTGGGCGGGCGCTGTCAATCCTCCGCCGGGCTGACGCCCGATCACACGGTGGTGCATTGCCTGAATTACCAGATGTGGATGGGGGGCCTCACCGATCACATGACGCTACAGGCCACCGGCGCGCTGGTGGTCCCGTTTGGCGTGGGCGCGACCGATCTGCTGGTGCGCACCATCCGCGAGGTCGGGATCACCGCGATCTCCTGCACGCCGTCCTATCCGGCGGTGCTCGAGCGTGTCATCGCCGAGAAATTCCCCAATCTCACCCCCCGCGACCTCGGGTTGAAACTAGGGCTGTTCGGCGGTGAGGCGGGGCTGGACGATCCGGCCTTTCGCGCCCGTCTGAAGGACGTCTGGGGGATGGAGCCGCGCAACGCCAATTACGGCGTCTCGGACGTGTTCTGCAATTTCGCGGCGCAATGCGAGCATGACACACGCCTGCATTTCATGGCGGCCGACGTGCTCTGGCCAGAACTGATCGAACCCGAGAGCGGCACGCCCCTGCCCCTCATGGCAGGACAGACCGGCGAACTGGTTCTGACCCATCTGGTGCGCGACTGTCAGCCGCTGGTGCGGTTTCGCAGCGGCGACATCATCACCGTGGACGAAACCGCCTCCTGTTCCTGCGGGCGTACGGGGTTTCGGTTTCGCGTGGTTGGGCGCTCGGACGACATGGTGGTGGTACGCGGCCTCAACCTTTTTCCCACCATGGTCGCCGCCGTGCTCAACCGGTTCGACGCGCTCTCCGGCGATTACCGCATATCACTCGACACGCCCCCGCCCCATGACAGCCTGCCGGTTACGGCGGAACTGGCCAAGGGGCAGGACGCCGCGCCGGGGCTGGCCGAAGAGGTGGCGCAGGCCATCAAGCGCGACCTCGGCGCGAGCGCGCGCATCACGCTGGTGCCGTACGGCACCTTCCCGCTGACCGAGGGCAAGACCCGCCGTGTGCAAAGGACATATCCATGACCGATTTCACCTATGACACGGTGCTGAGCGCGTTACACGAGGGCGCCGTGCGCCGCATCACCCTCAACCGTCCCGACCGGCTCAACGCGATGAACCGGGCATTGATCGACGACGTGGCGCGCGCCTTCGACGACGCCAATGCCGACCCCGAGACCCGCGCCATCGTGCTGACCGGCGCGGGCAAGGCGTTCTGCGCGGGCGATGACCGGCAGGATCATGTCCACCCCTCATCGGAGGCGGAGGCACGCGATCTGGTGCTGGCGATCCAGCGCGCCACCCTTGCGATCACATTCGGGCCGAAACCCGTGGTTGGCGCGATCAACGGCTGGGCCGTGGGTGGCGGCTTCGAATGGGCGATCAACTGCGATTTCCCGATTTGGGCCGACAGCGCGCGCGGCTTTTTCCCCGAGGTCACGCTCAACCTCTTCGTGACCGGCGGGGTGACCGCGCTCTTGCCCGCGCTCGTCGGGCTGGCGTGCGCCCGCGAGATGCTCACCTTCGGCGACCGCTACGAGGCCGCAACGCTGCATCAGATGGGGCTGGCGTGGAAAACCGCCCCCGATGCCGACCTGCTCGACACCGCCCACACCACCGCCCGCCGCCTGGCCCAACTCCCGCCGCTCTCGGTGCGGGCGATGAAGCGGGTGCTCAATGCCACCGCGACACCCGATCTGCGCCGCGCCATGGACCTTGAGACCGAGGCCACCGTCGCGGGCTTCATGGACCCCGAAACCACCCGCCGCCTCAGCGATTTTTAGATGCCGACTGCGCTTTCCCTTGGCAACGCGACAGGCTAGAACCGTGCCATGACATGGACCTTGCCGAATATCCTGACCATGCTGCGCCTGCTGGCGGCCCCCGCCGTGGCGGTGATGTTTCTCTATTTCACCCGGCCCTATGCCGACTGGTTCGCACTCATTCTGTTCGTCAGTGCCGCGATCACCGACTGGTTCGACGGCTATCTCGCGCGCAGCTGGAAACAGGTCACCCGGATCGGCACCATGCTCGACCCGATCGCCGACAAGGCGATGGTGGTGATCGCGCTGATGGTGATCGTCGGCTATTCCTCGATGTCGCCCTGGCTGGTGCTGCCCGCCACGGTTATTTTGTTCCGAGAGGTTTTCGTCTCGGGCCTGCGTGAATATCTTGGGGATACGGCGGGCACGCTCAAGGTCACGAAACTGGCCAAGTGGAAGACCACGGCGCAGATGGTCGCCATTGCCGTGCTCTTTGCGCAGGGTGTGTTCGAGCATTATTTCGGAATGTCGGTCTTCGGCATGGACAACGAGATCGTGGCCGACATTCTCGCCGGACGCACCGAGGATCTTCATGGTCTCTGGTGGAAATATCACGGCATGGTCTGGGCCGGGCATCTGGGCATCTGGCTGCTTTGGCTGGCCGCCGGGCTGACGCTGATCACAGGCGTGGACTATCTGCGCAAGGCCACGCCGCATCTGAAGGATGAACACTGATGGATGTGCTCTATTTCGCATGGGTGCGCGAACGCATCGGCCACCCCAAGGACCGGGTGGACAGCGCCCCCGCAACGGTGATGGATCTCGTCGAGGAGTTGCGCGCGCGCGAGGATCGCTATGCCGCCGCCTTCTCCGACCTCACGGTGCTGCGCGTCGCCGTCGATCAGGAGTTGCGGGATTTCGACGCGCCGCTCACCGGCGCGCGCGAAGTGGCATTCTTTCCGCCGATGACCGGCGGGTAACCCGGAGGCTCAGACGATGGATATTCGCGTGCAGGAGGCGCCCTTCGATCTCGGGGCCGAGGCCAATGCCTTTGCCGCGCGCCAGACTGGCATGGGCGCGGTCGTGACCTTCACCGGCATCGTCCGCGACCTTGGCGGCGATCTCGATGCGATGGAGATCGAGCATTACCCCGGCATGACCGAAAAGGCCCTGCGCGCCATCGCCGACGAGGCCGCGAGCCGCTGGCAGATCGGCGATGCGCTGATCCTGCACCGCCACGGCCGCCTTGCCCCCGACGAGATGATCATGATGGTCGCCACCGCCTCGCGCCACCGAACAGATGCCTTTCAGGCCGCCGAGTTCCTGATGGATTTCCTCAAGTCCCGCGCACCTTTCTGGAAGAAGGAGGTGACAGATGCGGGGGCCGATTGGGTCGCCGCACGGGATGAGGACGAGGACGCGCTCAGCCGCTGGTAGGCGGCGCGCCCCTACACCAGGCCCAGCTCAGGCCCCGCGCACCGTGTCGATCATCAGTTGTACATTTTCCGGATCGGCATCCGGTGTGATCCCGTGACCGAGGTTGAAGATATGCGGCCCGTTCTTCAACGCCTCGACGATCTTGAGGGTCTCGCGCACCAGATCGTCGCCGCCGGTCACCATATGCGAGGATTTGAGATTGCCCTGCACGCAACCCGACGGCTGCACATGCTGCGCCACCCACTCGGCGGTCACGGAATCGTCCACCGCGACGCAATCCGCCCCGGATTTCTCGTGGAAGCCGATATACTTGTCGCCCGCCTGACGCGGGAAGGCGATGACCGGAATGCCCGGATGCCGCGCCTTCAACTCGGCGATGATGCGCTTGGCGGGGGCCAGGGCGTAGCGGTCGAAATCCTCGTCCTTGAGCGAGCCCGCCCAACTGTCGAAGATTTTAACCACCTCCGCCCCGGCCTCGATCTGGCATGACAGATACTCGATGGTGCCTTCGGTCAGCCGGTCGATGATCGCCTCGAAGACCGGCCTGTTCTCGGCCTTGAGCGCATGCGCGGGGCCCTGATCCGGCGTGCCCTTGCCCGCGATCATGTAGGTCGCCACCGTCCAGGGTGCCCCCGCAAAGCCGATCAGCGTCACGTCCTTTGGCAGTTCGCCCGCCAGATTGCGCACCGTCTGGTAGATCGGGTTCAGCGTCTCTTGGATCTCCTCGACCGGTTTCAGCTTGTCGAACCCGGCCTGATCCGTGATCGTCGAGAGCCGTGGCCCTTCGCCGGTGACGAACCACAGATCCGCGCCAAGCGCCTGTGGCAAAAGCAGGATATCGGCAAACAGGATCGCCGCGTCAAAGCCATAGCGCCGGATCGGTTGCAGCGTCACCTCGGTCGCCAGATCGCTGTTATAGCACAGCGACAGGAAATCCCCGGCTTGCGCCCGCGTCGCGCGATATTCCGGCAGGTAGCGTCCCGCCTGACGCATCATCCAAATGGGTGGGGTGGGCAGGGTCTCGCCGGCAAGGGCGCGCAGAATGGTCTTTTGAGCGGGCATGAATTCCTCCGTTTTAAGTCTCGTCGCCGCCCCCGCAGCCGATGTCAAGCATCACGCCGCTTGTCACCTCCCTTTGTCGCGTCTAAACCTTCGTCATGACACGTGATCTGCCCACCCCGACCAAACCGTTCAAGATCGGCACACGCGGCTCGCCGCTCGCGCTCGCGCAGGCGCACGAGACCCGCGCGCGGCTGCAGGCCGCCTTTGATCTGCCCGAGGATGCCTTTGAAATCTCGGTCATAAAGACGACCGGCGACCGGATCATTGACCGCCCGCTGAAAGAGATCGGCGGCAAGGGGCTGTTCACCCGCGAGATCGAAGAGGCGCTCTTGACCGGCGAGATCGACATCGCGGTGCATTCGATGAAGGACATGCCGGTGCTGCAGCCCGGGGGGCTGTTGCTCGACACCTACCTGCCGCGCGAGGATGTGCGGGATGCCTTCGTCTCGCCCCATGCACCCGCGCTTGCCGACCTGCCAGCGGGGGCCAGAGTCGGAACCTCGTCGCTGCGCCGCCGCGCGCAGGTTCTGGTCGCCTATCCGCATCTGGAGGTCGTGGAATTTCGCGGCAACGTGCAGACCCGGCTGAAGAAACTCGACGACGGCGTTGCCGCCTGCACCTTCCTCGCCATGGCTGGGCTGAACCGGCTGGACCGCGCCGATGTGGCGACCGCGGCGATTGCCCCCGAGGTGATGCTACCCGCCGTGGCGCAGGGTGCCATCGGCATCGAGCGGCGCGCCGACGACCACCGCGCCGCCGAGATGCTGAGCGCGCTGCATGACACGCAAACCGGCCAGCGGCTCGCCGCCGAACGCGCCTTTCTCGCCGCTCTTGACGGGTCTTGCGAGACGCCGATTGCGGGGCTTGCGGAATTGTCGGGCGGCACGCTGCGCCTGCGCGGTGAAATCCTGCGCCCCGATGGCAGCGAATGCCTGAGCGACGACCAGAGCGCGCCGATCGAGGATGGCGCGGACCTGGGCCGCGCGATGGCCGCCAAGCTGCTGTCGCAGGCGGGCGAAGGATTCTTTGACTGGCGCGAGTGAGGGCCGGGGCGGATCACGGGTCGGGCAAGACCTTGCCGGGGTTGAGAATGCCGTTGGGATCGAGCGCCGCCTTGATCGCGCGCATCGTGGCCAGCGCGACCGGATCCTTGTGCGCCGCCATCGCCGGGCGCTTCGAGAGGCCGATGCCATGCTCTGCCGAGAAGCTGCCGCCAAGGGCGATCACCTCCGCCTCGACCGCTTCCTGAATGGCACGGCACAGCGCCGGATCGTCGCGCGATGGCCAGCCCACGTAATGCAGGTTGCCATCGCCCAGATGCGCGACGCCGGTATTCTCGATGCCGGGATCAATTGCGTGGCTCACCGTTTCGATGCGCTGCAACAGCGTCTCCATCCGGTCGGTGGCCACGGCGATGTCATTTTCCACCACCGGGCTGCGCATCCGCAGGATTTGCGCCGAGGCCTCGCGCCTCGCCCAGATCTCGGCCCGTTGCGCGGCGTTCTGCGCCACGGTCGCATCCAGCACCTCGCCCGCCTCATAGGCGGCGGCCAGCACCGCCTCCAACTGCGCCACGACGGGCAGTTCCCCGTCTGGCCCCGGTGTCACGTCACGCGGTGCGCGCGCGCCCAGTTCCACCAGCACGTTGACCGCGTGCCGCTTGGCAAAGGGCGGGCGCATCTCGGGAAAGCGCTGCAGGAGCGCGTCCAGAAAGCTGCGCGGCATGTATTCGAACGCCTCGACCGCGCCGCCGGTGTCGTCCTGCAAGCGGTTGAGCAGCCGCAGCGCCACGCCGACCGAGGGCACCGCCACCATCGCCGTGGCATGGGCGCGCACCCGCGGGAAGAGCTTGAACACGGCAGCGGTGATGATGCCAAGCGTGCCCTCGGCGCCGATCATCAGGTGGCGCAGGTCATAGCCCGCGTTGTTCTTGTGCAGCGCGCTCATCAGGTTCATCACCTCGCCCGTCGGCGTGACCACCTCCAGCCCCAGGCACAGATCGCGGGTATTGCCGTAGCGCAGCACATTCGCGCCGCCCGCATTGGTCGACAGCACGCCCCCCACCATGGCCGATCCGCGCGCTCCGAAGCTGAGCGGGAAGAGCAGGTCATGCGCTTGGGCGGCCTGTTGCAGGGCCTCGACCACCACCCCGGCCTCGACCACCGCGATACGCGCCTCAGGCCGGATTTCGCGGATCGCGTTCAGCCGCGCCAGCGACAGCATCAGCGCGCCTTCGGCGCGCGTGCCCTTGACGAGGTTGGTATTGCCCGAGACTGGCACCACCGGCAGGCCACACCGGTTGGCGAGCCGCAGGAGGGCCGCCACCTCCTGCGCATCGGCGGGGTGCAGCACCGCACGCGGCCGCCAGTCCGTCTGACCGGCCCAATCGCGTGACCAAGGGGCCATAGCGGTGCCGGTCCGCACCTGGCGGGCCCCGATCAGGTTGCGCAAGTCGTCAAGGACGGGATCATTCGCATTTGTCATGCGCCGATACTGCGGCAAAGCCCGGACCGCCACAAGTTCGTCAAGCGCGGGCATTTTCCACCTTGACGCTCCCGCCCGCCTATCCTAACTAGCGCCACGGTTTGGCGGAGTAGCTCAGTTGGTTAGAGCAGCGGAATCATAATCCGCGTGTCGGGGGTTCAAGTCCCTCCTCCGCTACCAAATTTTTCAACCACTTAGGCAACAGGCGACCGGACGCTTTCCCAAAGTTGGGAGGTCAGTTGGGAGATTTTGTTCCTTTTTCGTGCGCCTCCAGCTTCTGGATCGCTGAGATCCCAAGCTTCGAATCCCGGCTCAAGTAGTGCGCATCGAGGATCGCGGTGACCTGCTTCAGGCTATGCCCGGTAATGGAGGCGATTTCGGGGACACTGCAGCCCGCTACAGCCAGTCTGGTTACGGCGGTGCCGCGAAGATCGTGAAACGTCACGTCCTCCACCCCTGCTTTCTTGCAGGCTTTGCCCCAGGACGCCCTGAAGCCCGACTCCGTCCATGAGGTGTTCCTGCTCGTTGCCAGTATCGTGACTGCGTTCCTCGATGTCTGGTCCAGTACAGCGCGCAACGGCCTACCAACAGGAATTTCAACACGAGCACCAGTCTTACGCTGCCGGAGGCGAATCCTCTGGCCATCATAAGCAGACCAGGGCAAACGCAGCAGATCTCCTTGGCGCTGGCCAGTCCAGAGCGCGAGCATAAAGGCAAGGCCGATATGCGAGGGGGCTACCTTCAGAAACGCGGCTTCATCCTGTGTCGTCCAGATGCTGTCGATCCTCTTAGACCTATAGACTTTGCCAGGACGCTCGCACGGATTTGCAGGCACGAGACCGCGATCATACGCCCAAGCAATTATCAGAGCTAGCACTGAGTAGGTATAGTCAGCTTGGCGTCGAGATGTCTTGGCCATCCTGTCCCGCCATGTCAGGAATTCGCCTCTCGCACCTCGGTCCGAAAGAGCTGTGAGAGGAAAGTCGTGATATTCCCCCTCGATCTTCCGAATGTGACGCACGTAATCCTTTTGGGTCCGCGGAGCGAGGTCCTGAAACTTCTGGCTTTCCTGGTAAGCGTTCAGAATGGCCTGCAAAGTGCCTTCTGGCTGCGAGCGTCGCTCTCGAACGGCTGTATGATAGGCGTCCACGAACTCAGGATCTCCGGGTCTCCCAGGCAAACGTGGACCACCCTTCCAAGCATAATAGTAAACGCGCACTGATCCATCTGAGAGCTTCTTCCGGATGGAGTTAATGCCCTTCAATTGGACACGCATCAATCGTTGCCCAATGCAGCACGCTTCGATTTCCACTGATCGAAAGAACTCGAGCCAGTATCGACAACACGCCCTCCCTCGTTGGCTGCCGTATCAATCCTGATGCTTCCGTCGTTGCTGATAGTCACGCCGAACACCGTCAGCCCCGAGCCTGAAACAGCTGTCACAGCTCTTTTAACATCGCTGACAGTGAAGCTACTTTTGCGTTTTCCCATGATACACCTCGCTTCGATACCTCTGCTATAGCGGTTCGATGCTCGGATTGCTGAAACATAAATCACGTTTGCGTGATATTTATGTCAGATTAGAGTGAGCAGCAACGCTCGATAGAGTAAGCGCGTCAACGGAAGACGATAGCGACCAATCAGATGCAGTGTGCCAATTTTGCTTCAAGGGTTTGGCTGACTATCTCAGCACTCGCGCAGTCTTTATACACCCAGCGAATGGTACTGTAGTACCATTCGATGTCTGCATGCCGGTGAAGCACCAAGGCCGGCGCAACGCCATCTCCGAGACGGCTACCAGCGCAAATGGTCAAATAGATCGGATAAAGCGATAGCTGCGGTTCCGCCATGTGCAGCGAAAGCCCGCTTTCCGCCGTCTTTCGCCCGGTTCGAGTGCATTGCCGGGCATAAATGAACAAGGCAGGCGCCCATTGGCGCCTGAAATGCGCCCCACAAGGTTCCCCGCTGTCAGATATCTGCTACACCTCTGGAAAGACTGGCAATGCGGTGCACATGAATCTCACCTCAAAATCCTTCTTGGGGTTCCTGGTCGACCCTCTGGGCCGACATCCAAGATCCCTCACATTGCAAGAAAAGGGTATTGCGGCACGCGGGGCTGGTTCGCCCTGGATAGGGTTTGAAGCTATCGCGACGCGCCCATCGGTGAGGAAGGGCCTTCTCTCAACGTCGCTTTCGCTCGATCTTGGGGGTGGCCGAAACCTGACCTTGCCAGCGGTGGAGACGTCTACGGCCAGGAAATTCGCGGAGGCGGCTGCCAGCGCATGGACGGATTTCAACCGTGCGGAGCTGGAAAAGGAGGACGCAGCCGTCCGGCGCATCCTGCATGCGCTCGATGCGCTCAAGGTGTCGGATGCTTATCCTGCAGCATGCCACGTAGCGCCGCTGGCCCGCGATGCTGCCGATCTGAACAGACGTGTGCTGTCCAAGCTGAATGCCGAGGCCGTCGGCGCCAAGGTGATGTCCCGAATTGCCCCGATCATGGCGTTTGCATCCGATCCGAATGCCGCCCGGGACGAGTCAATCGAGGCATTCGTGGAAGCTCAGCTGCTTCGATGGAAAGATTTCTTCGACACGGTCGAGTCCTTGCCTCTGACGCCGGAACAGCGCCTGTCGGTTGTCGTCGACGAAGATGCGACTCTGGTTCTGGCTGGCGCAGGATCGGGCAAGACCAGCGTGATCACCGCCAAGGCGGCTTACCTCGTGAAGGCGGAGATACGGAAGCCAAGCGAACTCCTGCTGCTTGCCTTCGCGAAAGACGCAGCGACCGAGATGTCGGAGCGGATCGAAGCCAGGTGCGGGGTTTCCGTGGCAGCTCGCACATTCCACGCGTTGGCCTATGAGATAATCGGTGAGGTGGAAGGCGAGAAGCCGCCGTTGGCGCCGACAGCGACAGACGACAACGCGTTCTTGTCGCTCATGAAGGAGATCCTGCGGCACGTCGTGGCGACCGCCAGTGACATCGCGCGGACAGTTATCGGCTGGTTCGCCGGCTTCTTTGACGATTTTCCCTCCGAGTGGGACTTCAAGACTAAGCACGAATGGTATGCGCAGATCGAGAGCCGCAACCTGCGGACGCTGCAAGGCGAGACCGTGAACAGCTTCGAAGAGCTGCTGATCGCCAACTGGCTCTTCCGGAACGGCATCGCCTATGAATACGAGCCGAGCTACGAGCACAAACTCCAGAAGACCGGGCGCCGCGTCTACACGCCTGATTTCCGGCTGACAGAGAGCGGCATCTACATTGAGCATTTCGGCGTGCGCAAGAAACGCGGCAGGGACGGCAAGGAGGAGCTGACGACGGCCCCTTACGTCGATCGCCAGGAATATCTCGAGAGCATGGATTGGAAACGGCAGGTCCATGCCGAGCACGAGACGGTTCTGGTGGAAACCTACAGCTGGGAGCGTGAAGAGGGCCGACTGCTCGACGCGCTTGCCGAAAAGCTCGAACCCCACGTCACGCTGCGGCCGATCCCCGATATCGAGATCTACGATCGCGTCGCCGAGGTCGGGGTGGTGGATAGCTTCACCTCGCTGATGGGCACCTTCCTGCGCCACTTCAAGAACGGCGGCTACCGGGTCGAGGACTGTTCAGACAAGGCGCAGACGCTGAAGATGGGCAAGCGGGCCGAGGCCTTCCTCAAGATATTCGGGGCCGTGTTCCGCGAGTATCAGTCCCGCCTCGGTGATCGGATCGACTTCGAGGACATGGTGAACCGCGCCACGGCCCTCGTCGAAAGCGGACGCTACCAGAGCCCGTTTCGGCATATCCTCGTCGACGAGTTCCAGGATATCTCGACCGGACGTGCGAAGCTGATCCAGGCACTCAAGCGCCAGCATTCCGATGCCAAAATGTTTGCCGTCGGCGATGACTGGCAATCGATCTACCGCTTCGCCGGGTCGGACATCCATATCATGCGCAACTTCGGCGCGGAATTCGGCGGCACCTATGCAGGAGCCACGGGGGTCCACCGCACGGTCGATCTCGGCCGGACCTTCCGATCAGTCGACAAGATCGCATTGGCGGCTCGCCGCTTCGTTCTCCGTAACCCCGCTCAAATCACCAAGACGGTGATCCCGGCAGGTGAGACGGACGAGCCTTCTATCAGGATCGCCTGGACGCGCCGCGACACCGGGGAGACGACCTTGAATGACGCCGTGGCTTTTCTTGCCGCCACAGAAGGGAAGGGTGGCGGGAAGCCGTCAATCCTGATCCTCGGGCGATATCGGTTCCTGAGGCCTGATGTCGGGCGGCTTCAGCGCCAAAACCCCGGGGCGACGATCACCTTCAAGACCATCCATGCATCAAAGGGCCTCGAGGCCGATCACGTCATCATCCTCGGTGCCGACAACGCCAAGATGGGCTTCCCATCGATGATCGTGGACGACCCTTTGCTCAGCTTGGTATCGCCCGAGGCCGAGCCCTATCCGAATGCCGAAGAGCGGCGCGTCATGTATGTCGCCGTGACCCGGGCCCGGCGAACCGTGACCATCCTTGCATCCGAGGCGCGTCCCTCCGTCTTCGTCGAGGAGCTGATGAAAGAGCCCGAATTCGGCGTGGTCGTGCCCCTGGAGGCTCAGAAGCACACCCACACCTGTCCGGGTTGCGGCGGGCGTCTGCTTCACATGGCCGGAAAGGACGGTCGCGACTGGTATCGCTGCGAGCAAGTGAAGCTGTGCGGCAGTCGCATGCCGGCTTGTCCGGCCTGCGGTGTCGGCCTCCCGGTCCGTTCCGAAACCAGTGGAGAAATGATTTGTGGTGATTGCGGCGAGAGCCAGCAGGCTTGCCCCAGTTGTGACGCAGGATGGCTTGTCGAACGGCGCGGCCGCTATGGAGCATTTCTCGGCTGTGTCCGCTTCCCAGACTGTGATGGCAAAGCCAAGCTGCAGAAAAGCGCATGATACGCAGAAAGAGCGCGACCCAGCCGCCTTTGCTACGTGTGACCTGCCACTGAACTTTCATCCAGCCGGAACCGGAGCCCTTTGGTTTGATACGCCGATTGGCGCAGGTGGAGCAACCGACATCCGTGCGGAGCTTTCAGATGGCGCAGCGCG
>NZ_JAVJUC010000034.1:0-154474 GCF_040219995.1 Roseovarius sp. | reverse complement strand
AGGCACGCAAATCGTTATGGGGGTACTTCAGACTATCTTGAACACCGTAGATTTCGGCATGTCAGTTGCCGAGGCGGTCATCGCCCCGCGCTTTTCCTCCACCAGCAATGCCATTGATGTCTCGAACCGTATTCCGCGCGCCGTGACCAGATCACTCGAGGCGGAGGGTCGTCCGGCGATCCGCAATCCTTACAGCCATACGATTGGCTGGGTGCATGCGATTGGCCTGACCTCTGGCAAAAGAGGTGGTCCTCGACCCAGAAGGACTATTTCGAACCGCAGAGTGATTTTTCCGAGAGGCGAAGATCGGGTGCTACCGCTGGTCGGATTTATATATGCGTGTCGGCTGAGTAAGCACTGGAACATCAAAGTTTGTAAGTGTTCTCAGGCTGTGGCCTTCTCCAAAAATGCGGTCAATCGCCTTGTGAAGCAATATGGCGTGGTGTTCAGCCTTGTCGCCAACGCGAAAGAGCGGACCAGCGATTGTGATCCCGAAAATGCGCGAATTGTCGGCAACTGGAACAGCTACCCCACCGAGATCGGGTGAGAAGTGGGAGGCGGACTGGAACCATCCGCGCCGGCGCCCGGTTTCTATCTGTGCCAATACTTCATCGCTGGAGATCGGGGTGCCCGGGCCGTACCGCTCAAAGTTCACCTTGCGCAGCAACACATCCAGAGAGTTTTCGGGGTATTGTGACAGCAAGGCCTGTCCCGATGCAGTGGCGTGAATAGGAACGCGCTTTCCCGGCTGCGCTGCGTAACGGATGCTTGCGGGTGACTCGATGACATCCAGAAAAACGGCGTGTAGCCCACTGGGCGCAGATATGCAGACGGTCTCATTCGTTTCGGCTGCCAGTTCCATCATCACCCTAATCAATCGTCCGGGAATCGGTTCACCTTGAGCAAATCCTGCAGCGAGCTGAGACCAGCGCGGTGTGGGATAGTAGCCGGCGCGCGCACGGGGTTCGTAGAGATAGCCTTGTTCTGACAGTGTCGAAAGAATGTTGAACGCGCTGGATCTTGGCCAATCGAAGTGTGACACAACATCTGCAAGCGTTGCTGGACGTTGCCGCTCCGCAAAAAACTCAAGCAAATCCAACAAATTTTCTATTTGTTTTACGGCCATGTTTTCTCTCCGCCCAGTGTCCTACTGTGCCCTGTCCATTACGATTTTGTCCAGCGTCGGTCCTGAAGCTGTTTTGCCAGCATTCCGGAACTATCCCCAAAAAATTCGTTGACATCAGGGTACCCATCCCACAATTGTTCATTATTATGGACGTTTTGTCCATATTTAAGATCAACTGGAGAGTGCGACGATGGGACCATTGGAAGGACTGCGAGTTCTGGACCTCACAACGGTGTTGATGGGACCATATGCAACGCAGATCCTTGGCGATTTTGGCGCGGAGGTGATCAAGGTCGAGTCTCCGACCGGCGATGTGATCCGGCAGATCGGTCCGGCGCGGCACAAAGAAATGGGGCCCTTGTTCATGAACGTGAACCGGTCCAAGCGTGACATCGCGCTTGATCTGAAAAAGGAAGACGGCCGTAAAGCAATGTTGCGGCTGGTCGAGAGCACCGATGTGCTGGTGACAAATATCCGGCCGAAGGCCATGGCGCGGCTTGGGCTGTCTTATGAAGAGCTTTCAGCAATCAACCCGCGCCTGATCTACGCTGCACTGGTGGGCTACGGGCAGACCGGACCCTATGCAGCGCGCCCGGCTTATGACGATCTGATCCAGGGCGGTTCGTGCATCTCGCACAGCTTCACGCGTGCTGGCGGGGAGCCGGCCTATGTACCGGCCGCCGTGGCCGACCGGATTGTCGGAATTGCCGCCAATAACGCGATCCTTGCATCGGTGCTTGAGCGTGAGCGCTCTGGCAAGGGCCAGAAGATCGAGATCCCCATGTTCGAGACAATGGTCTCGATGATTTTGGGTGACCATTTGGGCGGCCTCACATTTGACCCTCCGATGGATGCTGGAGGCTATTCGCGCCACCTCTCAAGGGATCGTCGTCCCTACAAGACCATGGACGGCTATGTCTGCGCCCTCATCTATAACGACGGCCATTGGCAGCGTTTCTTCGACCAGATCGGTCGCTCCGACATTCCACAGAGCGATGACAGGTTTGCCAGCTTTTCCAACCGGATGGCCAACATCGATTTTGTCTATGCATCGCTTGGGGAGATCATTCTGACCAAGACAACCGCAGAGTGGTTGGAGGTGTTCCGCAAGGCCGATGTGCCGGCCATGCCGATGCACAGCTTTGAATCCGTCATCGAGGATCCGCATCTGGTCGAGACAGGTTTTTTTCAATCGGTCGATCACCCCAGCGAAGGCAAACTGCGCCAGATGGCCGTTCCGGTCAGCTTTTCGCGCACGCCGGCCAAGGTGAAACGCTATGCGCCACGCTTGGGCGAACATGGACCAGAAATCTTGTCCGAGGCGGGATTCTCGGACGCTGAAATCGCCGCGCTTCAGCGCAACGGCACGTTGCATTGCACCAAAGAGGACCAATAAATGAACTTTGCCTTGACCGATGATCAAAACGCTATCCGCGATGCGGTTGACCGGATTTGCGCGGGCTTTGATGCTGAGTATTGGTTGCGCCGCGACCGAGACGGGGGGTTTCCGGAAGATTTTTACGAATCTCTGGCAGCAGAAGGCTGGCTGGGCATTTGCACGTCTGAAGAGTATGGCGGCAGCGGGCTGGGGATCACCGAAGCTGCTGTGATGATGCGCGCCATCTCGGAGTCCGGCGCGGGGTTGTCTGGTGCATCGGCTGTCCACATCAATATTTTCGGCTTGAACCCTGTGGCCGTGTTTGGCTCTGAAGAGCAAAAACAGCGCATGCTTCGTCCGATGGCAACGGGCAAGGAAAAGGCCTGTTTCGGCGTAACCGAACCCAATACGGGCCTGAACACCACCCAGCTGAAGCTGCGCGCCGACAAGCGCGGTGACAAATATGTGGTAAACGGCCAGAAGGTGTGGATTTCCACTGCCCAGGTGGCAGACAATATTCTGCTTCTGGCGCGCACAACGCCGCTGGAAGAAGTGAAGTCCCCGACGCACGGTCTGTCCCTCTTTTACACGCCCTTTGACCGCGAGCGCATCAAGGTCAGCGAGATCGAGAAAATGGGCCGCAAGGCGGTAGATTCCAACGAACTGTTCTTTGAGGATTTCGAGATCCCCGAAAGCGACCGGATCGGTGAGGAAGGGCGTGGATTTGATTATATCCTTCACGGGCTGAACCCCGAACGAATACTGATCGCGGCCGAAGCGGTCGGGTTGGGCTTTGCCGCGCTGGAACGTGCCGTAAATTACGCAAAGGAACGTGAGGTTTTCAACCGGCCTATCGGTAAGAACCAGTCGATCCAGCACCCGCTGGCTATCAGCTATGCCGAACTGGAAGCGGCCTGGCTGATGATCATGAAAGCGGCCTGGGAATACGACAACGGCCTGCCCTGCGGCGTTTCGGCCAATACGGCAAAATATCTCGCCGGTGAGGCTGGCTTTAACGCGTGCCAGACGGCGGTGATGACCCATGGCGGCTTTGGCTATGCCAAGGAATATCACGTCGAGCGGTATCTGCGCGAAAGCCTGATCCCGCGCATCGCCCCGGTTTCGCCCCAGCTTGCCCTGTGCTTCATCGCCGAAAAGGCGCTGGGCCTACCGAAATCCTACTGACAGGAGCGACCATGCCTGGACTTTACTATGAGGATTTCGAGGTGGATCACCACTTTCGCCACGAGCTGTCTCGCACCGTCAACGATGCTGACAACACGATGTTTAGCCTGATGTCGATGAATCCGCAGCCACTGCACATTGACGCGGCGTTTTCCGAAGGCACGGAATGGGGGCAAAGGCTGTTCAACTCGATGTTCACGCTGGCGATTCTGATTGGCCTGTCGGTACAGGACACAACGCTGGGCACGACGATCGGCAATCTTGGTATGTCAGATGTACGGTTCCCCGCTCCGGTCTTTCATGGGGATACTTTGCGAGCAGAAACGCTGGTGATTTCCAAGCGCGAAAGCAAGTCACGAGCCGATGCCGGACTGGTGGAGTTCGAGCATAGCTGCTTCAATCAAGACGGCGTTCTCGTGGCAAAATGCACGCGCATGGCCTTGATGCGCAAGCGCCCTGTTGAGGCGCAGGCCTGATGCGCAGTTTTTTATTTGTTCCCGGCGACAGCACCCGCAAATTCGCCAAGGCCAGAGTTGGCGAGGCCGATGCGTTGATCCTCGATCTGGAGGATTCGGTCGCGGCCTCGGCCAAGGCGGAGGCCCGCGATTGCGTGGCGGACATGCTGCGCGAGGAACGCGGCGACAAGGCGACGTTCGTGCGCGTCAATGCGCTGGATACCGATTTGACGCTCGCTGATCTTGCGGCGGTCATGCCCCATGCGCCGGACGGAATTGTCTTGCCCAAATGCGAAGGACCCGACGATCTGCGCCAGCTGGCGCATTATTTGGCCGCCTTCGAGGCAGCGCATGCACTGCCGCAAACGCGGATACTGGCGATCGTGACCGAAACCGCGGCATCGCTGTTTACTCTTGGGCGGTATCGCAATGTTGACCCCCGCCTTTGGGGAATGATGTGGGGCGCTGAAGACTTGGCCGCCTCGCTCGGCGCACGGGAAAATGCGGAAAGCAGTGTTTACCACGAACCCTTCCGGTTGGCGCGCAACCTATGTCTTGCCGGGGCTGCGGCGGCGGGTGTTGTGGCCGTGGATACCATCTGTGCCGCGTTGAATGATCTTGAGGCTCTGGAGGCGGAGGCCAGAGTTGCAAGACGTGACGGGTTTGGGGCCAAGGCCGTGATCCATCCCAACCACATCGCACCGGTGAACCGCGCGTTTCAACCTACCGAAGAAGAACTGATCTGGGCGCAAAAGGTTCTCGACGGTTTTGAGGCGAACTCGAATGCTGGGGTCATCAGCATCGACGGGCAGATGATCGACAAACCACACGAACGCGCCGCGCGAAAAATAATGGCCGCACGCGGACCAACTCAAACGTAGAAATGGAGGAAACTATGGGAGGAGTGATCGAGGAGAACCGACCCGCTAATGCGCTATCGGCGCTCTTAGCACGGGTGGAAACCGTGATGATCAGCATTTCGGCGGCGGCAATGGCCGCGATCATGCTGATTGTCGTGCTCGACGTCGCCATGCGCTACATGTTTGCAGCCCCTCTGGTTTGGTCCTACAGCCTGATCGGTCTGTACCTCGTGGGTGCCGTGTTCTTTCTGGCTCTGTCGGACACGATGCACCATCACGGTCATATCGCGCTGGATGTGTTCGTGCCGTTGCTGCCCCGCCCCATACGGCATCTTTCACAGGCGGCGGGCTATGGCGCGGCCACGTTCTTTGTCGTCGTGATAGCCTGGCTCGGCTTTGTTCAGGCGCAAGACGCACTGGTCTCCGACCATCGAGCGGCGGAAATCGTGCCTTGGCCCACATGGGTCGCCCATGCTTTCCTGACGTTGGGAATGGCTACATTGGCTCTGCGCTGCGGCTATCGGGCGATTTTTCATCTGCTCTCGGTCTTTTCCCCATCCGACCTTGTTGAACTTCCTCCACCACCGAATACGGACATAAAGTCGGGGGAGCATGGCGAATGAGCGTGACGATCGTACTTATCCTCCTGGCACTAATGCTGGTGGTCGGGATGCCCGTAGCTCTGGCTATGGGAATCTCGGGGGCAGTGGGTCTCTACATGTTCGGCGGTTGGCCGATCCTCGAAGGCATACTGAAGACAACTCCGCTCTCCACCGCTAATGACTACGAGATCATCACGATCCCCATGTTCATCCTAATGGCGGAATTCGTGATCATCTCGCGTGTCGCCGATGACCTGTTCCGCGCGGCGACTGTGTGGGTCGGCCGCCTTCGCGGCGGGGTTGCCATGGCTACCGCTCTCGCGGGGGCAGGCTTTGGCGCCATCTCTGGGTCGTCTACGGCGGCGGCGGCAACATTGGCTTCAACCTCGATCCCCGCAATGTTGAAAGAGGGCTACGATCCCAAGCTGGCGGGCGGCGTGGTAGCCATTTCTGGCACACTGTCCATGCTGATCCCACCGTCCATCGCGCTGATCCTCTACGGGATCATTGCCGACATTCCGGTGTCCAAGCTGCTGATCGGGGGCGTAATCCCCGGCATACTGGTTACGGCAACGATCATGCTGACCATCGCCTATCTGGTTTGGCGTGATCCCGAGGCAGCACCCTTCGGCAAGGCTTATAGCTTTGCCGACAAGTTTCGGTCTCTCAAACGGGTCGGCCCGGTTCTGATTTTGTTCTTTGCCGTGACGGGAACGATCTATTCCGGCATTGCCACCCCCACCGAGGCTGCCGGAATCGGGGCATTTTTCGCCATGCTGATTGCTGCTTGGGAACGCAAGCTGTCGATTGCGAGTGCCTGGACGGCGCTGCGGTCGGCCTCACAAACCACTTGCATGATCCTTTTCATCATTTTGGGGGCGCATGTGTTCGGCTATTTCTTCACGCTGACACGGGTGACGAACGATCTGACAAGCTGGGTCGGCGCGTTGGAGACCTCGCGCTGGGTGATCCTGGCCGTGATCCTGTTCGGCTATCTGATCCTGGGTTTCTTCATGGACCAGATCGCCATCCTGATCCTGACTGTGCCAGTGGTCCTGCCATTGGTCTATCAGCTTGGGTTCGATCCGGTTTGGTTCGGCGTGCTGATCGTTGTTACCGCAGAGGTTGGCATGGTAACCCCGCCGATGGGCATGAACGTCTTCGTCGTTGCGCGCTATACGCGCCGACCACTGGAAGAGATATTCCGGGGCGTCATGCCCCATGTCTGGGCGCATTTGTTGATCATCGCGCTGCTTGCTGCTTTCCCCGGAATAATTCTGTGGCTGCCAGCCACAATGCAATGAAAACACAACCAAGGAGGAGAAGACTACAATGAAACAGAGAGTTTGCGGATATCTGGCCGGAATGGCGCTTGGCGTGAGCACCGGCGCGGCAACGGCTCAGGACATCACCCTGCGCGTGGCGGATAGCCTGCCGGTGGACCATTACATTGCCGAAAGCCTGCTCAAGCCTTTCCTGGCGGAGGTCGAAGAGAAATCCGGCGGAACGGTTAGCTTTGACTATTTTCCCGCGCAACAGCTGGGTAAGGCCAAGGATATGCTGTCGCTGACCCAGACTGGTGTTGCCGATATCGGGTATATCGGGGCTTCCTATTTGGCCGACAAGCTTCCGCTCAGCGCGGTTGCACAGCTTCCGGGTGCTTTCGACTCGTCATGCGAAGGTACGATGGCCTATTGGGAACTCGCCAAACCGGGCGGTGTGCTCGACAAGACGGAATATGCGCCCGAGGGCATGCGTGCGCTGATGGTTCTCGCATTGGCACCCTATCAGCTGTTCTCGACCAAAGAGATCAGTGACCTCGCCAGTTTCCAGGGACAGAAGATGCGGACAAGCGGAGGCACCCAGGCGCTTGCCATGACTAAGCTCGGGGGGGTGCCGGTGCAAATGTCCGCTCCTGAAACGCGCGAGGCTCTGTCACGCGGCACACTGGACGCGGTCGTCTTTCCGCACAGCTCGGTGCCCCCCTACGATCTGACGCCGCATCTGAAATCCGCGACCGAGGGGTTGAACCTGGGGTCTTTCGTGCTTGGCTACATGATCAGCCAAGACAAGTTCGACAGTCTGCCCGCCGAGCTTCAGGCAACGCTGACCGAAGCTGGTGAAAATGCGACCCGGCAAGCCTGCGCACGAGTGGACGAGCTTGATGGCGTCGACAAGCAGGCCATCGCGGACGATGGTGTCCGGTTCGTAACAATGTCCGAAGCTGACGTCCTTGAAATCAGGAAAATTCTCGATGGCGTCGGTAAGGAATGGGCGGCAGAGCTTGATGCCCGTGGCAAGCCCGGCTCGGAGGTGCTTTCTGCGTTCACAGCAGCTCTGAACTAAGCTCTAAATTGGGCGTTGCGCTGGCGAAGTTGGGTGGATTGCCTTACTTCATAGACAGACGCAGCGTCCAAAAAAAGCCATCCTGAGAGGTCAAACAAAATGCGGGAAAATAATTGAAAGTGCATTCTTCCAGAAGCCGTTAAGCTCGCAACAAACTGGATCAACTACACCTTCGCGCGGTGGTGTCAGACAAATTCGAACTCGTCTCAGGAAGGGCAGGGTTGCTGCCCTTTACGCCGTGCAGAGATTGCGCCACTCGGCAAGAGCGAGGGCGCGGTTCCGTTTGAAATTCGATCTTGAGGAGAGGCTGCGCTCCGAGTTGAACAGATTGTAGATAGAGGCGTGTACGGCGGCGAATTTCTGTAAACTTTGCAATCGCCGGAAGCGCTGCATCGCCCGCTCTCGCCTTCGGAAAGGCAGGTGGGAATTTTCTGCCCTATTGTTCAACCAACGCCCCATTTCCTGTCGATCGGCATTGCCGATCTCCTTCATTGCAGCGCCGTACGAACGCAGCCAGTCTGTGACAATGACGTCTGGGCGACCGTGCTTGCGCATTGCTTTCTTTAAGAATTTCAAGGCAGCTTTCTTGTCGCGCCTCTTTGTTACGAAGCTTTCCAGAACTTCGCCTTCATGATCCACAGCCCGCCAGAGGTAATGCCTCTCACCGTTTATCTTCACGAATATCTCGTCTAGGTGCCAGCGCCAACGGCTGGATCTCAGTCCGGCCACACGGCGCATTTTGATCTCTGCTGCAAACAATGGCCCGAACCGATGCCACCAATACCGCACCGTTTCATGACTGACATCGATGCCCCGTTCATGGAGCAACGTCCTCGACGTTCCGCAATGAAAGCGGAAACCTGAAATACAGCATGACTGCCAGGCGGATGATCTCGCGGCTGGTTCTGAAGTACTTGAACGGGTCGCGTTTTGTCATACGGGGGAGAGTAGGGTGTCCTCATCTGAAGATGTGTAGCAAGTGCCGACCCAGCGGTCATGGGTCTTGTCTCCGGTCAAGCGGAGACGACGTTTCCACCGATGCGCTGGGTGAAGATGCCGAAAGCTTCGAAAGCTGACTATATTCCAATCCGCCCCAAAGAAAGTGTCCATGAGGTGGACAGAAAGGTGGTCTGGGTGAACGTAAAATATCCCAATGATTTGATTTTAAATATATTTCTAGAGAAGAATGGTGCCGCTGAAGGGACTCGAACCCCCGACCCCATCATTACGAATGACGTGCTCTACCAGCTGAGCTACAGCGGCCTTCTTCTCGTGTCGCACGCCTGCGCGGGGCGGCATGACGCAAGCCCATTAAACGATCCCCCGGCACCGCGCAAGGGCCGTTGCGCGGGCTGTCAGGCGGAATTCACCTTCCGGCTTTTCCTGACAGGCTTTCAAATAATACCGGTAGTGTCCTGACCGGGCCGGGCATGGCATAGAGGGTCATGCGTGACGATCAGACGAAAGGCCCGGACATGAGCAGCCCCCCCTCTTATTATGCACCGACAGGCGGCCTGCCGCCGCAAACGCGGCTTTTGACGGACCGTGCCGTCTTTACCGACGCCTATGCCGTCATTCCCAAGGGAACCTTCAGCGACATCGTGACCAGCCTGCTGCCGTTCTGGGAAAAGTCGCGGTTCTGGGTGGTCGCGCGGCCCCTGTCGGGGTTTGCCGAGACGTTCTCGCAATATATCGCAGAGGTGGGGCCCGGTGGTGGCAGCGACCGACCAGAGACCGAGCCGGAGGCCGAGGCGGTGCTGTTCGTGGTTGAGGGGCGGCTGTCTCTGACGGTTGAGGGCGAGGCGCATGAGATGGGCGAGGGGGGCTATGCCTATCTCCCGCCCGGGGCCAAATGGACGCTGCGCAATACCGGTGCGGAACCGGTGCGGTTTCACTGGTTTCGCAAGCGCTATCAGAGGGTGGACGGGCTTGATGCGCCGGAGGCGCTGGTGTTGAACGAGCGCGATATCGCGCCCACCGAGATGCCCGATACCGGCGGGGTCTGGGCGACCACGCGGTTTGTCGATCCTGAGGATCTGCGCCATGACATGCATGTGACCATCGTCACGTTTCAGCCCGGGGGGGTCATTCCCTTTGCCGAGACGCATGTGATGGAACACGGGCTCTATGTGCTGGAGGGCAAGGCGGTCTACCGGCTCAATCAGGATTGGGTGGAGGTCGAGGCGGGCGATTTCATGTGGCTGCGCGCGTTTTGCCCGCAGGCGTGCTATGCGGGCGGGCCGGGGCCGTTTCGCTACCTGCTTTACAAGGACGTCAACCGGCACATGCCGCTGACGCTTGGTTGGGGGTGAAGGGGGGTAGTGGCCTGGAAGGGGTCATAGCACCCCGCCAGAAGGTGCCGCGTGATCGCAGGGCCGGGGACTGGCGATGCGACGGGTGTGGCGGGCGCTTTATGCCAGCCAAGTCATTGTAACCTTGATATGTTGCACGCCTTATCAAATCGCCAGGCCGCGGGACGGCCCGGCGATCGCGCGGCACCTTCGGTGCGTTTCGCGCGGGGTGCGGCAACGACAGCTCCAGGCCAACATCACCAGCCCTCTATACCTCCGGCCCCTTGACCAGATAGGGCCGCCCGAACCAGTGTTCCTCGAGGTTCGGGCCTGTGCCGATCCGGTCCACCACGGCGAACTGTCCGGCCGTGTCAAGCGGGGTGAGCACGCCGTGCCAGACCCCGCGATGCAGGTTGATGGCCTGTCCCGGATCGGTGACGAAGGCGCGCGGTGTGTCCGGCACGCCGTCTGCATCCGCCGCCACGATCACGAGGCAGCGCCACGGGCCGAGCGGGATGAAGGCCTGACTGCCAAGCGGGTGGCGTTCGACCATCTCTACCAGATTCGGCAGGTGGCGCGCCTGTGCGTCGAACAGGCTGAGGCCTGCACGCCCGTCGGTGAAATCGAGCTGTGCCAGGTCGCTATGCCGGGCGCAGAGCCCTTGATTGATCATCACGGTGGGCGTCGCACGGGCCTCGATCACGTCACCGAAGGGGGCGAAATCCGAAGCGGTCAACGGTGCCGCGGTGAGCGGGACGGGGCTGTTCATACCAGCATGTCCCGCAGGCGGAGGGCGGCGATGCGTTCGACCTGACGGCAGGCCTCGGCGAACTCGGCCTCGCTGTCCTGGGCCAACCGCCGCTCCATCGCGGCGCGAATGCCTGCGGTGTCGTGGTCGCGCACCGCGATGATGAAGGGAAAGCCGTGCCGCGCCATGTAATCGGCGTTGAGCCGTTCGAAGGCGGCGCGGTCTGCATCGCTGAGGCGGTCAAGACCCGCGCCTGTCTGTTCCGTCGCGCTCTCGGGGCTGAGGCGTCCGGCGGCGGCCAGTTTTCCGGCCAGATCGGGATGCGCGCGCAGGACGCCCAGTCGCTCCTCGCGGCTTGCCGTCCGAAACGCGCGGCAGAGCGCGTTATGCACCCCCGCTGCGCAATCATGCGCCGGGCCCAGCTCAAACGCATGGGCGCGTTCGGCCACCCAGGGCGAGTGTTCGAACACCCCGCCGAAGCGCGCGACAAAGCGGGCCTGATCCATGTCGCTGGGGCGCTCGGGCCGCTTGGGCGGATGCACGCGTGCCCAATGTTCGGCGATGTCGATGCGGCGCGGGCACCAGACGCCGTCGAAGCCCTGGATATGCTCGATGAAGCGCCGCAGCCCGGCGATCTTGCCGGGGCGTCCGATCAGGCGGCAATGCAGGCCGACGGTCATCATCTTCGGCGCGCCTGCCGCGCCCTCGGCATAGAGCGTGTCGAACGTATCGCGCAGGTAGCTTTCGAACTGTTCGCCGGTGATCCAGCCGGGGCTGGTTGCGAAACGCATGTCGTTGCATTCGAGCGTGTAGGGAATGATCAGTTGATCGCGCCCGGACACGTTTACCCAATGCGGCAGGTCGTCGTCATAGGCGTCTGAAATATAGGCGAACTGTCCGGTCTCGGCGGCCAGCCCCACGGTATTGGCGCTGCACCGCCCGGTATACCAGCCGCGTGGCGGCGCGCCGGTCACCTCTTCATGGAGCCGGATCGCTTCGGCGATGGCGGCGCGTTCCTCGTCCTCGGGCATGTCCTTGTGTTCGACCCATTTCAGGCCGTGGCTGGCGATTTCCCAATCGGCACCTTGCATTGCCGCCACCTGCTCGGGGCTGCGGGCGAGGGCCGAGGCGACGCCGTAGATTGTCAGGGGAATGTCCGCGCCGGTGAAGAGGCGATGCAGCCGCCAGAATCCGGCGCGCGCCCCGTAGTCGTAGATCGATTCCATGTTCCAGTGGCGCTGTCCGGGCCAGGGGGCGGCACCGGGGATGTCCGACAGGAACGCCTCGGAGGCGGGATCGCCGTGCAGCACGCAATTCTCGCCGCCCTCTTCATAGTTGAGGACGAATTGCACGGCGATGCGCGCCCCGCCCGGCCAGTGCGGATCGGGGGCGTTCGGGCCGTGGCCGCGAAGATCACGAGGGTAACGTTGCATAAGTCTCCACCGGTTGTTGCGCGCCGGATGTCCGGCGACGCCAGTCTAGGGCAAGCCGATCAAAAGCACTTTCCAATATCACTTGAAAGAGTTGTTTCCGAATATGCGTGCCGCCACCTTGTGCAGGGCGCGCGGCCTGCGCCATGATACGAGACGACGAAGGGGAGCGAGATGACAGGCTATCTGACGACGCATGTTCTGGATACGGCACGCGGTCAGCCCGCTGCCGGGCTGACGATTGAGCTGTTCCGGATGCAGGGCGAGACGCGCACGCATATCCGCACGCTGACGACCAATGCCGATGGCCGCACCGACGGGCCGATCCTGCCCGAGGATGCGTTCGCGCCCGGCACTTATGAGCTGGTGTTTCATGCCGGAGCCTATCTGGAGGCGGTGGGGTTGGCCGAAGATGGGCCCCGGTTTCTCGATCTGGTGCCGATCCGGTTCGGCATGGCGGAGGCCGCGCATTACCATGTTCCGCTGCTGCTGTCGCCGTTCGGATATTCGACCTATCGGGGAAGTTGAGCGGGGCATCGGCGGGCTGCGGTGCGGCGATCCTGCACGTGTTCGGCAGGCCCGGCGCGGAATCGAGGCCGAAGGCCGCCGCGCCATCGCATGTCCGCCCCCCGGACAGGCGATTTGTCCAAGTGAGCGCGCCGATCAGGTCTTTTGCGGGACAGCAGATATAAAGCGCGTTGAAACACCGTAGCATCGCCTGCCCGCGGACATGCGATGGCGCGGCACACCGCAACGGCACCTTTAGAAAGTCACCCCGGCATCGCCCCGAGAATACGCTCGATCATGAATTCGATCAGCAGCCGCGCCTTGGGGTCCTGCCGCCGTTTATGCGGATAAAGGCAGGCCATCTGAATGGGCACCGGCGGCTCACCCTCCAGCACCGGGACGAGGCGGCCCGCCTCGAGATGGTCATGCACCTCGAACCGGGGTTTGAGGATGATGCCGTGCCCGTTGAGCGCCCATTGCGTCAGCGCATCGCCATGATCCGACTCAAAAGGCCCAGAGACCGAGATGCGCCGCACCCCGTCGGGCGTGCGCAGCGGCCACTGGAATTCCGGCGCGCCGGCATAGCGCAGGTTCAGACAGTCATGCGCGCCTGAGGCGAGGCTGTCGCTGGTCTCGGGCAGACCCTTGCGCGCGATATAGGCGGGTGCGGCGCACAGGATGCGCTCGCAATCGGCGATCTTGCGGATGCGCAGCGACGAATCCTCGGGCACGCCGAGAAAGAACATCGCGTCGAGCCCCTCGGTGGCCAGATCGAGCCTGCGGTCGGAGAGGCGCAGGCGGATGTTTATGAGCGGGTAGAGCGCCTTGAAGTCAGGCACGGCGGGGGCGATGATCCTTTGGCCTAGACCAAGCGGGGCGGCAATGTGCAGCGTGCCGCGCGGGCTGCGGGTGACCTGGCCGATCTCGGCCTCGGCCTCGTCCACCGCCTCGATGATCCTGAGGGCGCTGTGGTAGAAGAGCGCGCCCTGTTCGGTGGGGTTGAGCTTGCGTGTGGTGCGTTGGAACAGGCGGATATCGAGATGTTCTTCGAGGGCGGCGATCCGGGCAGAGGCCACCGCCGCCGAAATCCGCTGATCGCGCGCGGCGGCGGACATGCTGCCCAATTCATAGACGCGCACGAATGTCCTGATATTCTCCAGATAGGCCATGCGCCGAGATT
Source organism: Roseovarius sp. (assembly GCF_040219995.1). Taxonomy (GTDB): domain Bacteria; phylum Pseudomonadota; class Alphaproteobacteria; order Rhodobacterales; family Rhodobacteraceae; genus Roseovarius. The sequence goes on along the minus strand of NZ_JAVJUC010000034.1, from coordinate 140,366 downwards.
ATTAGCGTACTCTTGAAACAGCTAGGGATTTTTCCCGGATGCAGGGCAATCGCGTCTTGTGGCATGCAGGGGGTGCGAAGAGACCAAGGAGATCGCGACATGCTCGATCCTGCCATCATCTGGGACTGGTTCGGCTTTGCGCTGCGCTGGCTGCATGTCATCACGGCGATGGCGTGGATCGGATCGTCGTTCTATTTCATCGCGCTCGATCTAGGGCTGCGCCGGGCGGATGACCTGCCCGAGGGGGCGCAGGGCGAGGAATGGCAGGTGCATGGCGGCGGGTTCTATCATATCCGCAAATACCTCGTGGCCCCGGCGCGGATGCCCGAGCACCTGACCTGGTTCAAATGGGAGAGTTATTCGACATGGCTGTCGGGGGCGGCGCTGTTGATGGTGATCTACTGGGCGGGGGCCGAGATCTACCTGATCGCGCCTGAAAGCGGGCTGAGCACGGGGCAGGGGATCGCGATTTCCGCCGCGTCGCTGGGCCTTGGCTGGCTGATCTATGACTGGCTGTGCAAATCGGGGCTGGCGGGGCGGCCGACGCTGCTGATGCTGGTGCTCTTCGTGCTGCTGGTCGCGATGGGCTGGGGCTATACGCAGGTGTTCACCGGGCGCGCGATGATGCTGCATCTGGGGGCGTTCACCGCCACGATCATGACGGCGAATGTATTTTTCATCATCATGCCCAATCAGCGCATCGTGGTGGCCGATCTCAAGGCCGGGCGCGTGCCGGAGGCCAGATACGGCCGCATCGCCAAGCTGCGCTCGACCCACAACAATTACCTCACGATGCCGGTGATCTTTCTGATGCTGAGCAATCATTATCCGCTGGCCTTTGCCACGGAATACAACTGGATCATTGCGGCGCTGGTGTTCCTGATGGGGGTGACGATCCGGCATTTCTTCAACACGATGCATGCGGGCGGCGGCTATCGCTGGTGGACATGGGCGGTGACGGTGCTGATTTTCGCGGCGATCATCTGGCTGTCGATGGCCCCGTTGCGTCATGATGCGTTCGACGACAGCGCCGCGCGCGCGCTCAGCCCGCGCGAGCGGGTCTTTGCCGAGGCAGAGGGCTTTGACGAGGTGGCGGCGATCATTCCGGGGCGCTGTTCCATGTGCCATGCGCGCGCGCCCTATTTTGAAGGTATCCACCATGCCCCGAAAAACGTGCTGCTGGAGACCGAGGCCGATATCGCCCATGCGGCGCGGGCTATTTACATGCAGGCTGGAGTTACCCACGCGATGCCGCCTGCCAATCTCAGTTACATGGAAGACGCCGAGCGGCGGGCGGTGCGCCGCTGGTATAGCGCGGCAAAAGCCGACGGTGGATAGGCGCGCCTTGTGCCGCGGCCAAACGGGTAGCGTGATTCTGCCAAAAAAATTTCAAACTTTTCCCTTAACTACATACAAACCCCCATGTTGTTGTGTATAATAGCGCAAAAATAATCAGTTGAGGTGCAGGTGATGCGTCGCAAGGTGACGAAGGCGATTTTTCCCGTAGCGGGGCTGGGAACACGGTTCCTGCCGGCGACGAAATCGGTTCCAAAGGAAATCATGACACTGGTGGATCGCCCGCTGGTTCAGTACGCCATCGACGAGGCGCGTGCGGCGGGGATCAAGGAGTTCATCTTCGTCACCCCGCGCGGCAAGAGCGCGCTGGAGGATTACTTTGACAACGCCCCGCAGCTGGAGCAGGAATTGCGCCGCAAGGGCAAGGACGAGCTGCTGGAAATCCTCAAGTCCACCAATATGGACAGCGGCGAGATCGCCTATATGCGCCAGCACAAGCCGCTTGGCCTGGGTCACGCGGTGTGGTGCGCGCGGCGCTTCATCGCCAACGAGCCCTTTGCCGTGATCCTGCCTGATGACGTGATCGCCGCTGAAAAGCCCTGCCTGCAACAGATGGTGGAGGCGTTCGAGGACACCCAGAGCAACATGGTCGCGGCGATGGACGTGCCGGACGAGGCCACGAAATCCTACGGTATCCTCGACGTGAAAGAGGACATGGGCAGCATTGTTTCGACCAAGGGCATGGTGGAAAAGCCCGAACCGGGCAGCGCGCCGTCGAACCTTGCGGTGATCGGGCGTTATATCCTGACGCCCACGGTCCTGCAGAAGCTCAACAAGAAGCAGACCGGCGCGGGCGGTGAGATTCAGCTGACCGACGCCATCGACGCGGCGCGCGAGGAGGGCGAGGAGGTGCATGGCTTTCGCTTTCGCGGGCAACGCTTTGATTGCGGGTCCAAGGCGGGGTTCCTGCAGGCGACGGTGGCCTTTGCCCTCGCCCGCGACGAGCTGCGCGACGAGCTGTGGAACTACATCTCGGATATCGTTCATGCCGAAAAAGCCGCGCAATGACCGCACGCACGGGGGCGCGCTTTGACAAATGTTCTGGTCACTGGCGGTGCGGGCTATATCGGCAGCCACGCCTGCAAGGCCCTGTCCAAGGCAGGTTATACCCCCGTCACCTATGACAATCTGAGCACGGGATGGGAGGACGCGGTCAAGTTCGGCCCGTTCGAGAAGGGCTGTCTGACCGACCGGGCCCGGCTCGACCAGATATTCGCGGCCTATCAGCCGCAGGCGGTGATGCATTTCGCCGCGCTCAGCCAGGTTGGCGAGAGCATGCGCGAACCGGGGCTCTACTGGCACAACAACGTGGCCGGATCGCTCTGCCTGATGCAGGCGGCGGTGGCGGCGGGCTGTCTCGACATGGTGTTCTCCTCGACATGCGCCACCTATGGCGATCAGGACAATGTGCTGCTGGATGAGGGATGCGCGCAGTATCCGATCAACGCCTATGGCGCGTCAAAACGTGCGATCGAGGACATGTTGCGCGATTTCGAGGTGGCATATGGCCTGCGTCACGTGATCTTTCGCTACTTCAACGTGGCGGGGGCCGATCCCGAGGCCGAGGTGGGCGAGTTTCACCAGCCCGAGACCCATCTTATCCCGCTGATGCTGGATGCGATCGACGGCAAACGTGACGCGCTGACGATCTTTGGCACCGATTACGATACGCCCGACGGCACCTGCATCCGCGATTACGTGCATGTCTGTGATCTGGTGGATGCCCATGTGCTGGGGCTGAACTGGCTGGAGGACGGGCGCGAGAGCCGGGTGTTCAATCTGGGCACCGGCACCGGGTTTTCCGTGCGCGAGGTGATCGATCAATCGGCGGCGGTAACGAGCCACGCCGTGCCGATTGTCGAGGGGCCGCGCCGCCCGGGCGATTGCACGCGGCTGGTCTCCGGCTCGACCCGGGCCGAGGCGGATCTGGGCTGGCGGCCAAGCCGCTCGACATTGGCGCAGATGATCGGCGATGCGTGGCGCTGGCATCAGTCTGGACATTACACGAAATAGCACCGACCCTGCCGGATGGGGATCAAGAGGGCCGCATGGGCAGAGGCGACGGGATACGCGACATGGCGATGGCCTATCGCCTGCGGTGGAAGCGCCGCCGCCTGCTCTGGCGCAGTGTTCGCAAGCGTCGGCAGTTATGCGCGGTGGTTGATCGCACGGCGCAGATCGGGCCCGGCGATATCCTGTGTTTCAGCACCATGCGCAACGAGGCGCTGCGGCTGCCATACTTCCTTGAACATCACCGGCGACTGGGCGTTCGGCATTTCCTGATCGTCGAGAATGCCAGCACCGACGGCACGCGCGAGTATCTGGCCACGCAGCCCGATGTCTCGCTCTGGAGCACGGCGCAGAGTTACAAGCTGTCGCGTTTCGGGGTCGATTGGCTGACCTGGTTGCAGATGCGGCACGGGCATGGCCATTGGTGCCTGACGCTCGATGCCGATGAATGTCTGCTCTATCCCTATCACGAAACCCGGCCTCTGCCCGCGCTGTGTGACTGGCTGGAGCGGCAGGGGCGGGCGTCCTTCGGGGCGCTGATGCTGGACATGTATCCCGAGGGGCGGATCTCGGCGCAACCTTACCTGCCGGGGGATGATCCGTTCGAGCGGCTGTGCTGGTTCGATGGCGGCAATTATTCGATGCGGCGCAAGCCGGACTTGGAGACCCTGTGGATACAGGGCGGGCCGCGTGCGCGGATGTTCTTTGCCTCCGAGCCGCGTCGCGCGCCCACGATGGGCAAGGTGCCGCTGGTCAAATGGAACCGGCGCTATGCCTATGTCAGTTCCGCGCATTCGCTTCTGCCCCGGCGGTTGAACCACGTCTATGACCGGCAGGGGGGAGAGTTGACCTCGGGCGTGCTGTTGCACAGCAAGTTCCTGAACACGGTCGTGGACCGCTCTGCCGAGGAAAAGGCCCGGCAGGAGCATTTTGCCAACAGTGCCCTTTACGAAGGCTATTACGACGCGCTGACCGGGGACCCGGAGCTGTGGTGCGACGCCTCGACCCGGATCACCGGATGGCGGCAGCTTGAAGCGATGGGTCTGATGTCACGCGGCGGGTGGATCTGATTGGGCTGCGCCATTGGCTAATCGACCCGCCCGAGGCCCCTTGCGCCCAAAGCTTCCGGCAAGACCGGACGCCGAGGCATCGCCGCGAAAACGCTTTGCATTCAGGATGACAGTGGTGAGCCGTGCAGGATTGGAACCTGCGACCCACTGATTAAAAGTCTGACAAGAGTTCAATTAAATCAATGGCAGTGAGATCGTATTTTGGAGGTTGTGATTGCCACCTGTGGCTCAAAAGCAATTTCTTCAGTAGAGTCCTGAATTATTCAAGATTGAGGGCCTGACACAGGATGGAATTGTTCAAGAGGTTATTGATCCTTTCAAACGTCCGGCCCAAAACATCAGAGTTAGACGTCTGCTCTATGGTGCCTCAATGGCCGTCAATGTCAGCGAGTCGCCCTCATTCAGCGTGAGCAAGCTTGAAAACGGTCGCAAAATCGACCACCCTCGCCTCAAGACATCATAACTTGGGAAATGTCGGATCTATCCCGCTTGGGTAATTGTCTGGCTTCCGTTTGGTGCCAAGTTCTTTTGACTTAAGCACCGGCTTTGGTCACCTTTCCGGGACGGTTTTTGCATATGTTTAGAAATATGTTTCGCACAATATGCCTTTCCACTGCACTGGTCTGTACCCTCGGCGTCCCCGTGCTGGCGCAGACGGATGGCCGGGGTATCTGCGTTGTTCTTTCTGTCGAGGGTGCCAGCGTGGTGTCTGCGTCGGGCAGCGGGCGCAGGGCAGCGGAGGTCGGGCTTGGATTGGGCCGTGGGGCGACGCTGCGCACCGAGCACAATGCCCGCGTTACGCTGCAGTGTGATAGCGACCTGCGCGTCGTTGTCGGCCCTTCCTCCGAAATCGCTGTCGCGCGACTCGTGGACGACGCACAGCAAACATTCGGTATGCGGTTAATGCAGGGTATCGCGGGGTTTTTCTCCGATGGCGATGATACCGGCGAGACCATTCAGATTCGAACGCCGTCGGCCGTGGCCGCCGTGCGGTCCACTGAATGGGCCATGCGTGTTACCGAGGGTGCCAGCGCAGTTTTCGCGCGCGAAGGAGCAGTCTTTGTCTTTGGCGAGACCGAAACGGTGCAGTTAGGCCCCGGGGACGGTGTCGATGTCACGGCGGACGGCACAGTCGGTTCAGTTGTCCAATGGGGCCAACAGCGGATTGACCGCTTTGATGAGTTGCTGGGGTCTGATTGGTGACAGGCCGCGGCCTAGCCGTTGCACGCTGGGCACGCGTTGGCCTGTTGGTTGTGATAGGCACCTTGATCCTCGTTATATGGCATCCGGGTGAAAAAGGCAGGATTGGCGCGGGCATTGAGGGGCGTCTGCTTGATCTGCGCTTTGCGGTGCGGGGGCCATTGCCGCCGCCCGATTCGGTGGCCATTGTGGTGTTCGACGATCTTGCGGTGTCCACACTGGAGGCGTTTCCACCAAGCCGCGCCGATATCGCAAGAACCGTTCGGCAGGCATTCGCCGCCGGTGCTGAGGTTGTCGCGCTTGACCTGCTTTTGGTGGACCCGCGCGACGATGACCCAACGCTGGCCGAGGCGCTCAAACTGGGGCCCACGGTTTTGGCTGTCGCTGAGGCACGCTCAGAGGCCACCCCATCGGCCTTGAACAATCCCGGCGGCTTTGGATTGGTGGTCGGCCCGCGCCCAACGGCGGCCTTGCCCGCGATGGGGCCAGCTCCCGGACTGCAAGGGCGTGCAGCCATGGGACATGTCACGGTCCAGCACAATAGCGACGGTATGCTTCGCCGAATGTGGCCTGCTTTGACTGTGCAGACGCCCGACGGGTTGATCACCGTGCCAGGGCTGGCAATCGCAGCGATTTCAGCGCAACGGTCCCGGCCCGACCTGATCCTATCAGGCGGTTTTCCCGGGGGACGGTTGGAGGGGGCATGGCCCACGGCAAGATTGGACCTGCAGGGTGCGCTGCCACTCAATTTCTACGGCCCTAGTGGAACCATTCCCATCCATTCCGCCGCCGCGTTGTCCGAAGCCGACTTGCATGGCAAGATCGTATTCATCGGCGCAACCGCGACGGGCTTTGGCGACCGCCATGCCACCAGTCTTGACGCAACGCTGCCCGGTGTGGAAGCACATGCGACCCTCGCCGGCAACCTGCTCGACGGGCGGGTTTTGCGCCGCGATTTGATAGCCTTGGGACTCGGCGGGGCACTGGCCTTTACTGTTGCTTTGGCAGGGTTCTTGGCCGGGGGGCTTGCGCGACCATGGCTTGCCTTGCTGGTCAGCGCCCTTTTGGCGGCGGCAACGCTGTCTGCACTGCAAGCGGCGTTCGAAGTGGGCTGGTGGCTCGACGCCACAACCGTGCTGGCGGCGCTTTTGTTGGGACTGGTGGCCGGAGGGACGTTACGCTTTCTGAACACACGACGTCGTGCGACCAATCTCGCGCGCTTTCAGTCACCGCGCTTGGTCGAAGCCATCGCCTCCCAAACTAACCCGCTGAGCAGTCGTGCGCCTCAGCAAGCCGTCGTCCTGTTCGTTGATGTAGCCGGGTTTACCACGATGGCCGAACGTATCGGGCCCGCCGGCACGGCCGACTTCTTGAGCGCCTTTCACGAACAGGTAGAGGCTGCTGCCGATCCGCTGGGCGGGGCAATCCTGGACTTCTCAGGCGATGGTCTTCTTGTTGTCTTCGGTCTTCCAGAGCCGGCTGAGGGAGATGCCATTCATGCACTGGAGTTCGCGGAAAGACTATTCCATGCGGTGGCAAAGGACAGTGTGAGTTTACGCATCGGTGGCCACGCCGGGAAAGTGCAGCTTGGCATTCTTGGCGGAAAGCGACACAGGGTTGTTTCTATCAGTGGCGATGTTGTCAACATGGCCAGCAGGTTGCAGGAGTTTGCCAAATCCCAGGGTGTAGAGTTGGCGATGTCGGATGCCCTGATTGCCAGCGAAAGCCGGGCGCTAGCCTGGGCCGAGACGGCTCACCTGACCCCACTAGCCGATCAATCGCTGCGTGGCCGGAGCTCCACAGAGAAAATTTGGATCGGTGAGGTGCCAAAGCGCAGCACCGTGACAAGCAATGCGATCAAGTAAAAACCGAAGCAACAGTTTAAACCTGACAGCGATGAATAAGCAGCTATCCTCGAAGCTGAATGACGTGGTCCGCCCCCGACCCTGACCAAATCAAACCGCGCCGATAGGGTGTCAAGCGGGTGTGAGGCGTCGCTGCGCGTCCCGCAATCGCAGCACGAACTCAGCGATGAGTAGATACGGCACGAAAAACGCGACAACTTGAATCTGGTCGAATAGCCCTGTGAAGTCCTTGTTCGAGGCGATGCCGCCAGTCGCGGCGTACCAGATGGCGTAGTGCATGCGGTAAATCCATGAGCCGACCGCGAGGATGACCAAGCGCACGGCCCAGGCGAGATGTCGACGAAGGTCCTTTGCCATCGCGTAGTAGACGGTGTTGGCTGCCGTCCAGATCATGGCTGCGCCATAAATCGCGAACCACATGCTCATCCACCAGCCGCCAATAGTTCCATTCAGCATGATATAAACGAGCCCGCCGAGCCCGGTGGCGATGGCCAGCACAAAAAGAACATACCCGAAGCGCCGGTGCAGGCCGGGCCAGCGGCGTCGGACGATAGGCAGAGCCTGAAGTGGTGCGCCAAACGTCAGAACGGCCCCCAAGATCATGTGCACGGAGATCGAGGCATTGGCCAGTATGCCATCCTTCTGAAAGACACGCGCAATCTCTCCCGGTGCAGGGGAAATCAGGCCGCGTAGGCCAAGATGACCGGAATACACCACGAACCAACCCGTGCTCAGGGCCAGCATCAAAAGAAACAAAGTCGGAAGGGCGCGCCGCATACGAGATCAAATAGCGCACTGCCAGGATCAAAACCACTGTCGAGTTCATAGCGGCGGCTTCCTCGATGGACGCGGGTCTCGACCGTCCCGGACCTTTCGCCACCGCTACGGATCGACGCTGCAGTGCAACTTTCGCAAGTCTGCCTTTCGTACCCCGTGCCGCGTTCTATTGATTTCGATCTTAATTCTCTGAGCCGGTTGGGCGCCATGTGCTAAGGTGCATATGCCGGGCTGCTTGCGGCGGATTGATACCCAACGAAAAGCTTGAGGAGATAGACGATGTTTGCACGCGTGACGAAGTACAAGATGAAGCCTGGATCACGGGATGCCGCGACCGTGTTGCTGAACCGGTTGAAGGACTCGATCATGGGCATGAACGGCGTGCACAACTTCGTCAACGTGATGAACGAGGACGGCAGTGGCTACGTGATCTCGGTGGTTGAGAGCGAAGAGACATCAGATGCGAACGCGGAACAGGTGCAGGCACTATGGTGCCAGTTCGCGGAGCATCTGGAAGGCCCACCTGCAACCGAGAGCTACGACGTCATCGCCAACTGGGCGAACTGAGGTCAAAGGCTCGGTCGGCGGGAGTATCCCGCCGACCTGTGTGAGGTGACTGCACGGAGCCGGACAGAATACCCTCAACCAACTGCGGGTCATTCATAGCTTCGGCCCGAACTTGCCAGTCATCAGTTGCGCGGATGCCGTACCGCAGCTTCAACAGACCCGCCGTTTTGAAGGCACCATGGCAAAGCAGAAAGTTATTGAGAAGGGAATAGACTCAATCTGACTTCGCTCGGGTCAGCCTTCGTGGGTTTGCGCGGCATTTGCCACGATCCGCTTGGTGACCAAGCGCATCACGGCCATGGCGAATTCGGGATCTTCATATTGCAATCGCGTAAAGCGTTTCTCGTCGAGTTCGTAGACAACCGTATCCTCCGGGCATCGAACCGTCGCCGACCGCGCGGCACTTTTATTGAAGAAAGCCATCTCGCCGAAAATCTTTCCGGCGGCCACGGATACATTCTGATCCTCGATTTCAACGCGACCCTCGGCCAGGTAATAGAGGCTGTCGACCGGATCGCCCTTCTTGAAAATGACATTGCCCGCCGGAATGACGCGTTTTTTACCGTAAGCCATAGCGGCGGAGAAATCGGGTTCCGACTCGTCCGTCATATGCGTCACCAACCTGCGAAGCGCGATGAGTTCGTAGAGGCGATAGGCGTTGATGGAGAGCAAGATGACTTCAATCGCCAGAAGCGGCCAGATCTGAAACAAGGCGCTATAGATGATGAAGCAGACCGAAGACAAAATCACGAGGACACGAAGCCAGATCGTCGAATGTATCGAGAAAGTCGCCAATTTGAACAGAACAGCGAGCCAGCCAACGGCCTCAATGATATGGTGTGTGGTGATGAATTCCATTGGCTTACCTTCCTGGTGCGCCTTTCGAGCCAAAACCATGTCAAGGATTTGGTCAAACGCTACCGTATCAGTGTCGCTTCGATTCGGAATTATGAGTTAATATTTGATACCAAGGTTTTGGCCCCACGGTCAGGATCATTTGTCTCCCATATGCTTTTGGAGGGTATGGGCAATGAGGCTGCCATGGCCAAAGAGCGCGCTATGGCTGCGATGCCGCATGTTTTCTTGCGGGGGATTCTTTATCAGCCGCCAGCCCAACCATATCGCGATTGATGCGAAGATGACGCTGCCGAGCGCCTGTCCGATCAAAACCCCATGCGCTCCCATCAAGACCCCGCCAGCGACGACAAATGGCCAAGTGCCCAGGGTGTGTTGCCCCCAATTCAACCAAGTCGAATAAGATGGGCGGCCCAGCGTGTTGAAGGACGCGCTTGCCACAAAGACCGAGCCACTGAAGAACGATGACAGTGCCAGAGGGAAGCAGTAGAGGTAAATCAGGTCCCTCGTCAGGTTCTCCGCATTGAAGAGATCAGAAATCGGGCCACGGAAGGCGAACAGTATCATGGTTATAAAGAGCACATAGATCGCAACAAACTTGATGGCATCGAGATACGTGCGTCTAACCCGATCAACATGGCCGGCACCGAAATTCTGTCCGATGATCGGCCCGATGGCACCCGAAAGCGCCCAGATTACAGAGAAGGCGACCGGCGCCATTCTCCCGATCACGGCCATCCCGGCCACCGCCTCTGGCCCGTATTTCGACATTTCGCGGGTCACGATCGCCGTGCCAATGGGCGTGGCCACACTGGCCAGCACGGCCCGATTTGCAAAATGTGTCACCGTCTGGAGGTCACGCCAGAGCAAGCGCAAGCGTGGACGGACAAACGCATTGTGCTTGCGCAAGGCTGGATAAAGGGCAAGGCCGAGCGTCACGAGCCGTGCCGCCACCGTTGCCCAGGCCGCGCCCGGCAAGCCCATGCCCAAGGCGAAGATTAAAATTGGGTCAAGCACCGCATTTGTTAAAGCTCCGAAAAGTGCTGGGTACATTGCCAGCCGGTTCTCACCGTAGCACCGCAATGAGACGACTGTGACCATCGAAAGGCCCGACACCCAAGTGAATGGCAAGACAATCCAAAGATAGGTCGCTGCAAGTTCAGCCACCTGTCCCGTGGCACCGAGAAGGCCCACGAAAAACTCAATATTTGTCAACAGAACCAGAGGTATGGCGATCCCGACCACCATGACAAGCATCGCTGTGCTTGTGGCGTATTCACGGGCCTCCAGCTCATCATCCTCGCCGATTGATCGCGATACCAAAACGCTAGCTGCGACCGACAGGCCAATATTGATTGCGCTGGTAAAGAACATGAGGGCGCTCGCATAGCCCGCCGCGGCGGCCATTTCCTCATACCCGAGCATCGAAATGAATATCAGGTCAATCAGATCGACCGCATAGATCGCCATCAGGCCGATGCTAGCCGTAAACGATGAAACCGAAACGTGACGCATAATATTGCCGGTCGTGAATTTCGCGTTTTTCCCTCTCGTCATCTCAGGCCTTTCGTAATTGGGCCGGTCATCGACAGCAAAAGCATTTCAGGGCTGCATAAATTCTCCGTTGCAAGCAACTAGTGTACGAAGATTACGCAGATGCTGGTAGCCTAAAGTTTCACAGGCCTCCTGAGGTGCCCCTAGTTTCCTAGACACCTGCCTCGTTCAGTGTCTGCTGTCTTGCTGCAAAGTCAACGGGCGACAGCATGCCGTTGTTCGTGTGCTTGCGTTTCAATGCCCTGGTTCACAGGTATACCGGCAAGATCAACAGTTGCTATCTGAAGACACTGGCCAAGGATGGATGGTTCTTCGACGGTGTCATCCAGACCCGCAACGAGCAGATGCTGGTGGATAAGAACGATCTCTACGAAGAGGCTGCCGGTCCCTTCAATGAGCGTCTCACCCCGTCGACGCGTTGCCGGACAGGTTTGCCTCGTTTTGGAGCCAAGCGGCGAAAGCCTCGATGCGCGGATCCGGGTGCCGCGCCTTGGGGAATGCCACGTGGATACCCTGCGGCCGCTCCACCGTCAGGGTGTGAAGGCGCACGAGGTGCCCGTTCGCCTCGTCGGCCGCAGTCATCCGCGTGTCGAAGATCGCCACGGCCTGTCCCGAAAGTGCCGCGTCGAAGGCGAAGGCCCGACTGTCGAAATCGACGGTGTTCAACGCCACCAATCCGTCGAGCCCCGCAAGCGCCCGCTCCGGCGTGCTGGGTTGGCACCAAGGCAAGGGTGTCACACTCTCGTGATGAATCTCCCCTATCAGGCTAGTGGAAACGTTTTCACATGGATGTATCGCGTGAGCTCAAGGCAGAAGATCACCATCAAGGACGTCGCGCGAGAGGCCGGTTGCGGCATCGCGACGGCCAGCCGGGTGCTCAACCGATCCGGGCCTGCCAGCGCCGATGTGCGCGAACGCGTGGAGAAGGCTGCGCGCGATCTGGGGTTTTCCTTCAGTGCGATCGGGCGGGCCCTTCAGAGCAGCCGAAGCATGACAATCGGTTGCCTCGTGCCCTCGCTTGCCAATCCCGTCTTTGCCGAAGCGGTTCAGGGTGTGCAGGAGGCTCTGTCAGGCACCGGCTATCAGCTACTGATTGCAAGCTCGAACTATGACGGCGATGCCGATAACGACGCCATTGCAACCCTGCTGGCGAATGAGGTCGACGGCCTGATCGTCACTATGGCTGCGCCGGATAGCAGTGCCGTGCTGAAGCAGGCGCGTCAGCGTGGAACGCCGGTGTCGCTTATGTTCCATGACCCCATCGATGGGCTGCCCACCGCCCATGTGGACAATTTCGAGGCCGCCCGGGAGGTCGCCCGCCGGTTTGCCGATCTGGGCCACAGGCGCACGGCCTTCCTGGCGCTGAGGTTCTCCACCTCGGACCGGTCACGCAACCGCTACGCTGGGTTTCACGCCGAATGCCGTGCAAGGGGCTTGCCGGACCCGGCCCTGATCGAACTGAGCGAGGCCGAGGCCAATACGCCCAGGCTGCTGGCCGCGATCCTCTCCACTCTGGGCGGGCTGAGCGCGGTCTTCGCCTCGAACGACTTTCTGGCCATCGCGGTGCAAAAGGCCGCGCGGCTCATGGGCAAGAGCGTGCCGCGGGACCTGTCGGTGGTGGGGTTCGACGGCATCGAGATCGGACGCCTGCTGGACGTGCCGCTGGCGACGATCGAAACCGCGCCCGACGCCATGGGGCGCCAGGCCGCGCACACCTTACTGGACCTGATGCAAGGGGGGCCGTGCACCCAGCAGCCGCCCTTGCCCTTCGATTTCCGTGCGGGGGGCACGCTTGCTCCCCCCCGAACGGAAAGCCGAGACGACGACCAGGGTGCCACCTGGCCGCCGTCTGTTCACTCGCTCAAGACCGATCTCAAACAAGGATGAACCCATGAAACATACCGTTCTTTCGGCACTCCTCGCAACCGTGATCGCCGCGCCCGCGCTGGCCGAGGATGCCATCTGCTATAACTGCCCCCCGCAATGGGCGGACTGGGCCTCGATGCTGGAAGCGATCGACGAAGAGCTCGACATCCAGATGCCGCATGACAACAAGAACTCGGGTCAGACGCTGAGCCAGCTTCTGGCCGAGCGGGCCAGCCCGGTGGCCGACGTGGCCTATTACGGTGTCACCACCGGCATCAAGGCTGGCAACGAAGGTGTTGCGCAGGCCTACAAGCCCGCCGGTTTCGACGACATCCCCGAAGGCCTGAAAGACCCTGAGGGCAAATGGTTCGCCATTCACTACGGCACACTGGGACTGTTCGTGAATGTCGATGCGCTGGCCGGCGCACCTGTCCCGCAGTGCTGGGCCGACCTGACCAAGCCCGAATATCGGGGCATGGTGGGCTATCTCGATCCGTCCTCAGCCTTCGTGGGCTATGCCGGTGCTGTGGCCGTGAACCTCGCTAATGGCGGCGACCTCGGAAACTTCGACCCAGCCATCGACTATTTCAACACGCTGGCCGAGAACGATCCGATCGTGCCCAAGCAGACCTCCTACGCGCGCGTCGTCTCGGGGGAGATTCCGATCCTGTTCGACTACGACTTCAACGCCTACCGCGGCAAATACGAGGAGGACGGCAATTTCGAGTTCGTGCTGCCCTGCGAAGGCTCCGTTCGCGTGCCTTACGTCATGAGCCTTGTGGCCGGCGCGCCGAACGCAGAAGCCGGCAAGCGCGTCCTGGATTTCATCCTGTCGGATGAGGGCCAGGCGATCTGGACCAATGCCTATCTTCAGCCGGCCCGACCGGTCGATCTGCCCGCCGAGGTGGCCGAGAAGTTCCTGCCAGCCTCCGACTACGAGCGCGCCGTGGCCGTGGACTATGCTGAGATGGAGCGCGCCCAGGCCACCTTTGGCGAGCGCTACCTGAACGAAGTCGAGTAACCCCGCACGACACGCCGGGCAGGCACGCTCCTGCCCGGCACCTCCCTGCATCGGAGCCGAGAATGTCCCAGAGGCACTTCATATTCCTCTGCCTGCTTCCCCTCGCCATCTTCACCCTGGCGTTCCTGGCGATCCCGCTTGGGCGGCTGATTCTGGCCTCGGGCGAAAGTGAGGCAGGCTGGGGCATCTACCTTCAGATCCTTCAGACCCCGCGCTACCTGTCGACGCTGGTGCAGACAGTCGTCGTCTCTCTTGCCGTCACCGCAGCGGCGCTGGCGATATCCACGACCGCCGGTCTCTACCTGGTGCGCAACCGCTTTGCCGGGCGCAATGTGCTGTTGTCTATCCTGACGTTGCCCCTGGCGTTTCCCGGCGTCGTGGTGGGCTTCATGATCATCCTGCTGGGCGGGCGTCAGGGCCTCGTGAACCAGCTTCTGCCGGGATACTGGGTTTTCGCCTATTCGATCATCGGGCTATTCCTGGGCTACCTCTATTTCTCGATCCCGCGCGTTCTGCTGACCGTCATGGCCGCGGCGGAAAAGATCGACCCGGCGCTGGAAGAGGCCGCGCGCACGCTTGGGGCGCCGCCCTGGCGGATCGTGGTCGACGTGCTACTGCCCGGCCTTTCGCCGGCGCTGATCGCGGCCGGGGCCATCGCCTTCGCCACCGCCATGGGGGCCTTCGGCACCGCCTTCACCTTGGCCACGGATATCGATGTGCTGCCCATGGTGATCTACACAGAGTTCACCCTGTCGGCGAATATCGCCATGGCCTCGGCCCTGTCGGTGGTGCTGGGGCTGGTGACCTGGGCGATGCTGCTGATCGCGCGCAGCTTCTCCGGCGGCACCGTGGCGGCCGGGGGCTGACAGGATGAGACGCATCACCCGCCACATCCCGCTTGCCGTCACGCTGCTGGCCTGCGCCTTCCTCCTGATCCCGATCATCCAGTCCATCCTGGCTGGTCTCACGGTGAATTATTTCCGCGGCCTGTCCTCGGGCCTGACGCTGAAATGGATCGGCCAGGTCTGGGATCTTTATTCCGGCAGCATCTTCCTGTCGATCTGGCTGGCGCTGGCGTGCCTTGTCGTCACGCTCGCGCTCGGGGTTCCGGCCGCCTACGTGCTGGCGCGCAATCCCGGCCGGGTCTCTCGGGTGCTGGAGGAATTCATCTCGCTCCCGCTGGCCATTCCAGGCCTCGCGCTGGCGCTGGCCCTGTTGCAGCTTTATGGGACCGTTCAGGGCTTCCGGACCAGCTGGACCTTCATCCTCGTCGGACACGTCCTCTACACGATGCCCTTCATGGTGCGTTCTGTCCTGTCGGTCCTGGCCGCTATCGACCTGAAGACGCTCGAGGAAGGCGCTGCCTCTCTGGGGGCCAGCCCAGCGCGGCGTTTCATCGACATCGTCGTGCCGAACGCCATGCCCGGCATTCTTGCCGGTGCGCTCACCGTGGTGACCCTATCTATCGGCGAATTCAACCTGACCTGGATGCTGCACACCCCCTATCTCAAGACGCTGCCTGTCGGGCTTGCCGACAGCTATGCCTCGATGCGGCTCGAAATAGCCTCGGCCTATACGCTGGTCTTTTTCGTGATGATCGTCCCGCTTCTGATGGCCATGCAATGGGCCAGCGCCCGCGCACAAAGGATCATGCAATGACTTTGACACTCGGCAATATCGCCAAGACCTTTCCCGGCGGCACAAGGGCGCTGCTGCCCACCGATCTGGAGATCGCCAAGGGCGAAATCCTCTCGCTGCTCGGGCCGTCCGGCTGTGGCAAGTCCACGCTGCTGCGCATCATCGCCGGGCTTGAGGTGCCGGACCCGGGGGCCTCCATTGTTTTCGATGGTGAGGACGTGAGCCATCAATCGGTCGAAAGCCGCAGGATTGGCATGGTGTTCCAGTCCTACGCGCTGTTTCCCAACATGTCGGTGCGCGGCAATATCGGCTACGGGCTGAAGATGCAGAGGCTTCCAAGGGCAGAGATTGCCGCGCGGGTTGACGAGGTCATCGCGCTGTGTCGTCTCGAGCCTTGTGCCGACCGCGCGATCACCGCCCTGTCCGGTGGCCAGAAGCAGCGCGTCGCGCTGGCCCGCGCGATGGCGCCGCGCCCCCGGGTTTTGCTGCTGGACGAGCCGCTGTCGGCGCTGGACGCCGCGCTGCGCAACCACTTGCGTGACGAGTTGGCGCTGCTTTTGCGCCAGTTCGGGATCACGGCGATCTTCGTCACCCATGATCAGGACGAGGCGATGGCGATCGCAGACCGCGTGGCGGTCATGAGCCAGGGCCAGATCGCCCAGATCGGCACGCCCGAGGCGCTCTATCGCAATCCGGTCACCGGCTTTGTCGCGCGCTTCGTCGGCGATGCGATGCCGCTGGAGGGGCGCATCGAGCGCGCGCAACTGCATCTTCCGGGCGGCGTTCTTGACCTGCCCCAAGCGGGCGATGGCCAGCAGGTGCTGGTCCGGGCCGAGGATATCCGGATAGACATGCAGGGCCCGATCACGGCCCGGGTCGAGACCGTGACCTTCCTCGGCACGCACTATCGCGTCGCTTTGTCCGGTGCGATGGCCAAGCCTCTCTTCATGTTGCATCCGGGGTTCAGCGCACCCAAGCCGGGAGACGAGGTGCGTCTGTCCATCCCTGCAGAGGCGCTGTTGGTCCTGCCCGTGGAAAGGGCCACGTGATGCCCGGGTTCGTCCAGATCACCGACACGCATATCGTCGCACCCGGCGCGCTGGCCTACGGACGCTCCGACACAGCCGAGGCGCTGCGCCGAGCGGTCGAGACAATCAACGCGAAGCTGCCGCTGTGGGAGGGGATCGCCTGTGCCATCGTCACGGGCGATTTGACCGACCACGGTACGCCCGAGGAATACGCTCATTTCCTCTCGATCATGGACGACCTGGCACTGCCGTGGTGCGCCGTTCCTGGCAACCATGATCAGCGCGCTCCGATGCGCAAGGCGTTTGCAGATGCGCCCTGGATGCCCGGTGAAGGTCCGGTGAACTGGGTGCGGAACTTCGGCCCGTTCTCGGTGATCGGGCTCGACACGCTCCTGGAAGGTGCCCATCACGGAGTACTTTGCGATGAAGGTATGGGATTTCTCGATTCCACGCTTTCCGCCCTGGGCGACCAACCCGCCATCGTGGCCACGCACCACCCGTTCATGCACGCAGGGATTCCCGCGATGGATGCGGACAATTTGCGTAACGGCGCAGCGGTGATCGCACGGCTTGAGGCGCATCCCGGGTCGGTTCGCATGATGTCCGGCCACGTCCATAGGGCGGTGACCGGCCAGATCGGACGCGTGACTTGCCAGATCTCCCCAGCGACCTGCCATGCGGTCCTGACCGATCATCGGGCCAGGCGGGACCCGCACCTGGTGCTTGAGCCCGGTGCCGTCACGGTCCATCACTGGCTTGAGCTGCCCAGAGCGGGATTGGTCTCGGATATCATTCCCACGGGCCTGTTCCCCGGTCCATGGCCATTTCAGGATTGACCGCTTCGGAGCGAGGAAAGGCAGTAGTCGGTGCAGACGGTCACCGGCGTTCCAAAAGTCCGCTCTTGCAAAAACTGGCACGAAGGCTTGCGCGTGCGGCGAATGTCGGATTCCGCCGTCCCTGTTTGCATGTGATTGGCCATAGGTGGTCACTGGAGAAATTGGAGGTCACTACGATGCAACTTCGCCAGACCGGTCATTTGTGGCCGTTCCATATGTGACCACTTGCTGACCCGAAAGCTCTGACTTTCGGGGGCTGGTTGGACTTGCGTGACGGGACTGATACCATGATGGTTGAACTGCGCGCCGTATGTTCACGCTGATCGGCAGTATCGAGCGTTTGATCCCGAACCCTTCCGCTCCTTCAGGAGCGACGATCTTCAGGCTCTCCGCCGTTATGCGTGCAAAAGGCATTTCTCGCCATTTCGCGGTCCCACAAGGCCGAGATATGTTCTTTCGCCTCGTTTATTTCACCTGCGACACGGTCAAGGCCCATCGCGGACAGGCGCGGTCTGAGCTCGTCTACGTCTTGCCCACTCACGACTATGCCGGCTTGGGGGCAATGCGTGTGCAGCGCCTTTACAAGTCCGGCAAGCCGGCCCAGGGAGTGCCGCCCGCCAATGGATAACCCGACGATGCAGCGCGGCAGTTTCTTGATCTCAGCAACCAGTTCCGCTTCGCTCAAACCGATCTTGAGCGCGATCTCCCATCCGTCATCACGAAACAGGTCTGCTGCCATACGGATGCCGAGCGTATGGTGTTCGCCCGGGACAGAGGCAAAGACGACAGTGAGATCCTGCCTGTTTGAGCCGGGATGCGCGGCGATGGTGATTCTCCGCAGCAGTTCGAAAATGCGCCCGGTCGCTGCTGTCACGTCGGTGAAACTCACCCGGTCCTCGGTCCACCAATCCCCGAGCATGCGCGCGGCGGCTGCGAGGTATTTAAGGTAGATCACTTCCGTCGTGGTGTCTTTCGCGAGGCTGCATATGATCTCCTCCGCCGATGCCGCGTCGTCGTTCAAAAGCAGCGCAATGCAGAGCTCCTCGACCTCCTCTGTGGAAGGGGCGTGTGGCAGCGCAACGGCGTCTTTTTCCCGATAGGCAATGCGTCGCACGACTTCATGGGCCAGCCCGGCTAGCAGGTGCAAAGGCGGCTTGCCTTTGATATGAGCGGTGTCGCACGGGGCCGAGTCATCGTTCCCGGTGCCCGCGTAAATCAATAGTGGTGCTGCAGTATACAAGCGTTCCCCTCCCGACATCCATATCGCCTCGAGGATCGGCATTCCTCCCCTTCGACGGCCCAAGGCCAGACCAATCGAGGTGTCTCAAATTCGTGATCGAGACAATTGAGCGTAGGGTGATAGTGCGTCGGTGGGATAGTTGGGAATTACCACTACGTACTTATGCGTACATGGCCCGGCGCTGGAATTAGCCTAGCATCCTGATCAATTCGGCAATGCCGCGCACCTGCATTTTCTCTCGGATACGCCAGCGGTGGACCTCGATGGTCCGTCGGCTTACACCAAGCTCCGCGGCGATTTCCTTGTTCAGCTTTCCCTCGAGCATATGGCGGAGAACTTCTTTCTCCCGGTCGGTCAGTTTCGCCAAGCGGTCGGCAATGATTTTCTTGGGAAGCTCGGAGGGGACCCGGTTGGCCAGCAGGCCCCCGGCCATTTCGATCGCTTCGAGAAGCCGGCCCACCTCTGTCGGCTTCTCGATAAAGTCAATAGCCCCGTTCCGCATGACTTGGACCGCGATGGGAACGTCGCCATGCGCGGTGACGACGATGATCGGAATGTCCATGCCCATTTCGGCAAGCTGTGCCTGCAATTGAACGCCACTTATTCCCGGTAGCCGAACGTCTAGGAGCATGCACGCCTTCTGGTCCGGGTCGAACTCCTTGAGGAAGCCTTCCGCCGACTCGCAAGACACCGTCGCATAGCCATGCGCATTCAATAGCGCGCAGAAGGATTTCCGCACGGACTCGTCGTCTTCAACGACATAGACCGAAAATCCCTGATCAGGCGTGTTCGCCATGGCCCCCCTCGATTGGTAGTTGGAACACGAATACTGAACCGGTTTTTACGGGTTCAGACCAAATCCGGCCCTCATGCGCCTCGATGATCGACCGGCACAAAGAGAGACCTATACCCATGCCCTGCGTGGTAGATGTGTTGAACGGTTCGAACAGGTACTTGTACTGTTCCATTGGAATTCCGTGCCCTGTATCGCGGACATACACCTTGACCGACCTGTCCGATCTTATCACTTCGACGGTCAGTTTCTGGACCTTTGCCCCTTGCATCGCCGCGATGCTGTTGCGGGCCAGGTTAAGCATGACCTGACCGATCTGCACCGGGTCTGCAAGAACCCGTGGGATGCCCTGATCCAGCAGCAGATTGACCTGAAGTCTCGGCAGATCGACATAAGCGAGCGCAAGGTCGATGCCCTGTTGGATGGCCCTGTTCAGATCGATATACTCGGCGTTCAAATCGCCAGCGGATATGAAGTTGCGCATGCGGCGCATCAGGTCGCCGGCCCGTGTGGTTTCGGCGACGGCTTCGTCGATGAGCTGCGCCACCCGGTCCGGGATTTCGACGTCGGAGTTCCTCAACTCCTGGCGGCACGCGCTGATGTAATTGGAAATCGCCGACAGGGGCTGGTTCAATTCATGCGCGATTGCCGAGGCAAGCTCGCCCATCGAGCTGGCGCGCGAGGCATCGAGAAGCGCGTGCCGCATGCGGGTTTCCTTCTCTTCCGCAGTCCTTTGTGCCTCGCGCGCGGCGCGCTCGTGTTCCAGGCTGTTCAGGGCAAAAAGCGCCCGGCGCAGGATGCGCAGCACATCACGATCTATCGCCGAAAAGGGACGGCTCTGGCCGCGTCGCTCCTCGCGCCAAAGCGCAAAAGAGCCACGCGGCGACAGTCGCGTGACCCCGTCTTCCGTGGTCGTCTCGACCTTGTCAGGCTTGCCGGCCCAGCGGATCGTCTGCTCGAAATCGCTGCGCAGAAAAACCAGAAAATCCCGGCCATCTTCGGACAGGTCAAGAAGCGCGGCGCCGGCGGCCACTGTCACCTGCTCTGTGTCCATGTCGATATGGTCCGAGAGCTGCGCGGTCGTTGCTACGCCGTCCGCCTGCAGCTTGCAAAGACCGGAAAAATCCAGAGGCTCGTCCGGCACCGCTCCGAATGCGACGACGCCATCGCCGAGAAAAACCAACATCCCCTGCGCGCCGATCAATTGCATCAGCGCCGGAGCCCAGTCGTTTATGAGTGACCCCAGCGACGTGCCGCCACGCGCCATTTGCTCTATGCGAAAGGCTGTCTTCTCGGCAGTGATGCTCTTCTGGAGCTGGTCGGTGCTCTCTATACTTTGCAGCAACGCAGAAGTGGTGCCCCCCAGGAGTTCGGCAAACCGCAACCGGCTCGACGAGATCTCGCGCGGCTCGTAATGGTGGCAGGCGACCAGACCCCAGAGCTGGTTGTTTGTGACCAGCGAAATGGAAAGACTTGCCGCCACGCCCATGTTGTTGAGGTACTTGACATGTACCGGGGCGACGGCGCGAAGCTTGGAAAACGTGAGATCCAGTGGAGACGCGGATTCAGCGTCGGCGACGCCTCCCTTGCGGCTGATGATCGGCACCGGCACGCTGTTGATGTCGGGTATCGCCCGCACGACATTCAGCAGAAAATGCCGCCGCGCCGGATCGGGAATGTCGGACGCGGGATAGTGCAGTCCGAGAAAGCTGTCGGGGCGGTTGGTACTCTCGGCGATGACCTCGCCATGCTTGTCCTCTGCAAACCTGTAGATCATCACCCGGTCAAACCCGGTCACATCGCGGATGATCCGCGCGCTCGCATTCGCAAGCTCCTCGAGCGCACCCGGCTTGACAAGTTCCGAAATGAACTCCCGGCGCAGATATTCGTCCTCCCAGATGCGCGCCGGAGCCGGCTCGGGATGCATCAGTTCGAGGATGATATGACCGTTGCTCCGGTGTGGCAGGCATTCCAGATCTATCTGCGAGCCATCCGGCCCGGAGAAACTGATGAACCACGGGCTGATAAGTTCCGGATTGGAGGGGCCAAGCCTCAGGTTCCGCAATTGCCGTGTATTCGCCGCACCGATAAGCTTGGCGATGTCATTTCCGAGGATCCGCTCGGGCCCCACCCCGATGAACGCCGCCGTATTCCTGCTCGCGAATTCGACGGTGAAGCGGTCCGCGTCGATTGCAATCAGGGCACCATGCGGCTGGACCGCGCCGATCAGGTGGATCGGCTCCTGATCGCAGGTTTCCAGGTTGACAGTATCCAGCGTCACGGCACCCTCGCAACGGCAAGAGGGGTTGAATGGTCCAGCGGCGCAAGCCAGTCGGCCAGCAGCCGGAACGTGTCACGGGCACCCTCCCTAAGGTCACTGACGGCGGCCCCGTCGGCCTCCAGATCCTCGAGGTATCTGTTGGTCATGGGCCAACGGTGGCCACCCACAGTGCGGCACCATGACCAGAACCGCCGACCGGCCTGATCTTCACGCGCAAGCAACCGACGCGCGGCGCGGTCGATGCGTGCGCCCCCGAGTGTGGCACCCTCAATCACGTACAGTATTCCGCCCAGCGACGCCGGAGACACGATATCAAAGGCCTCGTTGCATCGTGGACTCTCTTCGATGGCCTCGGCGCTCCATCCCAGATCGGCCAGGTCTTGCGCCAGATACCCGGCTCGTTCCGCGTAATCGTAACCGGCCGTGCAGGCCGCTCCACATGAAATCGCGCGCCCAATCGCCCGGTCAAGCGGCTGGTAAAACCCGTAAAGCCGTAAGATCAGATCCCGGTAATCACCGATGCAGAGACTCTCGTTGAACAGCGCCAGAAAACAAGGGTGCTCGTGTAACCGCTCGTGTTGTTGATGCGTAGCCGCGCGCAGTTGGTCGCGCAACGAGATATTCCGAGGTGAACCCTTGGCTGTAAACACGCGTCGCTCCAATATTGAGAATACCATTTCTTGGAAGACCGTAGCATGAAATTCACGCATCCCAAAAATTGAATGGCAGGAATCCAACATCCACGTTTGATAACGTGTAGCAAGTGTCGACCCAGCGGTCATAAGTCTTGTCTCCAGCAAACGAGCACCTTACGGCTCGCGCTGATCAGCTTCTGTATCCAACGCTTTGAAGCCTGTCCTCCTCGCTCATCACGCTGAGGGCCATCAAAGGAGGGGCTGGAGGCCGCTCGGATGCGGGGCGGGGTCGGTGGCAGGCCTCCCGCCCTAACGCCCGCTCAGAAAGTTGAAGTGCGCCGCATGCGGGACATCGAACTTCGCCGGATGCGAAAAGCTACGGGTTTGCCCAAAAACATCTGGATGATGGATAGTCTAACAGAAGCGTTCAACTCAATGATCGAAAACTTGCAAAACAACGCCTGAGCGCCGCCGCTCTGAGATCAGCAGCGACGAAATCCGTGAAGAGCAAGAAGTTTGGAAATCAGACAAGTTCACAATTCTTGAGCGCGATTTCATCAAGTCCCGAGCCGTCATCCATCGATTCTGATGACCCGCTCTATGCCGAAAAAGTGCTCGATGCCTGGCGGCGGTCGATGCAGTCGAGTGGGCCTAAAGTCTGAAAAGTTAAAGCCGACTCAGTGAAAGGTTAAAACCCTTTAACCTTTTCAGTTCAGAGCTACAAAAGTTGGCTGATTCAGGGTTGGGCTATCGTGCCGATTGTTTGCACTTGTAGCAAATACTGTAGCAAAAAAGGGCTTGAAGGCGGTGTTGTAACCGGCATTTTGCAGGAGTTCTTAACCGATAATATCCTTTATTATCAGCGCTTTATGCAGTGGTGAGCCGTGCAGGATTCGAACCTGCGACCCACTGATTAAAAGTCAGTTGCTCTACCAACTGAGCTAACGGCCCACTAGGGGCGGTATCTAGAAAGAGCGGGGCGGGGGGTCAACCCCGAAAGTGACGCTTGATCAAAGGATCGTATGGATTCATCCGGCGCGCGGGTTTATATGCCCGGGCATGACCGATATGCGCGAAACAGGGCTGGCTTTCATGAAGATGCACGGGTTGGGCAACGACTTTGTCGTGCTCGATGCCCGTGCCGGTGATATTGCGCTTTCTCCGGCGCTGGTGGCGGGGATTGCGGACCGGCATCGCGGTATCGGATTCGATCAGCTTGCGGTAGTCGGGGCGGGCGAGGCGGATGCGCATCTGACCTTTTACAATGCCGATGGCTCCACCTCGGCTGCCTGTGGCAATGCCACCCGATGCATCGCGCGGCATCTGATGGAGGAGACCGGCAAGACCGCGCTGACGCTGAGCACGGCGCGCGGGGTGTTGCAGGCGGTCGATGCGGGGGGTGGGCTGACCTCGGTCAATATGGGGCAGCCACAGCTGGGCTGGGGCGAGATCCCGCTGGCGGAGGCGATGGAGACACTGGAACTGCCCATAGAGGGCGGCCCTACCGCCACCGGCATGGGCAACCCGCATTGCACGTTTTTCGTCGAGGATGCCTGTGCCGTGCAGCTTGACCGGTTCGGGCCGCGCTATGAGCATCACCCGCTTTATCCCGAGCGCACCAATGTGCAGGTGGCGAGCGTGATCGCCCCCGATCATCTGCGCATGCGGGTGTGGGAGCGGGGTGTGGGGGTCACGCTCGCGTCGGGCTCGTCGTCTTGCGCCGTGGCCGTTGCCGCTGCGCGGCGAGGGCTGACCGGG
This sequence comes from Roseovarius sp., assembly GCF_040219995.1. Classification (GTDB taxonomy): domain Bacteria; phylum Pseudomonadota; class Alphaproteobacteria; order Rhodobacterales; family Rhodobacteraceae; genus Roseovarius. Next base: position 116,016 of record NZ_JAVJUC010000034.1, on the reverse strand, counting down.
CGGCATGTGCGGATCACCCTTGATGGCGGCACGCTCGACGTCGACTGGCGGGAGGATGGCGTCTGGATGACCGGCCAGACGGCGCATGTCGCGAGCGGCCATCTGACGCCCGACTTCCTGGCGGGGTTCCAATGACCGGCGCGCCGCGATTCACCACCCTGGGCTGTCGGCTGAACGCCTATGAGACCGAGGCGATGAAGGATCTCGCCGGGCAGGCTGGGCTGGAGAACGCCGTCGTCGTCAACACCTGTGCGGTCACGTCCGAGGCGGTGCGCAAGGCGCGGCAGGAAATTCGCCGGTTGCGCCGCGCGCATCCGGGCGCGCGCCTGATCGTGACCGGCTGCGCGGCGCAGACCGAGCCCGAGAGTTTTGCCGCGATGGAAGAGGTCGATGCCGTCATCGGCAATACCGAGAAGATGCAGGGCGAGACATGGGGACGTCTTGCCGCCGATTTCATCGGCGACGCCGAGCGCGTGCAGGTCAACGACATCATGTCGGTGACCGAGACGGCGGGGCATCTGATCGACGGATTCGGCACCCGCTCCCGCGCCTATGTTCAGGTGCAGAACGGCTGTGATCATCGCTGCACCTTCTGCATCATCCCGTATGGTCGGGGCAATTCGCGCTCGGTGCCTGCGGGCGTCGTGGTCGATCAGATCAAGCGGCTGGTGGGCACGGGTTATAACGAGGTGGTGCTCACGGGCGTGGACCTGACAAGCTGGGGCGCGGATCTGCCGTCGCAGCCGAAACTCGGCGATCTGGTGATGCGCATTCTGAAGCTGGTGCCGGATTTGCCGCGCCTGCGGATTTCCTCGATCGATTCCATAGAGGTGGATGACAATCTGATGCAGGCCATCGCCACCGAGCCGCGCCTGATGCCGCATCTGCATCTGAGTCTGCAGCATGGTGACGACCTGATCCTCAAGCGGATGAAGCGGCGGCATCTGCGTGACGATGCGATCCGTTTCGCCGAAGAGGCACGGCACCTGCGCCCCGAGATGACATTTGGCGCCGATATCATCGCCGGGTTTCCGACTGAGAGTGAGGCGGCGTTCGGGAACTCGCTGCGGCTGGTGGAGGACTGTCACCTCACCTGGCTGCACGTGTTCCCCTATTCGCCCCGCCCCGGCACCCCTGCCGCGCGGATGCCGCAGGTGGACGGGCGGGCGATCAAGGACCGGGCGGCACGGCTGCGGGCGGCGGGTGAGGCGCGCGTGGCGGCGCATCTGGTCGCGCAGCAGGGCCGTCGCCATGCCGTGCTGATGGAGAACCCGCGCATGGGCCGGACCGAGCAGTTCACCGAGGTCGCCTTTGACAGCGACCGTCCCGAGGGTGCGATCGTCAGTGCGACCGTGACCGGCCATACCGGCACGCAGCTTACTGCCGTCTGAGAGGTCAGTTGCGATGCATCCCAATCCCGCCTTTCGTCAGGCCGACGCGCCGCGCAACATCGCCTTTGCGCGCGCGCAGGGCTTTGGCCTTCTGGCGGTGGCCACCGGGGATGCGCCGCTGATCAGCCATATCCCTTTCCTGTTGTCGGAGGACGGCACGCGGGCCGAGTTTCACCTCGTGCGCTCCAACCCCATCGCGCGGCTCATGTCCGATCCGCTGCCTGCGCGGCTCGCGGTGCAGGGGCCGCATTCCTACGTCTCGCCTGATTGGTACGGCGTCGAGGATCAGGTGCCGACCTGGAATTACGTCGCCGTGCATCTGGTGGGGCAGGTGCGCTTGCAGCCGCAGGAGCGGATGCGCGATCTGCTCGACCGGCAGTCGGCCGGGTTCGAGTCGCGGCTGGCACCCAAGCCGGAGTGGCGGGCGGAGAAGATGACGCCCGAGGTGCTGGAGCGGATGATGCGGCAGATCGTGCCCTGCGAGATGCGGGTGGACGAGATCGCGGGCACCTGGAAGCTGGGCCAGAACAAACCCGAGGACGTGCGCCTGCGCGCCGCCGATCCGCTGGAGGCGGCGGGTCAGGGGCAGGAGGTGGCGACGCTTGCCCGCCTGATGCGGACCCCGCCGGCCTGAAGGCTCTGCCTGTTCGAACCGTGGCATGAACGGACCGACGATGCGCGGTTCATCTCAACGGCAGCTTGAGGTCAAACACCACCCCTCGCCGCTCAGTCCCGCGTGCCGGAGAACCGGGCCTGCCAGTCTTCGCGCTGATCATCGGTGATCTTGGAGAAAAGCACCTCGGGCACCTCGAAGGTATGGCCGGGGGTGAGTATCTCCAGCGCGCCGGGCACCTGATCGGGCCAAGAGGCATCGTCGGTCTTCATCGCCGACAGCATCGTGGCGGCGGCATCGGGGATGAAGGGGGCAGACAGCACCGCGTAGAGGCGAATGAGGTTGAGTGCCAGGCGGATCTGCATGGCGGCGCGCTCGGGGTCTTGCTTGAAGGTGGACCACGGTGCCGCCTCTTGCAGGTACTCGTTGCCCTCGACCCAAATCGCGCGAAGGGCGGTGGCGGATTTGCGCACCTCCATGGCCTGCATATGGCCTTCATAGTCGCGGATGCGGTTTGTCAGACGGTCGATCAGCGCCATTTCCTGCGCGCCATACTCGCCGTCCGCTGGCACCTCTTCACCGAATTTGGAGCGGCAGAATTTGGTCACGCGGCTGACGAAATTGCCCAGGACATCGGCCAGATCCTTGTTCACCGAGGTCTGAAAATTCTCCCAGGTGAATTCGGCGTCCGAGCTTTCGGGCGCATGGCTCAACAGCCACCAGCGCCAGTAATCGGCGGGCAGGATCTCGAGCGCCTGATCCATGAACACGCCGCGCCCGCGCGAGGTGCTGAACTGGCCGCCATCGTAGTTGAGGTAGTTGAACGACTTGATGTAATCCACCAGCTTCCACGGCTCGCCCGAGCCCAGGATCGTCGCCGGAAAACTGAGCGTGTGGAATGGGACGTTATCCTTGCCCATGAACTGGGTATAGGTGACGTCCTCGGCGCCCTTGTCGGTGCGCCACCAGCGTTGCCAGTCGTCGCCCTTGCCCGCTTCGACCCATTCCTGCGCGGAGGCGATGTATTCGATGGGGGCGTCGAACCAGACGTAAAAGACCTTGCCTTCCATGCCGGGCCAGTCCTCGTCGCCGCGCTTGACCCGAATGCCCCAGTCGAGATCGCGGGTGATGCCGCGATCCTGCAAGCCGTCGCCATCATTGAGCCATTTCTTGGCGATGGAGGTGGTCAGGATCGGCCAGTCGGTCTTGCTGTCGATCCAGGCCTCAAGCTCGTCCTTCATCTGTGACTGGCAAAGATAGAGATGCTTGGTCTCGCGCATCTCCAGATCGGTCGCGCCTGAGATTACCGAGCGCGGGTTGATCAGATCGACCGGGTCAAGCTGCTTGGTGCAGTTGTCGCATTGATCGCCGCGTGCAGACTCGAAGCCGCAATTGGGGCAAGTGCCCTCGATGTAGCGGTCGGGCAGGTAGCGCCCGTCGGTGGGCGAATACATCTGCGTCTCTGACACCTCGCGGATCAGCCCCTGCTCATGCAGGCGCTTGGCGAAATGCTGGGTCAGGCGGTGGTTCTGCGGGCTGGAGGAACGCCCGAAATGATCGAAGCTGAGGCGGAAGCCGTCGGAGAGGCGCTTTTGCACCTGCCACATCTCGGCGCAGTAGTCCGCCACCGGCTGGCCCGCCTTGGCGGCGGCCAGTTCGGCGGGGGTGCCGTGCTCGTCAGTGGCACAGAGAAACAGCACCTCATCGCCCCGCGCGCGGCAGTAGCGGGCGAAAAGATCGGCGGGAAGCTGGCTGCCCACCAGATTACCGAGATGCTTGATCCCGTTGATATAGGGAATTGCCGAGGTGATCAGATGCCGTGCCATCGGGTGTGTCTGCCTTTGCCGGGTCGCGTGTCTTGTCCCGCGTTTACCTGTCTCGCGCCCAAAGGACCAGAGGGCGTGCAGGGCGCTGCCGCAATATTGCGCAATCCCTCGATTTCCATCGCCGGGCCGAGTGAAACCGATTTGACGCGTGCGTCCGGTCGGTGGTAGCGGCGCGGGCATGCGGGCGGCGCGCGTCCGGGGGATCATGCGAGAGGAACGCCCGCCATGTTCAAGGTTCTGGGATCGGTCTGGGCGCTGTTGCTTGGCATGACGCTGATCATGATCGGCAATGGCATGCAGGCCACGTTGATGGGTGTGCGCGGCGCGCTGGAAGGGTTCGGCACGCTGCAATTGTCGGTCATCACCTCGGCCTATTTCCTGGGCTTTCTGGTGGGCAGTCGGGTGACACCCGAGATGATCCGTAGGGTCGGGCATGTTCGGGTCTTTGCCGCGCTTGGGTCGTTCATCTCGGCGGGGCTTATTGCCTTTCCGGTGCTGACCGATCCCTATAGCTGGACGGTGATCCGTATCCTGTTGGGGTTTTGCCTGTCGGGCGTGTACGTGACCGCAGAAAGCTGGCTCAACAATGCTGCGACGAATACCACGCGGGGCAAGATCCTGTCGGCCTACATGATCGCTCAGACCACCGGTATCATCGCGGCGCAGGGCTTGATGAACCTGGGGGAGGCTGCGGGATATTTCCTGTTTGTCGTGCCCTCGATCCTGGTGTCACTGAGCTTTGCGCCGATCCTGTTGTCGGCGACGCCGACGCCCGCCTTCGAGACCGACAAGCCGATGACCCTGCGCCAGCTTTATGAAAGTTCGCCGCTGGCCAGTGTCGGCATGCTGATCCTTGGCGGGATTTTCGCGGCACAGTTCGGCATGGCCTCGGTCTATGGGGCCGAGGCGGGGCTGAGCGTGGGGCAGATCAGTGGATTCGTGGCGTCGATCTTTACCGGGGCGATGGTGTTTCAGGTGCCGGTGGGATGGCTGTCGGACCGGTTGGATCGGCGCCTGCTGATCCTTGGCGTATCGGCGGTGGGCGCGGTCAGCACCGGGGTCGGCGCATTTCTGGGGGTGGAGTTCGAAACGCTGCTGGTGCTGGGCTTTGTCATGGGGGGCATGGCGTCGCCGCTCTATTCGCTCTTCATCGCCTATACCAACGATTTCCTGGAGGTCGAGGACATGGCCGCCGCCTCGGGGGGGCTGGTGTTCGTCTACGGGATGGGGGCGATTATCGGGCCGGTGGCCACCGGGCAGTTGATGGACGTGGTCGGGCCGCACGGGTTCTGGCTGTTTCTTGCGGGGCTATTCACGCTGATCGCGGTCTATGCGACATGGCGGATGACGCGGCGGCCTTCGGTGCCGGTGGATGAGACCGGGGCCTATCTCGGGGTCAGCCCGACAGGCTCGCCGGTGGCGCTGGCCGCAGCACAGGAATGGTATGTGGATACTGCCGAAGAGACCGCCGAGGATGACGAGGCGCGCGACGTTTAGGACGCGCGCCGACATGCGGAACATGGCCGGTGCTGCGAACGATGGTCAGGGTCCGGACATCACCGTGATCTGCATCGCGATGGCGCAGGCGTAGATGCCAAGCAGCGCCATGCTTTCAGCCCCGATCCGGGCCGGTCCGACGCGCTGGCGCAAGACCAGCCCGCCCAGCAGAACGGCGGTCATCAGGATGGCGGTGAGGTTCCAGAACTGGTCACCTGCGCCTGCCGCGTGATAGAGCGAACCGTCGCGGAACGAGATATCCGCCGCACTCAGGAACAGTGTATCAAAGCTGTTGCCGCCGATGATGCCGCCGACGGCCAGTTGCAGTGCCCCGCGCCGCACGGCGGCGACGGTGGTCACGAGTTCTGGAAAGGACGTGACCACGGCGGTCGCGAGGGCCCCGACCAGCGACTCTGACAATTCGAGGCGCCCGGTGAGTGTCCCGGCTGTCTTGGCGATGACCCACCCGGCGCTGCCCATGATCAGCATGAGCAGGGCGAGGTCGAGGAAAAGCCGCCCTGTGCTCTTCCGGCGATCGGTTGCGGATTCCGGTTCGGGCCGGTCCTCACGTGTCTCAGCGGTCGATACGGGCCGCCACATCGGCTGTTCGCGCAGCGCGCGGGTGGCAAAGAGCCCGCTGACATAGACAATCGGTATGATCAGCGAGACCGGGTGAACCGCAAACACCGTGGTCTCTGCCCAGTTCGATGCAAGCAGTGGCAAGGTCAGCAGCACGATCAGCGTGATCGACTGGAAAATATTGCCGAGATCGGCCGCGGCATGTTCCAGATTGGCCTTGCGATAGACCACATCGGCGATGGCGAGAAAGGCGGTCTGGGCGGCAATGCCGCCGATCCCGTTCGAATAGGCCAGCGACGCCTGTCCGTCGAGCGCGGCGGTGATCGACACGATGGTCCCGCTCAGGGAGGTGGCCGCGCCGAGCAGAACAGCGCCTGCAAGCGCCTCTCCTATGCCAGTCCGATCGGCCAGCTTGTCCACGAGCCGGGTGATGCGAAGGCCGGTGAACAGCACGATAGCCGCCGCCAGCAGAAAGCCTGCGCCCAGATACGGTGTCGACCAGCTGTCAAACATCGGGCGCGGTCCTTTCCGTCTCGAGCATGGGCAGGCCTGTCCGGCACCCTCAAAGCTGCCGGTTATATAACTAGCGTATCACCCTTGTGCATTGGCTTGAAGATTGTCGATGCGACCAATGCGCCGCCGTTGCTGCGCACCGGGCCCCTCGCTGCGGCTGTGAAGGCTCAGATCAGGGCGCGTTCGCGGCTGATCATTGCCGCGTGCGCGCGGTTGCGGGCACCCAGTTTCTTGCAGATTGAGCGCATGTGCATTTTCACGGTGACTTCGCTGGCATCCATGTCGCGGGCGATTTCCTTGTTGGTCAGCCCGTCCGCCGCGAGGCGCAGCACGAACAGTTCCTTCTCCGAAAGATCCGCGCCGTCGCTTCCGGATTTTTCGATGGTGGCCTGTGTCGCGCCGGTGGGCACGAAGACCTGTCCCGACATGATCAGCTGAATCACGCTGTTGAGCGATTGCAGCGGCATCGTCTTGGGGATCAGGCCACGACAGCCCAGATCGAGTGCGCTGTTGAGGAAATGCCGATCCACCATGCCGGTAAAAAGCGCGACCTTGCCGTCGCCTGCCTTGTCGATGACGGTCTTGACGCTGGCCAGACCGACCATGCCGGGCATCTTGAGATCGAGCAGCACGAGGTCGATATCGTTTTGCGCGCCGAGCACGCTGAGTGCGCCGTCAAGCGAATCGGTGGTGATCGCCTCGTAATCCGGCAGGGCGTTGAGCATGTTGCCGACAGCCTCGGCCAGCAGGTTGTGATCGTCGGCCAGTAGAATTTTTAGAGCCATGGGTTGGGTTATCCCGCACTTATTTCAGGTCGTTGTCGCGTCACGCTGCCCCCAACCACACGTTCTACAACCGTAATGCGTGTATTAGACTCGCCGTAGGAATTTTCAATAGGCCATGCGTGTTCGCGGGCGATATCGTGGATTTGAGGCGGCATTTAGGCGGCAAATTGTGGTTTCTGGGTCAGTCGCGCTGCAAAACGCGCGCGATTGGGTGCCGGGCGGCCCCGGCGAGGCAGGCAGAGGCACAGAGTGTCAGGATCGTCGCCTTGGGCCAGGGGGCCATCGCGGCCTCACCGAGGGCCCAGAGCCCGACGCCGAGAAAACAGAGGGTCGAGATCATCTCGCCGGTGGAGGTGCGTCTGTGTCGCATGGGTTATCTCCTGTTGATTGGGCGGCCAAATTCGTCGAGCCGCAGATCACTGGGCAGATCGACCTCGGGGGTGGGTTCGGGCTGGCCCTGTTCGAGCCGCCAGACATGGGCGAGGATCACCGCGACCGCCGTGTAGAGCGTTTCGGGGATCTCGCGCCCGATCGCGCCGGTGAAGTAGAGCGCGCGCGCCAAGGGGGGCACTTGCAGCGTCATCACCCCGGCGCGGCGACCGCGGCGCATCACCTCGCGGGCGATGCGGCCACGGCCCATGGCAAGGACAACCGGAGCGTGTCCGCTCGCGGGGTCGTATTGCAGCGCCACGGCAAAATGCGTGGGGTTGCTGATGATCGCGGTGGCCATCGGCACATCGGCCAGCGCCTTGCGCTCCGAGGCGCGGCGCGAGGCCTCCATCTGGCGACGGCGGACTTCGCCTTTTTGTTCGGGCGAGCCTTCGGATTCCTTGGTCTCGTCCTTGATATCCTGCCGCGACATGCGCAGGGCCTTGGTATTGGAGTGAATCTGCCACGCCAGATCAAGCGCCGCTATCAGGGCCAGCCCGACCAGAAGCCCGCCCAGCACCCGCAGCATCGCCGTGCCAAAGAGCACCATCGCATCGCCGGGGGCGAGTGTCGCCGCGCTTTCGAGGGCGGGCAGGATCGGCTGCAACATCAGCGCGCCGGCCGTCAGCAGCAGCGTGACCTTGAGCGCCGCCTTGCCCAGATCGACCAGCGCCTTCATCGACACCATGCGCTTGAGGCCTTCGAGCGGGTTGATCTTGTCGGCCTTGAAACCGAGCGCCTTGGGCGCAAAATTGAGCCCGCCCATGCCGCTCTGGGCCATCAGCACGACCGCCATCAACGGCAGGCCAAGCCCCGGCCCGGCGGCGAGCATCCACCAAAGCGCGTCGCGCGTGCGGCTGATCATCAGCGCATCGAGCGCATCCCCCGGTGCGATCACCAGCCCCGAGGCCCAGAGCCCGGTGAGCCCGGGCAGGGCCGGTTTGCCGATCACCAGCATCAGCGTGCCGGCGGCCAGCGTGACCAGCACGAAGACCTCGGTCGAGGTGATGACGCGGCCCTCTTCGCGCGCCTCGTCGCGGCGTTTCTGAGTCGGCTCTTCGGTCTTTTCCTGTCCGTCGTCGGCGTCAGCCATTGGGTAATCCGTTCAGCATCTCCATCAGGTGCTGCAAGGCGCGTGCCACCCGCTCCGAAAGTGCGGCGCCGAGGCCGGAAGTTGTGAGGAAGAGCAGCAAAAGAGTGACGCTCATCGTTAGGGGGAAGCCGAAGGCGAAGATGTTGAGCGTGGGGGCCGAGCGGGTGATGACCCCGATCACCATGTTGAGCAAAAGCAGGACGGTGACCACCGGCATCATGAGTTGCGCCGCGCTACGGAACATCTCGCCGGTGGCGGTGAGCCCGGCATCGGTCAGCGCCTCGCCGGTGATGGCTGCGCCAATGGGAACAAGGCGGTAGCTGTCGAGGATCAGACGGATTGCCGCCAGATGTCCGTCCTGCGTCACGAAGATCGACAGCAGGAACAGCATGAAGAATTGCCCGATCACCGGGCTTTGCGAGCCGGTCGCGGGATCGACCTGCGCCGCGAGGCCGAGACCGGCGGTGTTGGCGATGCGGTCGCCTGCCATGACGGCGGCGGCGAAGAGGATTTGCAGAACCAGCCCCGCCGCCAGCCCGATCGCCAGTTCGCGCAGGGCGATGGTGACGCTGGCCAGCGAGGCGAGCGTTTCCGGCTCGGGCATGGGGATGTTGCCCATCAGCGGCACCGTCAGGCCGACCGCGATGATGATCCGCACCGGCAGCGACACGAAGCGCGCGGCAAAGAGCGGGGCCGAGACCACGAAGGCCCCGATCCGCAGCATGGCAAAAAGGAATTGCAGCGCCAGCCCGGTGAGCTGGGCCAGTTCGAGACCTGGCAGGCCCGAGGCGGAGGGGGCGAGATCGGGCAGCATCGCTCAGCGCATTGTCGCGATGGTGTCGAACACATGGGTGAAGTAATCGCTCAGCGTGCTGAGCATGAAGCCCGACATCGCCGCCATGGTCAGGATCACGATGGCCATTTTCGGCACGAAGCTGAGCGTCGCCTCGTTGATCGAGGTGGCGGCCTGCAGGATGCCGATCACCAGACCCACGCCAAGCGCCACCAGAAGCACCGGCCCGGCGGTCAGCAGGATGTTCCAGTAGGCCAGTTGCAAGTGCTCGATATTGGTGTCGAAATTCATCACAAGCCGCCCTGAAAGCTGGAGGCGAGCGAGCCCATGGTCAGCGCCCAGCCATCTACCAGCACGAACAGCAAGAGCTTGAACGGCAGCGACACGATCATCGGCGACAGCATCATCATGCCGAGCGCCATCAGGATCGAGGCGATCACCATGTCGATCACCAGAAACGGCAGGAACAGCAGGAACCCGATCTGGAATGCGGTCTTGAGTTCCGAGGTGATATAGGCGGGCAGGAGCACCGAGACCGGCACCGCGTCGGTGCTCTCATAGGGGCCGTTGCCCGCCAGTTCCGAGAACATCAGCAGGTCGTTCTGGCGTGTATTTGCGAGCATGAAGGCCGACAGCTTGTCCCAGGCGAGGCCGACGGCGGTGCCGGGGTCCATCTGACCGTCGAGATAGGGCGCGACGGCAGTGGTGTAGATGTCGTTCAGCACCGGCTGCATGACGAAGAAGGTCAAAAACAGCGCCACCGCGATCAGCACTTGGTTGGGCGGGGTCTGCTGCGTACCCATCGCCTGCCGCAGGATCGAGAGCACGATGATGATCCGGGTAAAGGCGCTCATCCCCAACACCAGCGCGGGCAGCACCGTCAGCGCCGTCATCAGCGCGAGGATCTGGAGCGAGAGCGAATAGGTGGTGCCGCCCTCGTCCGAGAGGGTCAGCACCGGCACGCCCTGTTGCGCCATGGCCGGGCCCGAGAGCAGGACCGCGAGCGGGAGGAGGACGCGGATCATTGGCCCGTCTCCGGTATGGCGGCGAGGGGCAGCATCGCGGTGCCGCCCTTGCGTCCGGTGACGATCAGCACGCTATGCCCATCGGCGCGCATCAGGATGGCGCGGGCATCGCCGCCAAGCGGCAGCACCTCGGCCACCTCCATCCGGCGGTCGCCCTTGAGCCGCGCCGCGAGCGGCGCGCGGTTGAAGCGGATGGCGGCCCAAAGAAGGATGAGCAGGCCGAGAAACCCGGCGAGGGTCAGGATACGGTCAGGGGTGAGCAGGTCCACGAGTGAGACGCCTTCTGCAAGGGGTGGTTGCGCAATCCCCTGCAGGTTTCGTGCCATGCCTGTGTGCCGGTTCTGGCTGCGTCAGAGAGTCTCGAGCCGCTGTTTCGGATCGACGATATCGCCGAAGCGGATGCCGAATTTCTCGCCCACCACGACCACCTCGCCCTTGGCGATGGGGGTGCCGTTCACAAGGATATCGAGCGGGTCGCCCGCCATGCGGTCAAGCTCCACCACTGAGCCTTCGTTGAGGTGGAGAAGGTCCTGCAAGGTGATCTGCGTCTGTCCCACCTCGACGGTCATGCAGACGCGGACATTGGATAGCAGGCCGAGATCAATGGGGGTTGTCATGGCGTTTGCGGGCTCTTGCGGGATGTCGGGGGTGTCTTCGGTCATGGGTGTGTCTCCGGGAAATCTGTCAGTTGTCGAGTTTGCGGGTCAGCGAGAGTGCCGCGCGCCCGCCCTGCGCGCCCGGCTCGCCATCGAAAAGCGCCGTGCCCTCGACCAGAAGCTGCGGGCGCGGTGAAAGGTCGACCGGCACCACGCGGCCCGGGTTGAGCCCGACAAGATGCGTGAGCGGCACCGTGGGTTGCGCCAGCCGCGCGGTGACGTTGAGCGGCACTGACATCACTGCGTCGCGCAAGCGGGCGCGCCAGCGCAGGTCGTCATCGACCTGATCGGATTGCATCCGCGAGCGCAGGCGTGCGGCAATCGGCTTGAGCGCCTGAAGCGGGTAGATCAGATCCATCGTCGCCGGGTCCGCGTCCGGCAGTTGCACGATGAACGAGCAGCACACGACCTTTTCTTCGCTTTCGACGAAGGTGGCGAATTGCAGGTTGTCCTCGTGCACCGGGTTGGCGAAGGCGAGCGGCATCAGATCGCGCCAAGCCGCTTCGAGCGCGCGGTGCAACCCGTCGGTCACGATGGTGATCACGCGGGTCTCGGCGGCGGTGAATTCGGTGCGGCCATTGGGCAGATAGGCGATGTTGCCGCCGTAATAGGCATTGGTCAGCAGCGAGACGAAATTCGGCGGCAGCATGATCAACTGATTGCTGCGCAGGGCCTCGACCCGTGCCGTGGTCAGGCTGACGAAGTTTTCCAGCTCGTCGCAATAGTGGTCAAAGCTCTTGACCTCGGGCGGGAAGGCCGAGATGCGCGGATGCATGCGCAGGAATGGCAGGAACACGGGCCGGGCGAGGCGGCAGAAGCGTTCGTTGATCATCCGGAGCCCGTGATAATCGCCCATGATCGACAGGTTGTCGCTGCCAAACTTATAGCTTTTCACGTTCTCTGGGCCGCTACCCTGCTCCTTGTCCATGTCGAACAGGCCATCGACAAGCGCCGCGACCTCGTTGGAGCTGAGCTTGTGGGTGCTGTTGGTGGTGGGTTTGCCCATTGTGTGCCCCTATTGCAGCACGAAGGAGGGGAAATAGACCCCCTCGATGCCGCCGAACCCTTCGAGCGTTTCGAGCCGGGTATTGATTGCGTCTTGCAGCGCGGTCGCAAGGGCGGCGCGCCCCGCCGTGCCCTCGACCTCATCCTCGGCAAAGCCGCTGATCACGGCGAGCATGTCCGAACGGATCGCCATGGCGTGGGTTTCGACATTGGCGATGACGCTGGCATCATACTGCGTCGAGACGCCGACGCCGATCTGAAGGAAACGGCGCGAGCCCTTCAGATTGGTGGTGAGCGGGTCGGGAAACTCGTAATACTGGGTTTCGAACACGGGGGTTTCGGGTTTTTCCTTGGGCACGCGTTTGGGGCCTGTTTCGCCCTCGGCCTCCGCTGCGGCGCTCTCCTGTTCGATCAGGCGCAGCACCTCTTGCGAGGGCGATAGCCGCTCGCCCGCATAGTAGAGCCCCGCGCCGAATCCGCCCCCTCCAAGGAGGGCGATGCCAAGCGGAAACAGGATCAGTTTCTTGAGCAACCCGCCTTTGGGGCGGCCTTGCAGATCGGGGAGGGCGGCATCGGACATGGGAAACCTCAGGCGAGAAGATCGACGGATGTGGTGGCGCGTGTGGTGGTGCGCTGGGGTACGGGATCGGTGGCGACGCGGTCATCGGGCTGTGGCTCTGGCCCGGCGCGGGTATCGGGGGCAGGCTGGCCGGATTGGCCCGGATCGCGCCCGGTGCCGCCCGACTGGGTGGATTGCGAGCCAAGTTCCAGACCTGCACGGCTGAGCGCGTCGGCCAGCCGGTGCTGACCCTCGGCCACGGCGCGGGCGGCCTCGGGGGTTTCGGTCACGATATGCACATGGGTAAGCCCGTCCTGCATCTCGAGCCGGATTTGCAGCGTGCCGAGACGCTCGGGCGTGAGCGTGAGAGTGAGGCGTTCGGTGGCAGGCCCTGCCGCGTGGCGGGTGATGTCTTCGACCAGCGTCTCGGCCCATTGTGCCTGTGTCATGTCGAGCCGTGATGGGCCTGTGTCGGCTATCGGCTGAGGCGTGGCGGGCGCGGGCGTCGCGGCGGCGGGAAGAGCGGCCTCGCCGGTGCGGATCGGTGCCGGTGCCTCCGCAGGGAGGGGATCTGCGGTGGCCTCGGGGGGCGTGATCCCGGGGGCCTGTTGCAACGTGGTTGTGGCGGGTGGTGCCGCCGGGGCCGCGCGCGGGGTCTCGGGCTGGGCCGGGGTCAGGGGTGCTGCCAGCGGCATGGCGTCTGTCGGGGGTGTCTCGGGCGTCTGGATGTCGACCGGGTGAGTCTCTTCCGTGGTGCTCTCGGCTGGTGCCGTCTCGGGAGCAAGAGGCGCGTCCGGTGCTACGGCTTGCGGTGTGATGGCCGGAGATGCGTCGGTTGCCGGGATACTCTCGGTGGTCAGGATTTCGGAACCGGATGGTTGCGCGATCTCTGTCGACAGCTTGCCCTCGGCAGGCGTGGGGTGCGACGGCTGTTCCGGCGTCATCCGCCGGACGGTAATTTGAGGGCTGGCGGGAATGGGGGCCGCCGGGATCGTCGGAGCTTGTGTGGTTTGGGCAGGCGTGGATGTTGCCGGAACGGTGGCGGGCATATCGGCGGGAGTGACCCGGATTTGCGCCATGCGCAGCGCGTCGGGAAATCCGGGCGCACCGGTCCCGCCGGTCGCGCGGGGTGCGATCGGGGGCGGGGCGATGAGGTCTGTCAGGGCCGGGGCGCGCATGTCGGTGAGGTCCGTTTCGGATGTGTCTCTTGCAGGCGAGATGCAAGTTCGGTGCCAAGCCTCAACCCCGACGGCGGGGCGGCGTGGCGCTGTCCTGCGCGTCGAAGCGGGCGCGGTGCAGCGCGCGGCGAGTCTCGTCTGTGCGCGCGTCAAGCACGGTCTGACGGCGTGCCTGATGTGACAGATCGGCCTCGAGCGCGGTGCGTTCCTCGCGGGTCTGCGCCATCTGGCTGCGGGTGTCCTGAAGATGCTGCACCAGCGTGCGGCCCATGAACTGCGCGGCATTCAACTCTCCGCGCGTCATCGGTTGGGCCGGGGCCTGCGCGGTTTCCTCAAGCAGGCGGCCAAGCCGGTCGGCCATGTCGAACTGCTGCATTTCGCGGTGCCGCAGCGCGCCGATCTGTGCCGAGATTTGCCCGACCTCGCCGCGTGCGCGGGTCGCCATCAGCGACAGCAGGTGCAATTGCCGGGGGCTCATGCGCCACCCCCGGTCAGCGTGTCGAGCGCCGCGATACTGTCGGCGAGCGTCGCGGGCTCGTCTATGTCCTGGCGGATGAACGCCTCGATCCGGGGCCAGAGCGTGACCGCCTCGTCGAGCGTGGCATCCTGACCGGGCGTGTAGGCCCCCATCAGCATCATGTCGCGGTTCTCCATGTAGGTTGCGATCATCCGGCGCAGGCGTGCGGCGGCGCGGTCATGCGGTTTGTCGGTGATGTCCTTCATCACCCGGCTGACGGATTGCGGCAGGTCGATCGCCGGATAGATCCCCATCTGCGCCTGTTTGCGCGACAGCACGAAATGCCCGTCGAGAATGGCGCGGGCGGTGTCGACCACGGGGTCGTTCACCGTGTCGTCGCCATCGGCCAGAATGGTGTAAAACGCCGTGATGCTGCCCTCGCCCGCAAGACCGGGCCCCGCACGTTCGATAAGGCCGGGGATCATCGAGACCACCGAGGGCGGATAGCCCTTGGCGGTGGGCTGTTCGCCAAGCGCCAGCCCGACCTCGCGGCGGGCATGAGCGACGCGGGTGAGGCTGTCCATGATCAGCATCACCTGCTTGCCCTGGTCGCGGAAATATTCGGCGATGGCGGTGGCGCGATGTGCCGCGCGCAGCCGCAGCAGCGGCGAGCGGTCGGCGGGCACGGCGACGACGCAGGTCTTGTCGCGGGTCGGGCCGGTCATCACCTTGGCCACGAAATCGCCCACCTCGCGGGCGCGTTCGCCGATCAGGCCCACCACCACGACATCGGCCTCGGTGTAGCGGGTCATCATCTCGATCAGCACCGATTTGCCCACGCCGGAGCCTGCGATGATACCCACCCGCTGCCCGCGCCCGACGGTGAGGGCCGCATTGATCAGCCGCACGCCCACGTCGAGCGGTTGATCCACCGGCTGGCGGGCGAGCGGGTTGATCTCGCGGCCCGCAAGGGGCCGGATCTCGGCGCAGTTGGGTGGCGGCAGGTTGTCGAGCGGCGCGCCATCGGCATCGAGCACCCGGCCCAGAAGCTGCGGCCCCATCGAGGCATCATGCCCGCCCGACAGGCGATGCACCGCGCAGTCGGCAGTGACGCGCGCGCCGGGCTGGTTGAGAAACAGCAGGTTGCGGCCGTTGGCGAAGCCGACGATCTCGCCGGTCACGTCAGCGCCGTCCTCGGTCTCGATGCGGCAGCGGGTGCCGGGGCTGGCGTGAAAGCCCGCGCATTCCGCGATCAGCCCGTCATAGCGCAGCACCCGCCCGCTATAGCTGGGCGCGGGCGGCTGGCTCATTGCGTCGGTGGCCTCGGTCAGCCGGGTCAGAAGATCGCTCATGACAGTCCTCCTGCGCTGCGTTTGGCGATGACGTCGGAAAAAGTGATGTCGTCCATGACGATGCGGATATCGCCGCGCCCGAGGGTGGTGTCGGGGGTGAGCCGTGCATTGGCGAGGGGGCTGAAGCCCTTGATATGCGGCTTGATCGCGACGAGGTCGGCGGGGTTCATCCGGACCACGGTGCTGTCGCAACCTGCCGCGATTTCGCGGGTCATCTTCTCGATCTTGCGCAGGAAGGGGCGGGGAGCCTCATCGATCTTTTGCCCGGCGCGCTGCGCGGCGAGCAGGCGCACGGCCTGTTCCAGTTTGGCGGTCAGGGCCTCAGTCATTTCGTGTTCCGCCGTGGTCAACCGAGAGACGGCGGCGGTGAAGATGTCGCGCGCCTCGGCCACCTCTTCGGCGGCGAGGCTGCGCGATTCTTCCAGGGCCGCCTCGCGGGCCTCGGCGCGGGCGGTTTCGATCTCGCGCAGGGCTTCGCTATGGCCCTCGGCCCAAGCCGCGCGGCGCTCGGCCTCGATGTCGATGGGTTGCGGTGCAGGGGCGGGGGTGAAGCCTGCCTCCGCCTCTGGTTCGCTGGCGGGGGGCTGTTCGGTCTCGGGCTCTTGCGGTGTGGCTTCGGGCTCCGTCTCGGGCTCTGGCGCACTCACGAATGAAAGCGGGGCAAAGCCCGACGCTTCGGTGTCGGGCGCGCCCGGCATGTGTTTCTGGAACTTGCCCGACGACCGGCGCACGAGGGTCAGCAGATCCTCGGGTGTGAGCGCGTCGGGCGTTGTGGCGGGGGCGGCGCTCATGGATCAGACCATCTCTTCGCCGCCGCGCCCGGCCAGCGTGATGCGCCCCTCGTCCGAGAGGCGGCGCGCGATGGTGATGACCTGTTTCTGCGCCTCTTGCACCTGGCTGAGGCGCACCGGCCCCATGGCCTCCATCTCGTCCATGATATTGGCGGCGGCGCGTTGCGACACACAGCCCAGAAGCTTGTCGCGCAGGTTGGCGGCGGCCCCCTTGAGCGCCAGCACCAGCGTTTCGGTCTCGATCTCGCGCAGCACGGTTTGCAGGGCGCGTTCGTCGGATTTGATGAGGTAATCGAAGACGAAGAGATTGTCCTGAATGTCCTCGGACAGCATCTTGTCGCCCTTGCGCAGGTCCTTCATGATCCGCTCTTCCATGTCCTGGCGGGTGAAGTTCATGATCCGGGCGGCGGCCTTTACCCCGCCGATCTGCGAGGCGCGCAGGGTGGTGTTGGCCTTGAACTTGGCGCGCATCACCTCTTCGAGATCGCGCAGCGCCTCGGGCTGGACGGTGTTGAGCGTGGCGATGCGGCGGATGATCTCGGGCTGCGCCTCGGGGGGGAGGAGTTTCAGCACCTCGGCCCCCTGCGCATAGTCAAGCGAGGCGATCACCAGCGCCATGATCTGTGGGTGCTCATCGAGGATGAGTTCGGCCACCGCAGAGGGGTCCATCCAGTCGAGGATTTCGATCGGGCGTTCGCTGTTGCGCGGGACGATGCGTGACAGCACGGATTGCGCCTTGTGCGCGCCAAGCGCGCTGTCGAGCACGCGGCGCACATAGCCGCCAGCGCCGACGCCAAGCCCGGTCTGGGTGCTGACCACCGACAGAAACTCGTTGAGCACGGCATCGACGGTGTCGTGATCGGCCCCTTCGACGGTATACATCGCCTCGCCCAGAAGCTGCACCTCATTGGGCGACAGCGTGCGCAGGATCTGTGCCGCCGTGTCTTCGCCGCAGACCATCATCAGGATTGCGGCCTTTTGCACGGGGCTGAGGGCGTCGGCGGTCATGCCGTTCGGGGCGGGCAGGGCGAGGGTCATTTGCGCGCCTCCTCCTGCGGGGTGAGCATGGTCTTGAAGACCCCGGCGATGCGGTTGGTCTCGGACCCGGCCATGTGGCGCAAGAGGTCGATCTTTTCCTCGTAGGTGATCGCGCCGTTGAGATCATCCGCCGTGGGGGCCGCGGTCTCCAGCCTTTGGCGCAGGGCTGACATGCTCTCGTCCTTGGGCACCTCGATGGCATCGGCAAAGGCCATGCCCTGCGCGGCACCGGCAGGCGGCAGCAACCGGTTGAGCAGCGGGCGCACCACGCCGAGGATCACCAGCCCGAGGATCGCCAGTTGCGCGAGAGTGCGGCCAAGCGTGGGCAGCCACGGCGCCTCATACCAGCGGGCGGCGGGCAGCATCGGCGCGGTCGCCATGAAGGGGGCACTCGCCACCGTCACCAGATCGCCGCGCGTCTCGTCAAAGCCGATGGCGCTGCGGGTGAGCGCCTCGATCTCTTCCATCGGGGGGCCGGCCGGGGCGTCGCCCTCGCCGTTGGTTGCGGGCATCTGGTGCAGCAACACGGCGGCATGCACGCGGTTGATCCGGGCGACCTGTGGCTGGCGGGTCTCGACCCGGCGGCTGATTTCGTAGTTGCGGGTCATCGAGGTGGCGCTGTTGGTAGTGCCGGATGCCTTTGCCCCGCCCACGTCTTCGGCCAGTTCTCCCGCGGGCGGGGGGGTGTTGGCGACGGCACCGGGGATGCCGCCGGCCCCGGCGCCGCTGGTCTGCTGGCGGCTGCTTTGTTCGCTGCGCAGGGCGGTGTCGGGGAGATATTCTTCGCTGGTGATCTCGGAGCGGGTGAAATCCATGTCGAGCGTGATCTCGACGGCGGCATTTCCGGCCCCGACGATGGGCGTCAGAAGGGCCATCACCCGCTCGCGATACAGCCGCTCCAGCCGTTGCTGGTGCTGCATCTGGCGGTCGGCCTCGGCCTGCACCGGGTCTTCTTCCTGCATGGTCAGCAATGCGCCGGTCTGGTCCACCACCGAGACATTGCCACGCGCCATGTCGGGGACTGCCGCCGAGACCATGCTGACGATGGCGCGGACCTGCGCCTGTTCGAGCGAGAGGCCGGGGGCGAGTTCGAGAAAGACCGAGGCGCGCGGCGGTTCGCGGTCGCGCACGAAGGCGGAGCGTTCGGGCAGGGCGAGATGCACGCGCGCGGCGCGCACCGGGCGCAATTCGGTGATCGAGCGCGCAAGATCAAGCTCGTGCATGCGGCGCAGGCGGGCGGCCTCGACCTGGCGCGAGGTGCCCATCGGCATGTCGGTGATGGCCTGCATCCCGTCCACGGCTCCTTGTGGCAAGCCTTCGCTCGCCAGCACCATGCGGGCGCGGTGATACTGGTCGGCGGCGACGGTCAGTGCGCCTGAGGAAGGATCGAGCTGGGCGTCGATGCCGCCGGTGGTCAGGGTTTCGAGCGCGCGGGCCTTTTCGGCCGGGGGCAGGCCGGTTTGCAGCGCCACGCGATCGGCAGGCGCAAGCAGCAGCCACGCGGCGAGCGCCAGAACGACGGCGAAGAGCACGCCGATGGCGGGCAGCGCGCGGCGCAGCGCGGGCTGTGTGGCAAAGCCGTCAAGGTGGGTCAGCGCCTGACGCGCGCGCGCCGTGAGCGATGCGGTGCCTGCCTGTGCCGGAAGGGTGTTGGTGCCGTCCATCGGGGGTGATCCTGCTTTTCTGGTCGATGCCTCAGACCGGCATGTTCATGATGTCGCGATAGGCGGTGAGGGCCTTGTTGCGGACCTGCATCGTCATCTGGAAACCGAGCGAGGAAACCTGTTGCTCCACCATCACGGCGGCCAGATCCTCGGTGCGGCCGGTCTCGAAGTCGCGGGCGGCCTGCGACGCCTTGGCCTGTTGCGTGTTGACGTTCTCCACCGCCTGTCCGAGCCGTTCGGCAAAGCCGGGGCCCTGCGCCTCGCCCGCCGGTGTCGGGCGGGCGATCGGGTCAGGGCGCTGCGCGCCCTGCGCGGCCTGCAGCGCGCTCATCGAGGGGGAGATGCCGGTCACGCTCATGGCGGGTCAGCCTCAGGCGGCGCGGGGTGTGGGCAGGGCCACGGGGCGGGCCATCAGCATGATATGCTCGGGCGCGATCTCGGCCCCGTCGGCCAGCACCAGCGCACGCTGCATGACGTTTTCCAGTTCGCGCACATTGCCGGGCCAGGGATGGGCAGCGAGCATGTTGAGCGCCTTGGGCGACAGGAACGGGGTCTGCGCGCCGGCGGGCGTGTGGCGGCGCAGCATCGCCTGTGCCAGCACCGGGATGTCCTGCGCGCGCGCCGCGAGCGGCAGGGTTTCGAGCGGGAAGACGTTGAGGCGGTAATACAGGTCTTCGCGGAAGGTGCCCTTGGCGATCTCGTGCTCCATGTCGCGGTTGGAGGTGGCGAGGATGCGGATATCGACCGGTGTCTCGGTCTGGCTGCCGATCGGAGTGACGACCTTTTCCTGCAAGACGCGCAACAGCTTGGCCTGAAGGGCAAGCGGCATCTCGGAGATTTCATCGAGCAGCAGCGTGCCGCCGTCGGCGGCGCGGATGAAGCCCTGGTTGGGGGTGGTGGCGCCGGTGAAGGCGCCTTTTTCGTGGCCGAAGAGAATGGCCTCGAGCATGTTTTCGGGGATTGCGGCGCAGTTGAGCGCGATGAACGGCTTGTCAGCGCGCGGCGAGGCACTGTGAATGAGGCGCGAGAGCACCTCCTTGCCGCTGCCGGTGGGGCCGTTGATGAACACGCTGACATCAAAGCGCGCGACGCGGCGGGCCATGTCCAGAAGATCGCCGGTGGCGGGGTCGGCGGCGACCATCGCGCCGAAAGGTTCGGCCAGAAGATCGGCCAGCATCATCAGGGCGGCGTCGCGCAGGTAGGGCAGGCCGGTTTGGGGCAGGCCGACATGAATCATGCGCCCGCCTAGGTCTTCGCGGGTTTGCCAGGCCTCTGCGGCGGGGTCGAGCACGATGATCCGCTTGGCGCCCAGCTTGCGCGCGAGATCAACAAGCGCGCGCTGATCCTTGAGCGGGCCGGGCTGCAACAGGGTGTGGCAGGTCGGGTGAAAGCCGAGCCGGACCCGAAGTCGCCGCGCCTCCAGCAGGGAGACGAGTCCGTTGAGTTGCGGGAATTCCGGAGCGGTGATGCAGATATCGGCCATGTCAAACCTCTTGAGTGCTGTTCGAAAACACCCAAGCAGGGACCGTGCCATTCACGTTTTCAGGTGGTTTCTGGCAGGCTGAGACCTAAATCGGGGCGCTGCCCTGCCGTTGACTTGGTGAAGGAGCGCGAAACCGTCGGAAAGTCGACGGAATGGCCACCCGCTTTGCGTCATGTGTCGGTCGGGCGTCAGTTCTGCGGGATTAGCATGCGCTCCAATGCGATGTGCGGACCCTTTGGAGCGCGCCTTACGCCGAACGCGAGGACAGCACTATCCAAAGATACCCGGGTCGGGTTTGCAACTTCGCCTCACATTTTCTCGGGGCGCACCGTTTCACCATTCAGACGAGTCCAAAGGACAGGAAGACATGTTATCCAAAACCTACCATCTCAAGTTCCCGAGCCTCGATGCGGCGCAGATCGCGACGCCGTTCATCACCGACATTCTCGGTAACGCGATTCCCGAATGCCGGATGTCGGGGCTGACCGTGATGATCGGCAAGGAGGGGGATATCTCGGTCAATCTGTTCTTTCCCTCGATCGCCGATCTCAAGACGTTCGAGAAGAAGCATGGCGGGTTCATCGACACGATGAAGAAGACCTTTCTGTTCCGGTCGACCGGGTTCGACGGGGTCTGCATCTTCAATTTCGAGGGCAATGACGAGAACGCGGCCTGACGGCATGCGCCGGTTGGAACGCGGCTTGCAATGAGGCGTAGGACAACTGGCCCCGTCAGGGGTGTCCCTGAAAGATCGTGACAAGATGGTTACTGCATTCCCTTACAGAACTGCCCGGCCGGGAGGCGCGACATGAGCGCCCGTCCCGAGCGGAGCGCCGAGGCGTCTGCGGGCGGTGCGCTGTTGCGCGTGTCGTCGGACAAGATCGGGCGCCTGATGGATCTGGTGGGGGAGTTGTCGCTGTCGGTCTCGGAGACGATCAACGCGCCGGAATTGGCCGAGCTTGATCTCGTCGGCTTTGAGGCGGCGGCGCACAGGTTGTCGATGATCGTGCGCGAAGTGCAGGATGCCGCGACCGAATTGCGGCTGGTGCCGGTGGCCGAGGTGTTTCGGCGGCTCAATCGCATGGTGCGTGAGTTGCAGCGCGACTCCGGCAAGGAGATCGACCTGGTGATCGAGGGCGAGGAGACCGCCATCGACAAGCTGGTCGCCGACCGGCTCTATGATCCGCTGCTGCATGTGGTGCGCAATTCTGCCGATCACGGATTGGAGCCGCCCGAGGAGCGCGAGGCGGCGGGCAAGACGCGCGCCGGGCGCATCACCCTGTCGGCGACGCAGGTGGGCAGTGAGGTGCGGATCCGGGTGGCCGATGACGGGCGTGGCCTCAATCGCGACCGTATCCTTGCCAAGGCGCGCGAGCGCGGCATGTTCGGCCCAACCGAGGAGCCCGAGAACGCGCTGGTCTGGAAGGCGATCTTCGAGCCCGGGTTTTCGACCGCCGAGGCGGTGACCACGCTTTCGGGGCGCGGTGTGGGGATGGATGTGCTCAACACCACGATGAAGGATCTGCGGGGCCGTATCTCGGTCGATAGCCTCGAGGGGCAGGGCACCACGGTGGCGCTGCATATTCCCGTCTCGCTCGCCTTTCTCGACAGCATCATCCTGCGGCTTGGTCGACAGCTTTTCTGTGTGCCGATCGAGGATATCGCTGAAATCGCCAAGCCCGGAGCCAGCGATCAATTGCAGATCAGCGCCGATGCCGGGCGTGAGACGCTGCGGCTGCGCGACCGGTTCATCCCGGTTTGCCGGCTGGAGCGGTTCTTTGACGGCATGCGGTCTGATCTGCCGCCGCTGTCGGACATGGTGTCGATTGTCTTCGAGACCAGCGCGGGGCCGATTGCCGTGCCTGTCGATGAGGTGCTCGACCGTCAGCAGGTGGTGATGAAGCCCCTTACCGGCGCGTTGCAAAGCGTGCGGGCAAGCTGGGGCTGCGCCCTTCTGGCCTCGGGGGAGGTGGCGATGGTGCTGGATTGCGAGCGTCTTGCGACAGGGGAGGGGCGAGGATGAGCGCCGTCGATCAGGCCGGGTTCGAGCAGGTGCGCGACTGGCTGAGCCAGCGTTGCGGTTTCAACTTTCCGCCGCATAAGTCAGATCTCTTGCGTCAGCGCATGGGCCGGGTATTGCGCCGTTTCGGGATGGCCGATCTCAACCAGCTGGCGCGCGAATTGACCATGGTCGGCGCGCGCGAGGTGCAGCTTGCGGTGATGCACGCGGCCTCGATCAACCACACCTATTTCTTCCGCGAGCCCGAAGTGCTGGAGCGGTTCATGGAGACCGCGCTGCCGAGTTTTCAGGACCGACCCGAGTTTCGTATCTGGTCGGCGGCCTGTTCCACCGGCGAGGAGGCCTATACCATCGCTATCCTGCTGGCCGAACGGCTGTCGCCGCAGGTGCTCAAGCGGGTCAGCATCCTCGGCTCGGACATCAGCGCGCCGGTGGTCGAGCGCGCCGAACTGGGAGTCTTTCCCAGCCGGCAATTCGCGCAGACCGATCCGGATCTGGTGCAGCGTTGGTTCAAGCCCACCGGCATCAACCAGTATCGGGTCAATCCCGAATTGCGCGATGTCTGTACCTTCCGGCGGATGAACCTCAAGGCGACGCCCTACCCGTTCACCAAGCCGTTTCAGGCGGTGTTCTGCCGCAATATCCTGTATTATTTTGACCGGTCGGATCAGGCGGCGACGGTGCGCGCGCTGTATGACGTGGTCGAGCCGGGCGGCTGGCTGGTGACCTCGGTCACGGAATCGATCCGGCATCTGGGCTCGATGTGGGAACCGGTGGCGACGGGCCTTTACAGGAGGGCATCGTGATGGTGGCTCCTGTGCGCGTCCTCGTGGTGGACGATTCTCAAGTATTCCGGCGATTTCTGTCGCGGGCGCTGGCGGCTGATCCGATGATCGAGGTGATCGGTGAGGCGATGAGTGCCGAGGCGGCGCGGGATTTCATTGCCCGCATCCGGCCTGACGTGATCACGCTTGATCTGGAAATGCCGGGCGAGGGCGGGTTGGTTTTCCTGCGCAAGCATATCGCCCGGCTGCGCATCCCGACCATCGTGATTTCGTCGCAGACGCAACGCGGCGCGAAGATGACCATCGAGGCACTTGAGGCGGGGGCGGTCGATGTGCTGCCCAAGCCGCGCGGGCTGGCGCCCGGCACACCCGACCATGTGGCGCTGGGCGATATCACGCAGCGCGTGAAGGCGGTGGCACGAGCCCGTGTTCGGGACCGTGATGTGGACCGCGCACCGGTGCGCCCCGCGCCGCGTGGAGCGGCCGCGCAAGATTGGGTGATCGCGCTCGGGGCCTCGACCGGCGGCGTTCAGGCATTGGGCGCGGTGTTGCAGGCGATGCCTGCGGGCTGCCCGCCGATCGTGATCGTGCAGCACATGCCCGAAGGCTTTACCGAGGCCTTTGCCAAGCGGCTCGACCTGTCCTGCGTGATCAATGTGCGCGAGGCGCGCGCCGGTGATCCGCTGCGCCCGGGCCAGGCGCTGATCGCGCCGGGCGGGGCCCGTCACATGCTGCTCACGCGCGATGGGACGGGCAGGCTCTGTGTTGATCTGGTGCCGGGTGATCCGGTCTGTTTCTCGATCCCGGCGGTGGATGTTCTCTTTGCCTCTGCCGCCCGTGTGGTCGGGGCGCATGTCAGCGGTGCGGTGCTGACCGGCATGGGCAGCGACGGGGCCGATGGCCTGCTGTCGATGCGGCTCGCGGGTGCGCAGACCTTTGCGCAGGATCAGGCGACATCGGTGATTTACGGCATGCCCGCCCGCGCGTGGGAGCGTGGTGGTGCCATGGAACAGGTGCCGCTCGATCAGATGACGGCGCGGCTCATGGCCTCGGTTGGCACGACATCTGCACTGGCAGCGACATACGGCGCGGCCGAACCACGACTTACCCAGAAAGGAGTCTGACCATGACACAGACAAACCCTGCCGATATGCAGGCGCCTCAGGCAGAGGTGCAGGCCGAACCGTCGGATTCCATCGAGACCATGTACCTGACCTTTCCGGTGGGGGCCGAGCTATACGGCGTCTCCATCGGGTTGGTGACCGAGATCGTGGGCCTGCAAAAGATCATGCATGTGCCCGACGTGCCGCCCTATATCAAGGGCGTGATCAACCTGCGCGGCAAGGTCATTCCGCTGATGGATGTGCGGCTGCGCTTTGGCATGGCCGAAAAGGAATACGACGATCGCACCGTGGTGATCGTGTTGCAGGTCAATGACGCGCCGGTGGGCCTAGTCGTGGACGGGGTCAACGAGGTGCTCGACATCCCCGACAACCAGGTCGACCGCGCCAACGGCTTTTCGGGCAGCAACAGCCGCAACCTCGTGATGGGGCTGGGGCGGCTGGAGGATCGCGTGGCGATCCTGCTTGACGTCAACCAGTTGCTGGAGGCGGGCGAGGTGATCCTGCCCGACCTCGCGGAGGTCTGAGCCGTGACCGCCAAACCCCCGCGCAAGCCATCAAACGCCATCTCCCAACGGCCCAAGCCCCCCGAGGCGGACGCCCCCACCCCAGAGACCCTGCCGGACCAGCCCGCCGGTGCCAGTGAAAGGAAAGAGACCATGACCCAAAACAATAAATCGGACAACTTGACGAAAGACGAAAGCCCGGACCGGGAGCTTGTCGGTGCCGAATTTCTGGAGCAGATAAGTTCGGTACGCCTTTTGGCATCACTGGGCAACCCGGTGATGGTTGCCGACAGCGACTACAAGAGCCTGTACTGCAACGAAGCCGCCTTCGCGATGTTCTACCGGCTTGAAGAGGATATCCGCACAGACCTGCCAAATTTTCGCGCGCGTGAAGTTGTCGGGAAGAATGTCGATATCTTTCACAAGAACCCATCCTACCAGCGCCGCATCATGGATGGCATGACAAAGCCCCATTTGGGGCGGTTCACAATCGGCAAAATTACCATGGAGTTCACGGCCACACCCGTGTTCGACGACGCCAACCGTTCACAGCTGGTCCTGGTCGAATGGCGGGACGTCACAGAGCGTGAAGAAATGGACCGGCAGAGCAAGTTTTCGCGAGAGCAGTTTAAATTGCTTCTTGACGAGATGGAACGCATGGCGGCGGCCCATGACGCAGGTGACATTGACGTCTTTCTGGATATCGAGAGTTTCGAGTTCGACAGCGTTCAGGACGCGGCCAAAAGGGTCAACTGGATGGTCAAGGCCCATATCGACACCAAGAAGGCGGCGCTCGCTGTGGTTGAGGAATTCGGCGAAGGCAATTTCGACGCGCCTTTCGAGACGCTGCCGGGCAAGAAGATCTTTATCAACCGCATCATCGAAAAGGTGCGCGCGAATTTCCGCGACGTGGTGAGCGAGATCCGCTTGCTGTCGGATTCCATCGTTGCGGGCAATCTCGACGTTCAGGCCGATCTGTCGAAGTTCAAGGGTGAGTACCGCAATGTGGTGGAATCCTTTGAGCATGCGTTCGGCAGCCTCAACACCGCGTTTACCGTGATGTCCGAGCAGATCGACCAGGTTGCCGCGAGCGTGAGTCAGGTGTCGCATTCCAGCCAGATCCTGTCGACCAACAGCCAGGTCGCCTCGGCCTCGGTCGAGGAGGTGTCGGCCTCGGTCAACCAGACCGATCAGCAGGTCCGTGCCAATGCCGAGGCCAGTGAAAAGGCCGCGCAGTTTGTCGGCAGCGCCGTGGGCCTTGCCGATCAGGGTGCGGAAAAGATCAAGGGCATGGTCACCGCGATGCACGGCATCAAGACGTCGTCGCAGGACATCGCCAAGATCATCAAGGTGATCGACGAGATCGCATTCCAGACCAACCTTCTGGCGCTCAACGCCGCGGTCGAGGCGGCGCGCGCGGGCCAGCATGGGCGCGGGTTTGCCGTGGTCGCACAGGAGGTGCGCAACCTTGCCGGACGTTCGGCCAAGGCGGCGCGTGAAACCTCCGAGCTGATCGAGGACGCGTCGAACCGGGTCAACGCGGGCGTTCGCATCGCCGATGAGACATCGGAGGCGTTCACCGGCATTTCCACCCAGATCACGCAGGTCAAGGATATCGTCGAGGAGATCGACCGCTCGGGCGCTGAACAGTCGCGCGGTGTGGCGCAGATTTCGCAGGCGATGACCGAGATTTCCAAATCCGCGCTCGATACCAGCCAGCAGGCTGACGAGTTGGCCGCCGGAGCTGCCGAGATGAGCGCCGCGACCGAGCAGATGAAAGAGGAAATCAAGCGCTTTACCCTGCGCAAGACCGCGACGGCGATGCCGACGGGGGCCTTCAACGGGCTGACACCCGAGATGATGGCGCAGATTCAGGCCATGCTGAATGGCAAGCCCAACGGGGCGGTTCGCAACGGTGCGGGCTCTCCCGATCTCGACGAGCGCGGTTATCAGGGCTTCTGAGAGAATGCCGGGCGGTCTGCCGCCCGGCCCTTTCCCTATCAATGCGGAGACTGAACAATGGTTTATAATGTGATGGTTGTAGAGGATGCTGCGATGATGCGGCTCTACCTGTCGAGCTTTCTGAATTCCCGCAAGGAGTTCAAGCTGGTCGCGCAGGCCGCCAACGGGCAGGAGGCACTCGACAAGCTGCCGGACCTGCCCGACCTGCACCTGATCCTGCTGGATATCGAGATGCCGGTGATGGACGGGCTGGAATTCCTGCGCCACGCCAAGCTCAAGACCCGGGCCAAGATCTGCATGCTCTCGTCGGTGACGGTGCAGGGCTCACCGCTGGCGGCCAAGGCCCGTGAACTGGGTGCGGATGGCGTCGTGTCGAAGCCGTCGGGCACGGTGTCGCATGACCTGGAAGAAAAGACCGGAGACGAGTTGACGCGCGTTATGCGGGCGCTGGTCGGGGCCTGAGGGCCACAACGCAACCCTGCCAAACGGGTGACATGATGACGGATGAGATGGACGAAATCTGGGCGCTTTACGCCGATGACGGGGCGCAGGCGCTCGATGCCGCCGAGGCTGCGCTTGACGCGTTGCAGGACGGCGAAGATCCGGCGGCGCATATCGGTGCGCTGTTTCGCGCGGTCCATACGTTCAAGGGCAACAGCCGTGTTCTGGGCCTTGCCAATGTCGAGGCGCTGGCGCATCTGGCCGAGGATCTGATTGGGCTGGTGCGTGACGATGGCGTCGCGCTGACCGGCGAGATCACCGATATCCTGATGCGGTCGGTCGATGTGCTGCGCGGCATGCTGGAGCAGACCGCCGATACCCGCGAGGATGTGGACCCTGCCCCGTCGGAGGGGCTGAAGGATGATTTGCGCGCGCTGATCGGGCGTTTGACGGGGGCCGAGGCGGAAACTGAGGCAGAGGATAGCCCGCAGACCGAGGCCCCGACGGCCCCGAATGCACCGGCCGAACCCAATGCG
The DNA here is from genome assembly GCF_040219995.1 of Roseovarius sp. Lineage (GTDB taxonomy): Bacteria > Pseudomonadota > Alphaproteobacteria > Rhodobacterales > Rhodobacteraceae > Roseovarius. The sequence continues at coordinate 87,918 of NZ_JAVJUC010000034.1, read as the reverse complement.
ACGGCCCCCGAGGACACGACGCCGGAGGCGGAGGACGCCGAGCAGGATACACCGCAGGAGGCTTTGAGCGCGCCGTCTGACGCCGGTGTCGAAGCCGAGGCAGGGCCCGACACGGAGGCCGAGGCCCGAGAAGAGCCGCAGGGCGAGGCACAGGACGAGGCCGCTGCGCCCGCCGCACCTCCTGCCGCGCAGGCAAAGCCCCCGGCGATGGATCCGGCGCTTGCCGGTCTGCTGGATCAGCTGGACGGTGGTAGCGGATTCGATTTCGATGCGTTCGAAGAGGATGAGGACAGCGCGGCACCCGAGACTGCCGTGGATGACCCGGCAGAGCCGGAGCAGCACGACCCCGCTCCCGCGCCGGTGGCGACGCTGGCCGAGGTGACCGAGGGCAAGCCCGAGGGCGGGCTCTTGGACGTCGACCCGATGTATCGCCAGATTTTCACGGATATGGTCAGCAAGACCGTCATCGCGTTGGACGGTGCCGTGTCGGATGCGGATATGCTTGGGGCTGCGCGCAAGGAGGCTGATGGGCTGTGCTATGCCGCAGAGCAGCTGGGCCTTGGTGACTGGACCGCCGCGCTGGGTGATTTTCTTGGAACAGAGCCGACGCCAGAGACCGCGCAATCGGCCTGTGCCGCGCTGCGTGATCTTTTCGCGCGCGATCTGGGTGAGGCGGATGCAACCCCCGCCGCCCCGTCGCATGACGCCGGAACCGACGACGCCACCGCGTTTTTTACCGCGATGGCGGATTTCTATCCGAGACTGGCTGATATCGGTATGCGAATGGGGGGCGATGTGCCGCCCACGCCCGAGGAGCGCGATGCGCTGTCCGAAGAGATCGCGACGCTTGCCGAACCCGCCGGGCTGGTCCGCGTCGTCGACACCGCGCGCACGCTTGCCATCATGGGAGCGGGGCCGTCGTACCGCATGGCAGAGCTCGATTTTTATCAGGAGCTGGTCAGTGTCGAACGGACCCTGCCGCCAGCGTTCTTCGATGACGATCTGGTGGCCCCGAGCAAGCTCTTGGGCGCCTGGTGTGCCGATCACGTCTTTCAGACCCTGCAAAGCCTGCGCGAAGGGCTGGACAATCGCAAGGCCGCGCCGGGGCCTGACTGGTTCCCCGATTTCGAGGGATTCATGCGGCAGGTGCATTTTGCCTGTCTGAATTATCACATCGACACTGCAGCACAGCTGACCATGGCGCTGATCGACCTCTTCGCGCGGGTGCGCGTCGAGGGGGTGCCGCCGGATGTCATTCTCGTCCAGATGGGGCGCGGCTTTGTCGATACGATGGAACTGGTGTTTGACGCGCTCGATCAGGGCGACACGCCAGATACCGCACGTATCGAGCAGATGTTCGAAGAGGCCACGAATGCCTGTTTCGTGGCGAGCGGCATGGTGACCGCCAAGACTATCGAGACCCGGCTGGGACTGCCGCCAGAGTTTCATCGCGTACTGTCGCCCGAGAGCGTGAAATCCGCCAATGAGGCGATAGAGGAGGGGCTGCATTTCTACATTCTGCGCGCCGATCTCAACGACGATGACGCGTTGGCGCAAGGGTTCCTGGAGTGGATCACCTCCGGCCTTGTGCGGATGATCACCAACGTCACGGTGTTTCTGGATCACTCGACACTATTCGATTTCCTTGTCGCCTCGACGCTGGACCAGGATCAGATGACCGAGCGGCTGGCGATGTTGGACGCGTCGGGCACGCGTCTGAGCATGGCGCGGGTGTTGACCGTACGCGCCGCCGAGGACGAGGCTGACCAGTCGCCTGACGCAGACGGGATGGAGGCCATCGCGATCGGCGATACCGGGGACAGTCTCGCGCTGCTTGAGGCCGTGGGTGCCATTTCTGCGAGCCACGCGCTCCTTGATCACGAGTTGGGGCAACTTGCCTCGGTCGATCTGGTCGAGGATGTGATGGGTGCGCTGCGTCAGGCCGGGGTATCCGAGCTTGATCCCGGTATCCGCTCGGTGCTGCGCGAGCGGCTGGATCGTCATAGCCTTCGGCTGCAGGAAATCAGCGAGTCGGGTACGCAGCTCGCTGCGGAACTGTCACAGCTTCAGCAAGAGAGCGTGGAGCGTCGGTCGCGCCCCGCCGATGTCTTGTTTCGTCCGCTTCAGGCCTATGTCGAAACCCGCGCGCGCAAGACCGGGGGCGATGCGTCGATGACCTATGTGGGCGGTGACGTGGTGCTTGACCAGATGTTGATCGAGGACTTGCGCGGATTGCTCAAGGCGTTGATCAATCTGCGCCTCGGGGTCGATCACGCGGCGACGCGGTTTCATGTCTCGATCGAGGCCGAGAGCGACCATGTGCGTGTCGAGGTCACCGATAACAGTCCGAGCCCCGCGACGCGGAGCGGCCTTGCGGAGATCGAGGCCGATTTGCAGCGCAAGAAGGGCGCGCTGCGCCATGCGCGTCTACCCGCCGGGGCTGGCATGCGGTTCCATCTCAAGGTGCCGCAGCACATGATCGTGCTCGACGGGATGGTGGTGCGCGTGGGACAGGTGCGTTACGTGCTGCCGATCGACGCGATCCAGCGCATTCTGCAGACTGACCGGCTGATGCCGGTGACGGCGGCGGGTGATGCGCGGATGCTGAACATGGGCGAGGACGGGCTGGTGCCGGTTCACCCGCTCTGTGCGCAATCCGGTGCGTCTGCGGGAGACGCGCGGCTTTTTGTGGTTGTCAGCAGCAACGACCGGCGCATCGCCATTCCCGTGGACGAGTTGCTGGGCCAGCAACTGGTGCTGCTGCGGCCCTTGCAGGGTGTGCTTTCGTCGGTGCGCGACATGAGCGGAATCGCCATCCTGTCGGGGGGCGAGGTTGGCATGGTTGTCGCGGTGAGTGCGATCGCATCCGCCACGGTGCGCGCGGCCTGAACGGGGCCGGGCGCGCCTAACACGCTGCGCCCTGCTGCCGTTGTAACAATCAGACAGGCAACCACGTCAAAGGATGGTTTCGATGAGTTTTGCACGCGCCCGTTATCGTCAGGCCGAGAGCTTTGCCCAGGATGGGGTAAACCATCCGCATGACGTCGTTTTCGTCACGCTCAAGGAATTGACCCGCTCGCTGTCGGTGCTGGCTGCCGCGCTTGATCAGGACCGGGCCTTGCCTGCCGATCACGTGAACAGGGCATTGACCGCGCTCTATATCCTGCAATCGAGCCTCGATTTCGAGGCCGGTGGTGATATCGCGGGCGACCTGTTCCAGCTTTACGAATTCGCGCGGTTCCATGTGCTCAAGGCCTGGCGCGGCGAGGATGGCGCGCGGCTGGCGGAGGCGGCACTGGCGATCGGCGATATCCTGCAGGCGTGGCAGGAGATCGGCGCGCAGGTCAAGCCACCCGTCGCATGATCGACCCGGTTCAGCATATGACCAACGCTGCCATGGCCGTGCGGTTGCGCCAGATCACCGATGATCTGAACGCGGCCGTCACATGCGGTGACTTGGCAGCCGTGGAACGGTGCGACCATGCGTTGCGCAGTGCCGTGATCGCGTTGATCGGGGGTGCGTCATTGGCTGAGGACGGGGCCGAGCGGCGTCTTGCGTTATTGATCGACGCGCTGTCGGCGGTGCGAGAAGCCGCGGCCCTGCTGTCCGAACGGGCGCGAAAGGCTGCGGCGCGCAACCGCTGTGATCTGGTCTATCTCAAGACCGACCGTGGCGTGGGGCGCGAGAAATGAGCGGTGCAGCCACCTGCGCGCTGTGCCTGCGGCTGCGAGTGTTTCTGACTGTGGCGGGCTGCTTGATCGCGGGGCTTTACCTGCAACCGGGCTGGGCCACTGCGCTTGCGGGTCTGATGCCCTCGCCGCTGATGATCGGTATAGGCATTTGCCTTGCGGCTGTTGCACTCTTTGCGCTGCGGCTGTGGCGGCATAGCCGGGTGGCGTAAGCGTCAGGCGCCTTGGTCAGGCGGGCGCGCGCCGCAACAGGCGCAGCAGGCCCCAGAGATGCTGCCTTTGGGGCTGACCGGATGCGTCACAGACCACCAGTTCCACAGCGAGGTGGCGCAGATCGGTGCCGGGGGTCGGGATGCGGGTCTGAGGCGTCAGGGACATGGCGGAGCCTTTCATCTGGATCGTGGTTCGGATGAGGTGCAGCAAGAAGGATGCCAATCAGTCGGCCCGCGCCCATCCGGTGATCAGCACTTCGAGCACGGCGCGGTCTTCGCCCAAGTCTTCCAGCCTCTGGTTCATTGCCGCGCGCAGGGCCTTTGGCACGGCAGCGCGCAGATCCTCGGTGCTGGCCTCTGGGCCAAGGTCTTCGGCAGTGCGCAGCACGGTCTCGGCAAGGCCCGATTGCACCGCTTCGGGCCGTTCCTTGAGACGCGTCAGCAGGGCGTAGCCGCCCTCTGCACGGATCGCCACGCCGATCTCGATCTTGAGGCGTGGGCCATCACCGGGCAAGGAAACCGTGATCGGGGTGACAAGCGGCAGGTAGATGCGTTCTTCTTTGGTCACGGGCGGTACCGTCTCTGCCGGGGCCGTGGCAATTGGGGGAGGAGGCACGCGCAAGACCCATAAGCTGGCGAGGCCCAGCCCGAGCGGCAGCGCGAGCGCGGGCAACGCGAAGGCCAAGAGCGGCAGGGGGATACGGCGGGTGCTCATGTCGGGTCATGCAGCAAGAACCGCGCCACTGCGGGCTAAAGCGCCGGGATTTTGTGCCGTTGATCCCAGTGCAAGCCCGGGTTGGCCGGACAGCGGGAAGGGTACTATGGGTTGGACAGCAGGAGGCCGGATGATGCGTAGCCTGAACCGGTTTGCCGGTCAGCGGGCGCAGGCGCATGACGCGCCTGACCGCTTTGCTCTCGTGCGGCGCGCCACGACCTTGCAGGATATCGCGCGGGTCGAGAGACATTTGCCCGAGATCCTTGGCCGGGCGCTGGCGCGAAGCTGGATCGACCGCGAGTTCAGCGCCGCGCTGATGTCCGATCCGAAGGCACTTTTGGCACGGTATGACGTGTTCCTGCCAGAAAGCGTGCGTATCGGTGTCGAGACTAGCGCCACGCAGCGGCAGCGCATCGTGGTGCACGAGACGCAGCCTGATGGCTCGCTGCGGCGGCTGATGTATCTGCAGCTGGTGATGATGGCGGGCAAATGAGGCGACGTCTGATCCTTGCCACCGTCGCCCTTGTGGCTGGTTTATGTTCTGCCGATGCCGGTCAGGAAGCGCGATTCGATACTGCGCTCGAACTGGCGCGCAGCGGACAGTGGGCCGTGGCGGTCGCGATGTTCCGACAGTTGGCGCGCGCGGGCGATGCTGCGGCGCAGGTCAATCTGGCGGTCATGCAAGCGCGCGGGCAGGGTCTGCCGCAGGACGAGGCGGCGGCGGCCTATTGGGCGTGGCGCGCGCGGCTGGCCGGTGAGACACGCGCCGCCGGGCTAAGCGATCACCTGATGACACGGCTGACACAGGACGCCCGCGCGGCATTGGCCGACCGCCTTCTGCAGGATCTGACCGCGCAGGTGGAGCGTGGTGAGATGCAGGCGCTTGTTGGGCTTGGCCGGATCGAGATGGAAATTCGTAGCCCTGCGCGCCTGCAGGAGGCCACGCTGTGGTTCACACTGGCGGCCGCGTTCGAGGTGCGGCACGCTATAGTGCTGCGCGAGGCGGCGATACGCGATCTTGAGCCCGCGCAGCGGTTGTCTGTGCAGGTGCGTGCCGGGGCGGAATTCGGTCGTTTGTGTCGTGTTCTGGCGATCGAGGACCGTCCGCGTTCCTGCGCGACGGAGTGACGCGCGCAGAAAAAGACCCGGTCGAATATTCGACCGGGTCAGGTGTTCTGATCAACTCTGGAGGGGAGTGTCACCCCAAGATCAACAGGAGGGTGGAAATCAACCAGAACCAAATGAAAGAACCCGCGGCAGCCATTGGGATCAGCCACCACGCATTGGGCAGTCGCTGACCACATTCAGGGGGATGCTGCGCAATCCGATACGAATCGGCGTGGATCATCTCAGTTGGTACATGTTTCATTTTCACCGCTCCTGGCGATTTGGATGTGGACCCACATTGTCATTTTCCCGGTGCCCTGCACAGCGCGCAAACGGGTCGCACGGGATGGCGAAAGACAACATGCGTATCCAAAGATACTGCCCTGTCCGGGTTAACACTTCGTGGATGTGCGACCGCATTCAGTCATCGCCGAAGAAATCGTCATCGTCGCCGCTGCCGCCCAACTCGCTCATCATCATGCTGAGAGCGTCGCTCGCAGGGTCCATCGCGATGAGTTTTGCGGCTTTGGGCGGTTTGGGCAGCGGCGTTTCCTCAACCGGTTCAGGGTCAGGTTCCGGCTCGGGTTCTGGCGGTGCCAGCGGTTCCGGGGCCGGGGTGGGTTCCGGTCTCGCTGCGGCCTCGGCGGCCTCCTGCAACAGACGCAGGCGCAGGCGCATGGCGAGAAGGCGCTCTGCCGGGGTTTTCGCGGTTTCGTAGGCCGTCTTGGCGAGTGGCAGGCTTTCGTCGTGGGGCAGCGCGATCAGGCGGCCAAGCACACGGCTGAAACTGCGCGGCAGGGTCAGCGGCTTTTTCAGGCCTGGGCGGGGGGCGGTCTGTGACATGTGACATCCTTTTGTGAGGCGGGTTGGCACCGGAATTGCAGAGATGGCCTGCAAGGACCGGACCAATCAACAAAAGGGGAGCCGCATGACCGATACGTTTCGCGATCACCTGAGCGTTTTTTCCACGTCGCTGAGCCTGCGCGAACAGCGCGGTGCGATGCTGGCCTCAAACATCGCCAACGCCGCGACGCCGGGGTTCAAGGCGCGTGACATGGATTTTCAGTCGGTGCTGGCCTCTGAAGTTGGTGCAGGTCCGATGGCGGTGAGCGATGCGCGGCATTTCGCGACTGGCACGCCCGGGGGCGCGCAGACGGGCTACCGCGTGCCGGTCAACCCGTCGCTGGATGGCAACACCGTGGAACTGGCAGTCGAGCAGATGGAATTTGCCGAGAACAGCCTGCGCTACCAGACCAGCCTGACGCTGCTCAACCGGCGGATATCCGGGTTGATGCAGGCGATGAAGGGAGAATGATCTATGATCGTGAAGAATGTCTTTGACGTGGCCAAGAGTGCGATGTCCGCGCAGATGGTGCGGCTCAACACCGTGTCGTCGAACATGGCAAATGCCCAGACCGTGAGCGACACCAAGGAGGGCGCCTATCGCCCGCTGCGTCCGGTGTTCGAGACGGTTTATGGTGATCAGATGGGTCAGGCGGGGCGCGACGGCCTCTCGACCACACGGGTGCGCGAGGTGGTCACGCTCGACCGCGAGCCGGTGCGCGCCTACCGCCCGGATCATCCGATGGCCGACGAGGAAGGCTTTGTCTACGAGTCGGTGGTGAATACCGACGAGGAGATGGTCGAGATGCTGGAGGCCAGCCGCCAGTATCAGAACGTTTTGGAAACCGTCTCGACCCTGCGCACGCTGATGGCGCGTACGGTCAAGATGGGCCAGTGAGGAGGAGTTTGAGAAATGGCTGATATCACCAGTCTCACGGGGGCGGGGCCGGGGTTTGCCGCGGCTCCGTTCGAGCGCAAGAACAATGAACTCGGGCAGGAGGACTTTCTCACGCTGATGACCGCACAATTGCAGAATCAGGACCCGTTCGCCCCGATGGAGAACGGCGAGTTTCTCGCGCAGATGGCGCAGTTTTCGACTGTGTCCGGGCTCGACACGGTGAATGAAACGCTGGGCGCGATCAGCGGCCAGATCGGCGGCAACCGGATCGCCACCGCCTCGTCGCTGCTGGGTCAGCAGGTGCTGGTGCCGGGCAGCCTTGCGCGGCCCGATGCGGCGGGTGTCTTGCACGGCGTGGCCGACCTGCCCGAAGCGGCAAGTGCCGTGAGCGTCACCTATACGGATGCCGAGACAGGCACGGTGTTGCACCGCCAGGAAATGGGTGCGCAGCCCGCAGGCCTGATGGGCTTTGAATGGCGCGATGCGCCGCCCGCTTTGGTCGAGGCACGCGGGGCTGTGCGCATCGCCGTGCAGGCCGAGGGGGCCGCGCCCGCCGCCCCCTTTGTCTATGCCCGCGTGGTGGGCGTGCAACTGCCCGAGAGCGGGCAGGACCTGACCCTTGATGTGGAAGATTACGGGCTGCGCAGCAGTCTTGAAATCACCTCGATCCGCTAACAGAACGACATACCGACAGGAGCCGACAGATGAGTTTCTTTACCGCCCTTTCCGGGCTTAACGCCGCCCAGACCGATATTTCGGTCACCTCCAACAACATCGCCAATGTGGGCACGCTCGGCTTTCATGGCAGCCGGGCCGAGTTTTCCGATATCTTCACCAACAATCCCTATAGTCGCCCCGCCTCGCAGGTGGGGGCAGGCACCGAAGTGAGCCGCATCGCGGTGGATTTCAGCCAGGGGTCGATCACGGCGACGGGCAATGTGCTCGATCTGTCATTGCAGGGGCCGGGGTTCTTTCAGGTGCGCACCGGTCCGGATGCCGGGGCCGATCTGGGCTATACCCGCGCGGGGGCCTTCGGGATGAATGCCGACGGGTTCGTGACCAATGCTGCCGGGCATTACCTGACGGTGTTTCCCACCGCCGAGAATGGCGAAACGCTCAGCACCACGCAGACCGACCGGTTGCAGATCCCGCAGCAATTCGGGGTGCCGCAGGCGACCACGTCGGTCGATCTGTCGCTCAACGTCTCGTTGGACGACAATGGCGGGCAGGGCACGCAGGCGGCGATCCCGCCCGTGCCGTTCGATCCGGCCGATCCGGGCAGCTATGCCTATGCGACGCAGGTTCCGGCGCTGAATGCCGAGGGCGAGGCGGTGCCCGCGCAGGCCTATTTCGTGATGACAAAGGCCCCGGATGCGACCGATCCCAGCCTCGCCTACAGCGTGCAGCTGGTGCTTGATGGAGAGATCGCCACGCCAGCGGATGCCGACGCGCGGCTGTCCTTTGGCGGCGACGGCGTGCAGACCGGTGGGTTGACGGATATGGGATTTACCTCTGGCGCTGGTGCAATCAGCCTGAACCTTGCCGGGTCGCGGGCCACGCAGGCGCCGTTTGGTGTGACCGATGTCGGTCAGAATGGCAGCAGCCGGCTTGATCTGTCCTCGGTCGAGGTGCGCGATGACGGCACCGTATGGGCCAATTACGGGGCCGAGCGGTCGGTTGCCGTGGGCCAGGTCTCGGTTGCCAACTTCGCCGATCTTCAGGCGCTGAGCAGCATCGGCGATGCCACCTACCTTGCTTCGCGCGATTCCGGTCCCGCACGTCTGGGCGCGCCGGGCACTTCGGGTTTCGGTTCGGTGCAGTCGGGCTCGGTCGAACGCTCGAATGTCGACCTGACCGAAGAGCTGGTCAACCTGATCATGGCGCAGCGCAACTATCAGGCCTCGGCCAAGGCGCTCGAGACCAATGGCACGCTGGCTGAAACCGTGATGAATATCCGCAGCTAAGCCGGAAGAGGGGCACCGTCATGGACCGGATGATCTATACCGCGCTCAACGCGCTCGCGGTCACTCGTGACAGCCAGGTGGCGCAGGCGCAGAACCTCGCCAACCAGACTGTGCCTGGCTATCGCCGTGACCTGCCCAATGAGGGCGGGGTGCGGTTTCTCGAACAGATGCAGGGGCTGACCACGCGCGCGTTTCAGATCGAGACCGGCCCGGCGGGGTTTTCCGACACCTCGGGTACGCTGACGCGCACCGATGAGGAGCTTGACGTGGCGATTGCCGACCGCGGGTATTTCTACATCCAGCCCAGTAATGGCGAGCCCGCCCTGAGCCGCCGGGGCGACCTGCGCCGCGATGTCGATGGCACCCTGCGCAACGGCGCGGGCGATGCGATGCTGGGGCCTGACCTGGCCCCGGTGCAGGTGCCGCCCTATCGCAATATCCGCATCACCGATATCGGCGAGGTGTTCATCCAGCCGATTGACGCGCCCGAAGGCGAGGCGGTGCTGGCAGGGGTTCTGGCGACCACCGTGCCGCCCGACGGCACCGCGCTGACCAAGGGCGCTGATGGTAATATCCGCCCTATCGAGGGTGCCTTGCCCGCGCCCAACCAGATGGCCGAGGTGCTTCAGGGTTCGCTGGAGGGCAGCAATGTCAATCCGGTCGAGGAGTTGCTCTCTACCATGGAGATGCAGCGCCGCTTTGAGCATGGCATGCGCCTTGTGATGACCGCCCGCGACCTTGATGAAAGCGGCGCGCGCGTGATGCAGGCCCCCGAGGGCTGATCCATCGGGCGCACGAGGCGCGCTCTGGCACGCCGCTTGCAGGATAGTCCTGAACGGACTTTTCAGGAAAGGCGGTGCCGATGTCCTCGAACGTGATGCATGTGGCCAAGACGGGCCTTAACGCGCAGCAGGCGCGCATTCAGGTGATTTCCAACAATCTGGCCAACGTCAACACCACCGGTTTCAAGCGCGACCGCGCGAATTTCGAGTCGCTGCTTTACCAGACCGTGCGGCCCGCCGGTGCGCAGACCTCGGAGGCCACGGCGCAGACCTCGCCCACGACCATCGGCACCGGCGTGCGTCTGGTCAGCACCGAGAAGATGTATACCCAGGGCAACCTGACCACCACCGACAACGCGCTTGATCTTGCGATTGACGGCAAGGGGTTCTTTCAGGTGCTGATGCCCGACGGGCGTATCGGCTATACCCGCAACGGCACGTTTTCGCAGAATGCCGAAGGCGTTCTGACCACCGCCAGCGGCTATGTCGTGCAACCCGAGGTCCAGATCCCCGGCGAGGCCACCAGCATCAGCGTGTCGCGTGATGGCATCATCAGCGTGGTCCTGCCTGACGCGGTCGAGGCGCAGGAGGTGGGGCAGTTGACCCTCGCGCAATTCACCAATCCGCGCGGGTTGGAGCCGGTGGGCGAGACGCTCGCGGTCGAGACCACGGCCAGCGGTCCGCCTGCAGTCGGTGCGCCGGTCGAGGACGGGATGGGCGATCTGGTGCAGGGCGCGCTCGAGACCTCGAACGTCAACGTGGTGCAGGAACTCGTCGAGATGATCGAGGCGCAGCGCGCCTACGAAATCAACTCGCGCTCGATCTCGGCCTCGGACGAGATGATGAGCTATCTGGCCAACAAGCTGTAAGGGACATTCCATGTCACGCCTTATCCCCGCTACCCTCGCGCTCGCCGTTCTGGCGGGCTGTTCCACCCAGGTCGAAGAGGCTGAATCGGCGCTTTACGCCCCGGTTTTTCCGATGGGCGAGGTCGAGCAGGACCGGCTTATGCCCTCGGGCTCGATCTATTCGGGCCATGCCAAGGGGCTCTTTGCCGCCGACCGGCGCGCCGCCGCAGTCGGCGATCTCCTGACGGTGGAGTTTCGCGAGCGGTTCGCCGCAAGCAAGTCTCAGGCCGCCGATACCAGCAAGAGCGACAGTTTTGCCGTCGATATCCCCGATGTCGTCTCTTTCGGGTTTGACGATGCGCGCCTCACGGGGGGCACCACGCGCAGCTTCTCGGGCGAAGGAAGCGCCACGCAATCCAATTCGCTGACCGGGCGCATCTCGGTTTCGGTGGTGCGGGTCCTGCCTGGCGGCAATCTGGAGATCATGGGCCAGAAGAAGCTGACGCTGAACAACGGGCACGAATATGTGCGGGTGCGCGGCATGGTGCGCCCGTCGGACATCTCGGCTGACAATGTCGTGCGCTCGGACCGGATTGCCCATGCCGAGATCAAGTATGTCGGCGCGGGCGACGTGGCCGATACTGGTAAACATGGCTGGCTGCGCCGCGCGCTGACCGCCGTGTCACCGATGTAAGGGGGCCCTGTGATGGCGCGCATTCTGATCCTGATCCTGTGGTTTTGGCCGGTGCTTGCTGCGGCGGACCGGCTCAAGGATATGGCCGATGTGGCCGGGGTGCGGGCCAATCCGCTGGTGGGCTACGGCCTTGTGGTGGGTCTTGGTGGCTCTGGCGATGGCAATTCCGGGCTGACCCGGCAATCCATGCAGTCGATCATCTCTCGGCTGGGGCTGGAAGTGGATGCCAACAGTCTCGATGCCAAGAACGCCGCCGCCGTCATGGTTACCGCCGAATTGCCGCCGTTTCTCAAGCCCGGTCAGGTTCTGGATGTCACCGTCTCGACCGTCGGCAAAGCCAAGTCTTTGCAGGGTGGCACGCTTTTGATGACACCGCTGATGGGGGCCGATGGCGAGGTCTATGGCATCGCACAAGGCAATCTGGTGGTCGGCGGTCTGGGCGTCGAAGGCGGTGATGGATCGTCGGTGGTGGTGAATGTGCCCACCGTGGGCCGCATCCCGCGCGGTGCCACGGTCGAGCGGATGGTCGAGACGGCGTTCCTTGAAACCGAGTATTTCGTGCTCAACCTGCACCGCCCCGATTTCAGCACCGCCGGTGCCGTGGCCGAAGCGGTCAACGCGCAGTTCGGTGCGGGCGTCGCGGTGGCGCTCGATGGCAGTTCGGTGCGCGTGCGCGCGCCCCTCGACCCCTCTGCGCGGGTACCATTCATGGGCCTGTTGGAGCAGATCGAGGTCGACCCCGCCGCCCCGCCCGCGCAGGTCATCATCAACGCCCGCACCGGCACCGTCGTCATCGGCGGGCAGGTGCGCGTCACCCCGGCTGCGGTCTCGCACGGGTCGCTGACCGTGCGCGTCAACGAGGATTTCAACGTCGATCAGGGGGCGACGGTCGTGGCCGGGCGCGATGGCGGCGTGGTCGTGCCCGGCGATCCGGTGGTCACGCCCGACACCGAAATCGAGGTCGAGCAGGAAAACAACCCCGCCTTTGTCTTTGATCCCGGAGTGTCGCTCGCATCCCTGGTGGATGCGATCAACGCCGTGGGGGCAAGCGCCGCCGATCTGGTGGCAATCCTCGAGGCGCTGCACCGCGCCGGCGCCCTGCGCGCCGAATTGATCGTGATCTGAGGCGGGGCGGCATGGATCTTCCCCCTCTTTCGCAATCTGCCGCACCCGACCCGGCGCAGGCCCGCGCGCAACGGCAGGAGACGCGTCTGCGCGAGGCCGCCGAAGGGTTCGAGGCGCTGTTTCTGAACCAGCTCCTAAAATCGGGGCGCGCCGCGTCGTTTGGTGACTCGTTGGTAGAAAGTTCTGCGACCGAAACCACGCAATCCCTGCTCGACAGCAAGCTGACCGAAACGGGTGCGGGGCGCGCCGGTCTGGGCCTGTCGGAGGCGATCTATCGTCAGTTCGCTGGGCACCTTGGCAAAACGCGGGAGTAATCCATGGTCGACGTGATGGATATCGGGCGGGGCGGGCTTCTGGCCTATCGCACGGCATTGGGCGTGACCGGCGAGAACGTGGCCAATGTGGATACCCCCGGCTATCGCCGCCGCGACGCGGTGATGCGCGAGACGGGCCCCGGCACTGGGGTTGAGGTGACGGATATCCGGCGCGCCTTTGACGCGCTGATGGCTGGGCGCACGCGCGATGCGCAAAGTGCCGAGGGTGCCGCGCGGACCTACCTGACCCATGTGCAGGCGCTGGAAGACCGGATGCTGCCCGGCGATGGCGGCATGCCAGATCTGCTCGACGGGTTTTTCGACGCGCTCGACGGGCTTTCGCTGGCCCCATCGGACCGGGGGCTTCGGCAGGCGATGCTGAGTGCCGGAGAGGCGCTTGCAGGCGGCGTGTCGGATTTGGCAGCGGGGTTGGAGAGCCTTGCGCGCGGTGTCCGGGACGAGACTGCGCAGGCAGTGGACGAGGTCAATGTGACACTGAGGGGCCTCGCAGATTTGCAGGCGCAACTGGCGCGCACCACCGATAGCGGCGCGCGCAATCCGCTGCTGGATCGGCGCGACGCGATGCTGGGCGATCTGGCGCGGCTGGTCGAGGTCGAGGTAACGCTGGATGACCGGGGGCGCGCCACAATGCGACTTGGGGCGGCAGGATCAGGGCCGGTCTTGCTGGAAGAGGGCCGTGCCGGGCGGATCGAGATGGCGGGCGACGGGCGTCTCACGGCGGTTCCGGCGGATGCCGATGCACCACTGGTGCAGGCGCTGGTCTCTGGCGGCGTTCTGGGTGGGCTCAGTGATGCGGGCGGCGCCATCGCGCAGGCGCAGAGCGATCTTGACGCCTGGGCCGGGCGCATGGCCGAGCAGATCAATACGGTGCACGCGCAGGGTATCACCCCGGACGGTCAGGCAGGCGGCTCGCTCCTTACCCTTTCGGGATGGGCGGCGACGCCCGGCGCGCTGATGCGCGGCGATGCGGCGGCGCAGGTCACTGTCACCGATGACGCTGCGATGCCGGAGGGGCCGCTAAGCCTTGTCCATGACGGGCCGAGCGGGCTCTGGCAGGCGCGCGACAGTGCCGGGGTTGTGCTTGCCTCTGGCGCACAGAGCCTGAGCCTGCCGGGGCTGCGCATCGACCTCAGCGGCACGCCGCTTGATGGCGACCGAATCACGCTTGACCGCCGCGACGACGCGGCGCGCTACATGGCCATGACGCTCGACGATCCTGACAGGGTCGCGGCGGGCGGTGCGCTGATCGTGAGCGCCGCGCCGGACAACACGGGCACCGCACCGCTGACCCTGCGGCGGGTGGACCAAGGTACGGGCTTGCCCGATCTCGCCACGGTGCTGGGGGCGGAGGCGGTGGAATTCATCAGCCCCGGCGTGGTCGGCGTGATCCCGGCTGGCGCGTCAGCGGCGGAGTTGACCGCGCCTCCGCGCCTTGCGGCAATGGACATGGCCTTACCCGAGGGGTCAGTGGCGCAAAGCCTGAGCCTCACGACGGTGGCGGGCGCGGTAAGTTTCGATCTTGCGCCGGGGCTGGAGGGAACGGCGCTGGCCGAGGCACTCAATTCCGGGGCGGCCCTTACCGGTGACGGCCAGAGCCTGCGCGATCTGGGGCTTTTGGCACAGGTCGGCGATGGTACCCTCACCCTGCTGGCCCGCGACGGTGCCTTGCCGGTGGGCGCGACGCTCACCACTGATCAGGGCAGTGCGGCGGGTGTGATCGTCGCTGATGCGGCGGATGCGGCTGCGCTCTCGGTGTTTTCCCGCGACGGGCGGCAGCTCTCAGGCCCACCGCTCAGCCCCGCCGAGGCGGCGGCGTTCGTCATACCGGAGAACGGGTTTGATCCGCAGGCCAGTTATTCCGCCGCTTATCTCGAGGGGGCCGCGCCCTATGGCGGGCTGACGCTTGACCGGATGTCGGCGCAGGGCGATCACGTGGCGCTGCTCGGGCAGTCGGGCGGCCTTGTCGCTTGGACGGGCAACGCCCCCGCCCCCGAGGCCCCGGCGCGTGTGCTGGGTTTTGAGGGGGCGGCGCAATCGCTGACACTTACCGTGCCGCAAGGGGCGAGTGCGGCCTGGGCGGCGCAGGAGATCACCGAGGCGCTGCCGGTGCGCGCCGAGGCAGAGACGCGCCTTGCGCTGGATCTACCTGCGAGTGGCACGCTGTCGTTTCGCCTGACCGGCGTGGCGCTGTCGCCCGTCACAATCAAGGCCGATCTGGCCACCGGTGGCCCCGCCGCCCTGCAAACCGCGATCAACGCGCAGAGCACGCGCACCGGTATCCGGGCCGAGCTGTCGCCTGGCGGTGACCGGCTTCATCTGGTGCAGGGTGAGGGTGCGGATATCACCCTCACTGGGCTGACGCAGTCGGAAGGTGCGGCGATCACCGTGACCCGGCTGTCCCCCGATGGTGCAGCACTCGGCGCTGTGACGCTGGGCGCGGGTGGGGCGGATGCCGCTCGCATTTCGGGCACGCTGCGGCTGAGCAGTGCGAGCGCCTTCGGCGTGAGTGAGGACGGAAGCCTTGTCACCTCCAACCCTGACGGATTCGCCGCCGGTCTGATCACGCGCGAGACCTCGGGCGCGGGCAGCGCCGTGACGCTGCGCCCGTCCGATCCCGCACCGGGCGACCTGACGCTGCGCCGCATCGCTGTGACGGGGGCCGACGGCCGTGTGCATCAAGCCGAGGCCGACCCGGCATTGGGCGCTGGTGCGACGCTTGCAACGGCACTGGCTGCCGATCTGCGCGCGCAGGCCCCGGCAAGCCGGATCACCGGCGCGCCGCTGCAATCCATCCCCCCCGATGGCGCGCAGATGCGCGTGGCGCTGGGCGCGCAGGATTACGCGATCACGATGAGCGGCGGTGCGCCGGTCGTTACCGGGCCGGAGCCGGGACGCATCAGCGCGCGTTTCGATGCGCAGAACCGCCTGGTGATCGAGACCGATGACGGCGATCTGGATGGGGCGGCCCTGCGCCTGCCCGTTGATGCCGGAGAGGCTGCAAGGTTCGGCATGGGCGTGGCGGATGCGCCGGTCACAAGCGTGATCGGTCAGCCGTTTGATGCGGGCAACCTGCCTGCGTCCTTCACCGTGACCCTGGGCGGGATCGACCATGCCGTAAGCGTGTCGGCGGGGGCGGTCGTGCTGCCTGCGAGTTTCCCGGGCACCGGCTATATCAACACCTCCTACGGCCGGATCGAGATTCATTTTGATGCCCGCGCCGGGGCGTTGACGGTGCCCGCGCAGGCGGGTGCGGCGGATGCCGGGCTCGACACGATGGGCCTTGTGGCCGAGGTCGCGGACGGCGCGCTGCGCCTGACCGCGACCGATGACCGCGCGCTTGACATCACGAGCGAGAGCGGGCCGGGCGGCACGTCGCTGCGCTTGGCGGGTCTGCCCGGTGAGGATATGATCGTGGCGTTGACGGGCGAGGGCGCGTTGCGTCTGTCTGGGCAAATCACCGAAGGGGAGAGCGCTGCGCGCGTGCGTGAACTGCGCGTGCTCGATGCTGGCGCGGGCCTCGTCGGGTTGTTCGACTCTGACAGTGACGCGCATCTGGCCAGCCGCAGCCTCGATGCGGCGGGGGTGGCGCGGTTCGGCGATCTGGAGGTCACCCTAGGCGGCGGCATCGCCACGGGCGACCGCTATACGCTGGCCCCCAATACCGGCAGCGCCGGGGACGCGCGCATCATCGAGGGGCTGGCGGGGTTGCGGCAGCGCGACGGGCTGAGCGGGCAGGGCGGCTATGCCAGCGGCTTTGCTGGGTTGCAGCAGCGTGCGGGGGCGCAGGTGAACGCCGCGCAATCGCGCCTTACCACCGCCGAGGCCGAGGAACAGAGCGCCCTGCGTGCGGAATCGGACTTGGGTGGCGTCGATCTCGATGCCGAGGCCGCGCGCCTGATGGAACAGCAGCAGGCCTATCAGGCCAATGCGCAGGTCCTGTCGGTGGCGCGGCAGCTCTTTGATACCCTTTTGCAAGCGATATGAGGCCCTGAATGAGCATTGGCACCTCCCTCTTTCACAGCCTGACCGTGCAGAACATGGCGTCGGTCAGTGACCGGATCGCGGTTCTTCAGGGACAGGTGTCATCGGGCAAGACCGATCCGCGCCCCTCCGCCGATCCGGTGCGTGCGCTGCGCCTTTCGGCTGCCAATGAACAGAAACAGGCGCTGGAGCGGTTCGGCACCAATCTCGATCACGCGCAATCGCGGCTCGATCAGGCTGATATCGTGTTGGGCGAGGCGGGCGACATGATGCGCCGCATCGGCGAACTGGCGCTGCGGGCGGGATCGGATACCGCCACGGCAGGCGAGCGTGACAGCATCGCCACCGAGGTGCGCGCCCTGCGCGAGGGGCTCTTGGGTCTTGCCAATGCGCGCGATGAGGCGGGCCATGCGCTCTTTGGCGGGTTTCGCACGCAGGCAGACCCGTTTGAGGATGGCCCGCAAGGCGTGATCTATCGCGGCGATGGCGGGCAGCCCCGGCTGCAGGTTTCGGAATCGATCCATATCGCCACCGGCGTGAGTGGCGCCGATGTGTTTCGGGGGGCTGAGGTCGGTGATATCTTTGCCACGATCGACGATTTCCTGAGCACATTGGGTGGTGTGGCGGACCGCCCCCGTGACCGTGTGACGGTGCAGGGCGGAATGGATCTGCGCCCTGCGCTGGGTCGCGATCCTGCGCAATGGCAGATGACGCTTGAAGGCCCGTTGGGGCAGGCTGACGTGCGCTTTACCGCGGCGGCGGGCGCTCTCTCCGGCGCCGTCGATGCAGTGAATGCGTTGAGTTCGGAGACTGGGATCAGCGCCATGCTCGATCCGCAGAGTGGCGCGCTGCGGCTGGTGGCTGATGGGACTGTTACGCTGTCTGGTATCGGGGTTGCGCCCGTGCAGCGAGGCGCGCTGATGCAGGTCAGCGACTTGGCAGGCGTCACGCAGCCTGTCGTCGCGCCCGATCAGACCCGCGCGGCGGCGATCGACCGGTTGCAAGCCGCCACCGACCATTTCATCGACCAGCGTACCCGGCTGGGTGCGCTGTCGGCCAATGCCGCGCGGCAGGCGGAGGTGATCGATAACCGAATGCTGTCGATGGAAAAGGCCGTGTCGGGTCTCGAGGATCTTGATCTCGCGGATGCGCTGACCCGGTTGCAGCAGTCGATGCTGACTCGCGAGGCGACGCAGCAAACTTATGCGAAAATCACGCAGCAGAGCCTGTTCGACTTTTTGCGATAGCGGGCCGGGTGGCGGGCGCTGAATTGTTTTCTTAAGCGGACAGAAGCACCAAGCGCGCAGCACGTTAAGTCGGTCACTTAATGACTGTGTCAGGTCATAGCCGCCCTGTGCCTCATCAATTGGCGCGGCTCTTGCAGTCACGCGGTCATGAAGCCGATATATCTTGCACTTGTTCTGACATTTCTTGCGCCCGCCGCAGTTGCGGGGGTGCCGGGTTGCGAAACGCTCTCCGCGCAGGCGACCGAGCGGCATGGATTGCCCAAGGGCCTTCTGACCGCTATCGCGCGGACCGAATCGGGGCGCTCACAGGGTGGTAACGGCCCGCGCGCCTGGCCTTGGACCTCGAATATCCGGGGGCGGGGGCATTACTACGACAGCAAGGTCGACGCATTGAAACATCTGGAGACCGTGGTCGCACGCGGCGAGCGCAGCTTTGATGTGGGCTGCATGCAGTTGAACTACCGCTGGCACGGGTCGCGTTTCGATACGCTGGAGGAGATGATCGACCCGGCGCAGAACGTCGACTATGCGGCGCGATACCTGCGGGAATTGCGCGACGAGACCGGCGATTGGGACACCGCCACACGCTATTACCACTCACGCGATCCGGCGCGAGGAAAGGCCTATCTTGGCCGCGTGCGCCGCGCAATGGCCCGTCTTGACCCATCCAGCACACCAGAGCCTGCGCCAGAGCGCGGTATGGTGCAGGCGGCGTCGGGCATGGAAGAGCCAGGCGATCAACGGTTCGGTTCCGGCGATCCGTTGATCCGCCTGTCGAGCCAGAGCCATTACTGGCAGCACCCAGGACTGCCTGAAGGCACGTTGCCGCGTCTGCCGCGCGATCCCGTCATTCGTGCGGGTCGCATCAAAAGATAGTATCGCGACAACCTTTGCCCGCTCAAATAATAATTCGTTCGCCGCTAAGGTGCGTGCACGCGTTTAACGGGTAGAGCGACATATCATGACGAGTTATTGGACACCTTCATCACTCACGGACCAATACCCCGTGGATCTGCGGCTCGACACCCTTCTGGTTGGTGATACGCCGGTCATGCACAGCCTCAAGCAGGCGGTCATGGCCATAGCGCCCAGCGACGTTTCGGTGCTCGTGACCGGACCTACCGGCGCGGGCAAGGAGGTGGTGGCAGAGGCGCTGCATCTGATGTCGAACCGCAGCGGCGCGATGATCCCGGTCAATTGCGGGGCGATCCCCGATGAGCTGTTGGAATCGGAACTCTTCGGTCATGAAAAAGGGGCCTTCACCGGCGCGCAGACGCGGCGCATCGGGCTGATCGAGCAGGCGCAGGGCGGCACGCTTTTCCTCGACGAGATCGGTGAGATGCCAGCCAATGTGCAGGTCAAGCTGTTGCGCGCATTGGAGACGCGACAGATTCAGCGCGTTGGCGGTGGCACGCCGATTCCGGTCGATTTCAGATTGGTCAGCGCCACCAATCGCGATCTGCACGAGGATGTGCGCCAGAACCGTTTCCGTGAGGACTTGCTGTTTCGGATTGAGGTCTTCGCCCTTGCGGTGCCCGCGTTGCGCGATCGTGCCCGGGACATTCCGGCGATCCTTCGGGCGATGACCCAGAATAGCCGGGATGGCCAGATCCTTCAATTGACGCCCGATGCGCAGGAAATGCTTATCCGGCACGACTGGCCGGGCAACGTGCGTGAGTTGCGCAATTTTCACGACCGGGCACAGGTACTGTTTCGCAACCGCACTATCGCCGCGCGTGATGTGCAGAGTGCCCTCATCCCCACGCTTGGCCTGTTGCCGGCGCAGGTCGATCTGCCCGGCGGTGCGCAAGGCGCATTGGCAGGTCAGACGCCGGATCTAAAGCAGATGCTGCGCGACAGCGAAACGGTCGATCTTCGTGGCATGCTGGAGCGGCTTGAGGTGAAGCTGATTGAATCCGCGCTTGATCTGGCCGAGGGGCGCGTGTCTCGCGCGGCGAACATGCTGCGGCTCAAGCGCACGACGCTGATCGGTCGGATGCAGAAACTGGGCCTGAATGCTGACGCCGCATGAGGTTTAGGCCTGCTCGTTCTGTGCCTCTGCCAGGAGGTCGCGGAGGAGAGGGCCGTAGCTGTCGCGCAGGCCCTGCAACAATGCGCCGCCGGTTTCGGCCACATCGGTGCCAGCCGGGTCGCGTCCGGCGCGCAACATCGTTTCGGCCTCTGACAGGGTTTCGGAGAGATCGAGAAACCCCATGAGGCCAGCCGAACCCACCGCCTTGTGGACTATATCCGCGCGTTCCGTATCGGACAGCGCCCGGGAGGCGATGGCAGTCATCGCGTGCTCGGCATCGTCAAGCGTGGCCTTGGCCAGCCTCAGCCCGGTGTCGCGCCCGACCATGTCGCATAGTTCGTCAAAGGCCTCGGCTGCGGTTTGTGACAGAGCGCCGGGTGTGATGTCTGCATCGACGTCAGCGTCCGAGGGCGCAGCATGCCGGGTCTGGTGAATGGCGTCGGCAAGTTGCTGACGGCTGACCGGCTTGGTCAGGATGTCGTCCATCACGGCGGCGCTGCCACTGCCGACGCTTGTCTCGATCAGGGCGGTGACGCCGATGATCACGGCTTGCGAACTGGACCCCTTTGAGATGCGGATCGCCTGTGCCGCGCTTGGCCCGTCCATGACTGGCATAGAGAAATCCATCAGGATGACGTCATAGGCCCGCGCCTGCGCCTTTTCCACCGCTTCCTGCCCGTCGCGCGCCATATCGGGGTGATGCCCCATGCGGCGGACCATCTCTACCATCAGCGTGAGGTTGACCTCGTTGTCATCGACCACGAGAACCTGTTTCGCAGGTTCTGTCTGGTGCACCGCCGGTCGCTGGGCCGTCGTAGGCGCGGGTTTTGCGGGCTGCTGTGCGAGGTTCAGGGGGATGCTGAAATGAAAGCGGCTGCCAACCCCCGGCCGACTGTCGAGACCGAGACTGCCGCCCTGACGCTCAATCGCCAGCTTCGCAATCGGGAGGCCGAGCCCTGACCCGGTGGTGGAGCTGACTTCGCTGCGATCTGCGGTCTCGAAATTCTCGAAAATGCGTTTCTGGTCTGCAGGGGATATGCCGATGCCGGTATCCTCAACCTCGACCCGCAGGCGTAGCCCGTCAAGGGGGGTGCCGTCCATTGTCATGCGGATCGTGATCTGCCCGGCTCGGGTGAACTTTACCGCGTTACCGGCCAAATTGTAGAGCGCGCGCGAGAACGCGATCGGAAGCCCCTCGACACGGTGGAGATCGAACGCACCTTCGGTGACAAGCTCGATCCGGTTGTCGGATTTCCGGGCGAGCGGCTGCAATTCGTCGACAATGTCGGCCGCAATGCTGGCAGGGCGGAATTCTTCGGGTGTTTCGCGGCTTTCGCCCAGCCGGGTCAGTTCGAGCACGTCATCGACCTGCATAAGCGCCCGCGCGCTGCAATCGCGTGCGGTCTTGAGTAGGGCCCGATTGGCCGGGCTCAGCCGCGATTCCTCGATCAGTCCGAGCGAGGCCATCAGCCCATGCAGCGGCGTGCGCATCTCGTGGCTCATGGTGGCGAGGAACATGCTTTTGGCCTGTGCAGCCTGTTGCGCGGTTCTGAGCGCCTCTCGCAGATCGGTTTCGGCCGCAACCTGCCGCGAGATGTCGCGGATAAAGCCAATCACGATGGTCTGGCCGCTTATGTCCTGATCCTTGACTAAGGATACCTCGACCGGCAGCGCACGCCCGTCGGCGCAGCGGCAGGCGCTGGTCACCGGCCCCTTGCCGATCAGGTTGAGGCGCCCAGTGGGACCGACCGTGACTTTTTCTCTGTCAGGAGGCTCCTTGTCGAGCACCAGAACATCCTCCAGCTTCATGTGCAAAAGGCGTTCGGCCCGATAGCCGAGGAGGCGCTGTGCCATTTCGTTGCTGTAGAGAATGCGCGACCGGGTGTCGGTGACGACCACCGCGTTCAGGGTCGAGTTGAAGGCAGTGGACAGCATCGCGGCAATGCGCGCGGTTTCAGCGGTGCGGGTTTCAAGCTCGCGCCAGAGGCGGACCACCAGATAAGTGCCGAGCCCCATCAGCCCAAGCAGGATCAGCGATTGCACGAAGAACCGGATGAAGAGGCGCTCTTCCTCTTCGCGGGCACGGGCGGTTTCAACGGTGATTTCCTTGAGCGCCGAGACGGTCATGTCGCGGACCAGCGGATAGACATCAATGACCTCCTGCCGGAACGCCATGATGGCGGTCGAATCCGGTTCGGCAATGGCGTCGATCCGTTCTGCCAATGTTTCGCGCGTGGCCTTCAGATCGGCGACCTTGGCCTTGGTTTCCGCCGAGATTGGCATCCTGCGCAGGGTCGAGGAAAAGATATCCACCCGGCTGTAGAAGATGTCGAATTCCTGTTTGATCCGGGTGAGCGCCGCAGCATCCAAAGGGCGGGGGGCATATGGACGAACGGCAAAGGCCGCATCGTCCAGAACCCCCATCAATCCCTGGTGGTCCACCTCCAACTGCGCAACCACCCAGCCACCGTTGTCGCTGCTGGCCGAGCGGATCGCCTCCAGCCGTTGCTTGAAGGCGAGCGCGTTGATCAGCAGTGCGATGCTCGCCACCAGCATCAGGAACAGCAGGATTTGCGCGGACAGTCGCCGGGTCGGGCTGACCACCCTGTCGGTGCTCGTGCCGGAGGGGGAGAGTTGTGCCACGGTCAGTCGGTCAGAACGTCGATCCGCTTGACCTGCCAGACGCTCAGCGCGAATATCTCTTCGCTCTGGAATTCCGGGTTCTGGTCAAAGGGAAAGATCACCCAAAGCGGCCCCTTCTGGCGCACCGAGAAGCTCTCGCCGTCGATGCGATTGGCAAGGATCGGGGTGATTTCCGTGATTTTCTCGGCGGGAAACTCGACGTTGTAGTCGTTGATCGCATAGATTCGCAAGCGTGCCGGTTCGGCACCCGCTGCATCCAGAATCGTGTGCAGGGACGGACCAGAGAAGGTGCGCACCGCGTCGGTCCAGATCGTCGCGGTCTCGAAGCTTTGCTGTGTGAGGGCGGCGAGGTCGCCGTCGCTGAAACGTGTCGTGGTCCCGCGGCCAAGATCATTGACCGTGAGGATCGTCGCATCGGCATGCGCAAGGCGCGGCCCCGCCCCGATCAGCATGGCTGCGGTTGCAAGTGTCATGAATAGTCTGCGCTTCATCACAAGATACTCTTTCCGGTTGTAACAAGGGATATAACGGCATTTGGATAGCAGAGTTTTTGGTCGACACGACTCTATCTATAGCGAGCAAACTATCGAAAGATAGTTAATGGCTTTCCAGAACTGTCATGCGTCCGCCTAGGTCGGGCCTGCGTGCGCATGATTGGCGGAGGTTTTCCCAATATGATGAGTGCTATAGGTCTGGGATATCAATGCCTTGCGGATTAGAACTGCCCTGTCCGGTCAGTTGTGCCAAGGCAAAGCGCAGCTTGGCCTCGCGAGCGTATTCTTCGGTCACGTTGACGAGATATCCGTGAAATAGAACATGGCCGAACGGATCGGTATCCGACCAGAAGCTGATCCTGAGATCAAGCGCCGGAAGATGCATGCGTTCGGGGCGGTGCAGGGTGAGTGCATGATTGTGCTCTGATGGCCGCATCAGAATCGCAGTCAGTCTTGATTGGCTGTCCTCATCCAGATGGCTTGCGAAACTGTCCAGATCGCTGGTCGCGGGCGCGCCGGTGAGGCGTTGGGCTGCACCGTCGATGCTGATCCAACCCGCTTGCGGGTCGAGCGTGAACCGCCCCACATCCGCCAGATCGCGCACGCGCTTCATGCGCAGCATGTGGCTGTCACGTTGGCGGTTGCGGATTTCGGATTGCAGGCGGTTGGCGATCAGCAGGGCCAGAAGCACGATAAGCACGCTCGATACCGCTTCGGTCAGCACATGTTCGGATGAGGCACTGTCGATCGGCTGCACGAATATGCCGCTCCAGAACGCGAACGGCCAGACAACCCCCATGATCACCGCAGCTGTCACCGCGGGAGGCATCAGAACGGCATAGGCCAACATCACCGTGGCCAGTTGCAGTTCGGGAAAGATCAGTCCGAACCGGGTCTGGGCCAATACAAGCAGCCCGAAGAACGGCAGGCTGATCGCGATCAGTCTCACTTCACGTCGCTTAGGCGGGCGAATGAAGATCACGAGAAGAACCACAGCCACAATACCCGCGCGAATGCCCCGATGCAGCACATGCACCGCCGACTCCGCTCCGTAGCCGTAGAGCGACAGCGCGGCCTCCTGGCCGCTGAGCGCCACGACGATAAGCCATTCAGAGAGGTGGATCGCCACAGCCACAAGCGGCGCGCTCAAGAAAAGAGCACAGAGGATCACCACATCCTGGCTGACATCTGGGTGCCGCGCGACGATGCGCGGGGCAAGGTGTTGAGCCAGATATGCGGCGATAAGCCCAAGCGCCATGTTGAGCGCGAAGGTCACCGCGCCAAGTGTCATGCCCGTGCCGTCGCGCAGGAACGGTTGCATTTCTGCGCTGGGCAGCGTCAGGGCGAAAAGTCCGGCGAACAACCCCATAGGCAGCCACCAGTTCTGACGCGGAAACAGGATCGCGCCGAAGACGATGGCAGAATAGCCGATATGGGGGGCGGCGTGTACGGCGACCATCGGCGGCTCGTGCCGGTGCATCGTCGCCATGTAGGCCAGTGTCCACACCAGCCAGAAGATCGAAAAGACCCAGAGGTAAAGTCTTGGCTGCTGTTCCGCACGCCTTTGCCACTGGGCCAGAAAGGATTCCGTCGTTTGACCGAAAAACCAATCCTCCTGCAATGCGGCATCGGGCGGCGGTGTCGGTCTGGGAGAAAGAAGAGTCTGCATGTGCCCTCGCGGTCGTTCGGAGGCAGCCACGTCCGTCGGGGATGTGCTGCCGCTGCGGCTGTTACGCGATGACGTGGCTCTTCTCGACCCCTTTTTCGTGACCGACGTGTTAAAGGATCGGCTGAACGCTGACCCCTTGTGAGATGCGGCGCGCCCAGTTGCTGATATGCGGCTCAAAGCGTGCGCGTGCGTCGCGCGTGGTGGCAAGCAGGATCATGATTGCGCGTGCGCGCCCGTCTCTCGGAGCCTGAAGGCCAAGCCGGGCGTGTTGCCATGCCTCATCCCCGAAGCGCACCTCGCCGTCGCGGTTTTCCAGCAGACGCGCGGACCAGCGCACGCCGAGCGTGTCGAACTCCATCTCGTAGGGCGGTTCAGTTTCTGTCGTCACGCGTAGCGCGTGGGTTTGCAGGAACTCGAAAAGCACGTCCGGATCCAGCAGCATGATATCTGCGGCGATTTCAACCCAGCCATCCGAGATCGGCCGGTCGAGCGCGGTCCATTCCTGCTGTCCCTCGACGCGAAAGGCGAGCAGGGCGCTGTCGCCGGCCATCTCGGCCACCTCGTAGGTGCCCGGCCCGATCCCGAGGCGGGCGAAAGGTGCCTTGGCACGGCAGCTATGGCCATGGCTGGCGCTGCGCGGGCGGTCTGCCCCGGGTCTCGGGGTCTGGATGTCGGTCATCTGGGGGTGCATCTGCATGATCTGATCTCTGGTTGCCCTGTGGCGCATACCCATTCAACGGCAGTGCGGTGGCAGAGTTTAGCCCGTGCTTGGCACGATGCATGCAGGAGACGGCCAAATGCGGCGAAACCGATCTTGCGGCCGCATGATCCTGACAGGAGCCAGCGATGAGCGCGACACCGACCGATCTTGAAAACAGCATTCAACTGGCGCTGGAGGCCGCCGCCGCCGCCAATGACAGCGCCGAGGACGTGGCGCGCCTGTCGGCCGATACGCAGGCCGCCGCCGCCCGGCTGGACGGCTTTGCCAAGGTGATGAAACCGGTGATGATGGGGGTCGTCGCCGGGGCCGTTCTGGCGATCGGGCTGGGCGGGCTGGTTTATCTGCGCACGCTGTCGGACATGCGCGCGGCGACCGCCACGCAGACCGAGGCGCTGACGGTGTTTTCCAAGTCGGTGGCCGACCTTCAGGCGCAGCTTGCCGCGCTTGACGGGGTAACCGAGACGCTGGCCGCGCTCGAACCGGCGCAGGCGGCAGGGTTCGAGGCGGTTCAGGCCGTGCTCGAGGCGAAATTCACGGAATTGCAGACCAGGCTGACCGAGGCTGAACCGGATGAGGCCAGCCCGGCGACCACGCCACAGATGTTGCGCAGCCTCTCGGAGAGGATGCAGGCGAGCCATGCCGAGACGCGCGCCGATTTCGCCGCTGGGCTGTCCGATCTGCAACTGGCGCTGACCCGGATGCTGGCTGATCGTCCGGTCGAGCAAAAGACCGAAGCCGTGGCGGCGACACCGAGCAAACCGGCCCCGGTGCGCCGTGCGCGCCCCGCGCCGCGGCCTGAACCCAATCCGTTTTCGTTTCCCTGAATGCGCGCTATGACCCCAGATGCTGCGCCCGCCTGTCTGCGTCTCGACAGCGTCAACCCGCAGGGTCGCGCGCTCGGCCTTCGGGCGGGTGATATTCTGCTGCGTCTCGACGGGCAGGAGATTGATGGCCGGACCGCGACCCTGCAAGCGCGGTTTCGCGATGGGGCCGAACATGCGCTCTGCGTCTGGCGCGCGGGCGAGATCTGGCAGGTGCTGAGCCCAACCCCGGCGCTTGGCCGGTGGCGCGGGGCCACCTTGCCTGATCCTGTCCCAAACGCGCCCCCGGCGGAGGGGCTGCGCAATTGGGAGGTGATGGTGGACGCCGGGGGGCGCTATGATGTGCAGCCGTGCCGCGCGTCCTGGATGGCGCTGCTGGTGCCGATCCACCTGATCCAGATGCGGCTGTGGGGGGCGCTGGCGCTGTGGGCGGCGCTCTCGGCGCTGTGTCTGCCGCTGGGATGGATCGCGGGGGGCTTGGTGCAGGCGGTGATCTGGCTCTATTTCTGGCGTGCCGCCCCGTCGCTGGTGCGCGCGGATCGCAGCGCGCGGGGCTTTCGCCTGTGGCGGATCATCGCGGCGCGCGGCGAGAAGGGCCTGCATCGTCAGATGCAGGACCTTGCCCCGGCATTACGCTTTGTCCATGCGCGGCCGCAGCCGCAGACCGAATGACGCGGCTCAGATCGCGTTGAGCTTGCCGCGCCGCTTGCGCTGGAACGAGGACGGGATGTTCAGCATGTCGCGATATTTCGCCACCGTGCGCCGGGCCAGAACCGGGCCGCCATCGCTGATCGCGCGGGCGATGGCATCGTCACTGAGCGGGCTGGCCGGGTTTTCTGCTGCGACGAGTTTCTGGATACGGTAGCGTACGGCGGCGGCAGAGGCACCGCCCTCGCCCGAGGCATCGCCCTGGAGCGCGGTGCTGAAAAACCGCTTGAGCCCCAGCGTGCCCTGCGGCGTGACCATCAGGATGCCCGTGGTGACGCGGCTCACGGTGCTTTCATGCACGCCGATGGCCTGCGCCACATCCGCCAGCGTCATCGGCGCGATCTGCGACGGCCCGTGTTCGAGAAAGGCGGTCTGGCGGCGCACGATTTCGGCCCCGACGGCGAGGGTCGTCTGGTTGCGATGCTCGACCGCGCGGCGCAGCCAGCGCGCTACGCCAAGCCGCTCGCCGACATAGCCGCGTGCACAGGCGTCGCGGGTGATCGCGGTGGCGCTGTCCTCGTCCACCGTGACGGCGGGCAGGGTGGAGCGGTTCAGATCGACCTTCCAGCCATCTGCGCCACGGGTGACAATCAGGTCAGGCTCGCGCTCCATCACCTCGCCAAGGCTGAAATCTGCGCCCGGCTTGGGGTTGAGGCCGCGCAATTGCTTGAGCGTGCTGCGCAGGTCGTCCATGTCGCAGCCGCACACCCGGGCCAGCCCGACAAGGTCGGCGGCGGCGAGGCGGGGCAGGTTGTCCAGCACGCGGCGAAAGATCGGTGTCATCAGTCCCAGATCTTCGGCCTGAAGGCTGAGGCATTCCGCGAGGTTGCGCGCGAACAGCCCGGCCGGTTCCACCTGTTGCACGCGGCACAGCATGTCCTCGGCCCCGTCCATGTCGAGGCCGCAGGCAAAGGCCAGCTCTTCGAGAGGCTCGCTCAGCCAGCCATTGGCGTCGAGCGCTTCGAGATAGCGTTCGGCGATGGCGCGCTCGCTTGCATCAGAGAACATCAGGTCGAACTGCGCCGCCACATGGCCATAAAGCGAGAGCGGATGATCGGCGAGGCGGCTTGCGGGATCGTCTCCCTCGGCGCGGCCACCGCCCGAATAGGGCAGCGCGGGCATGGTACGATTGGCAGGGGTCACGTCGATAAAGGGATTTTCCTCGGCCTCCTTCTCGATATACCTTTGCAGATCGGTATTGGAGAGTTGCAGAAGGGCGATCGCCTGCTGCATCTGCCCGGTCATCGTGAGGGACTGGCTCTGGCTGGTGCGCTGTGAAACGTGGATATTCATAACTTTTCTCCGAACTTTCGCTTAAATGATGAAAGCTGCTGCCGTTAAGGTGAAGATCGCCAATGCGTCAGCGGTGCGGGCGAAAATCCGACGCCTGATCCTGTTGTTTCAACTGTCTGATAAAACGAGAAAAACCCCGACGATAACGCCGGGGTTCTTTCGATACTGTCGGGATTTCGACGCTTAGCGGAGCAAGCTGAGCACGTTTTCCGACGCTTTGTTGGCCTGTGCGAGCATCGCGGTGCTGGCTTGAGCGAGAATCTTGGAGCGTGCCATCTCGGATGATTCTTTCGCGAAGTCCGCATCCATCACCCCCGAGCGCGCCGCTTCGACGTTCACGGTGATGTTGGTCAGGTTCGAGATGGTGCTGTCGAGCCGGTTCGAGACGGCGCCGAGGTCGGAGCGCGCCTGACTTACCTTTTGCAGCGCCACGTCGATCACCTTGAGGGCGGCAGCTGCCCCATCCAGCGTCGTCAGGTCGATTTCTGCGACCGAACTCAGCGTGGAGGTGTTGGCGGCGGCCTCGAAGAATGCCGTGCCCGCCGTCGTCACATCGGTGCCCACCGAAAAGAGCTTGGTCGAGCTCAGTTCCACCTGACCGCTGATCGCGGTGTCATTGTCGGTGTCGTCGAGGGTCGCGGTGTGGGTGCCTGCGGTCGCGCCCGATGCAGTGCCATCGGAGTTGAGCGCCGTGGCGGCCATCGTACTTGCGCCTGTGCCGGTGGTGAAATCCTCGATCAGGATGTCTGCGCCCGTGGCATCGGTCAGGACGATGGTGGAGTTGTCGCTGCCCATTTCGGCGGTAACGCCGGTCCGGCCCGACTGGTTGTTGATCGCGACCGCGACGCCGCGCAGGTCGGACGTGTCGGAGACCGCAACAGTGCCGATGTTCACGCCGTTGACGTCGAGAGTCATGGTGTCGGCGGCCGAAAAGCCCGACAGTTCCACCTTGGTGACGGCAGAGGCGGTCACGCCGGTCGAGGCGCTGACATTATTGACGGCTGCGGCCATTTCCTGTGCGGACTGGCCTGCGGTGGTGGTCAGTTCGGCACTACCGGCAAAGCCGGTGATGTTGATCGTGGTCGCGGCGGCGATGCCTGTATCGGCGGTGCCTGCACCGGCAGCCAGTGACACATTCGACGTGAAGGTATGTGCGCCGATATCAGTGGCGGCGGCACTATCGACGCTGACATTCAGCACCTGGCCCGAATCCGCGCCGATCTGGAACTGCTTGCCGGAGAACGAGCCGTCGAGGATGTTCATCCCGTTGAACGTGGTGTCACGGGCAACGCGGTTGATCTCGGTCAGCAACTGCTTGGATTCCGCACCGAGGTTCGAGCGGTCGGACGCGGTATTGGTGTCGTTCGAGGACTGCACGGCGAGTTCGCGCAGACGCTGAAGCATGTTCGATACTTCGACATGCGCGCCTTCGGTCGTGTCGAGCAGGTTCTTGCCGTCGGTCGCGTTGCGCACCGCCTGGTTGAGGCCGGTGATCTGCGAGGTCATCTTTTCCGCGATGGCCATGCCAGCAGCGTCGTCCTTGGCGGCGTTGATCCGCAGGCCCGAGGACAGGCGGCTCATGGCGGCGTTCATGTCGTCGTTTACGCGCGTCATGTTCGCCTGTGCGGTGATCGCGCTGATATTCGTGTTGATGGTGGTCATCTTCAGGTCTCCTGGTTTGAATGCGACGCTGGCCAGCGCTTGGATAAGGCAACGGCGATCCCCGGATTTGTTTAGAGGTGTGGGCGAAAATCGTCTCAAGATACTGAATCAAAATGGTTTTAATTTAGGTTGGGTGGTGCCCTCGGCTTGGTATGGTTCTTGCCCCATCCCTTGCGGAGGTCGACACGGTGTCGGCTGTGACAAGGCGGCAAGGGGTCCTGCAATGGATATTGCGTCACTTATCGGTCTGATCGGGGCGGTCGGCATGGTGGTCGGGTCGATGATCGCAGCGGGCGGTCTCGGGCCGTTCATCGACGTGCCCGCGATCCTGATTGTGTTTGGCGGCACCTTCTTTGCGGTCATGTACAAATGCACGATGCCGATTTTCCTGCGCAGCTTTGGTGCGATGGCCAAGGTGTTCATGCCCAAAGCCGCCAACAAGGAAGACCTCATCGCGAAGATGGTCGAACTCTCTGACGTCGCACGCAAGAATGGGCTGATGGCGCTCGAGGGGCAGGATGTGCCCGACGCGTTCTTTTCCAAGGGGCTGCAGATGCTCGTTGATGGTGCGGATGAGGCCAAGCTCGTCAAGCAGCTGAACGAAGAGATCAAGGCGATGAAGACCCGCCATGACGAAATTCACGAGGTCATTCGCGGCTGGATCGACATCGCCCCTGCCATGGGCATGATCGGCACGCTGATCGGGCTGGTGCAGATGCTGGGCAACATGTCCGATCCAAAGGCGATCGGCCCGGCGATGGCGGTGGCGCTGCTGACGACGCTCTACGGCGCGTTCCTGGCCAATGTGCTGTTTGGTCCAATTCTTGCCAAGCTGGAGGGCTACAGCGCATCCGAGGCGGTCTATCGCGAGATGGTCATCTCGGGGCTGCGCAATATCGCACGCGGTGAATCGGGCCGCAATGTGCAGGAGCAGATGGTCGCGGTGATGCCGCCCAAGCTGCAGACCAAGCTTATGGCGGCCTGAGGAAAGCGCGCATGTCCCGCAAGCCCATACCGCTGCCCGTCCCGGTCGAGGAACCCGCCGAGGACTGCCCCAAATGCCCACCCAAGGGCGCGCCCGCATGGATGGCGACCTTTGCCGATATCGCCACTCTTCTGATGGCGTTCTTCGTGCTGATCCTGTCCTTCGCGGAGTTCAACCAACCCAAGTTCAAGATGGTGGCGGGGTCGCTCAAGAATTCGTTTGGTGTGCAGCGCGAGGTGCCGGTGTTCGAGCAGCCACAGGGCACGACCATGCTTGACCTCAAGTTCAGCCCTTCCCCGGAGATGTCGGTGACCGAGGAACTCACCCAGGACACCACAGAGACCGAACAGCCCGAGATCGACCGTCCCGTGACCGAGGATGACGGAAAAGGCGCGGCAGAGGGCGAGAACGGCGACGGCGGAGACAAGGCCGCAGAGGAGGCGCAACAGGTGCTTGCCGAGGCCATCCGCGACGCGTTGCAAGGCGGGACGGTGCAGGTCGAGACCCGCGACGGTGAGGTGGTGATGACCTTTGATACCCCCGCTGCCGAGCAACTGCCCGAGCAATTGAGCGAGGCGGCCAAGGCACTGGATGGTGCCGCCGAGGCCACTGGCCAATCCACGGCGGAGGTTCTGCTTGAAGGGCTGGCCGAGGCGATGCCGGATCTCGCCCGCGCCACGCAGACCGAGGCCGAGACACAGCGCGCCGAACGCAGCGCCGCCATCGCCGAAGCCGAATTGCGCGTGGCGCTGCGGCAGGAAATCTCACAGGGGCTCGTCAGTGTAGAACAACGCAAGGACCGGGTGATAGTGACGGTGGGGGCGGGCGGCGCCTTTCCGTCGGGTGAGGCCGATCTCACCGAGGAGGCGCGCGACGTCATGACCCGTCTCGCCTTTGCCGCCATGGGCGAGGCCAGTGACATTGAGGTGACGGGGCATACGGATTCTGTGCCGCTGTCGCCTTATTCGCCCTATCGCGACAATTGGGGGCTGGCTGCCGCCCGCGCCTCTTCGGTGGTGCGGGAGTTGTCCGGATCGGGTCTTGTCGCGCCTGAACGGCTGCGTGCGGTCGGGCGGGGCGAATCCATGCCTGTGGCTGATAACGCCACCGATGCGGGCCGCGAGAAGAACCGCCGGATCGAGATCGAGATCACCTATTAGGCGTAGCGGGCCTAACAGTGTCGTGCGGCCCGTCGTTTTCATGTTCAGAGAGGGCAACGCATGCAGACCGACATCCTGAGTTCGCTGAACAGTGGCGGCACCGGGCTCAACATCTCGGAACTGTCCGAGACGCTGACCGATGCCGAGATCGCGCCGCGCAAATCACTGATCACCGAGCGGATCGACACGGCCGAATTGCGCCTGTCGGGCTATGATCGGCTGCGCGGACAGGCCGAACAGGTGACCGAGGCGCTTGGCCTGATGCGGGGTCTCGCCCCCTACGCTGTGCAGAGCGACAGCGCGGCGGTCGGCGTGAGCGTCACCGGTCCCGGCGCGGTGGATTTGCAGACAAGCCGTCTTGCCGTCTCGCAACTGGCCTCAGCGCAAGTGCTGAGCTTTGGCGGCTACAGCGATCCCGCGCAGGAGGTGGGCAGTGGCGCGTTGACGGTGGATTTCGGGCGCTGGTCCGGGGATGCACCGCCGGTCTTTACCCCCGGCTCGCAGCCCGCGCAGACCATCACATTCGCCCCTGGCAGCACATTAGAGGACATGGCCACCGCGCTCAGTACGCTTGAGGGCGTGTCGGCACGGGTGATTGACCTTGGTGATGGCAGTTACTCACTCGGCGTCATTTCGGACACCGGAGCCGGGAATGCCCTGCGGTTCAGCGTGGCGGCGGGGGCCGATCCTGGTCTTGCCGATTTTGATTTCAGCGCCGGTCCGGATGCTGTCGAGGCTCAGGCGGCGCAGGATGCCCGGCTCAGCCTCAACGGGATTGAGGTGACGCGGCCTGACAACCGCATCGACGATCTATTGCCCGGTGTCAGCCTGACGCTGACCGGCATCACCGTGACCCCGGCCACCGTGACCGCCGCGCCCAATACCGAGGGCGCGCTCGAGGTGATGCAGAGCTTTGTCGATATCGTGAATGCCACAGGCAGGCTGGTGGAGACGCTGACCGCGCGCGGCTTTGGCCCTGATGCCGAGGCGGGCGATCTGGCTGGGGATGCGCTGGCCGAGGGGATGATGAGGCGGATCGAGAGCATCCTTGGCCAAGGCTTTGGTGTCTCGGGCGCGCATTTGGCCGATCTGGGAATCCTGACCGAGCGTGACGGCAGCCTGACATTGGACGAGGGGCGGTTCTCAATCGCTCTCAACGGCAATCCCGGGCTGGTTGATGCGCTAGTGCGCGATGGCATCACCGGACACAATGTCGGGATCGAGGGTCTGCCGGTGAGCGGTGGCGAGGCCGGTCGCTTCACGCTGACGCGCGATCCGGCGACGGGGGCAGCGACGCTGGCCGGTGTGCCTGTGTTCGGCGAGGCGCAAGAGAATGGTGATTGGGTCTATAGCGTGGCTTCGGGCCCGATGCGTGGCATCCGTTTGACGGTGGAGGCTGGCACCGAACGCGCCGAGATCCGCTTTGCGCCCAGCATGGTCAGCAGCCTGCAATCCTACCTGTCGGAGGCGCTGTCACCCGAGGGCGCGCTGGCTGATCGTGAGGGCACGCTCACCGATACCATTGGTGTCGAGTCCACAGCGCTTGATGCGCTGGATCGCCGGGCCGAGGAATTGCGCACGCGCTATCTGAGCCGGTTCACGGAAATGGAACGGATCGTGACGCAGCTCAACTCGACCGGGGATTACCTGACCAACCTGATCGATGCGTGGAACTCGGACAGCTGACGGACCGATCCTCGCGCGTCCGCCTCGTCAACCGGTTTCAGGAATTAAGCCTGGTTTGCATCAGGTCGCGCAACTGTTCTATCGCCGCTTTCTTGATCTGCGACACCCGCCCTGTGGTGACATCGAGGATCGCCGCGATTTCATAGACGTTCAACTCCTCGACGTAGTAGAGTTGCAGCACCAGCGCGTTACGTTCCGGCAGATCCTCTATCGCGTGGCGCAGCAGCACCTTGAGCTGCGATTGCTCTAGCGCGTCCTCGGCCGTGGTGGCGTTGTCGCTGAACAGGATCGAGTGATCGGTATAGACCTCGTCGAGCGAGTGCAACTGGTTGGTCTGGAACCTATTCTCCCAGTCCTGAAGTTTCTCGGTTGTCATTTCCATCGCCTCGGCCAGTTCCATCGGCTCGGGCTCGCGGCCCAGGCTTTGCGACAGCTTGCGGCGGGCTCGTTCGATGGACTGACGCATGCTGATCGTGTTGCGACAGAGGTTCGAGTTGCGACGCAGGTGGTCGATGATCGACCCACGAATGCGGATTGCGGCATAGGCGGCAAAGCTGACCCCGTCGCAGACCGAATAGCGCTGCGAGGCGTCCACCAGTCCCAGATACCCCGCCTGCAGAAGGTCGTCGACCTCGACAAAGCGTCCGACGCGCCCGTGGAAATGCCAGGCCAGCCGTTGCACGAGCGGCATCTGCTCCTCGACCAGCCGTGCGGGGCTGAGACGTTGTTCCTGATAGCTTTGCGGGGCGATCATGGCCGGGTCTCCGTTGCGGTGTGACGTCGGAAAATAAGGGGCTGTGCGGTGGTTCCGGTGCTGGACTGCGGCGTGGCGGCCGCCTCTTCTGCGTCTTCGATCACGCGCAGACCGTCGACGAGACGCTCGGGTGCCGAGACCCACAGCGGCAGGATGCTGGTGGCGGTAAGGTCGTCCTGTTCTTCGGGACCGGGCAGGCTGGCGTCCGGATCGGTCAGGATCGCGGTTGCGCCCTGATCCCCCCAAAGGTTCCGCAAGGCGCGCAGCCGTCCGCGCCGCAAACCGGCGGGAAGCACCAGGGCCGCGCGCGCCTCGGGGGTCGAGAGGGCCACGTTTGCGGCTGCCGGGCCATCACCGCTGCGACCGGAGATGACGACGATCTGAACCTGCCCCGTCGCGGGGGCGGGCAGATCGGCGGGGGGGATGAAATGTGTATCCATACCCAGCAAATGCGATTTCTGTGCCAGAAACGCCCCGTCGCCGTGCGAACCTGTTCCACAGAAGAAAAAATCGACCTTGGTCTGGGGCGTGCGGGAAAGCCGCATCAACGCCAGTTGCAGTGCGACCTGTGATTTGCCCGCGCCCACTGGACCGCCGAGCACAATGCGCGGCGCGCAGAGTAGTCTGTCGCGCTGGATCACTGGATCTGGCTGCGCGGGGGATATGTTGTGGTTGGCCTGCGGTGTGGTGTGCTGTGCCTTCTCGGCCTCCAGAATCCGCGCGAAGGGTTTGGGTGCATGTGGGTCGAGAAATCCCGGAAGGCGCGCGGGTTCGGCTGTTCTGGCCGGAGAGGGCACGGGATCTCCGATCAGCACATCGACCGAGGCGGATTTGCGCGGGCGCTCTGCCGGGTCTGGCATCTCGTCGCTGGCGGTGATCTCGACCTGACCGTCGATCCAGAGGTTCGACAGGATCAGCGCATCGTCGCCAAGCCGGCGCTGCACGAGTTCGAGCGCGGTGACGCTATCGGGGGCGCGGACGGTGATCGTGCTCATCGCATCTCTCCTCAGCGATCAGTTTGTTGCGGCAGGGCGGTGCCCTTGCCGATGCTGGCGGCAATCTCGACGCGGCGGTTGTCGGGCAGTTCCGAGACCGCCATCACCACGGCCTCGACGCCATGCGCGCGCAGGAAGCCGGCAAAGCCCCGGCGCAGCGTCGCCGAGACGACCACGACCGCCTGACGGCCCTGTGCGGCGAGTTTTTCCTGCGCGTCGTTGAGTTGGCCGAGGAGTTGACGGGTCAGCCCCTGATCGACGATCAGCCCGGCGCTTTCGTGTTGCGAGCGGCTCAGCAGGTCTTCGAGATCGGGGGCGATCGTGACGAGATGCAGGCTTTCCTTGAGCGGTGCGATCTGTTGCAGCAGTTGCGGCGCGAGCGCGGGGCGCAGCATCTCGGCCATGTCGCCGGGATCGGTGAGGCGGCCGGACATGCCTGCCAGATCCTCCAGGATACGCGGCAGGTCGGCGACCGGCATGCGTTCGCGCAAGAGCGCGCGCAGCACCGCCGTGAGCACATGCAGCGGCACCAGCTTGGGCACGACGGATTCCACCAGCGTGGGCGCGGAGCGTTCGAGATTATCCAGAAGCCCCTGCACGTCATCCGCGCCGATCAGGTCTGCGGCATGGGCATAGAGCATCTGGCTGAGATGCGTGGCGATCACCGAATCCGGCTCGACCACGACGTAATCGTCGGCCTCGGCCTCGGGTTGCTGATGCGACTGAATCCAGACCGCATCCATGCCGAAGGACGGGTCCTTGACCTCGATGCCGCGCAGCTTGCGGGTGGAGCCGCCGCCGGGCAGGGCAAGCTTGCGATCCGGGTAGGCCATGTCCTCGGCCACCACAGCCTGCCGAATGCGGATACGGTAGGCATTGGCGGGCAGGGCCATGTCGTCGCGGATGCGCACGCCGGGAATGACAAAGCCCATGGCGGTGGAGACATCGCGCCTTATGCCGGTGATCCGCGACACCAGCGCGCCGCCGGATGTCTCCTCGATCAGCGGAATGAGGCCAAAGCCGATCTGGATGGTGATCGGCGCGTAATCCGTGACCTCTTCGGCGGTGATTGCGCCCTTGTTCGAGGGTGCCTCACCGGTGAGTTGCGCGCCGCGCGCAGGGGAGGGCGCGGGCAGGGCGGGGGCCTGTCCCGGCGATTTGGCAGACGTGCCCTGCGGGTCCTGGTTGCGGGTGACCCACGCGACCGCGCCCGCCGCGCCCGCCGCGACAATGAACAGCAGGTTGGGCATGCCCGGGATCAGCCCCATGATCGCCAGCACAGCCGCGACAGGCACCCAGGCCCGGTGCAGCCCGATCTGCGAGCCTATGTGTCCGGCCATGTCCTGGGTTGAGGCGACGCGGGTCACGATCACCGCCGTGGCAATGGACAGTAGCAGTGAGGGGATTTGCGCCACGAGGCCATCGCCGATGGAGAGGAGCACATAGGTCTCTGCTGCCGCCCCGAAGGACAGGCCATGCTGCGAGGTGCCGATCACGATACCGCCGAGGATATTGGCCAGCAGGATCAGGATACCGGCGATGGCGTCGCCCTTGACGAATTTCGAAGCGCCGTCCATCGCGCCGTAGAAATCGGCCTCTTCGCCCACCTCGGCGCGGCGGGCGCGGGCCTGTTCGGGGGTCAGAAGCCCGGCATTGAGATCGGCGTCGATTGCCATCTGCTTGCCCGGCATGGCGTCGAGGGTGAAGCGCGCCGACACCTCCGAGACACGGCCCGCGCCCTTGGTGATCACCACGAGATTGATGATCACGAGGATCACGAACACCACCAGACCGACCGCGAAATTGCCCGCGATGACGAAATTGCCAAAGGCTTCGATCACCTTGCCCGCCGCATGGCTGCCTTCGTGCCCGTCGGTCAGCACGATCCGGGTCGAGGCGACGTTGAGCGCAAGCCGCAGCACCGTGGCGATCAGCAGCACCGAGGGAAAGGAGGAGAAATCAAGCGGCCGGTAGCTGTAGAGCGCGACCATCAGCACCAGGAGCGACAGCAGGATGTTGAACACGAAGAAGATGTCGAGCAGCGCCAGCGGCAGCGGCAGCACCATCATCGCCACGACCGCGAGGATGCCGACCGGCAGCAGGCTTGCCCCCAGTTGGGGCCGGTTCGTGGCAGGGCTGAGCGCGGCCATCTGTCATCCTCTTGTCGGGTCTCATCCGGAATTTTCCTGCAAGCCGCGTGCCATTCGCGGGCCTGCGCGATGGCTGGGCTGGCACAGGGTTTGCAGGGCAGGGCGTGACGCGTTTTCACGCCTGACCGATGCAAAGAGGGCCCCATGCCAATGCCAGCCTGCCGTTCCGCACTCCTGTTCCTGATGATCCTGCCGCTCGGGGCCTGCATGTCCGCGCCGCGCGCGGTCGATGCCCTGCCCGAGGACGCCAGCCCCCGCACCGAGGCGGTGGCCAAGCTCAAGGACGGGCTGACCGGCGATCCGGTTGTCGCCGCGCCTGCGGTGCCTGTCGTGCAGTTCACCGGGCTGGGCCTGTCGCAAGTGTCGAAACAGCCGGGCGCCTCGACCAATGAAAAGCGGCTGATGGCCATTCGCGCCGCCCGGATGGAGGCGCTGCGCGACCTGACCGAGCAGATCCACGGCATCCGGATCAATTCTGAGACGGTGCTGCGCGATCAGGTTCTGCGCAGCGACAGTGTGCGCGGTCTGGTCGAGGGTGAAATTCGCGGCGCGCGGACCTTGCGGATCACGCCCAAGGGGAGCGATTCCTTTGAGGTGGTGCTCGCACTCGACCCTGATACGGTCGCCTATATCCTGCGCGCAGCACGGCAGGGCGGCTGAGCGATGCTTTGGCGTGCCATCCTGTTGATGCTGGCGCTTGGCCCGGTGCCGGTTGCGGCGGGCGGGGCGACGTTGTGGATCGAGGCGCAGGGCTTTGCGCATGTCGCCTCGATTGCTGACCGCGATGCGGCGCGGCGGCGGGCGATTGGCGAGGCTTTGGTCTCGGCGGCCTTGGCGGGCGGGGCCAGCCTGCGCGGGCATACCGTCATGGACAAGGGCCGGGTCACCGCTGACCTGTCGATCCTGCGGCCGACGGGGCGGGTGCTGTCGCATCGCGTTCTGTCCGCTGAACTGGTGGACGGCCAATGGCGTGTGCGGGTTGCCGCGCAGGTCGGACCGATGCCCGCCGGGGCCTGTGCCGCGCGACGCCGCCTGACGATCAGCGCGACACCGCCACTGGTGCGGGTCGCGCCCGATGTGGCCGCCTGGGCCGAGCCGCTGGCGCAGCGCGTGGCGCATGATCTGGTCGATACGCTGCGCCGCCACCCCGATGCCGATCTCGACAGCCTGGCCCCGGCAACGCCGGGTGTGGTTGCCGCGACGCTCGATTACGCGGCGCTGACGCGCGGGCAGGCGACGCCTGCGGCGGGCGATCACCGGCTGCGCCCGTCGGTCACGGTGGAGCGGGAGGGCAGGCAGTTGCGCCTGACGCTGACCGTCATGCTGCGCGGCCCCGATGGCCGAGAGATCGCGCGCAGTTTCCGGCGCGAGACGGTGCAGCCCACGGGCGGTGTGGTCGGCCTTGTCTCGGGGCAGAACCGGAGCCGCGCCGAGGTCGAGCTGACCGGCGGCTTGATGGACGATCTGCGCGCCATGCTCGACGGGCTGGCCTGTGAGCCGGCACAGGGGCGGATCGTGCGGCGCGGCGAGGCGTTGAGCGTGCCGCTGGGGCGGCGTCACGGGCTGACCCGGGCAAGCCTTGCCTTCGTTGATGATCCGAATGACCGGTTCGGCCTTCTGGAGGTGGTCGAGTTGGGTCAGGCGGATGTCACGCTGCGCCCACTTGACCCGACGCGCGCTGCGCAGAGCTTTGACGGGCTGCGGGTGTATTTTCTGGAGGCCGGACTGTGATCCGGATCGCGGCGCTTTTGATGTGCTGTGCGGTGCCTGTGGGTGCCGCACAGATCGACGGTGACCGCGTGCAGGCGCTTGTCGAGCAGGCGCTACGGGCGGCCGGGCAGGGGGGGCATGCGGTGATTTCCTCCCATCGCGGATATCCCCCCTGCCCGAGCGCGCCGACCGTTCGCCCTCATGCCGGGGGCTGGCAGGCGGTGCGGGTTGCGTGTGACGCGGCGGGCTGGCACCGCGTGATCCGGATACGGGACGGGCAGGCCGCGCCGCGCATCGGCGGCGGCGGTGCCGACAGTGCCAAGACCCCGGCGCTGGTCCTGACCGAGAGCCTGCCGCGTGGCACGGTTCTCAATCCCGCGCATCTGGAGCAGGTGGATATTGCCGCCGCAGGGCAAGGCGACCTGATCGCCCTGCCCGAGAGCGCCATCGGGCGCAGTCTGCGGGTCAATCTGGGGGCCGGGCAGGCGCTTCTCGGGCGGCATCTGGAGCATGACTGGCAGGTCGAGAAGGGCGCGCCGGTGACCATCGCGAGCGGTGCGGGACCGATCCTTATCCAGACCAGCGGTGTCGCGCTCGAACCCGGTCAGTTGGGTCAGGCCATCCGGGTCACCAACGCGCGCAGCGGTCAGCTTGTCCATGTGATCGTGACCGGACCGAATAAAGTGACGGTGCGCCCTAACATGCGCTGAGCAGGGGCCGTTTGAGCATATAACCACGCCGCCCGTCGGCGCAAAACCGGAGAAGTCACATGGTCGATCCGATCAATTCATCCAATGTCGCCAAGCTGCGACCCCAGACGGTGCAGACCGATGGCACCGCAGGCACGCCTGCGCGGGCTCAGCCCGGTCAGCCGGTCAGTGCCGTTGATCAGGTCCGCCTCAGCGATGCCGCCTCGGTGAAGATGGCCGAGCGGATGGCCGATGCCGGGCCGCCCTTTGACGCCGCGCGCGTGTCGCGGATCAGGCAGGCGGTCGCCGATGGCCAGTACCCGGTCGATGCGCAGCGCATCACCGACAGCATCTTTCAGGACTACAGCGCCTTGATGCGCTAAGCCAAGGGCCTCTTCATGACATATATCGAATTCGCGCTGTTTGGTCTCGCCGCAGCCTGCTGTGCCGCGCTGGCGGCCCTGATTGCACTGTCACTGCGCCAGGGGCGTACACTAGGAGCACTGAACCGGCGTGCACTTCGCCCGAACGAGGCCGATCTGGACATTATCGCGCACAAACTCGGCACGAAACTTGGCCTGAGCGAAGACGCGTCCCTTGGCACCCTGTCGGATCGCATGGACGAGATGCGCCGGGATTTCGACTGGCTGGTCAGCGACCGGATGATCGAACAGGCGGTGGACATGGCGCGGCTTGGTCAGAACCATGACAGCATCGCGCAATCCACCGGCGTCAGCAGTGCTGAACTTGACGCGATCCGGAAACTGCGTCGGCACTAGGCCGTTGTACAGTCGGCCTTAGACATGGTCGGCCGTCCTGTCAGAGTATCGCCGGTCGCTCTGCCATTGCCTTTCGGAGGAAAGTAAACTTATCTCCCGGACAAGAACGCAGCGACAGGAACGGGAGGACTGACGACATGGCGCGCACGGTTATTATCGAAGAGGCAGGCGGCCCCGAGACACTGAAACTCGTCGACCGCGAGGTAGGTGAACCGGGACCGGGCGAAATCCGCATTCGGCACAAAGCCTGCGGTCTGAATTTCATCGATGTCTATCAACGGACCGGTCTTTATCCGCTTACCCTGCCGCATGCGCTGGGCATGGAGGCCGCGGGTGTCGTCGAGGCCGTGGGCGAGGGTGTCACCCATCTCAAGGAAGGCGACCGGGCTGCTTATGCCGCGACCCCGCCGGGGGCATATTGCGAGGCGCGCGTCATGCCCGCTGCACAGGTCTGCCCGCTGCCTGGTGGCATTTCGTTCGAGGACGCGGCTTCGATCATGTTGCAGGGGATGACGGTTGAATATCTCTTTCACCGGGTCTGGCCGCTGGAGACGGGGCAGACCGTGCTCTTTCATGCCGCCGCAGGGGGCGTGGGCCTTCTGGCCTGTCAGTGGGCGCGCTCTGAGGGGATCAGGTTGATCGGTACGGCGGGAACGGATGAGAAATGTAGGCTTGCAGTCGAGAACGGGGCCTCGGACTGCATCAACTATCGTGACAAGGATTTCGTGGCCGAGGTCAAGGCGCTGACCGATGGTGCGGGGGTCGATGTGGTGATGGACGGCGTTGGCAAAGATACGTTCGAGCACTCGCTCGATTGTCTCAAGCCACTTGGGATGATGATGTCCTTCGGCAATGCGTCGGGCCCGGTGGAGCCGGTGAGCCTGCTGACGCTGGCCGCCAAGGGCTCGCTGAAACTTACGCGGACCACGCTGTTCACCTTCCTCGCCGATCATGCGCGCTG
Organism: Roseovarius sp.; assembly: GCF_040219995.1. GTDB lineage: Bacteria > Pseudomonadota > Alphaproteobacteria > Rhodobacterales > Rhodobacteraceae > Roseovarius. Next base: position 45,565 of record NZ_JAVJUC010000034.1, on the reverse strand, counting down.
TCAGGATATGGCGCGCCACCTGTTCGACAAGGTCGAGAGCGGGGCGGTCAAGGTCAATATCGGGCAGACCTTTCCGCTCGAGGAGATCACCGAGGCGCATCGCGCGCTCGAAGGGCGGCAGACTACCGGATCGACGATCCTGACGCTCTGATTGTAACGTGCTGAGGTCGGTGCAGGTCCGACGTTGCAGTTGGAATGGATGGTGTCCGGGCGTTAGCCCGCCCGGAACCTCCCGAATTTTCGATAACATTCTGTAAGATATGGTGAGTGTGCCGCGCACGCTTGTGATTATGTTACGGGTTGGAAACCATTTGTTACAAAAAATGCAAGATGTTGCCGATGTCTTTTGGCGGCAACATCGGCGCGTTCAGGCATGCGCCCAAGGCGCGCGAGGCGGGGTGTCGGGCGGGTCTGTCGGGTGTTGTCCCGCCCGGTGCCGTTGTGGCCCACCATGGGTGTTTCCATCGCAACCGAGCACGGCTTTGACGGCGGTGGCGCAGGGTCTGATGGACAATGGCAACATTATGGGCTGGCCCGCCCTGTGGTGGTCTTGGGAGAGCGCTTGTTATCTTTGATTAAACACCTGTAATATATGGTTTTTCGAGGTTTACCATGCCGCCGGAAGTACGCGTTTGGAGGGAGTGCGCTGATGTTGCCGCATCCTGTGGGACGAGGCGCGATCCGGCGGGGCATGGGGGATCATTTTGCGTTTCAGGATCTGGATCATGGTATCCGCATGAGCCTGCTCAGAAAACGGATCAGCGACCGAAGGTGCGGCGCCGTGGCCGATCGCGTGCTGCGTGCCGGTTTCGCGGCTTTTTCGTGACGCGCCGGGCCCGATAGAGCCCGTTGGCCCAGACTTGACCGGAAACCTCAGCTTGTGCCAGTAGAACGCCACATGCGATACACTTGGTATCAAGACGTGAAAACCGAAGATATTCGGAAGCGAAACAAGGATAATTGAGATGCAGGCGACAGGCAGTTCGCACGCCCTCGCTTTGCGACGGGCAGACTTCCCGACTCTGAAAGAGGCACTCGACTATGCCGCGCAGGGGACAACCGGCGTCAACTTCTACAACGCCCGGGGCGAAGTCTATGCCAGTTCGACCTATGCCGAGCTTCAGCAAGACGCCATCGCGCTTGCGCGTCGCTTGTTGGGACTAGGCCTTGAGCCCGGTGCACGGGTCGCGCTGGTGGCGGAAACCTCGCCGCATTTCGTGCGGTTCTTCTGGGCTTGCCAATATGCCGGGTTGGTCCCCGTGCCGCTGCCTGCCACGATGCATATCGGTGGCCACGCGGGCTATGTTGCACAACTGCGCGGCCTGATCGAAAATTGCGGTGCCGCGGTGGCGATGGCCCCGGCAGAATGGATGCCTTTCCTCGAAGAAGCAACAGCCGACGTCGACCTGACCTTTGTCGGCACGCCAGAGGATTACGATCAACTGGTCTCTGCCGCGCAGGATCTGCCAGAGATTGCCCCCGACAGCATCGCCTACATCCAGTACACATCGGGCAGCACCCGTTTCCCGCGTGGTGTCGTGATTGATCAGGCCACCGTGTTGGCGAACATTCAGGACATGGCGACCCACGGGCTGAAAATGACACCCGAGGATCGGTTCGGTTCGTGGCTGCCGTTCTACCATGACATGGGGCTTGTCGCCTTCATCATGATGCCGATGGCGACGCAACGGTCGGTGGATTTCCTTGGCACTCAGGATTTCGCGATGCGGCCGCGCAAGTGGCTGGAAATGATGTCGACCAACCGCACCACGATTACCTCCGGCCCGCCCTTCGGCTATGATTTGGCGGCAATGCGTGTGCGGCCGACCGATGCCGAGAAGTGGGACCTGAGCGCGCTGCGTGTAGCCTGTGTCGGGGCCGAGATGATTAACCCCGAACCGCTGCAACGGTTTGCCGAGGCGCTCGCGCCCGCCGGGTTCAAGTCGACCGCGTTCCTGCCGTGCTACGGGATGGCCGAATGCTCGCTTGGTATCAGCTTTGCCGGGTTGGATGAGGAACTCAAGATCGACTATGTCGACGCAGAGAACATGCAGCATGAGAATGTGGCAGAGCCTCTCAATCCCGAAGCGGCTCTGAAGGAAAAGCGCCGCGTCGCGCGTTATGTCGATTGCGGTGCCTTGCTGCCCAGCTTCGATATCGCGATCCGGGACGAGGATGGCAACGACCTGCCAGAGCGGCATGCCGGTGTTGTTCACCTGCGCGGCCCCAGCGTGATGAGCCGCTACTTCCGCGAAGAGGCGATGACGCGCGAGACCCTGAGCGAGGATGGTTGGCTCAACACCGGTGATATCGGGTACATGTCCGATGGCCGTCTGTTCGTGACCGGGCGCAAGAAGGACATGATCATCATTCATGGCCGCAACATCTGGCCCGAGGATCTGGAATATATCGCCAAGACGCAGCCCGGTGTGAACTACACCGATGCAGCCGCCTTCTCGGTGCCGTCGGAAAAGGATCAGCAGGAGACCGCTGTTCTGGTGGTGCAATGCCGCGAGCGTGACGAGATCAAGCGCGCGCGTTTGGTCAAGACCATCGCGTCGCTGGTGCGCTCGGAGTACGGAATCGACTGCATCATCGAACTGGTACCCACCCGCACCTTACCGCGCACCTCGTCGGGCAAGCTGGCACGGGCACGGGCGCGGCTCGATTTCCTTGGGCGGCGGCGTGTAGCGGGCGCGGATGTCAAACCCGAGGCCCTCGACACTGCACCGGTTGATCACGACAGGGCACCGATCCGTAATATCGCATGAGCACAGCCGTTGCCGTGACCGGTGCGTCAGGCTTTGTCGGGCAGGCGCTTGTCGCACACCTGCTTGCGTGCGGGCGGCCTGTCAGGGCGCTGGTGCACAGGCAAGCTCTGGCAATCAGTCACCCTGATCTGGTGACCGTGACCGGGGGGCTGTCTGACGCGGCGGCGCTTGGGCAGCTAATGGATGGGGCCTGTTCGATCATCCATGTCGCCGGGCGTGTACGTGGCCGCGATGATGCAGATTTCATGCCCGTCAACGCCGAGGGCGTGGCGCGCGTTGCCCGTGTGGCGATGGAAAGTACATCCGTCGCGCGCTTTGTCCTGGTCTCGTCATTGGCCGCGCGTGAGCCTAGACTGTCCCCCTATGCGGCGAGCAAGCGGGCGGGCGAGGCGATGCTGGCACAGGTTGCTGAAGGCAGCGCGCTGCGCTGCGCCGTTCTTCGCCCCCCGGCGATCTACGGACCGGGTGACAAAGAGCTTTTGCCGCTCTTGAAACTGATGGCGCGGGGCCTTGTGCCGATGCCAGGGGTCGATGGTGCGCGGGCCTCGCTCTTGCACGTCAATGACCTGGCGAACGCCGCGGTCAAACTTCTGGACAGCCAGGCGCAGGGTACTTATGAACTCCACGATGGTCACGATGCAGGATACAGCTGGGAGGAGATTGCGACGATCGTCGAGAGCGTGGCAGGTCGGGGTCGCGGCTGGCATCTGAGGCTCCCCGAAGGCGTTCTGAGATCCGTTGCAGCGGTAAACCTGCTGGCCGCGCGCGTCTTTGGTTACCTGCCGATGATGACGCCCGGCAAGATCAACGAGCTTCGTCACCCCGACTGGGTGTGCGACAATACGGAAATAACTCTGGCCACCGGCTGGCAGCCGAATATCTCTCTGCATGACGGTCTGTCTCCGCTCTTGCCAGGACGCACCGTCAAACCCTTGTGAAGGTAAATCGAATGTCACATCAGACCCAAGACCTAGACCAGGAAATCATGCAGACTCTGCTGACGCATCTGGCGCGGTTCCCCACGAAGTCGGACGAGCTGAACGCGCAGACTGATCTTGCCGCCGACATGAATATCGACTCGGTCAACATGATGGAGTTGCTGATGGAAGTCGAGGACACGTTCGACGTCAGCTTTCCGTTGAACATGATGGCCAACGTCAATACGGTTCAAGATCTCGCCAATCAAATCAAGCAACTGGTTGAGAACAGGCCATGAGTATTTCAGACCGCTTCGCCGAACTGGCACATATTCGGGATTCGCTGGGGGCCGTAGAGGCTGATCCCAGCCGGATCGTCATGGAAAAGATCCTGTCGCCCACCGAGGCGATTATCGGTAACCGCCCTACGATCCTTGTTGGCACCAACAACTACCTTGGCCTCACTTTCGATAACGAAGTGCTCGACGCGGCCTGTGCCGCGATGCACGAGCAGGGCAGCGGCACCACCGGGTCCCGCATGGCCAATGGCAGCTTTGCCGGGCACGCGTCGCTGGAACACGATTTCGCGGAGTTCTATGGCGTGCCGTCGGCGATGATCTTTTCAACGGGCTACCAGACCAATCTGGGCCTCTTGATGGGCATCCTGCGACCGGGTGACAAGGTTGTGCTCGACAGTCATAGTCATGCCTGCATTTATGACGGCTGTCGCATCAGCGGGGCCGATTTTCTGGCCTTCCGGCACAATGACCCCGAAGACCTGCGCAAGCGCCTGCGCCGTCTGGGCGGCGACGCCGAGGGTGCGCTGGTGATCGCCGAAGGGCTTTACAGCATGCTGGGCGATATTGCCCCCCTGGCCGATCTGTGTGCCGTGGCTAAGGAATATGGCGCCTGGTTCATGGTCGATGAGGCGCATTCATTCGGTGTCTATGGCGAGAGAGGCCTCGGCCTTTGCGAAGAGGCGGGGATTCTCGATCAGGTCGATTTCATCACCGGCACGTTCAGTAAGAGCCTCGCCTCGCTTGGCGGTTTCTGCGTCAGCCGCCACCCCGAGATGCAGCTTTTGCGGTATGGCAGCCGCCCCTATATCTTTACCGCCTCGTCGAGCCCGGCCAATATTGCCGCCGCCGATGCGGCGTTGCGTGCGATCCGCACCCGCCCCGACATCAAGGACAAGCTCTGGGCCAATGCCAATCGTCTTTATGATGGGCTCAAGGGGCTTGGCTATGAGCTTGCCTCGACCGTCAGCCCGGTGATCGCGGTGCGCGTGCCCTCCAAGGAAGAAGGGGCACGGCTCTGGAATGCGCTGCTGGACGAGGGGGTCTATGTCAATCTGGTCCTGCCGCCCGCAGCGCCCGATTCGGCGGCGCTCTTGCGGTGCAGCCTGAGTGCCGCGCACAGTTTCGAGCAGATCGACGCCATTCTGGCTGCGTTCAAGGCTGCCAGTGCCGGGTCCGACATGGCGGCCGGCGCAAGCGCACAGTAGGCATCCGGCTCGCGCGCCCGGCGCGCGAGACCGGTTTCGGACATGGTGGCGACGGCAATGCAGGGACCCGACCGCAAGACAGGCGCTGAGGTGATGCTGGCGCATCTGTCTGACCCGCATCTGCCCTTGCCAAAGGGTGTGCCGTTGCGCGCGGTGTTGAACAAGCGCCTTCTCGGGCTGCTGTCCTGGCACACCAAGCGGCACCGCCGCCATCGTCCCGAAATCCTGGCGCGACTGACTGCGGACATGCAGGGGCATGTGCCTGACCTGATCATGGTCAGTGGTGATCTGACCAATCTCGGCCTCTGCAGCGAGTATCGCGCGGCGCGGCACTGGCTGGATACCTTGGGCGATCCGGCCCGAGTGATGACGATTCCCGGCAATCATGAGGCGCTGGTGACCGGGGCATGGGACCGGGGTGCCGCGCAATGGCAGCCGTATTGGCAAGGCGATGCCGAACATGAAAGCACCGATGTGACATGCGCCTTTCCGGTGCTGCGCCGCCGTGGTGGGCTTGCCCTGATCGGCGTGTCCAGTGCCGTGGTGTCGCCGCCGGGCTTTGCCGTCGGCGAGGTGGGGCGCGGACAACGTGATCGGCTCGTCGCGCTGCTGCACCAGACGCGGGCGGAGGGGTTGTTTCGCCTGTTGATGATCCATCATCCGCCGCTGCCGGGCACGGTATCATCGCGCAAGCACCTGCGCGATCACGCCGAGTTCTGTGCGCTGCTCGAGCGCGAAGGTGTCGAGATGGTCCTGCATGGCCACAGCCATCGCAGCCATCACCAGATGCTGCCCACGTGCGACGGACCGGCCCCGGTGATCGGTGTGCCCTCGGCCTCGTCGATGCATCACGAACCGGCGGCCTATAATCTCTACCGGATCACGCGGGCCGATGACGGGTGGCAGGTCGAAGCAACCACCCGGTACATGGGTGCGGCTGGGCACATGGAGACCGGCCGTAGTTTCGGCATTGCGCTCGCACGCGGGCACGCGGCATGAACGTGACGTGCGGTTTCATGCCCCGTGCGTGTGCGCAAACGTGGCGGCCGCTTTGATCTCGTGTTACCGACGCGCAAGCTTGGCGTGCCGCGTGCGCCAGATGTCCGGCCAATTGACGAAAGACCACCCATGCGCCTGATGATCGACCTCTTCCGCGCCTATCCGATGGCCAGCTTTCTGATGGTTTTGGCGTTGTTCTTTTCCGGTCTGGCCGAGGGGCTGGGCCTCTCGGCGCTGCTTCCAATGCTGAAGATCGCCCTCTATTCCGGCGAGGACGCCGCGACAGCCGAGCCGCCGGGAGAATTGGAGCAGGCGGTCATGGACATCATGACTTGGCTGGGCATTCCGATCACGCTTGGCGCCTTGCTTGTGGTGATCGTGGTCGCCGCCTTCTTCAAGGCGATTCTGCTCTTGGTGGCGCAGCGTCAGGTCGGTTATACCGCCGCGCAGATCGCCACCGACCTGCGGCTGGAAACCCTGCACAACATGATGCGGAGCCGGTGGCGGTTTTTTCTGCATCAGCCCGCGGGCAGGCTAACCAATGCGCTGGCGACAGAGGCACAGCGCTCGGCCGATGCCTATATGTTCGGGGCCACCGCACTCACGTTTCTCATTCAGGCGCTGGTGTATGGCACCGTCGCCGTTCTGGTGTCCTGGGAGGCGACGCTGCTGGGGCTGATTGGCGGGACGGTGATCATCTGGCTGTCGCATTTCCTGGTGCGCGTGACCCGCAAGGCGGGCAAGAAACAGACCGAACTGATGGTGTCGCTGATGTCGCATCTCACGGACACCCTGCAATCGGTGAAGCCACTCAAGGCGATGGCGCGCGAAAACCTGGCGGATCAGCTTTTGCATCACGAGACCAACCGCCTCAACAAGGCACTGCGTCGTCAGGTTCTGGCCAGTGCAGGGCTTAACTCCGGGCAGGACCTGATGTTCGTGATCGTCATCGCCTTCGGGATTTACATGGCGTTGGCCGTGCTTTCCATGGAGTTTGCCACGGTGCTCATTCTTGCGGTGACATTGGGACGGGCTTTCAATTTCATCGGGAAGGTTCAAAAGCAGTATCAAAAGCTGGCGCAGAGCGAGAGCGCCTATTGGTCGCTGATGGAAACCAACCGACGTGCGCAGGAAGAGCTGGAACATCTCGGTGGGCACGTGGCACCGGCACTGAAATCTGGTCTCGTGCTGCGCAAAATTGACTTTTCCTACGATGGACACCCGGTGATTTCCGGCCTCGATCTTGATATTCCCGCACACCAGATGACGACACTCGTGGGGCCCTCGGGGTCAGGCAAGACCACGATCGTGGATCTCGTGATCGGGCTCTTGCGGCCCGACGCGGGCGAGATAACCGTTGATGGCGTTCCGTTTCAGCAGATTGATCTCAAGGCCTGGCGTCGGATGGTGGGATACGTGCCGCAAGAGACGGTGCTGCTGCACGATACCATCATTCACAACGTCACGCTTGGCGATCCAGAAACAACGCAGGCGCGCGTTGAAGAGGTATTGAAAAAGGCCGGGGCTTGGGGGTTCGTCAGCGACCTGCCCGAGGGTATTCACACCGTGGTCGGGGAACGGGGCGGGCGGCTTTCGGGCGGGCAGCGGCAGCGCATCGCAATCGCGCGGGCCCTGATCAATGATCCGAAGCTGCTGATCCTGGACGAGGCGACAAGCGCACTTGACGTCGAAAGCGAAGCGGCGATCATCGAGACGCTACGCGCGTTGCGGGATCAATTGACGATCCTTGCCATCACCCATAACAGCCGCCTGTCGGATGCCGCCGATATCGTGCACCGGTTGGAGCCTCGGGGCGACTTCAAAGCTGGCTGATGCGTTCCGCGCGGCGACTTGTTCCGGGCGTGCCGGAGGGCTTGGTTTCCATAAGCTGACCGATGCGGGAGATGGCGCGTTCCATGTCGCTGGGCGGAGGGGCCTCTTTTGCCGCGGGCACAGGCTGGCCAAGCCAGCCCATTCGGCCGGACTGCACCAATCGAAGATGCATCTGGCTGATGTCGCGTGACAGGTGCTTCCAGCCCCACCGCATCAGGCCGCGATAGGCCAGCGAGCCGAGTGAAAGGTCGGGCCGGCCCTCGTTCTGCCGCAGCAGGGCCTCTGCACGATCCCTCTCGCCCAGGGCCAGCGCCATGTCGCGGCGCATGCTGAAGCGTCCTGCGCCCGGGTCGAACATGTGGACAGGTTTGCCGGTGGCATAGGCCTCTGACAGCATCGAGATACTGTCCGCCGTGACGATAATCTCGTCCGCGAGGGCCAGGAAGCCGAGATAGGGATTGTCAGGGTCTCCAGGCTGCCAGCGATATAGTTGCATCGGCACCTGGGATTGTGTGGCGAAGGCGTCGATGGCGGCTGCCGGTGTTCGCGCGCTGGAACTGATCAGAAGAGATGCGCCGCGCTGTCGTGCCAATGCCAGCGTGTCCCGGACCAGCCGCGCGGCGGCGCGCGGGCCAAAGGCGTAGGGCCCGCTCGTGCCGCCGATATTCACAGTCAGATACGGGCGCGGCAGGTGCGACAGGGCCGGGCTCCAGCGGGCTGCCGCCCGGGCCAGTGGTTCGGGGCCGAGAGGATGCAGGGGCAGGGCATTGCGCAGCACGTTGGGCCGGTTCGGCACGCGGTATTGCGGAGTGGTGATCACCAGGTCGAACTGTTCAGGATCAGACCAGAGACGACCAAGAAAGACCAGCCGCGTGTGCCCACCCGACTGGTCGCGTATCCAGCGTGCGACCGGTTCGTTGCGCATTCCCATGGACAGCACCAGATCGGGCCAGGGGGGCGCGAGCGCGTCGGAGTTTGCACGGTCCACGCCGCGCAGGTCACTGCCGCGCAAAAGATTGGTGCGCATCTCGTAATTGCGGTAGCGCAGGGTCTTTATCTCATAGGGCCAGCCCAGCCCTTCAGCGAGCGCGCGCAGCTGCGTCTTTTCGCCTGAGCGGTGGGAGTCCACGACCCAGACGCGCGGGGGGCTTGTCAGCTTATACATCGGGGGATTGGGGCGCGACAGGGGCCTTGGGCCAGCGCCGCTTCATGCAGAGCCATTGGTCCGGATACTCGCTGATCCAGGCTTCGAACCGCTGGTTGAGTTGGTGGGTGAGATCAATGATCTGTTCTGCTCGCGGGGCTTGTGGATTGCGCGGGACAAGCGGTGCCTCGACTTCGATAAGGAATCGGCAGTTCGGCAAACGTACCGTGCGAATGGGTAGCAAGGTATAGCCGCGCATGGCCAGCATCGCGGGCAAGGTGCTGGTCGGAGTGGGGATGCCGAAAAACGGCACCATCTCGCCTTGATCGACCCGTGTGTCGAAAGCCGCACCAACCGAATTTCCGGCTGCAAGCTCGCGCAGGAATGTGCGCGCGCCGCCAGCACTTGGAACCATCGGGCCGCCGAAGTCGCGCCGCCGCTCTAGAAAGAAGCGATGCAGCCAGGGATTGGGTTCCGGGGCGTAGATCACCGAGATATTCAGGTCATGCTCGCGCCCGATGAAGTTGCAAAGCTGCCATGCGCCGACATGTGCTGTGGCAAAGATTATCGCCTCTTTCCGCGCGATAATGTCTGTTGCCTCGGGATGAATCGAGAATTCAAGATAGTGCGCCCGCCGCCGCCAAATCCGTCCAAGCAGAAACAGCTCAGCTGCTGCGAGTCCGGTGACGCGGAAAATCCGCCGCACCACGGTCTCGCGCTCGCCCTCGCTGGCCTGTGGCAGAACCACGGACACGTTGCGTCGCACCACGCGGCGTTTCTGGGCATTCCGATAGCCAAAGCTGCCGAGAAGACGCCCGAATATCGTTGCGACAACCGGAAACGGCAATGCTTTGGCAAATCCAAGCAGGCTATAGAATGCCGCCGCCTCGATCATCCAGATTGGCGTTTGCACCCATTGAAACCGGTTCACCAGCCCTTTGGGCAACAGATAGTTTTTGGCCATCGACAGACCCCAACCCGGAGCGGCGGTATGGAGAAGTGAGAGGCAGGCACGGGGCCTAACCTCTGTTCGGTTTCTCCGGTTTGGACGGGTAGGTGTTGAACACCCAGTCCCAGAACGGGGTGCTGACCCCGTAGCGCCCGTCGTCATCCGAGAAGTGATGCCGCATATGGTAGTGCTTGAGGAATTTCAGCAGTGGATGCCGCATTGGAAAGTGATGCGTCGCATAGTGGATATAGTCGTAGATTAGGTAGCCGATGATGAAGAACCCGGTAAACGGCTCGGCCCAGGGGTAGGGCAGGACCAGCCAGAACATCAGGTAAAGCACGGCGATGATCGGCAATGCCCCGGCGGGCGGCATGAGCAGGCGTGTCTTATCCTGCGGCGTGTCGTGATGCACCCCGTGGAACAGGTAGATGAACCGTCTGCCCAGATCGGTCTTTGGCTCGAAGTGGAACAGGTAGCGATGCAGCAGGTATTCAGCCAGTGTCCATGTCACAAGCCCCGCAACACCGATCACCGCCATTCCGGCAAGGCCGATCTGATGAACCGTCACCGCGCGCACCAGAAGCCAGATCGCGACAGGGCCCCAGACCAGAAGCGGGACAATCGGGTGAACATGGCTCAGTTTTTCGAGGATCGGATTCTTGAACAGGCGCACCGACTCGTCGACGCGGTGGGTGCGACTCGGTTGATGGTTCGACATTGTGAAACTCCAGTTATTCGGCTGCTCTGCGCACTTCCGTATATATGTCTGTTTTAGCTCGGAGAACAGCAGATGGCCAGATTTTGCTGGTGCACAGCCATTCGCCGGGGCGCGCTGTGATCCACTGTTCAAATTTGTCGTTGACCTGATGCGCAAGATCGATGGCCTGATCGTCGCGATCGGCCTCCGGATCATGGGGGTGGAGGGGCGCGTGAAAGCGCACGCGAAACCTGGCGCCGGGCAAACGCATGGCCTGAACCGGCACCAAAGGAACACCGAACCGCAGGGCAAGACGCGCGGGCAGGATGGACGATTCCTTGTCTTCACCGAAGAGCGGAATCTGTTTCCCGCCCTCTATACGCCTGTCAGTGATGATAATCGGCGATTTTCCGGCCTTGAGCGCATCAAGAAACCCGCGCAGCCCCGCGTCACGCGAAATCAACTCACATCCGAGCGCGTTACGATAGCTGCGCATCTTGCGGTCAAGCCATGGGTTGGAGAGTGGCGCATACATCGCACAGGACGGGATGCCCATCCGGGTGATCGCGGCGCCGATCACCTCCCAATTGGCCAGATGCGCAGCCACGAAGACCACAGGACGGCCGGGGGTCTGATCGGCGGAGATATGCTCATGGCCCTCGATTTCGAGCCGGTCACGGCGCGGATCACCGAAGGCGGGCAGATTGGGATATTCCGCCATCACTGCGCCTGCGTTCTCCCAGACCTGTTGCGCCAGTCGGTCAATCTCGGCCGGTGACTTGTCGGGCAGGGCGAGCGACAGGTTGGCGCGAATGTGCCGGGTCCGCTGCTTGGCGATTCTGCCGAAGATACGGCCGACGCGGGCCCCGAGCGCAGAGCCCCAAGCCAAGGGCAAAACTCGGAAAAGCCCCAGCACCGCGCCCACGAAAACGAGATCGGCGAACCACAGGATGTTCCGCGCGATTGCGTTGTTGAACGCCGTGTTACGATGTGCATTTCCAAGGATGAATTTGGCCAAGGAGACTCGACTTCTTCTTTTTCAAAGTGGATACTTGCGCCGTTATTTGAGGTTGGATGCGGGAATTGCAAGCAGTTTCCAAGGTTCGTCTGTCCGGTTCCGTTTCGGGCGTATTGGCCTGTGCGCAATGCGACCTCAAGGTGTCCCGAGCCAGATCGTGGACAGCTTTGACATTACCTGTTGTCGGTCTGTCGTGCAAATGCGCGGAAGGTCACAGTCACTGCAAGAAAGGCCCCCCATGTCATCCGACACGTCTGATCGGGATCAGATTGCTCTCGTCGAGGCCAGGAGCCGTCAGACGGTAAATGACTTCCTGCACCTGCCAGAGCGGATTTACGCCGGTGATGCCGCTTGGGTGGCACCGCTGATGTTCGAGCAAAAGCAGCGCGTGTTCGAAAACAAGCCGCTTTTTGAACATTGCGAGGTCGCCGCCTGGGTGGCTTATCGCAACGGCACGCCGGTCGGGCGGATCACCGCACAACTCGATCAGATGCAGCCCGAGGACGAGGCGGGCAAGATCGGCTATTTTGGCATGCTTGAGGCGATCGATGAGCGCGCTGTCTTCGATGCGCTGTTCGAGACGGCACAAGACTGGCTGCGCGCGCGCGGCGCGGCCTCGGTGCGGGGCCCCTACAACCTGTCGATCAACGAGGACTTGGGGCTTCTGGTCGATAATTTCGACGATCCACCGTTCATCATGATGGGCCATGCGCCACGGTATTATTCCGGGCGGGTGGAGGAGCAGGGCTTCGAGACGGTCAAGGACCTGCTCACCTACAAGGTACGCCCCGATTTCGTGGCCCCTGATGTCATGCAGAAACTGGCCACCCGCGCCAGCCGGACCGTGAAGATCCGCACGCTTGACCGCAAGAACAAGGCCGCCGATTTCGAGGCCATGCGTGATATGTTCAACGATGCGTGGTCGGACAACTGGGGATTCGTGCCCTTCACCCACGCGGAGTTCGAAGAAACCGCCAAGGTACTGTCGCTGCTCTTGCCTGACGATTTCATTCAGATCGCCGAGATCGAGGGACGGCCGGTGGCCTTTATCACCGCGTTTCCGAACATCAATGAGTTGATCGGCGATCTACGTGGCAGGCTGCTGCCGTTCGGCTGGGCGAAACTGCTGTGGCGGATCAAGGTCAGGGGTGCGCGCAGCGCACGGGTCGCGCTGATGGGCGTGCGCAAGGAATACCAGTATTCGCGGCTTGGCCCGACGCTCGCCTTTCTGGTCATCGACGCGGTCCGCAAGGCGATGGTGAAACGGAACGTCACATCCGCCGAAATGGGCTGGGTTCTGGAAGATAATGATGGCATGCGCCATATCATTGAGGCGGTTGGCAGTACGATCTACAAGCGGTATCGCGTCTACCAGAAAACCTTGTAGATCAACCGAGTGCAGATCAAGATCGCAGCCGCTAAGAAAGTGAGACCGTGAAAGACTTTACCTCCGTAATTCTAGCCGGTGAGAGAGCCGACCGTGATCCGCTGCGCGATGAAACCGGTGTTGCCTGCAAGGCTTTGCTCGATATAGACGGAACGATCATGATCCGGCGTGTGATCAATGCGCTGGACGATGCTGCATCCATCGGCTCGATCCATCTGAGCGGCCCAACCGAGGCCTGCGTCAAGAGCGATGCAGGGCTTGTCGAGCTCATCGACGAGAAGCGCATCGATTGGACCCCACCCGGACCCTCGCCAAGCACCAGCGCCTATGACATGCTGGGCAGGTTTCCGGAAACTCAGCCGGTTCTGATCACCACCGCCGATCATCCCCTGCTGACCGCTGAGATCGTCGATCATTTCTGTCGCGACAGCGCGCAATCGGGCTGTGACGTTGTCGTCGGTCTGGCCCCCTATGATCTGGTGCGCCAGACCTACCCGGATCTCAAAAAGACCGTTCTGCGGTTCCGGGATGGTGGCTATTGTGGCTGCAATCTCTTTGCGTTTCTGACGGCAGACGGGCGACGTGTGGCTGATTTCTGGCGGCAGGTCGAGAAGGACCGCAAGAAGCCTCTGGTGGTCATCCGCCTTCTGGGGCTGTGGGCGCTGTTGAGGTACAAGTTGGGCTGGTTGAGCCTCGAGTCGGCGCTCGCAGGTCTGTCGCGCCGCGTGGGGCTGCGCATCGGCGTCGTGATCCTGCCCTATGCGCATGCCTCTGTGGATGTGGATTCGGTCTCGGATTACTTGCTGGTGCAGCGTTACAGCAAGGAAGCGTCGGCGCAGGGGGCGCAGGCTGAACCGGGCGGGGGCTGATCGGTTGTCACTTTCGTGAGCGTTGACCTGTGTGGTGGCGTATTTGGCCCGAAGCTGACATCAGTTAGACGCAGCCGCGCGCAACGTGACCGCCTCGCAGCCCCCGTCAGGGAGCGTTGTAGCCAAAGGACGGATCCAGCGCGTCATTGACCATCGCATCAATGATCTGCACTTGATCGGGCGTGAAATAATCGCGGTAGCCGCCGACCTTGCCGCGCCGGACCTTGAAGGAATCGGGGTTCGCCGTGTCACCGGGTTTGACCCGCTGCCCGCTGCCGCGCATGCCGTCCTTCTCGGCCTCGCGCTTTTTCATGTTCTCGTAATCGGCATACTCGCGTGCGGCCTCGATATGCTCGGGGCTGCCTGCGGTCCCGGTAAAGGCCACGACCTGGCGCAGCACCTCGGCGGGCTCGCGGCGCAGATCCTCGTAACGGACCAGCAGCACGTCATCGCCCAGGGCCGGCATCGAGCGGGCCCAGGTGTTGAACGCCTCGACGATCCGGGGAATCCCGCAATCGGGGTTGCAGACGAAATCGAAGATGTCGACATCAGTTCCATGGGCCGGATAGGCGTTCAGCGCCTTCTTGCGCGCCCGCATGCGATAGCGCCACTGAAAATACTGTGACACGGCCACGTCGCGCGGATCACGCACCAGCAGGACCAGTTTGCGCCCCTTATAATAATCGAGGTTGTCCCATGTGCCGAGATAGTCCCGGATGTAGTTATTATGGCTGAACAGTACCTTGGGGGCTTTCGGGTTCAGCTGATGGAAATTGTCGAATTCCAGCATGTAATCGGTGTCGAGCCCGAAATGCAGTTGGTAGAACCGTGACAGCATCACCCGGAACCAGGTGCGCCCGCTCTTGCCCCATGACACGAGGGCCCAGTCGGCCTCTTGCAGGTAGGCATATTCCTGTTTGCCGCGCAGGCGGCGTTCCAACGCGATCTTTTTGGCCCGGGGCAGAAAGAACAGGGCGGTGAGGATCAGGTGGCGCGAGGCAACGGCCGATGCCTCGCGATAGGAGACGTTGAACATGGGCGGGCAATCTGGTCTTGGGTCAGGGTTTCGTCATCTGCTCTTAGAGGGTATCGCTCCGGGTTTGTATGGGTAATTTTGTGCGTGGCGGTTTCAGGCTGAAATCTGTGGCATTGACCGCGCAACTGGGCAGGATGGCGGGCATGAGCCGCACGACAGCGAGAACGAGAGAGGCTTTGGACAAGGACGGGGTGACACAACCGGCAAAGGTTTGGTGCCTGCTGGGGCGCAAGGCGGGCGACAACACGCAGGTGTTGGCGCTGGCCGAGACATTGGGCTGGCCGTTCGAGGAGAAACGCATCATTGCGCGCAGTTGGGAATTGCTGCCGCATCTGCTGTTGGGGCCGACGCTGATGGGGATCGACCGGCAGGTGTCGAGCTCGCTGGCCCCGCCGTGGCCGGATCTCGTGATCAGTGCCGGGCGACGCAACGAACCGGTTGCGCGCTGGATTAGGCGGCAAGCGGGTGGCGGCGTGCGGCTGGTACATGTTGGGCGTCCCTGGGCCCCGCCTGACTGCTACGACCTGATTGTCAGCACGCCGCAGTATTTTCTAGAGCCTGCGCCCAACGTTCTGGTCAATCCGCTGCCGATGCACCGGTTCACCCGCGCAGGCGTGGATGCGGCGGCGGAGCGGGTGGTGCCCGCGCTCGGGCATTTGCCGCGTCCCTTCACCACGGTGCTGATCGGGGGTGATAGCGGGCCGTTCGTCTTTACCCGCGACAAGGCGCGCCGCCTGGCGCACGGGGTCAACCGGCTGGTGGCGGAGACCGGGGGCAGCGCCCTTGTCAGTGGCAGCCCGCGCACGCCCCGCGCGGTCGCGGAGGCGTTTCGCGATGCGCTCGACGTGCCTGCGCGCAGCTATTGGTGGCATGAGCGTGGCGGCGCGGATGTGGAGGACAACCCATACCCCGCCTTTCTGGGCCTCGCGGATCGGTTCGTGGTCACCGGCGAAAGCATGTCGATGCTGGCTGAGGCGGCGAGCCTGGGACGGCCGCTTTATATCTTCGATCCCGGTGACCCGCCGGATCGCTGGTGGACTCGCGCCCACAATTTCCGGCACAAGCCGCTGAGCCATGCGCTGGCGATGCGCTTTGCGCCGGTGCGGATGCGGCGGGACATCTCGCGTATTCAGGAGGCATTGGTGCGCGACGGTCGCGCACGCTGGCTGGACGAGGCCGCGCCAATGGTGGCGCAGGGCGAGGGGTGGGCAAAAGAACTGCGCCCCGACCCATCGGGCGGAGCGCAAGACGCGCGCGACAGGATCCGCGCGCTTTTCTGAGAGGCGCGGGCCGGGGCCCGCGCCAATGTCTCGGATCAGGCCGCCTTGGCCAGGTTTCCGGTGCTGAGCGGATGCGCGGTGCCTGCGGGCAGGTCGGGCACATGCTTCAGCATCTCAAGCGCGTCGTGGCGGACGTGGTTTTCTTCCATTTCCTTGCGCAGGAACTCTTCGGAAATCTTGCCCTCTTCGACGCATTCCTTGACCAGACCCCAGAAGAAGTTCTCCTGGTTCTTGTCGGGATGTTCCTTGTAGTTGCCCATCAGGCCGTATTCGCCAAAGATCTTGCGGCGCATGCGCAGCACCCAGGCCGCTGGCGGGAACAGGCGGAATTTTTCCGCGGGGCGCCAATCCACCGGCAGACCGGTTTTCCACGGCTGGGTCTTTCGACGGGTGGTGTGCAGCATCTTGGTGTCGGTGGTGAACTTGTCGAAATCGTTCCATTCGTTCTCGATGAATTCGATCTTGTTGGGGTCTTCGTTGCGCAGACCGATCCAGCGCGAGTAATCGTGGTCACCGTCGAACATGTCGTTGAACTGCTCTTCGACCTTCCAATGGGTCAACTGCGCGCAGTCAAGCAGCATCACGGAGCTGGCATAGGCCTTGTCGATCAGGCCCTTGGTGCCTGAGCGCATGCGCGCCATGATCGCATTGCCCTTCATGTCACGGTTCAGCAGTTCCCAGATGTCGGCGCAGGCGAACACGTCGGGGTCGATCACCACGGCACGCCCCTCATAGCCCATCAACTCGGGCGGCATGAAGCGGGTCGGGGTGAAGGATTGAAGGTCCTCGTTCAGCCAAACTCGCTTGACCCCGTCGCGCATGTATTCCTGACCTTCGCGGGCCAAGAAGAACGGGTAGTCGCGGCTGTTGACGATATGCACCTCGAACTTGTCGTTGTTGGTGGAATAGCGGCGCAGCGCGTGCTCGGCGGCAATGGCACCGACGATCTGCTTGTGGTTCGACTGGATGAATACGGCGTGTTTCATGATGTGGATCCGCAACCTCGATTTTGTTTTTCTGCGGCGCTCTATACAGGAGAATTCCGTCAGACGCCATGTCTCAGAAACACAATTGAACACCTGACTGTTTTGATCTGGATCACGTAAAAGCCGAAAAACGCCCTGAAACTGTCATTGTGTTTCAGTTTGTGCGCGGATTCTTGCGTGCGCCTTGCACTACGCGCCGAGTCAGCGAAAAACACCACGTGAATAGAGGTGGTGCATGAAGCCCCAGATATGGATCAGCGGGCGGCGGCGCACCTTGTCGGGGATCACAACCTCCTGACCGGAATGGCGCGACAGTTTCCAGGCGAGGTAATCGAGCCCGCCCTCGAAGGTGAACAGCCCCTTGATCAGGCGCGCCACCGAGAGTGCCTTGCCCTGCATCCGCCGCAGTGCCCAGAGCATCGGGGCCGCGCGGCGGGCGCGGCGGCTTGCGTGACTGCGATACTGCAGGGTGCCGTCATCTGTCCCGATCTCGAGGAGGCCCCCAAGGCTCGGCTCGAGGCAGCGGCTGAGCGCCGCGAAGAACGCCTGCCCGTGCCCGGCGAGTTCGGCGGCGCGGCCCTGACGTTCAGCGCGCAGTTCGGTGGCATAGCTGAGCGCCAATGCGCCTTGCCACAGGTCCGCCAGTCGCCCTTGGGGCGGCAGCGCCGGGATGGCGCGGCGCAGCAGGGTTTCGCCCGCGCGCAGAAAGGCCGCGTGCAGCCGGGCGCGGGTGGCGGGGCTGTCGCACCAGACCGGTTTCACAGGTTGTGCAAAGCGCCCCCAGAGATACGAGTGGAACCACCCCGGACCGGTGCCGCGTTCGAATTGCGCGAGGCTGAGCACCGCGTATTTGCAGCGCACGGTCTGTCCGTCGAGAGGGGTTTCCAGGTAATAGACATTGGGTGGCAGGATACGCCCGCCAAGCCGCAGCCAGAGCCGGGGTTCGGCGCGCGGCGTGTTCTCGACCAGCACGTAGAAATCCACGAGCCCGTCCAGAAGATCGGTGCTGCGCAGGCAGGAGCCATAGAGGATGACCGCCTGAAGCCCGTCGCCGAACCGCTCTTGGAGCGCCGTCACCAACACGCGCAGGGGGGCAGAGGTGTCCTGATCCGGGCCCTCCGGGGTGGGATACTCAACCGGTGTCTGTGGGCCAGTCATGGGCTGTGCGTGCCTTGCATCGAGAAATCACCTGCCTTCTATAGGCCCGGGGCGGGCTGGCAAACAAGCGTCGCGCCCTAGCGCGGACGCAGAAAGCGCAATGGCCCCTCGGCGGTGATCGTGAGCGGGGCATCGGGGCCGGAGGTGGCGAAGAGTTCGCCGTCGAGGTTCAGTTCCCCCTCGAAGCGGAGCGCGATCTGCCCGGCGCGAAAGCTCTCATAGCCGTTTTCCGCCGTTACATGGCGGTTCGGGTGCCCGCGCAGCACCGACGGGAAGGCGCGGGCAAAGCGCGCGGCGCCGCCCCGGATCGCGGTGAGGCCGATGGGGGCCTTTCCCTTGTCCCAGAAAGGCCGGATGCCGAGAAAGAGCCGTTCGAGCGTGCTGGCCACGAGGATCAGCATCGGTGCTTCGTCGCGGCTGACCTGCGCGCCGGCCGCGCCGGTCATCTGCATGGCCACATGAGTCGGCTGGTAGAATTTCGGGTCCTGCCGGATCAGCCCCCAGACCGAGCGGATCAGGATCATCCCGAGGCTGATTTCGCCGCCAAGCCCGCGCGAATGCACCTCGCTATGGGCGAATTTCGTGGCCTGCATGATGGCCCCGGTGCCCATGAACATGCCGTGGCGCACCTTGCCGTCGGCGGCGCCTTCGACGCGCATGATGTGGCGCTCGCGGATATCGCCGTCGAGCGGCGCGCCACGGTCGAGCCAGGCAAAGAACCGCTTGAGCGCGCGGCGATGCGAGGACGCGGTGCCGATATCGCCTGCCGTCATGTTGGCGGTGCCGCCGGGCAGCACGATGATCAGGGGCAGGCGGTCGGGGGCCCAGTGATCGAGGATCATGCCAAGTGCTGCGGCGATGGTGCCATCTCCGCCATTGATGACCACGACATCGGGTTGCATCGCCGCCAGGTCCGGGAGCAGCGCCTCGGCCTCTTGCGGGGAGCGGGTGACATGGTGGCGGACATGGGCGTAGTTGGCGAGGCGGGCCTCGATCCGGTCCTGCCATTTGCGGTTGTTGCCACTGGTCGGGTTGCTGATGACGCAGATGTTGGGATGGGTCATGTCACACCCCGCGCAAGAGCGGATCGATCCGGCGCAGGATGCGGGTCACGTCCTCCGCGCTGGCCGTCGAGATCTGTTGATCAGTGAGGCTGTCTGTGTCGGCGTCATCGGCCCAACTGGCCAGACCGCGATCGATCAGGATCTGGTGGAAGCGCGGGAAATGCCGGGTCTGCTGCATCAGCCTGAGATGATAGAGCCCGCGCGCCATGGCGAGGCGGGCGGCCTCGGCGGGGCGGTCGTCGCGGGCGGGTTGGAACATCCAAGCCGCGAGCCGCCGCCGCGCATCGTCGAGCCGTCCGAGCCAGCCGAAGGGCAGCGGCAGGATTTCGAGCGGTTTGCCAAGCCGGGCCACCTCGACCTGCATGGAGATGCTGTCGCCGGTCACGACGAACCGGTCGCCGAGGGCCAGAAGGCCGGTATAGGGGTTTTCGCCCTCGGGATGGGCCCAGTCGAACACGCGCAGCGTGTCGGGAAATCCCGTCTGAAGACGGTCCAGAAACCCCGGCGGCGTGCGTCGTGAGCCGACGAGGTAGGGCGTGCCGCCCTCGGCCAGAACCTGCGCGATGCGCGTGCGCAGGCGGGTCTCGGCCTCGGTGTTGTAGACATAGGGGCTGGTCGGCCCGCCGATCAGGAATGTAACCAAGGGACGGGGCAGGGGGGCAAGCGTATCCTGCCATTCCGCGCGCCCCGCCGCGAGCCGGTCGGCCCCGATCTGCATCAGCGGCAGGTCGATCTGCATGACGTTGTCGAAGGGCGGGGGCAGGGTTTCGGAACTTGTGATGACCAGGTCGAACTGCGACATGTAATGCGACAGCCACCCTGCGGGCTTGCCCAGAAGCACGATGCGCGTGCGCCCGCCGGATTGCCGTTTGATCCAGAGTGCGACATTCGAGGGGCGGCGCCCGCGCGTGAGGATCAGGTCGGGCCAGGGCGGCTCCAGCGGGTCGCTGCGCGCGCGGTCGATATGGTGCAAGGTGGGCGCGACGCGCGGCTTGCCCTTGACATATTTCGGCAGCATCTCGAGGTGACGCAGTTCCGACGTCCAGCCGTGCGTTCGTTCCAGCGCCTCGGCGATCACGTCGACCTGGCTGTTATCGCCCTTCTTGTCGCCCAGAACTCGCCAGATGCGGGGCGATGTATCGGACGGCGTCATTTTGCCTTGCTGTCGGCTGTGGTGTCCGTGTCGTAGCGATACACGGGGTCGAGCGTGTCGGCCATGAGCGCGTTAATCGCCTTGATCTGGTCGTCCTCGAAGTAGTCGCGGAAACCACCGACCTTGGCGCGGCGGGTCTTGTAGCTGTCGGGATTGCTCTTGTCGCCGGGGGCCACGCGCGCGCCGCTCATGCGGAAGCTGCTGTCGGCCTCTTTCTTCTTCATGTTCTCGAATGAGGCGTAATCGACCGCCTCCTGGATGCGCGCGGCATCGGCGGGGATGTCAAGGAACTCGGCGACCTGGGTCAGGGTTTCATGCGGGTTGGCGCGCATGTCCTCGTAGCGGATCACCGAAAGTGCGCGCAGGTTGTCACGCTCACGAGCCCAGATGTTCATGAAGTCGATGACCTTGGGCAGCCCGCCGCCGTCATGCATCACGAAGTTATAGATCGAACTGTCATCGCCATCGGGCAGATAGTCGTTCAGGGCCTTTTTCTCGGCGGGCATGCGAAACTTCCACTGGAAGAACTGCGAGACCGCGACATCGCGCGGGTCGCGCACCATCAGCAGCACCTTCTTGTCGTAGAAATCTATTTTGGTGTCTGTATGGCCGGTATAGTCGCCGATATAGTTGTCATGTGTGAAGAAAAGCCGCGGCACCCGGCGATCCATATTATGGAAATTGTCAAATCCGATGAGCGTGTCCTCGGGCAGATCATAGACCTGCTGATAGAGGCGCGAGACCATCACCCGCAGCCAGGTGCGCCCACTCTTGCCGAAGGACACCACCACGGCTTCGGCCTTTTGCAGACGCCGATATTGGTCCTTCCCGCGCAAACGTCGTTGAGCGTTGATATGCGTGGCATCATCCGCACCGGCAATATCAAGCTTGAGCCGCACGAGGCGACGCTTGGTCTTTTGCCAGATCAGATCTCCCGCGGCGGGAAGCGAGGCGAGGAGTGCGTGGACTCTCTTGGGCATTACAGTAGTTTTTTCACCTTCTTGCGGAGCTTCTTATACATTTTGCGCTGCCTCTCCAATAGGAGTGTATAGCGATTTGGCACCTTGTAGATTTTGTTTGTCGTCCCAAAGAACTGCTCCGCGTATATTTCATCGGTGCCCTCATAACTTACACCTGTATGATGGTGTGGTATGAGGTAATGCGACGGCCAGATCTTGATGTCAGGCCTGTGAAGCCTGATCATCTCGGCAATGAACAAATTGCCTGTTTGTTTCCAAGGGGTGTCGAGGTGCAGGGGCGTCACGGTTTTGATTGTATCGATCAAGAGACGTAAAAACGGATGGCCTGGTGCGGATGCCAGAATTGGAGATACTAAGTCACCTCGTACGAATTCATTTTCGTACACGGTGTAAATGGAATGGCCACTTTCCAATAAACCATCAATATTCTTGCGGCAAAGGCTATCTGCTTCTGCAATGAAACCGCCGTACCGATAGAGAATTTCATATCGCATGAGGTCGGAAGCGCCTGCATATGCACCGCGTCTGATGTACTCGTTTATCTGGCTTTGCGTTTCGAAGGTTTCATTTTTCAAGAACGCGTTGTCATAGATTCTATAACTCCATTCGGGATGAAGGTCTGGCCAAGTTTGCATCCATTCCAGCGGCGGGGACAATGGACCTATCCAGATATGTCCGAGCGTTTTCGGTATTAGGCTGTCTGACATGTCAATCCTTACGAAGGGGTCGCACTGCTAGGCCAATCGCCTTTTTCGGGCGGGGTAAACTGATGTTTACAGGATACCTCAGATCAATGCCTTTGAAACACTATGACAATCGGCGATTCATTCTTTTCATCAACCATGACCGCCACCAAGAATGTCTTGAGCGCTTTCTGATCAGACGCTTCCATTTGCCTTGCGATTTGATTGGTTTGTATTTTGAAAGCAACTCCAGCCTATCTGCCTCAAGGTGAGAATGCCCTAGGTCTTGCGTTCTTTGATGCGCCACCTGCGGTTCTATCGCGAACACATTCATGCGAGAGAGTTCGCAAGGCCAGTCCGCAGGCTCTCTGACAGGCGTTGCAGCCTCTAGGAGTGCCCGTGCTGCGTCAGATGAGACACTGTACGCATGTGCGAGATGAGGTGTTATCGCAATCCGATGAAGATTTAGGCGTGGGCTGATCTTACGGTTGTCAAACCGGCTCACCCAGCAGCGGCGGTGACCTAGGAGCACCATGTCACCCAAAGCATAGCCCCGAGCCTCGACAAACGTTTTGAAACCGTCGTCAATGCGCGCATCGTCTTCGAAGATGATCGCGCCTCGAACGTCTTGATCCAGAATATTGCGATAGGCGTTCACGTGGCTCAGCGCGCAGGCATACTCGCCGTCTGTCAGAGGTCGTTTTGCGGGGTCCAGCCTTTGTCTGAGTATCTGTTCCTCCGCCCGTTCAGGCAAACCCTTTCGGCCATCCACACCAATCAGCACCTCTGCTGAAAGGCCCATATCGGCGAGGGCTGAAAGAAGGGGCGCGCGGCGCTCTTCTTCGCCCTCAAGCGACAATATGTAAATTGGCCACTCAGTCCTTGCATACGGGCGTGACGCCGTTTTGCCGTTCTTAGCCAAAGGCTCAGTCATCGTTTCATTTACCTGGTTGATTACATTCATGCTTCTGCATTCGAATCGGGTGAGTGTGCAAAACGCGGATGCCGTATCTCATGCGAACCTCTCGACGGTTTGATAGTGTTTCGCCCGGTTCTTGGCGAAGCCGAATTTCTTTTTCCGCCCCGTTGCTGTTGAGGTGATCAGTCGAAACGATACATGCGTATGGCGCATGGCAATGGCGTGAAACAGCCCTGCCCACCATTCAGGCGGCTTTACTGTGCAATGCACGTTCTGCCCGTTGGGCAGGAATTTGACCGCCGGGTAGCAGGCGATGTTGGCATAGACGAATTTGCGTGCATAGCCGAACATTTCATCGACAATCCATGCCACGTCCGGCGTAGTTATATGCTCTAGCACATCGGTGCAGATCACCCCGTCATACTGGCCTTCGGGCAATTCCTTGAACGGCTCATGCCCTGGATCGTAACAGCGGATGTCGCTCACGCCCCAATAGTCCTGAATGCTGGAGGCGACATCGCCGTTGGACAGGGTCACATCCCGCTGCTCGTAGCCTGCGCCCTTGCCCGCACCATAATCGAGGATGCTGGTCGCGCCGGTGCGGTCGATCATCTCCTTGATGCCCGGCGTGTGTCGGATCAGCATCTTGCCGGGAAAGGTCTCCTTGCCGGTTTTCTTGGCAAGGCTCTCGCCTTCTTCGTGCAGTGTCTCATACATGGCGACCATGTCGAGATATTCCGGGCTCGGGTTGCTGCGTTCATATGACGTCATGGGACTTCCGATTCTGAAGAAATAGTTCCGTTCAACGGTTCTGCGCCCTCATAAAGCGAAATCAGCGGTGTTTCGACATCAAAATCGTGTGGCTGGTCCTCAATTCAGGGAAACGGCGCAGCAGGCCGCGCCCCTTTGTCGTGACTTGCAGGTTAATTTCCGCAATCCCTCACACGGGCGGAGTGCGGTCGGTATGGATGGACTGGTCAGCACGCCTCAAATTGCGGTCTCGCCCAATCGGTTTCAAGACAGCGAGACGATGTGATTGTCCCATGCCATTGATCCTTGTGACAGCGGTTCAGGGTGGGTCCCGTCGAATGCGAGCAGCCCGCCCAGACCGTCGCTGAGGAGAAAACCGTCCGCGCGCGACGCGAGCCCGCAGACATCGGCACGCGAGACCGCGCCGAGGAAGCGACCGTTGGGTGAGAAGCGGTGCAGGCGCCCGCCGCGCGGCGAGGTGATGGCCACTTGCGCCCCGTCGCCGCTGAAGGCGACGCTGCCGGCATAGCCCTGCATGGCGAGTTCGGCGGCCAGCGGGGCCTCGGCCAGCACGGGATCGGTGCCGCGCCGGTGCAGGCCGAGGAGCGGTGGTGCCGCGCCGTCGGCGCCTTCCCACTGCATGGCGAAGGCCAGGAGCCCGTCGGCGCGCAGGGCCAGGTGGCGGATGGAGTTCTGGTGTAGGTCGGGGGCGAGTTCCACCTGCTCCAGCAGATCGCCCGAAAGGTCGAGATAGCTGAGATTGGGGCGCATCGTTTTGATGTTGAGTTTGCGCCGATCCGTGAAGTCGGTGGCGATGCCGCCATTCGCGACCGCCAGCGTGGCCCCGTCGGACATCAGGCGGATCTCGTGCGGGCCGATCCCGCCCGAGGGAAAATCGCCGATGCGCCGGTAGCCCGCCGCCACATCCCAGACGCCGATCCGCCCGGCGCTCGTTGCGCTCTCCTGTTCGGCGGTATAGAGCCGCGCCCCGTCCCTCGCATAGCATCCGTGACCGTTGAATTGCCGCCCCTTGGGCGGGCTCAGACGATGCCGCACCTGTCCCGTCACGCAGTCGATCACCAGCGCGAAGGTGCCGGGACGGCGGGCGAAGGCCACGGCCTCGGCGCGGGTTGGGTGGCCTGCGCCGGCGTGGCCGCGCGCGGGCAGGGGGATGGCGAAAAGACTGTGACCGTCGCCGTCCAGCCCGTGCAGCGCAAAGCCGCCTGCGGTGTCACGCGCGGCGGCGAGATAGGCGGGGTTTCCTGCCGCTGCCCAGCCGAGATGCGGCGTGGCCCCGGTGGCCAGAAGCGAGGCGAGAAAGGCGCGGCGCGTGGTCATCGACTCAATCCCCGTCCTGCGCGTTGAAGCCCGGCGCGATGCCGAGACGGGTGCCGATCTCTGCGGCGATGGCGTCATGCAGGTCGTTGACCGCCTGTTGCAGCACCTCGATCCGCGGCCGCGCCTGCGGATCGGTGATGTCCTGAAAGGCGGGGTTTTCTATGGTGTCGGCTGCCGCCTCGATCCGCGCCAGCGCGGCGTCGCTCTGGGGCAAGTCCCAATCGGCGAGCGCGGTGGCCAGACCATGCGCGGCCCCCGCCGCCAGCCGCACCTGTCGCAGGCTGCGGCCCGAGCGGCGGGCTTCGGCCAGCGCCGGGCGGGGGCGCTCAAACGTGCCCATCGGCAGGCCGAGCCGTTTGTTTGCGGTGAATTCCAGCGCGCTCAGCACCTGCGTGTAGAGCGCGCGCAGCGCCTCGTCCTCGCTCAGGAAGGTGGCGTTGCCGGGTGCGCCTGCCTCGCGCAGTAGGGGTGCGAAATGGTCATTCCACGCCGAGTAAAGCGCGCGCGCCTGTGCCTCCAGATCGGTGGCGATGGTGGTGACAAGGGCGCAGGTGTAGCTGCCCTCGTCATAGGTCATGAACGCCGGGTCATAGAGCAGCATCTCCAGCGCGAAGAGGCCGCGCGCCGCGATGGAGACCTCCGGGTAGTCTTCGGGCGCGTGGGCGATCGGGTCTTTCTCGGCGATCAACCGCGTGAGCGTGCGCTGCGTGAAGCCGCGCGGATCGGGCCAGAAGACGACCGAGAGCGCGCCGGTCTCCGACGGCCCCAGCCGCAGGTCGCCCACGGTCATCGAGGCGTCAAAGGCGGCGTGGAAATCTGGGCGCAGGTTGGCGGCGCGACAATCCTCATCCGCCGCATCGGAGAGCCTGTCCGCCCGCTCTGCGAACCGCTCGAACCCCGGGAGGATGTGGGTATCGAGCGCCTTGTCCACCCCGGCATGGGCGGGCAGGGCAAGACAGAGTGTGAGAGCAAGGGCAAGGCGCATGTCAGAGGCTTTCCAGAAAACGGATCAGGGCGGCGCGGTCTTCGGGCGGCATCGCGACCACGGTATCACGGGCCGCCTGCGCTTCGCCACCGTGCCAGAGCACCGCCTCCAGCAGCGACCGGGCGCGCCCGTCATGCAGGAAATAGCTATGGCCTGAGACCGTCTCGGTCAGCCCGATCCCCCAGAGTGGGGCGGTGCGCCATTCGCGTCCCGAGGCGCGCCCCTCGGGGCGGTTGTCGGCCAGCCCCTCGCCCATGTCGTGCAGCAGCAGGTCGGTATAGGGCCAGATAAGCTGGAACGAGGCGGGGTTGTCGCCCTCGAGCCGGTGGGTCACGAAGTTGGGCTGGTGGCAGGCGGCGCAGCCGGTGTCATGGAACACCTCGCGCCCGCGCAGCACTTGGGGGTCACCCACGTCGCGGCGGGCGGGCACGGCGAGGGTGCGGCTGTAGAAGGCGACAAGGTCGAGCGCGTCCTGGTCGATCTCGAACCCGCCCTGCTCGGGGTCGTTGCCGTGAATGGCGGCGCGGCAGTCGGTCTGCGCGTCGGTGCATTCGCCCGAACCCGCCGGGTGGATCGGGTTGGATATGCCGATATCGCCGGCAAAGGCGCTTGCCGTCTGCTCCAGCACCGTCGGATTGCCCGCCTTGAGCCCGAAGCGGCCCAGCATGGGTTGCTCATAGACGTCGGACCACAGGATCTGCGGCCGCCCCGAAATTCCGTCGCGGTTCGCGTCGTCGGGATCTGCCCATGCCAAGATGTCCTCGGTCGGGATCGCCTCCAGCAGCCCCATGCCGATCATCTGCGGCGCGATGCGGGGGCTGAGCATGGCGTCCGGATGCAGCGGGCCGTAGCCAAGATCGGCAGCGCGGTAGGTCGGCGCGCGCAGATGCGCCACCTCGCCGCCCGAGAGCGGCACCTCGATTTTCTCGTAGCTCACGTCGAGACGGTATTCGGGCGCATGGCCCGGCAGGCTGAAATCCTGCAATTGCGTGCCATAGGTGGGATCGGGTGCGGTGGGATGGGTGCCCTCGATATAGGTGGCGATCTCGGACGGCTCGGGCACCGGGATCGAGACGCGCAGGAACATCGACACGGCGCTGTCGTCGGGGCCTTCGGGCGGGTGGCCGCGCCCGTCCTTGAGGTGGCAGCGCTGACAGGAGCGCGCGTTGTAGAGCGGGCCGAGCCCGTCGGAGGCCAGCGTCGAGGCGGGGGCCGAGACCCAGACGCGCCGGAACATGCCGTTGCCGACGCGGAAATCCAGCTCTTGTTCGAAGGTGAGATTGGCGGCGGGCTGCGAGAACGCATCCGCAGTGGCGCGCGGGCGCACGGTCTGGGCACCGCCGGAGTTCTCCTCAAAGGGCCAAGCCTCCGAAAAATCGTCGGGCGGGGCGGTGACGGCGTCAACGCGCGCGCGCTCGGCCTCGGTGCGCGGGATGGCATCTAGGTGAATGTCGGAGAGGGCAGGCCAACGGTCCGCGTCCTGACCGGCATGGGTCTGCGGCCCGAGGGCCAGAAGTGCCGCGAGCGGCAGCGATGTGAAAATAGCGGTCTTCATGGCAATCCCGAAGCAGGGGGCGCGGCACGCAGGCCGCGCCTGTAAGGGCCGGTTACTGGAACACGGCCGACGGATCGTCGAGGCTGTCCGAGTCCTCGATCGTCACCCCGTCCAGATCGAGCGCCGCGATCACACGCTCGATGGAGCGGGTCTGCGCGATCAACGCATCGACCCCGCCCATGACCAGCGCCTCGCCCGCGTCGTTGCCGCGCTCGAGCATCATGTCATAGGCAAAGCCCGCCTCGGCGGCGGTCTTGATCCGGCCGAGCGCCGTCATCGTCGCGTCGAGCCGCGCGCGCATCTCGGCATCGAGCGCAGGATCCGTGCCCGCCACCAGATCGGCAAGCGAGGGGCCCGAGACCATGGTGCCGTCGATCCGCATGTAATCGCCGTGATAGACGTTGCGGATGCCCAGCCCGTCGTAATAGTGGCTGTTATGGGTGTTGTCGGCAAAGCAGTCATGCTCTTCCTCGGGGTCGTTGAGCATGAGGCCGAGCCGCATCCGCTCGCCCGCCTGCTCGCCATAGGAGAGGCTGCCCATGCCGGTCAGGATCGCGGTCAGGCCCGCGTTCTCGTCGGCGGTCACGTTGGCGCGGGCGTCGCCGCCCTCCTGCCATTGCGCGACCATCCATTCGAGATCCGAGACCAGCAGGTCGGTCGCGGCCTTGAGATACTCGGCCCGCCGGTCGCAATTGTCATGGGTGCAGGCGTCGCCGCCTGCGTAATCGGTCCAGGGCCGGTTGCCCGCGCCCGCGTCGTGGCCGTTCAGATCCTGCCCCCAGAGCAGGAACTCGATGGCGTGATAGCCGGTGGCGACATTGGCCTCGATCCCGTCGGCCTCGTGCAGCGTGTCCTCGAGCAGCGCGGGGGTGATCTCGCTCGCGTCGATCTCCTGCCCCGAGAGGGTGAAGCTGGGGTTGGCGATGACGTTGAGCGCGGCCAGCTGGTTGGCGTCGGTGGGTCCGCCATAGGCCCCGTCCACGTAGTCGATCAGCCCCTCGTCGAGCGGCCAGGCGTTTACCTTGCCTTCCCAGTCATCGACGATCGGGTTGCCGAAGCGATAGACCTCGGTCTGCTGATAGGGCACGCGGGCGCGCAGCCAGGCGGCGCGCGCCTCGGTCAGATGTTCGGCCGAGGGGTTTTCGATCAGCGTATCGACCGCGTCTTGCAGCGCGCGGGCGGTGATCAGGCTGTCCTCGTACTTGGCGGCGGCGATATCGGCGTAATGGTCGAGCACCTCGCCCGCGCCCTGCGCCGCAGCGGCGCCGGCAAGCGAGAGGCAGAGCGAGGTGGTGGTCAGGAAGAGGCGGGTCATGAGCGTGTCCTTCGGGTCATTTCATTTCTGGAATGGGCGCTCGGATGGCGCTCCTCGGTCTCGGTGAGACAGTCAAGCAGGGGCTCCATGCACTGGTCGGACCATTCCGCCCCATCGAGAGCCGCATTCAGGATCTCGTGGCGCAGATCAAGGGGCCGCTTCATGTCGGACACTGTCATGACTGTCGTGCCTTTCATTTGCTCCAAGCCGGAGTTATCCGAATTCCTAATGGAAAAAGTCGGGTATGACAATTCCCAAGTGAAAGCATAAGAGATTGTTTGTGTATATTGACTTGAAAGGGCTCAATAAGAACGTGTGCCGAAACTTTCGCTGGAATGAATGCGTAGTGCAGCGGACAGAAATCGCGACGTGTGGAAACCCGGCAGAGCTGACGATGGGTCTATCGCGCCCGATCCAATGTTGCGATGTGCCTATTGCCTGAAGAAACGTCGATCGCATTCAGAAACAGGCTCCACTAATCCACGTTTCCAACCTTCATGACTGGGTGTGCCGGATATGATATGCACCACCTATGTTGATCGGGTCGCTTTCTGACAGCCACTCTTCGCGCTCTGCATCGTCAAGGATCGCCAGAATGCGGTCACCGGTCGGTGTGATGGTTTCACTCGCGTCACATGCGAGGGCCTTGCGACCTGGATCTGTTCCAATAGCCAGGGGAGGCGTGACCTTGCCTTGTTGCGCGCTACTTTCTTACTGTCGAAACGTGGTTGGATGAGCACCGGTGAAGAAAACGAGCGTCTTGAAACAGGTTGTCATGTGCGCCGTCCTGATCGTGGGGGCAGGCTTGGCGTGGCAGTATCGCGCCGAGTTGAGCGCCGCGATTAGTGCGCGTGGGACGGACCCCGTGCAGCAAGCCGGGCGAGAAGCGCAAGATCCTGGTGTGCCCGTGATCGCCGCCGAGGTGCAGACCATGCGGGATGACCTGAGCTTTTCGGCCATCGGCACCGGCTTTGCGCTGCGGTCGGTCACGTTGCGGGCCCCTGCGAGTGGCGAGATCACCGATCTGGCGATCACGCCGGGCGGGCAGTTTTCGACGGGCGACGTGCTGATGCAGCTGCGCGACACGGACGAGCGGCTGGCACTGGCGCTGGCCGAGGCACGGCTGGAGCGCGCGACATCCGAGCGCAATCGCTACCGCGCGTTGCAGGATACCGGTGCCGCCGCCACCGCGCGCTTTGAGGAGGCCGAGACCGATTTCAAGGTGGCGCAGATTGCTGTCGAGCAGGCTCGCGCCGATCTGGAGGATCGCACATTGCGCGCGCCCTTTGACGGGGTGTCGGGGCTGGCAAGCGTCGAGGAGGGTGACCGGATCGTCGCCGATGACGCGATCTCCAGTTATGATGACCGTAGCCGCATTCTGGTGGAGTTCGATCTGCCCGAAGCGTTGCTGAGCCGGGTGCGGATCGGTCTGAAGGTCAGCGCGCAGACCCCGGCGGTGGAGGGGCGCCGCTTTGACGGCGAGGTGATGGCGATCGACAGTCGCGTCGAGACCGACACCCGCACCGCGCGGGTGCGCGCCGCAATCGACAACGCGGGCGATCTGCTGCGGCCCGGCGCGTCGTTCTCGATCCGGCTGGACCTGCCCGGCAAGAGCTATCCGGCGGTGCCGGAACTGGCGCTGCAATTTTCCCGCGGGGCGTTGCAGGTCTGGCGCGTCTCGGACGGCACGGCAGAGCCCGTTCGGGTGGAACTGGTGCGCCGCCGCGACGGTCAGGTGATCGTCGACGGGCCATTGACCGAGGGGGAGCGGATCATCGTCGAGGGCACGCAACGCCTGCGTCCCGGTATCGCGGTCAATGTGCTCAACGATCCCGACGCGGTCCGCTCATGAGCATGGGCGGGCGTGGCATTTCCGATCTGAGCGTGCGGCGGCCCTGGCTGGCGGCGGTGATGAGCCTTCTGATCGTGATCGCGGGCATTGGCGCGCTGTTTGGCATCGAGGTGCGGGAATTGCCCGATGTGGACCGGCCCATCGTCTCGGTGCGTGCCAATTATCCCGGTGCGTCGCCGACCACGGTCGATGCCGAAGTGGCCTCACTGGTCGAGGGCGCTGTGGCGCGGGTGGCCGGGGTCGAGGCGGTGCGCACCTCTTCGGAAGAGGGCAATTTCCGGATGCGGGTGGAGTTCAGCTCGGATCGCGATCTGGCCAATGCCGCCAATGACGTGCGTGAGGCGGTGAGCCGGGTCGAGACGCGGCTTCCCGACGGGGTCGAGGATCTGTTCGTGGTGAAATCCGAGGAGGATGCCGATCCGGTCGTCGATGTCGCGGTCTGGAGTGACGCACGGTCCATCGGGGAATTGACCCGGCTGGTCGAGGATGCCATCGCCACCGAGTTCACCGCCGTCGATGGCGTGGCCGAGGTGGTCTTGTTCGGGGATCGGCAGCGGGTCTTGCGGGTCGAGGTCAAGCCGGACCGGCTGGCGGCCTTTGGCCTTTCGATTGGCGAGGTTGCGGAGGTTTTGCGCGCGGCGCAGTTCGACGTGCCGGTGGGCAGTTTTTCCTCGGGACCGCTGGAGGTGCTGGTGCGCGCCGATGCCACGGTGGCCGAGCCTGCGCGCATCGAGGAGTTGCTGCTCAATGACCGGGTGCGGCTGGGGGATGTGGCCGAGGTCTATTTCGGACTTGCCACGCCCGACAGCGTTGCGCGGCTTGATGGGCGGCAGGTGGTCAGCCTCGGGATCGTGCGGCAGGCGCAGTCCAATACAGTGCGCATCTCCGACGAGGTGAGCAGCGCGATCGAGCGGCTGAAACAGCGGTTTCCCGATCTCGGCTTTGCCGTCACCAGCGATGATGCGGTGTTCATCAAGGGCGCGATTTCCGAGGTGCTCAAGACGCTTGGCGTGGCGCTGGTGATCGTGATTGCGGTGATCTGGGTGTTTTTCGGCCGCCTTGGGGCCACGCTCATCCCTGCCGTGACCATCCCGATTGCCTTGGTGGGATCGGTCGCGGGGATTTACCTGATGGGGTTCTCGATCAACCTGATCACGCTGCTGGCGCTGGTGCTGGCGACCGGGCTGGTGGTGGATGATGCCATCGTCGTGACCGAGAATATCCAGCGTCGGCGGCAGGAGGGGATGGGCCGCCGCGCCGCCGCCGTTCTGGGATCGGGGCAGGTGTTTTTCGCGGTGATCGCCACTACGGTGACGCTGATCGCGGTCTTTGTGCCGATTTCCTTCCTGCCGAGCGATGCCGGGCGGTTGTTCACCGAATTCGGTTTCGTGCTGGCGGTGACGGTGGCGATCTCGTCCTTTGTCGCGCTGACCATGTGCCCGATGCTGGCCTCGCTGTCGGAGGGGTTGGGGCGCGGTGGCGGCGTCTTTGGCGGGTTGGGAACTCGGCTGGCAGCGCTTTACGGCGCGCTCATCCGCCCGATGATCCGCGCGCCGCTGGTGACGCTGATGGGGGCGACGCTCATCGCAGGCGGCGCTGTGCTGGTCTATGAGCGTCTGGGCGAGGAACTGGTGCCGCCCGAGGATCGTGGCATGGTTTCGGTCTGGGTGCAGGGGCCGGACGGCACCGGGCTTGATTATACCGACCGGCAGGTGGTGAAGGTCGAGGACATGCTGCGGCCCTATGTCGAGCAGGGCGTCGCGCAGAGCCTCTATTCGATCACCGGGCGCTATGACCTCAACCGCGGCAGCATCGGCGTTCGGCTGGTGCCGTGGCAGGAGCGGGATGTGTCGCAGGCGGATATCGAGGCGGAGATCAGCGATGAGCTTGACGCCCTGCCCGGCGCGCGCCCGCGCATCCGAAGCGGCAACAGCCTCGGGCTGCGCGGCGGATCGGGCGGCGGCCTGAGCATCGCGCTCACAGGGCCGAACTATCCGCAGATCGCCGAGGCCGCCGACGCTTTCGCGCGGGATATGGAAGAGCTGACAGGCGTCTCGGGCATCCGCGTGCAATATCAGGCAACGCAGCCGCAGCTGAGCATCGGGGTCGACCGGCAGCGCGCCTCGGACCTGCGGGTGCCGATGGCGACGCTGTCGGGCACGTTGCGCGCGCTGATCGATGAGGACGAGGTGGCGGAACTGACCATCGACGACGAGGCGGTGCCGATCTTTCTGCAATCGTCACAGGGGGCGGTGCGCGATCCGGTCGATCTGATGAACCTCAACATCCGCTCGGATGCGGGGGATCTGGTGCCTTTGAGCCAGATTGTGACACTGAACGAGCGCGGTGTCGCGGCGGAGTTGGACCGGCATGAGCAGCGTCGCGCCATCGAGATCGACGCCTCGGTGTCGCCCGATGTGACGCTGCGCGAGGTGATCGACGAGGTGCGCGCGATGGGACAGGAGCGGTTGCCTGCTGGCATTGGCCTCATCTTTCTTGGCGAGGCAGCGTCCCTGGACGAAACCTCCTCGGCGCTGACCGCGACCTATGTGATCGCCCTTTTGGTGGTGTTCCTCGTGCTGCTAGCGCAGTTCGAGAGCCTGACCAGCGCGCTGGTGGTGATGACGACGGTGCCGTTCGGCGTCTGTGCCGCGATTTACGCGCTGCTGCTGACGGGCACGACGATCAATATCTACAGCCAGATCGGCGTGCTGATGCTGATCGGGGTGATGGCCAAGAACGGCATCCTGTTGGTCGAGTTCGCCAATCAGCTGCGCGACGACGGGCGCGAGGTGATGGATGCGGCCTATGAGGCGGCGCTCGCGCGGCTGCGACCGATCGCGATGACGCTTATTTGCACGGTGATGGCCGGTCTGCCGCTCATTCTCGGGACCGGGCCGGGGGCTGAGGCGCGGGCCTCGATCGGTTGGGTGATCGTGGGCGGGCTGGGCATGGCCGCGATATTCACGTTGTTCCTGACGCCTGCCGCCTATGCTCTGCTGAGCGGGCTGACGCGCGCGCGGGCCTCGTCTTCCGTGGCGCTGGACCGGGAGTTGCGTGACACCGGTGCCTGACCGGCGGCCGGCCGTCATTTTTTGCAACGCGTGCTGTTTCGCGCGGTAAGGCTGGAAGGGTCTTGGACATGGGCGTCAAGATCCATCTCGAACACGACGGAGGCATGATGTATGTCTGTGGCGTAGCTGGTTAGGTTCATCTATGGCTCGATCAGTGCAGCCCCCTCATCCGCGATACCGAACCGCGCGACCGGGTGATGCCTGACGCGGTAGGCGGCACCAAGGTCGGTCCGGTCACTCCCGGTCAGCCAGTCGTCACGCCCCGCGCTGTCGAGGATCACCGGCATGCGGTCATGGACCGGCGCGACGGTGTCATTCGCTGCACGCGTCAGGATCACGCAGGTGCGCAGGTCGTTCCAGACCGACAGCAGCCCCGCGAACCACAGCGTCTCCTCGTTGCCGGCGCTGGCGAAGAAATGCGGCTGCTTGGGGCTCTTGCTGCCGGTCCACTCGTAGTAGCCGCCCGCCGGGATCAGGCAGCGGCCATAGCGCCATGCGCCGCGAAAGCTGGGCTTGGACGCGGCCTCCTCGATCCGCGCGTTGATCGTGCTGGCGCGCCAGTCTTTCAGATCACCCCTGTGCCAGCTTGGGATCAGGCCCCACCGGGCGCAGGTCAGCTCTTTGTCCAGGAGGACGTAGACCTCCTGCGTCGGCTTGATGTTGAACCGTCGCTTGAAGGGCGTGATCTTGATTTCGGCGAACTCGAACTCGGTGCCGCGCAGGTTGGGGTCTATGAAACGTCCACACATAGGCGGACGATGACTGGACGTGTGCCGATTCTACAAGCCGTTAGGCATATGTCAGCGATCCGCCGGTCCGCCAAGGCATGGCTCCCGACTCCATGCGTCGGTGCACTTGCCGCCCGGCGCTTCAGCAGGCACAAGAGCGTGAAATCGGCGGGATCTTGGAATTGGTCAGGCAAACACGCAATCGGGTCGATCTCCTTACCGGCATCCTGCTGGTCGCGATCACCTGTCTGGTCATCTTTCACGAATGGCATATCGCAGCATGGATGGCTCCGGCGAAACCTGTGCTTGTGCTGCTGCTCGTTGCCACTCTCGCAGCCCAAGTTCGGCTGTCACGAAAGGCCTTTGTCGCGGTGGCGTTCGGCCTGACCGTGGCGCTCGCATTCAGCGCGCCGGGATGGCGGGAGGTGGCGCTCGACGGGCTGCGCTCTGCGGCATTCATCGTGGCTTTCTTTTCGGCGCTCTCAACCCTGCGCAATGTCGCACAGACCTCGGCCGCGGTTCAGGCAGCGGGGCGGTTTTTATCGGGCCAACGGCCCGGTCGGCGCTATGCGGCGCTGACGGTAGGCGGTCAGGGCTTTGCGTTGCTGCTCAATTACGGGGCGATCCAGCTCTTGGGCGCTTTGGCGCTGGCCAATGCCGAGACCGAGCCCGATGCCGAGGTGCGCGGACACCGTATTCGGCGGATGCTTCTGGCGATTCAACGCGCTTTCGTATCGACCCTGCCCTGGTCGCCGCTGTCCTTCGCCATGGCGATCTCGGTCAGTGTGGTGCCTGGGACAAGTTGGGCCCAGGCGATGGTGCCGGGGCTGGTCTCTTCGGCGCTGCTGGCCGGGATCGGCTGGGGACTCGACACCGCCTTCAAGCCAAAACTGAGCGTGACCCCGCGGCGCCAAGAGCCCGAGGGGTCCTGGGCACTCATGCTGCCGCTCTTGGCGTTGCTCGGGGTGCTGGTGATCAGTGTGATCGGCCTGTCGGCGATCACCGATGTGCGGATCGTCGGGCTGGTGGTGGTCATCGTGCCGGTGATAGCCCTCGTATGGATGCTGATCCAGCATTGGGCGCGGGCGCCGGTGCGGTCGGTGGTGCGCCGGGCCGGTGATTATGTGACCAAGGAACTGCCGGGCTATCGCGAAGAGCTCACGCTGCTGATGATGGCGGGATATATCGGCACTGTCGGTTCGGCCCTGCTCGGGCCGCTGATGCAGCGCGCCGGGCTCGATCTGTCGGTGCTGCCGCCCTGGCTTCTCCTTGTGAGCTTTGTCTGGCTCATTCCGCTCGCTGGACAACTCGGCATGAACCCGATCCTGGCCGTAACGCTGCTTGCGCCGCTTATCCCCGGTGCTGCAAGCCTTGGGGTGACGCCCACCGCGATTGTCGTGGCGCTGGCCGCCGGCTGGGCCTTGAGCGGGGCCAGTTCGCCTTTCACGGCGACGACACTGCTGATCGGCTCCTTTGGCGGCATCAGCGCGCTGCGCGTCGGTTGGATCTGGAACGGCGTCTATACCCTGCTGTGCGGGGTCATGCTGTCGCTCTGGTTGGTGGTTTACGCGTTTGTCTTGTGATGGTCAGGTGACGGCGACGCTGATTATGCGTCATATCGCGCGGCAGATCATGGTGTCTATTTGCGGGTCGAGCCCGAGCCAACAACTAAAGCGCCTTCTCGCGGTCGCTGCGCGTTATCTGCTCATATCGACTCGTCGGCCGAGCAAAAGCGCAAAATGAGATGGTTGTGTGACCTCATAAACTGATCCGGAAGGAGAAATCAATTCGCTCCCAAGTAGTTGAAAGTTATGTATTCAGGGAGGTTTTGGCTGGGGTGGTAGGATTCGAACCTACGGTACACGGTACCAAAAACCGCTGCCTTACCACTTGGCTACACCCCAACGTGCCGCGCTAATTACTCTGGACCTTCGTGCGGTTCAAGAGCGGAAAGTAAAAAATATGGCGGCCCCGCAGGAGGGATTGACTCAATCCAGCGTTTCATCCGGCTCGACGCCCCAGAGCGCTGATTTGGGGGCCCAGCCGTCATAGCCATCGGCGGAGATTTCGCACCAGTCCGGGCCGCATTCGGAGAGGCGGGCGATGACCCCCTGTTCCAGCCGGGCCACCACCAGTGCGCCGGGTTCGGGGCGGACCATCACGTCGAGCATCTCGGCCTCGATGATGGCGGTGCGCACGCCGGACAATAGCGTGTAATGCACCCATCCGCCTGCGCCGTCGCGATCCTGTACGCGCCGCCAGTGGCCGTATTCGGCGGTGATCATCAGCGGCATGTCGCGACGCTTGAACACCCAGTCGATCCGGTGCGTCAGGCTGGGGCCGCGCCGCACATTGGCCTCGGAGGCCTTCAGCGAAACATAGCGTGGAAGCGGCAGGTTGGTCACCGGGCCGCGATCCGAAGCGTCGGCAAAAAACGGCCAGAACACCAGCGCAAGCGCCGCCAAGCCACGTGATTTCATCACTGCCATTCGATTTCTGCCCGTTAAACTGCAAGCGGGTTCTTGTGCCTCGCTCTTTCCTGAGCCACTCTGGCAGCAACGCGCAAGAAATGAAAGCTTGAGGAGGCGTTTCATGCCATCTGCCCGCCTGAGTGTTGTCGTGACGCGACGCCTGCCCGAGCCGGTCGAAACGCGGATGCGCGAATTGTTCGATGTGGCGCTGCGTGAGGATGACGCGCCAATGAGCCGCGAAGAGCTTGCCCGCGCCATGCGCGAGGCCGATGTGATCGTGCCGACGCTCTCGGACCGGATCGATGCGGGGCTGATCGCGCAGGCGAGCGACCGGCTGAAGCTGATCGCCAATTACGGCGCGGGGGTGGATCATATCGATGTCAATACCGCGCGGCAGCACGGTATTCTTGTGTCGAACACGCCCGGTGTGCTGACCGATGACACCGCCGACATGACCATGGCGCTGATCCTGAGCGTCACCCGCCGCCTGCCCGAGGGGTTGGCGCGGATGCAATCGGGGGACTGGCAGGGCTGGTCGCCCACGGCGCTTCTGGGCGGGCGGGTCGCAGGGCGGCGTCTGGGAATTCTCGGCATGGGTCGGATCGGCCAGGCGGTGGCGCTGCGCGCGGCGGCCTTTGGCATGCAGGTGCATTACCATAACCGGCGCCGCTTGCGCCCCGAGATC
Organism: Roseovarius sp.; assembly: GCF_040219995.1. GTDB lineage: Bacteria > Pseudomonadota > Alphaproteobacteria > Rhodobacterales > Rhodobacteraceae > Roseovarius. The sequence goes on along the minus strand of NZ_JAVJUC010000034.1, from coordinate 7,465 downwards.
GAGCAGGAACTGGAGGCCACCTACTGGGAGAGCCTCGATCAGATGGTGGCGCGGATGGATGTGCTGAGCATCAATTGTCCGCATACGCCGTCGACCTTTCACCTGATGAACGCGCGGCGGCTGAAACTGATGAAGCCCGATGCGGTGATCGTGAACACGAGCCGGGGCGAGGTGATCGACGAGAACGCGCTCACGCGGATGCTGCGCGCCGGAGAAATCTCTGGGGCGGGCCTCGATGTCTATGAGCACGGGGCCGAGATCAACCCGCGCCTGCGGGAGCTCAAGAACGTGGTGCTTCTGCCGCATATGGGGTCGGCCACCGTCGAGGGCCGCATCGAGATGGGCGAGAAGGTGATCATCAATATCAAGACCTTTGACGACGGCCACCGCCCGCCCGATCAGGTCGTGCCGGCGATGCTGTGATTCTGCATTGAGCCACGCGGACCCCTTCGAGATCTTCCTCGCCGCCCCGCCGGGGCATGAAACCGCCCTTGCCGAAGAGGCGCGCGAGGCCGGGTTTGGCCCCGTTACCGTTCTGCCCGGCGGGGTCAGTTTCATGGGCACATGGCCCGATGTCTGGCGCGCCAATCTGGAGTTGCGCGGGGCCGGGCGGGTGCTGGCGCGGATCGGGTCGTTTCGGGCGTTTCACCTTGCCCAACTCGACAAGCGGGCGCGCAAGTTCGACTGGGCCGCGCATCTGCGCGCCGATGTGCCGTTGCGGGTCGAGGTGACCTGCCGCAAGTCCAAGATCTACCACGCCGGGGCGGCGACGCAGCGGATCACCGGCGCTCTCACCGACGTGCTCGGGGTGGAGGTGCGCGACGATGCGGCATTGCGGCTGATGGCCCGGATCGAGGATGACCTGGTGACGTTCAGCGTTGATACCTCCGGCGAGCCCCTGCATCGGCGCGGTTATAAGGAGGCCGTGGGCAAGGCCCCGATGCGTGAGACGCTGGCCGCACTTTTTCTGCGGCAATGCGGCTATGACGGGTCCGAGCCGGTGCTTGATCCGATGTGCGGTTCGGGCACCTTTCCGATCGAGGCGGCGGAAATCGCGACAGGGCTGCGGCCCGGCCGCGCGCGGCGCTTTGCCTTCGAGGACTTGGCGGGGTTCGACGCGCAGGCCTGGGCGGCGATGCAACGCGGTTCTGCGCCGCGCGAGACGCCGCTGCGGTTTTACGGATTTGACCGCGATGCAGGGGCCGTGCGCATGGCGACCCAGAATGCCGCCCGCGCCGGGGTGGGGGAGATCACGCAATTTGCCTGTCAGCCGATTTCGGCGCTCACCCGGCCCGAAGGCCCGCCGGGGCTGGTGATGATCAACCCGCCTTACGGCGCGCGGATCGGCAATCGCAAGCTGCTCTTCGGCCTCTATGCCAGCCTTGGAGAAGTTCTGAGGCGCGAGATGACGGGTTGGCGCGTGGGTCTTGTGACCAGCGATGGGGGCCTCGCGAAAACCACCGGCTTGCCGTTCTTGCCAGCCGGGCCGCCGGTGGCGCATGGTGGGCTCAAGGTGACGCTCTGGCGCACCGATCCGCTGTAGGAGGGTTTGGCACATGCGCGCGCTGCTTCTGGCCTTGGGGATTGGTCTATGCACTCCGGTTCACGCGCAGCAAGCGGCGGATACCGTCGCGCCGGAAGGGGCCGGGGCAGGGGCCTTGCAGGTGCCCGGTCTGCTGGCGGGCGCGCAGGCGTCCAAGGATGCAGGGCGACCGGTCGAGGCGGAAAACTGGATGATCGCGGCGGCACATCCGCTGGCGGTCGAGGCGGGCGCGAAGGTGCTGCGCGCGGGCGGCACGGCGGCCGATGCGATGGTGGCGGTGCAGGCGGTGCTGGGGCTGGTGGAGCCGCAAAGCTCGGGACTGGGGGGCGGTGCGTTTCTGGTCTGGCATGACGGGGCGAGCGGCGAGATCACCACGCTTGACGGGCGCGAGACCGCGCCGCTGGAGGCCACGCCGACCCTTTTTCAGGACGCGGCGGGGCAGCCGCTGGAGTTTTTCGACGCGGTCGTGGGCGGGCGTTCAGTGGGCACGCCGGGCACGCCCGCGCTATTGAAAGCGACGCATGAAAGGTGGGGGCGGGCCGCTTGGCCAGTGCTTTTTGCTGATGCGATCCGGCTGGCCGAGGACGGATTTCCGGTCAGCCCGCGCCTGGCCTCGCTGGTGGCGGGCGATGCAGAGCGGCTTGCACGGTTCCCGGCAACGCGCGCCTATTTCCTGCCGGGTGGAGAGCCGCTTGCCGTGGGGGACCGGTTGCGCAACCCGGCCTATGCCGAGACTTTGCGCACCCTCGCAGAGCACGGCCCGCGCGCCTTTTATACCGGTGAGATCGCGGCGGATATCGTCGCCACGGTGCAGGGTGCGCCGGGCAATCCGGGCGTGCTGAGCGAAACCGATCTGGCAGTTTACAGGGTAAAGGAGCGGCCCGCGCTCTGCGCGCCCTACCGGCTGTTCGAGGTTTGCGGCATGGGCCCGCCCTCGTCAGGCGCGTCGACGGTGGGGCAGACCCTCGGGCTGCTCTCGCCGTTCGATCTGGCGGGGCTGGGGCCTGACGATCCGGAGGCGTGGCGGCTGATTGGCGATGCCAGCCGTCTGGCCTTTGCCGACCGGGGGCGCTATCTGGCCGACAGCGATTTCGTGCCGGTGCCGCTCAAGGGGCTGCTGGCCCCGGATTACCTGAAATCGCGCTCGGAGTTGTTGCGGGGGGACGATGCCCTGCCGCAGGTCACGCCGGGCAGGCCGGAGTTCGATCACGCGCTGAACCGGGGTGACGACCAATCCATCGAGCTGCCGTCGACCTCGCATATCTCGATTGTGGATGGCTATGGCAATGCGCTCAGCATGACCACGACCATCGAGAACGGGTTCGGCTCGCGGCTCATGGTGCGGGGGTTTCTGCTCAACAACGAGCTGACGGATTTCTCTTTTGCCAGCCATGACGAGGGGCGTCCGATTGCGAACCGGGTGGAGCCGGGCAAGCGCCCGCGCTCCTCCATGGCGCCCACGATCCTGCGCCGCGATGGCGCGCCGGTGCTGGTTCTGGGCAGTCCGGGGGGAAGCATGATCATCGGCTACGTGGCCAAGACCATCATCGCCTGGGCCGATTGGGGGATGGATGTGCAGGAGGCTGTGGCCCTGCCGCATCTGGTCAATCGCTTCGGGCCCTATGATCTGGAAGAGCCGCGTCTTGCCGCGCCGCTGCGGGACATGGGCTACGAGGTGACGGTGCGCGATCTGACCTCGGGGCTGCACATGATCGAGATTGGCGAGACCCTGCAAGGCGGGGCCGATCCCCGCCGTGAGGGGCTTGCCTACGGCGAGTGAGGGGATTTGAGTATTTTCACCAAGAAGAAACCCATCATGTTTCTTCTGGCTTTAAATATCCCGGGGGTCTGGGGACAGCGCCTCCGGGTCTCAGCCCCTGGCCAGATCGCTCAGGATCGGGCAATCGGGCCGGTTGTCGCCTGCACATTCCCTGACCAGATGCTTCAGAGTGGCCTGCATGGATTGCAGCTGCGCGATCTTGTCCTCGATCTTGTCCAGATGGTCCTGCGCCACCTGCTTGACGTCGGCGCTCGCGCGGTCCTGATCCTCGTAGAGTGCCAGAAGCGTGCGGCAATCCTCTATGGAAAAGCCGAGCGTGCGGGCGCGGCCGAGAAAGGCCAGCTTGTGGACATCGCTGTCACGGAATACGCGATAGCCGTTCTCGCTGCGCAGCGGGCGGATCAGGCCGATTTCTTCGTAATAGCGGATCGTCTTGGGCGGCAGGCCGGTGTCGCGGGCCACGTCCGAGATATTCATGTGCTTGCCTCCATCGCAGGGCGCACTCCGCGCAGGCGCAGCGCGTTCGACAGGACAAAGACCGAGGAGAGCGCCATCGCCCCCGCCGCCAGCATCGGCGAGAGCATGAGCCCGGTCACCGGGTAGAGCAGCCCCGCCGCCACCGGGATGAGCGCCGTGTTGTAGGCAAAGGCCCAAAAGAGGTTTTGCCGGATGTTGCGCAGGGTGCGATGCGACAGGTCGAGCGCGTTGACCACCCCGGCCGGATCGCCGGACATCAGCACCACATCCGCCGATTCGATGGCGACATCTGTGCCGGTGCCCACGGCGATGCCGATATCGGCCTGTGCAAGGGCCGGTGCGTCATTGATCCCGTCGCCGACGAAGGCGGTGGCGCCAAAGCGGTCCTGCAGGCGGCGCACCGCATCGACCTTGCCCTCGGGCAGCACCTCGGCCTCGACATGGTCGATGCCAAGCTCATCGGCGATGGCCTGCGCCGTCGCACTGCTGTCGCCGGTGATCATCGCTGTCCTGAGGCCGCGCCAATGCAGGGCCTCGATCACCGCCAGGCTGGAGGATTTGGCCGCATCGGCGATGCCCAGAACGGCAGCGTGCTGCCCGTCGATGGCGACGTGAATCGCGGTTTGGCCTTTATCGGCCAGATCCTGCGCTGCCATCTCAAGCGCGCCGATTTCGATCCCTTCGCGGGTCATCAGGCGGGCCGCGCCGATCAGCAGGCTATGGCCGTCGACCGCGGCCTCGATCCCGTGACCGGCGATGGCCTTGAAGCTCTGCACCTTGGGCAGGTCCAGCTCCTGCTGCGTGGCGGCATCTTCCATCGCGCGCGCGATCGGGTGCTCGGATTTGCCCTGCGCCGCCGCCGCAAGGCGCAGCACCGCCGCCTCGTCCCAGCTATCGCTCACCGTGATCTGCGTGACGGCGGGCTTGCCTTGGGTGAGCGTGCCGGTCTTGTCGAAGGCCACGACGCGCGCCTCGTCGAGCCGTTGCAGCGCCTCGCCCTTGCGAAAGAGCACGCCGGTTTCGGCGGCGCGCCCGGTGCCCACCATGATCGAGGTGGGGGTGGCGAGCCCCATGGCGCAGGGGCAGGCGATGATCAGCACCGAAACCCCGGCGACCAGCGCATGGGTGAGCGCCGGGGCGGGGCCGACCATCAGCCAGACCGCCACCGTCACCAGTGCCACCGCGATGACGATAGGCACGAAGACGCGCACCACCCGGTCGGCCAGCGCCTGCACCGGCAGTTTCGCGCCCTGCGCCTCTTCTACCATCGCGACGATCCGCGCCAGCACCGTGTCGCGCCCCACGGCGGTGGCGCGAAAGCTGAGCGCGCCATCGCTGTTGATCGTGCCGCCCACGACCGTGTCGCCGGGCTGCTTGGCCACCGGGGCGGGCTCTCCGGTGATCATCGATTCGTCGATATAGGAGCTGCCCTCGGTCACCTCGCCGTCGATGGCCACCTGTTCTCCGGGGCGCAGGTGGAGCAGATCGCCGACTGCGACCTCCTCGATGGCAAGATCACGGACCTCGCCGTTGCGTTCGACCCGCGCGGTCTTGGGCTGCAACCCGATCAGGCGCTGAATCGCGGCCCCGGTGCGCCCCTTGGCCCGCGCCTCGAGCCAGCGGCCCGTCAGGATCAGCGTGACGATCACCGCCGCTGCCTCGAAATAGACCGCGCGCGTGCCCTCGGGCAGCAGCGCGGGGGCAAAGAGCGCGACGGTGGAATAGGCCCAGGCGGCGCTTGCGCCGAGCGCCACGAGGCTGTTCATGTCCGGCGCGCCCTTGAGCAATGCAGGCACGCCCAACCGATAGAATTGCCGCCCCGGCCAGATGAGCACAGCCGTGGTCAGCACGAATTGCACCAGCCAGGAGGTGCCCATGCCAATGGTCCCGGCGATCAGCCCATGAACACCCGGGATGACATGGCTACCCATTTCCAGCACGAAGACCGGCAGGGTCAGCAGCCCCGCGATCCAGACCTGCCTGCGGGCTTGGTCGATCTCTTCGGCGCGCCGGGCGGCCCGATCCTCGCCCTCCTCGTCCTGCACCCGTGCGGGATAGCCCGCCTCGGTCAGCCTGCGCGCCAGATCTGCGGCATCGGTGCCGCCGGGCAGGAAGCGGACCTGTGCGGTTTCATTGGCCAGATTGGTGCGAGCCTCGAGCACGGCAGGAAGGGCTTTGAGAGCGGCCTCGACCTTATTGATACAGGAGGCACAACTCATGCCCGAGACGCTCAGGGTCACGCTTTCCTCGCGCGCCGGGTAATTGGCGGCCTCTAGGGCCTCGGCCACGTCGCTGGCCTGCGCGCCCTGCACCACCATGCTTGCCCGACCATTGGCGAAATTGACCGAAACATCGTGGAGACCGGGCAGCGCGCCGAGCGCGCGTTCGGCCCGCCCGGCACAGGCCGCACAGTTCATTCCCTGAACCTCGATTCTCAATGTGGTATCGCCGGACATGACTTCTCCTTGCGTATTTCCCTATCAGATAGTCCTTCCAGTCACTGGAGGGTCAAGGGGTGCCCGCGGTCGCCTGCGCGAAAACCGGGCTTCTCGAGGAAAAATCCGGCGAGATGAAGAAAATTGCAGTTTTGTGAAAAAAACCTCTTGCGACTCTTTGGGGGTAACCGTAAAAGCCCCTTCACCGGCGGCGCTGAGGTGTTGCTGGGACGCGGAACGGACTGGGGCGGATGTCTTGGGAAGGGACGCGGTAGAAATATCTGAGGTATGATTGGCGGGTTGCGCTAGGTAGTTTGGCGCTTCCGGTTGGTTTTGCTTCGACGCTCTTTGAAAAATTGGTATCTGAAGAGATATGTGGGCGGTTTGGTTCAGTCGATGGATCAACGTCTGTATATCAACGCTACTAGGGTTTCGGCCCGATGATGTAGTGTCAGCTTCACTGTCTTGTATGGACTTCGTTTCTTTGGAGACGATGTACATCAGACAGATGACTTTCAATGCGGTCGTTTCCTTAGCCGGGTCGACCATATTGCGGAGCGCTTGTGGGTGGATTTATTCGCACTCAAGTAGCGAAGCGGTAGTGCATTGAAGATGTGCAGAGGTTCGACGTCAAGGATAACCGGGTAACCGGTTTTCAACTTGAGAGTTTGATCCTGGCTCAGAACGAACGCTGGCGGCAGGCCTAACACATGCAAGTCGAGCGAGACCTTCGGGTCTAGCGGCGGACGGGTGAGTAACGCGTGGGAACGTACCCTCTTCTGCGGAATAGCCACTGGAAACGGTGAGTAATACCGCATACGCCCTTCGGGGGAAAGATTTATCGGAGGAGGATCGGCCCGCGTTGGATTAGGTAGTTGGTGGGGTAATGGCCTACCAAGCCTACGATCCATAGCTGGTTTTAGAGGATGATCAGCCACACTGGGACTGAGACACGGCCCAGACTCCTACGGGAGGCAGCAGTGGGGAATCTTAGACAATGGGCGCAAGCCTGATCTAGCCATGCCGCGTGAGTGACGAAGGCCTTAGGGTCGTAAAGCTCTTTCGCCTGTGATGATAATGACAGTAGCAGGTAAAGAAACCCCGGCTAACTCCGTGCCAGCAGCCGCGGTAATACGGAGGGGGTTAGCGTTGTTCGGAATTACTGGGCGTAAAGCGCACGTAGGCGGATCAGAAAGTTGGGGGTGAAATCCCGGGGCTCAACCCCGGAAC
>NZ_JAVJUC010000033.1:0-3971 GCF_040219995.1 Roseovarius sp. | reverse complement strand
GACACGGACCGGACCATGAAGGGATCGTTCCGCGACAAGCTGCTGTCCCGCGAAGGATGGAATCGGATCGCCCGCGCTTTCTTCATGGAATGGCAGATGGTTTGGAAGGAGATTCTGTTCGGCTTCACGGTCGCCGGCTTTATTTCCGTCATTGTGCCGCAGAGCTTCTGGAACGCGATCTTCCTGGTCGGAGATGGCGGTGCGCAGGACGCGCCGGGCTTCCTGATCGTCCTTGAAAACGCGCTGGTGGCTCCCGTCGTGGCCTTCTTCACCCTCATCGGTTCGATGGGCAATGTCCCTCTGGCTGCGATGCTCTGGTCGCGTGACGCGTCGTTCGGAGGCGTGATCGCCTTTCTCGGAGCCGATCTTGTTGCTGCCACGGTGATCTGGGTGCACGCAAAGTATTATGGCTGGCAGTATGCGCTCTATCTTTCAGGCTTGCTGTACCTGTGCATGGTCGCTGCGGGAATTACGGTGCATTACCTGTTCGCTCTCGTAGGGATGATCCCGACCGAGCGGCCCTCGCTTCAGGAAATGGTCCGGTTCAGCATCGACTACACATTCTTTCTCAACCTGATCTTTCTCGTAATCGGGGCAATACTGATCTTGCTTCACCTCAGGAATGTCAAGGAAGACTAACCGATTGAAGCCAGGAATGGGAAGGTTCCCAGAAGCCAGTAGGCAAACCGGGACAATTGGCCGGTCATGATGGCAACGCCCATGATGATCATGGCGAGGCCTGCGCCCTTGTAGAGCCAGCGACCGGCCTTGCCGATCTGTCTGACCCGCGCGGCGATGGCGTCGGTGAACAGCGCGGCCAACAGGAACGGCACGCCCAGCCCCGCGGAATAGATCGACAGCAGCCAGATGCCGTCCGACATACCGCCGGAAGTCGAACTGAGTGTCAGGATCGCGCCAAGGATCGGTCCGATGCAGGGGGTCCAACCAAAGGCGAAGGCCAAGCCCAGAACATAGGCTCCAAGCGGGCGACCCCCCGGAATGTCGAGTGTGAAGCGGGTGTCACGCGAGAAGGCATCCAGACGAAAGACGCCCAACATGACCAGTCCGAACAGGATGATGATCGCCCCGCCCAGATAGTTGAGTTCAGTGCGCCAGGTCAGAAGCAGCGACCCGAGCGCGCTAGCCCCGGCCCCCAACGCGACAAAGATCGTGGAAAATCCAAAAACGAAACAGGCGCTTAGCCCAAGTGCGTTGGCGCGCGCCCGCAGGCCGACCGATCGCTTCGTTCGCAAATCCGGCTGGCCAGCAATATAGGAGACATAGCCCGGCACCAGCGGCAGGACGCAGGGCGACAGGAACGAAATGGCCCCGGCCAGAAAGGCCGCGAAGATGCCGATGCCGGAAATATCCATCATGTGTTTCCATGTCCGCTGAAGGGCCGTGATGCCCACCAGAAGGCAATCAGCGGGATTACGATCCATTGCAGTACCGGAGACAATCCGGCATCAATGACCGGAATGATCGGCATCAGGTCTGAATAGGCCCAAGCCGCGCGGATCACGATGTTAAGCCATTCGCTGAACAGCGTATATCCCAACCCAAACACCACCGTCAGGACGGTCACCGAGCGTCGTGTCGGAGCCACGAAGGGCCAGCCACGGCCGGTCAGCATCAAGGCAAGCATCAGCGCGCTCATGGCAATCAGGATGTCGCCACCCGTGCAATGAACCGCGGCGAAGACGATCTCACCCCAGGTGCCCTCGTTCCAGATCGTGTAGAGCGGCATGTGGGCGAATTCCCAGATCAGATTGGCCGGGATGATCACTGAAAAATACCGACGCAGCGCTGTCAGGGATATTCCATCCGTCGAAGACGGCATGACGCCAATCGCGGTGTCACTCATTGAAACACCCCTGTCAGCCGGTCCCACCAACCGCGTTCCCGGCGTCGGTGCTGGGCATTGTTGATCAACTCGCTGACATAGAGGATCAGTTTCACATTCTTGAAATCCATGCCATGGAACTTTGCGGCAAACCGCCCGCCGATATCCACGACATGGGTGACCGCACCGTGCATCATCATGTCGCTGTCGGCGGTCGTGGTGAACTCGAGCCCATAGTCCCGCGCCACAAGGCGCGTCGCGTCGTCGCTCTGATCGGGCCGTTTGGTCAGAATGACCCAGTTGCTCGGATCGAGCCCATGCCGGTCCGCGTAGTCGCGCAGAACGTCCGGCGTGTCATTCACGGGATCGGTCGTGATCGAGATGAATTGCACCAGATCGCTCATCGGCCCGTCGTTGATCGAAGCCTGGACCGCCGCGATCTTTTCCGCATGGAGCGGGCAGAGATCCGGGCAGTTGGCGTAGATGAAATGCAGGATGACGACCCTTTCGCTGAAATCCGCCAAGCGCACAGGATTGCCCTCCGCATTCCGCAACTCGAAATCCGGGGCCTGTGCTGCGTCGATGGCCTGGAAGTATGGCTCCATCTCGAACATCCGCGCAACCAGATTTTCACTCGGATGATCGGCGGAGGCCGGAAAGGAGATCGTGGCCGCAAGTGTGACCAAGGCGGCGCGCCGGGTCAGATAGATACTCAACTGCATCACCTTTCGGATTGATCGGGCGTGCCACTACCCGCATCGTTGCATTTCCCGCCGGACCCGCCCTTCATGCACAGACCAAGCCCGCACATCACGGCACAGGGTGCCAGTGAGACCAGGACAGGCGCGAGCCCGATCGCGGTGAGCCATCCCCAGTTCAGAGCCATGCCGCCGCCCATCACGGTTGCCGCACCGACGAACAGCAATCGTCTGCGCGTCAACCACCGGGGCCAGTTGCCTGCGCTTTCGATGTCGGCGGCACCCGCATCGTTGGAAGATGATATGTCGGTCATCCGGAAAATCCTTCTGAAGTTTGAGTACTGGTCATTCTGATAATTGGGCGGTCAAGGGCGGGCGGCGCTCTTTCAGGGGCGCTTATTCGATAAAGCCTCGCAAGAAGGAGACCATCTCGGCATCATCCCATTCGGCCGGGCCGACCAGTCTCCCAAGCTCCCGCCCCTGCGCGTCGATCAGGATCGTTGTCGGCAGACCGACGATGCGCAGCGCGGTCATCGACAGCATGGTCTTGTCGACATATATCTTGAGATTGGTGACACCGATCTCGTCGTAGAAACGCCGCACGACGGGCGATCCGGCCCGGTCGATGGACAGGGCGACCACTTCGAACCGGTCGCCGCCAAGTTCCGCCTGAAGCGCATCCAGCGTCGGCATTTCCTCACGGCATGGCACGCACCAGGTTGCCCAAACATTCACGAGGATCACCTTGCCGCGAAAATCCTCCATGTCCCCACGGCTGCCGTCTTCGGTCTCGTATCGCACATTGATCACCGGCTGCGGCGTGTCGTGCAGTGCGAAGCCTTGCGGCCCGGCAAACGCCGCGCCGACGGACAATGCCCAGACGAGCAGCGCCGTTTTGAGATATTTCATGGCGTTGGCTCCTTGAAAGATTGGTTTTTCAGATCCCGGACGATCGGCAACAGGGTTTCGCGCAAGATTGCCCGAGTGATCGGTCCGACATGGCGGTAGGCGATGGTGCCGTCAGACGTGATGACATAGGTTTCGGGCACGCCGTAAACGCCCCATTCGATGCCAGCACGTCCGTCGATGTCGGCCCCGATGCGTGTGTAGGGATCGCCCAATTCGTCGAGCCAGGCGCGCGCCTGCTCGGGTGGGTCCTTGTAGTTGATCCCGTAGAGCGGCACGTCGCCAGTCGCTGCCAGATCCATGAACCGCGGGTGTTCGGCACGGCAGGGCACACACCACGAGGCGAAGACGTTCACCAGCGAGACATGGCCGATCAGGTCCTGCGTCGAAAGACCTTCCTCGCGGCCGAGCACCGGAGCAAGCGCAAACTCCGGCACAGGTTTGTCGAGAAGCGCCGATGGCAAGTCGTCGCCGCCCCTGAAAAGCCCCCAGCCGAACAAGACCATGAGGGCAAAAGCTATCAG
>NZ_JAVJUC010000032.1:0-22905 GCF_040219995.1 Roseovarius sp. | reverse complement strand
CCAGAGGTGAAGAGCGTGGCGATGCGTTCAACTGGCAATACACCATTGATCTGCCGGTGCCCGATGGCACGCTGCGGGTCAGCTTCGACGACTGGATGTGGCAGGTGAGCGACGACCGCGTGCTGAACCGCGCCTATATGGACAAGTATGGCGTGGAGGTGGGCGAGGTGATCATCTGGTTCGAGAAGCGGGGGTAGGGGGCGTTATGGCTTGTTAAGGACCTTTAGTGTTCACGAGACAAGCCGCGCTGTGCCTGACCGCCGGGTGGGCGCAGCAACCTCGGTGGACCGCACTTTATGCCAGCCAGACACTCCCGCGTTTTCAATGGCTTTATACGCTGCAAAAGCGCCCGCCCGAGGGGGCGGTCGGGCGCTGCGCGGCGGTGCCTGCGGCACCTTGATTCCGCGCTGGGGCTAAAGCCCGGAGGTCCGCTACTGGCAAATCACGCCGCTAAAGAAGATGCCCGGATTTCGACGCCTTGGTCGCAAGATAGGCGTGATTATGGGCGTTTTCACCCAGTTTCAGCGGCACCCGTTCGACGACCTTGATGTGGTTGTCTTCCATCATGGTGATCTTGGCCGGGTTGTTGGTCAGCAGCCGCACCGAAGAAAAGCCCATCAGCGACAGGATGCGCGCGCCGATGCGGAAATCGCGCTCATCATCCTCGAATCCGAGCCGGTGATTGGCCTCGACCGTATCAAACCCCTGATCCTGAAGCGAATAGGCGCGCATCTTGTTGGCAAGGCCGATGCCGCGCCCTTCCTGATTGAGATAGAGCAGCACGCCCGCGCCTTCGGTGCCCATCTGCAAAAGCGCGCCGCGCAATTGCGGGCCGCAATCGCATTTCAGGCTGCCCATCAGATCACCGGTGAAACAGGCCGAATGCAGCCGGGCCAGAACCGGCACGGCGCGGTCGGGCTGGCCGATCTCGATTGCGTAATGCTCTTCGCCGCCATCCTCGGGACGAAAGATGTGCAACCGGCCGGCCTCGGACACCTCGAGCGGCAGGCGGGCGCTGACCACCGGGTGCAACGGGCTGGTGCGCATGAGTTGCGGCGTGGCCTGATCGAGCGTCACGCGGGTCAGCCCGTGGCGCGCGGCAAACTCCTCGCCGTCGGTGAGCGTCAGCACCACGGCAGCGGGCAGCAGGCGCGCGGATTTCACGAGGTTGAGCGCCAGCCGGTGCAGCCCGGCATCGCCGTCGCGCTGGGTCTGGAGCGGGCCTTTCATCGGGGTCTTGAGATCATCCGCCGGATCGGCCACCGCCAGCACCCACGGCAGCCGGGCATCCGGCGGCAACAGCACGCGCGCCAGATCACCGTCATAGGCGCGCGCCTTGAGCGTTGCGGCGCGGCGCGCGGTGATCGCCAGCACGGGTGTCTGACCAAGCGCGCGCAGGTCGGCGAGGCGCTGGCCATCGAGGGTTTCGGCGGCCATGACCAGGGCGGCGCTGCCATCCGCCGCGCACAGCACCACCGGAACGCCCATCCGCAGGTCGGAGCGGGCACGGGCGATGATCTCGGTGATGTCGGGCGAAAGGCTCATGCGGCGGATCTCCGGTTTCGTCTATCGGTCATGTAGAGCGTTTTGTAATGAAATGAAAGAAACGCTCGCAGGGCAACACGTGGGCGTGAGGCGGATGTTGCACATCTTGTCGCAGGCGCGCTTGTGGCGCATGTTCCGTCAAAGGAAGAGGAAGAGCATATGGCACAGGTCAAGAAAATTCTGCTGGTGGATGACGATGACGATCTGCGCGAGGCGCTGGGCGAACAGTTGATCATGACCGAGGATTTCGACGTCTTCGAGGCGGGCAACGGTTCGGATGCGATGAACAAGATCAAGGACATGATCTATGATCTGATCATCCTCGACGTCGGCCTGCCCGATACCGACGGGCGCGAGCTGTGTCGGCTGATGCGCAAGCAGGGCATCAGGGCGCCGGTGATGATGCTGACCGGGCATGATGGCGATGCCGATACGATTCTCGGGCTGGATGCAGGCGCGAACGATTACATCACCAAGCCGTTCAAGTTCCCGGTGCTGCTGGCCCGTATCCGTGCGCAGCTGCGCCAGCATGAGCAGTCGGAGGACGCGGTGTTCCAGCTTGGGCCCTACACGTTCAAGCCGTCGATGAAGATGCTGATCACCGAGGATGAGCGCAAGGTGCGGCTGACCGAGAAGGAAACCAACATTCTCAAGTTCCTCTACCGTTCGACCGAGGGGGTGGTGGCGCGCGATGTGCTGTTGCACGAGGTCTGGGGCTACAATGCCGGGGTGACCACGCATACGCTGGAAACCCATATCTACCGCCTGCGTCAGAAGATCGAGCCCGATCCCGGCAATGCTCGCCTTTTGGTAACGGAATCGGGCGGGTATCGCCTTGTGGTTTAAAGGACACGCTCAATTGACTTCGATCAAAGTCTTATCTGAGGATCACGAATAATCTGCTAATGTTAGCTCATGTATGGTTATACATGAACCTCCCTGTTGGACTGGCCCCGGCACTCTCGCCGGGGCTTTTTTCTTGTCGTGCGGTCAGTTGGGGGCGCTGCCCCCATCGCCGCACGCGGCGATTCCCCCGGGATATTTGTGGCCAGAAGAAACCCGGCCCGCATAATCGCGTCTGGAAACGCGGCGCGCATCGCTTTAGGCTCCGCGCGAACGCAGACAGGAGATCCCGCATGAGCTTTACCCTCGCCACATGGAACATCAATTCGGTCCGGCTGCGCGAGGGGCTGGTGGCGCGGCTGATGGAGGACGAAGCCCCCGATATCCTGTGTCTTCAGGAATGCAAAAGCCCGGTCGACAAGATCCCGCTGGAGCGGTTTCAGGAGCTGGGCTACAACCACATGATCGCGCGCGGCCAGAAGGGCTATAACGGCGTGGCGATCCTGTCGAAGCTGCCGATCGAGGATGCCGGCGACATGGATTTTGCGTCTTTGGGGCATGCCCGTCACGTGGCGGCGCGGCTGGAGAACGGGGCCACCATCCATAATTTCTACGTGCCCGCGGGGGGCGACATTCCCGACCGCGAGAAGAACGAGAAATTCGGCCAGAAGCTCGATTACCTGACCGAGATGCGCGACTGGTTCCGCGACAGCCGCCCGGAAAAGGCGATCCTGGTGGGTGATCTCAACATCGCCCCGCGCGAGGATGATGTGTGGTCGCACAAGCAGCTCTTGAAGATCGTCAGCCACACGCCGGTCGAGGTGGAGCACCTGGACAACGTGATGGAGGCGGGCGGCTGGCATGACGTGACCCGCGCCGATATCCCCGAGGGTCAGCTTTACAGCTGGTGGTCGTATCGCGCCCGCGACTGGGACGCCGCCGACAAGGGCCGCAGGCTGGATCATGTCTGGGCCAGCGGTGACATCCGCGCCGCGGCCCATGGCAGCCGCATCCTGCGCGATGCGCGCGGCTGGGAGAAACCGTCGGATCACGCGCCGGTTTTCGCGCAATTCGACCTTTGAATCCGCGACGCTGCCCCTCATATAAGGGGCAACACAAAGCTGAAGGATGGTGACAATGCTCGAATTGGGTCAAGGACAAGCGAAACCGGCGGCAGGCGACCTGATCAAGGACGTCTCGGAGGCGACTTTCATGGCCGAGGTGGTCGAGGCGTCGCAAAGCGTGCCGGTGATCGTCGATTTCTGGGCGCCGTGGTGCGGGCCGTGCAAGACGCTGGGACCGGCGCTCGAGGCGGCGGTGACGCGCGCGGGCGGGGCCGTCAAGATGGCCAAGGTCAATGCCGACGAGAACCAGATGATCGCGGGGCAATTGCGGATCCAGTCGCTGCCCACGGTTTATGCGTTCTGGCAGGGCCAGCCGATCGACGGGTTTCAGGGTGCATTGCCGCCCTCGGAGATCGACGCCTTCGTGAACCGGGTGATCGAGGCCGCAGGCGGCGCGCCCGAGGGTGGTGGTCTCGATGAGGCGCTCGATGCCGCCGACGAGATGCTGGATCAGGGCGCGGTGACCGATGCCGCGCAGACCTATGCCGCGATCCTGCAGGAGGACGGGCAGAACGCCCGAGCCTATGCCGGGATGGCGCGCGCGCAGATCGTCGCGGGCGATCTCGATCAGGCCGAGGCGATCCTGAACGGGGCCCCGGCCGAGATCAGCAAATCGCCCGAGATCGAAGCCGCGCATGCGCAGCTTGCCCTCGCGCGGCAGGCCGAAAATGCCGGGCCGGTCGGGGACTTGCGCGCCGCCGTGGAGGCCGACCCGGACAACCATCAGGCCCGCTTCGACCTCGCGCAGGCGCTCTATGCCAAGGGCGAGGCGCAGGAGGCCGTGGACGAATTGCTGGAACTGTTCCGCCGCGATCGCGAGTGGAATGACGGGGCCGCCAAGGCGCAGCTTTTCACCATTTTCGAGGCGCTCAAGCCCAACGATCCCGTGCTGCTCAGCGGGCGGCGAAAATTGAGCTCGATGATATTTGCCTGAGCCTTACAGCGGGCTAGGTATCCGGCATGACATATAACGTCGATCTGCCTGAGATCATTCCGATTTTCCCCCTGCCCGGCGCGCTGCTTCTGCCGCGCTCGCGCTTGCCGTTGCATCTGTTCGAGCCGCGCTACCTGGCGATGTTCGAAGACACGCTCAAAACGCCGGGGCGGCTGATCGGCATGGTGCAGCCGAACAAGGTGCCGGGTCGCGATGGTGGCACGGGACTGCACACCATCGGCTGTGTCGGGCGGGTGACGCAGTTCTCGGAGACCGAGGACGGGCGCTACATGATCACGCTGTCCGGTCTGTCGCGGTTTCGCGTGGTCGAGGAGGTCGAGGGGTTCACGCCCTATCGGCGGGCCAAGGTGTCGTGGGCGGGATTCGAGCGCGACATGGGGCCGGTGGATAGCGATCCGGGCTTTGACCGGGAGCGATTCATGAACCTGCTGTCACGGTATTTCCAGGCGCGCGAATTGCAGACCGACTGGGAATCGCTGCGCGAGGCGGAGGACGAATTGCTGATCAATTCGCTGTCGATGCTGCTGGGGTTTGAGCCGGAGGACAAGCAGGCGTTGCTGGAGGCGCCGTCACTGAGCACCCGACGTGAGACGCTGGTGACGCTGATCGAATACACGCTGCGTGGCGGCGATGACGAAGGGGTCATGCAATGAGCGAGACGGCTGACGCGCCGGGATTTGACCGGCGCATGCTGGACGGGTTGATCTGCCCGCAGACACACCGGACGTTGGAATATGACGCGGCAAGGCAGGAACTGGTGAGCCGTTCGGCGGGATTGGCCTTTCCCATTCGCAACGGGATCCCGGTGATGCTGATCGATGAGGCGCGAAAGCTGGACGAGGATGTGACGGCGGGGTGAGGGGGCTGGAGGTTTTGGCCTGGAGTGGGCGTTGCCGCATTCCGCGCGAAGCGCACCGAAGGTGCCGCGCGATCGCCGGGCCGTCCCGCGGCCTGGCGATTTTATAGGGCGCGCAACGTGTTGGGGTTATACGGATTTTTCCGGGATAAAGTACCCACCACACCCGTTGCATCGCCAGTCCCCGGCCCTGCGATCACGCGGCACCTTCTGGCGGGGTGCTATGGCCGCTCCACGCCAATCCACACGTGGCATCACCCGACCGGGCGTTTCACGCACCGCCCCCTCGCGTGGCTGTCAGGTCGAACCGGATTTCGACCGAATAGCCCAACGATCCCTCGTCGCTGACCCCCTGACCGATGTTGAAATCGCGCCGGTCCACGGTGAGACCGCCTGAGACGGTGGCGGTGTCGTCTTCGATGGTCAGATCGAAGGGCATCTCGACCGGCACGGATTGGTCGCGGATGGTGAGCGTGCCGCGCGCCACGTGGCCGGTCTCGGCGGCCATGAGATCGGCGGTGAATGTCGCGGTGGGGTACTCGTCCACATTGAAGAAATCCGCGCCCATCGCCTGTTTGGTGACCGACCCGAGGGTGAGCGACGGGATGCTCACCATCACCTCGACCGTGCCATGCTGGCCGCTTTCGTCAGGGGTTTCGGCATAGGTGATGTTGGCGGTCCAGTCGGCGAAACTGCCGGTCACCTCCGATCCCATCTGGCGGATGGCGATCTGCAACTGGCCGCTCTCGACCTGCCAGTCGCTTTCGACTTGCGCGAGGGCGGGGCCGCCGGATTGTTCGGTGGCGAACCAGCCGAGGGCCGTGGCACCGCCCATGGCCGCGCCCCAGACCGCGAGGGCGGTGACGACGGGCAGCACATGACCGGGTTGGCGTGCCGTGGGCGGGGCCGAGACGCGGCCCGGCAGCATGCGCCGCAGGGTGGCGTCGCGGTCGATCAGGTGATGCTTGAGCGCGCCTGCCACATGTGCGGCGATGGCCCCGGTGAGCACCCATTGCAGGATGAAATGCGCCGTGCCAGCCGCCTGTGACAGCGGTTCGGATTTGGGAACGAAGGGTAGGGTCTGCCCGAACGGCCACCAGATCGGCGCAAAGCCCGAGGTGGCGGCGTGATGCACCCAGCCCGACAGCGGCACCAGCACGAGCGAGCCGTAGAGCAGCCAGTGCACGGTTTCGGCCAGCCACGCCTCGGCGGGTTTGTCGCCGTTGAGCAGGCCCGGCTTGGTCTGGCTCAGCGCCCAGAGGATACGGGTAAGCGCCACGAAGAAGATCGTCACGCCAAGCGTCTTGTGGATCGAGAACAAGAGCGAGGCGCGGGCGATCAGGGCCTCGTTGGCATCCCCCTCGACCGCGTGGGCGACATCCGAGGCGATCCAGCCGAGCGCGATGTTGGACAGGATCAGCAGCGCGGTGAGCCAGTGAAATGTCTTGGTCACGCGGCCATAGGTGTCGGCGGAATTGGTCAGCGGCATCGCACTCGTCCTGTTGCGGTTTCGCGTCAACCTAGACGATGCGTCGCCAGAGACAATCGCCGCGCGCGCACACGGCCCGTGCATCGGTGCGGGAACGGGCTTTGACGTTGCCTTGCGCGGCATGGCGATGTATCGGGGGGCACTTTTTCAAAGGGAGGCAGGGGCAGATGAGCCGAGCATTCGTATTCCCCGGACAGGGCGCGCAGGTGATTGGAATGGGGGCCGATCTGGCGCAGGCCTATCCTGCGGCGCGGGCGGTTTTCGACGAGGTGGACGAGGCCCTGGGCGAGAAGCTCTCGGCGCTGATCTGGGAGGGCGAGCAGGATCAGCTGACGCTGACCGCCAATGCGCAACCCGCTTTGATGGCGACCTCGCTGGCGGCCATGCGTGCGCTGGAGGCTGAGGGGGTGGAGATCGGGCAGGCGGCGTTCGTGGCCGGGCACTCCCTGGGCGAATATTCCGCATTGGCGGCGGCGGGTGCGCTGAGCGTGGCTGATACCGCGCGGTTGCTGCGCATCCGGGGCCGCGCCATGCAGGAGGCGGTGCCGGTGGGTGTGGGCGCGATGGCGGCGCTTCTGGGGCTGGATTTTGGCACCGCGCGCGCGGTGGCCGAGGAGGCCGCGCAGGGCGAGGTCTGTCAGGCCGCCAATGACAACGATCCCGGTCAGGTGGTGGTCTCGGGCCACAAGGCGGCGGTGGAACGCGCGGTCGAATTGGCCAAGGAAAAGGGCGCCAAGCGCGCCGTCCTGTTGCCGGTGAGCGCACCGTTTCACTGCGCGTTGATGCAGCCCGCCGCCGAGGCGATGACGGCGGCGCTGTCGGAGGTCGAGGTCAAGGCCCCCGCCGTGCCGCTGGTGGCGAATGTCCGCGCATCCGCTGTGACCGAGCCTGCGGAGATCCGCCAGTTGCTGATAGAGCAGGTCACGGGATCGGTGCGCTGGCGCGAGTCGGTGCAATACATGAGCGCTGAGGGCGTGACCGAGATTTGGGAGATCGGCGCGGGCAAGGCGCTGTCGGGGATGATCCGCAGGATCGACCGCGAGATCGCCTGCCGGGCGGTCGGCACGGCCGGGGATGCGGCGGCGGCCGCGGCGTCGCTGGCGGATGGCTGAGCCGCGAAAAGTCAAAGACTGGAGGAATTGAGCATGTTCGATCTGACGGGAAAATGCGCGCTGGTCACCGGTGCGTCGGGCGGCATCGGGGCTGCGATTGCGCGCGAGTTGCATGATGCGGGGGCAAGCGTGGGCCTCTCGGGCACCCGGGTGGAGCCCTTGGAGGCGTTGGCCGCAGAGATGGGCGAGCGCGCGCATGTGCTGCCCTGCAATCTGGGCGACAAGGACGCGGTCGAGGCGCTGCCGAAAGAGGCGATTGCCGCCATGGGCAGTCTCGATATCCTGGTGAACAATGCGGGCATCACCCGCGATCAGCTGTTCATGCGGATGTCGGATGACGACTGGCTGGATGTTCTCAACGTCAACCTGACCTCGGCGATGCGGCTGTGCCGCGCCTCGGTGCGCCCGATGATGAAGACCCGTTGGGGCCGGATCGTCAATATCGGCTCGATCGTCGGCGCGTCGGGCAACCCCGGGCAGGTGAATTATGCCGCTGCCAAGGCCGGTCTGGTGGGCATGACCAAATCCATCGCTGCAGAGGTCGCAACGCGCGGGATCACTGCAAATGTCGTGGCCCCCGGTTTCATCGCCACGCCGATGACCGAAAAGCTGACCGATGAACAGAAAACCGCGCTCAACGCGCAGATCCCCGCGGGTCGCATGGGCACGCCCGAGGAGATCGCGGCGGCGGTTCTGTATCTGGCCAGCCCCGAGGCGGGTTATGTCACCGGGGCCACGCTGCACGTCAATGGCGGGATGGCGATGATCTGAGCCAAGCGTCGCAAATCGTGAGCGACGGGTGCGAGTGAAAGCATTTGCCATCGGCGGCGCATATGCTATAGGCCACGCAGATTTGCCGGAGGGATATGCGGTTTCTCCCGGTGGCCTGTGCTTTCAGGCAGTCGAGAGCCGCCCGCAGGGGCACAATCAAAGCCGCTTCCCGCGCCGGGCGGGGGCAGAGAACGGGCAAGCCGCCCAAGACAATATGAGGAAGTAAGACATGAGCGATATCGCAGACCGCGTGAAAAAGATCGTTGTGGAACACCTGGGCGTGGAAGAGGACAAGGTCGTGGACAAGGCCTCGTTCATCGACGATCTGGGCGCAGACAGCCTTGACACGGTCGAGCTGGTCATGGCCTTCGAAGAGGAATTCGGCATCGAGATTCCGGACGACGCCGCCGACACCATCCAGACCGTGGGTGATGCGGTGAAGTTCATTTCCGAAGCTTCCTGAGATCAACCCGTCTCATTGAAAAGGCCCTGCCGGTTGGCGGGGCCTTTTTCGTTGTAGCGGGGTGTGGGATACGCTGTCAGGACACCGCCACGGCGTCGGGCTGCCCGGTGCTGGCGTAGAAGTCGCAGAGCAGGCCGAATAGGCGCGCCTGCGTCGCCTCGGTATCCATCAGCGTCTCGTGGCGACCGCCGGGCACGAGTTCGAGCCGTCCGCCCGGCCAGCGTTTCATGCGGTCATGCACGCGCGGCACATCGACGATATCCTCGTCGCTGCCCAGAATGGTCAGGCAGGGCAGGTCGGGCGAGGGGCGGCGCGCGAGATCACGGGTCTCGCGCAGCGCCTCGTGCAGCCAGTGCAGGCTGGGGCCGCCGAGGCCAAGCGCGGGATGCGCCCGGAGTTGCCGCCCCATATAGGCCCACATGTCCTGATCATTGGTGAGCTTGTTGGTCTCGAACGGCTCGCTCAGGACATAATGTTCGGGCGCGGTGCCGGGGGCGTAGCGATGGCTCATTCCGACCTGACGGCTGCCCCAGGACAGCGACCACGCCACCGGGCGCAGCGCGTCGGCCATCCTGATCCCCCACATCGGCCCCGAAAAGGCGACACTGGCGACATCGAGCCCCTGCATCACCGCGCGCAGCCCGATACAGCCGCCCATCGAATGCGCCAGCAGGTGCCACGGGCGCGGCAGGTCGAGCCGTTCGGCGGCCTGCATCATCGCGGCGACATCGTGCTGATAGTCGATGAACTGATGCACATGGCCCGACATCGCATCGTCAAGCAGGCGGTCGGACAGGCCCTGACCGCGCCAGTCGATGGCGAAGGTGGCATATCCACCCGAGGCGAACCGCACCGCGGCGCGACCGTATTTCTCGATATATTCGGTGCGTCCGGGGCAGAGCAGAACCGTGCCCCGGGGGGCCTCTCGGTTCCAGAGCCCGACGCGCAGGCGCAGGTTATCCTCTGCCGTGATCCACCAAGCGGCACCGCCCTCGGGCCCTTCGGCCACATCTGCAAAGAACGGTGCCGTGTCCATCAAGCGAGAACGCTGCCCAGCTTCATCGCGAGGCCCATGTCGCCATCGACGCTGAGACGGCCTGACATGAAGGCCGCCGTCGGGTCGAGATCGCCCTGCAGGATCGATTCGAAGGTGTCGGCATCGGCGGTGAGTGTCACGTCGGCGTCGTCGTCGGAGGCGCGCGCGCCATGCGAATCGATGACGATGCTGCCCTCGCCCTCGATCACGAATTTCGCGGTACCGTCAAAGCCGTCGTCGCCCATCTTGTCATTGAGGGCTTTCACGGCCGCGTTGATCACGTCGCTCATCTGCGCTTCCTTTCACAATTGCGATGTCGGGGGTTTGAATCCCGGCATTCTGCGCTAAACTCACCCCTGTTATGGGCGCAGCAATCACCAATCTCAACCGTATCGTCACGGCATGTCTGGCGGTAGTCACGTTTTCCTTACCCGCCATGGCGGAGGACACGCGGCTTGATGCGCTGCTGTCGGACCTGTCGCAGGCCGAACCGGCGGAGGCGCGAAAGATCGCCGCCGAGATCGAGCTGGAATGGTCGAAATCGGGATCGCCCGCGATGGACCTTCTGTTGCGACGGGGCGAAGATGCGATCGAGGCTGGTGATCTGGGTGCCGCAGTCGAGCATTTGAGCGCTTTGATCGATCATGCGCCGGGTTTTGCCCAAGCCTGGCATCTGCGCTCGGTCGCGTTTTTCAAGCAGGACCGCTACGGGCTGGCGCTGGCCGATATCGAACGCGCACTGGTGCTGCAGCCGCGACAGTTCAACGTGATCTACGGGCTGGGGGTCCTGCTTGATGAGACCGGGCATCCCGATCTGGCCCATGACGCGTTTTCGCGCGCTCTGGCTATACATCCCCATCATGAGGACGTAACCAAGGCCAAAGAGCGTGTGGCGCGCAAGCTGGGCGGCGCGGAACTCTGACGGCATAAGGAACGCGGCGGATGTCCGAGCAGTCGAGAACCCTAGCGGTTCTGGGCCCCACCAATACCGGCAAGACGCATTTCGCCATCGAGCGGATGCTGGGCTATCGCACGGGGGTTATCGGCCTGCCGCTGCGCCTGCTGGCGCGCGAGGTCTATGACCGGATCGTGGCGGTGCGGGGCCCGTCGGTGGTGGCGCTGGTGACGGGTGAAGAGCGCATCGTGCCCGAGCGCGCGCAATACTGGGTCTGCACGGTCGAGGCGATGCCCGACGGGATGGGCACCGATTTCGTCGCGGTGGACGAGATACAGCTTTGTGCCGATCCTGAGCGCGGGCATGTCTTTACCGACCGGCTGTTGCGTATGCGGGGCCTGCGCGAAACGCAGTTTCTGGGTAGCCACACCATGCGCAGCGTGATTGCCAACCTCGTGCCGGGGGTCGAATTCCTGAGCCGCGAGCGTATGTCGCAGCTGAGTTATTCGGGGCCGAAGAAAATCTCGAAAATGCCCGCCCGCAGTGCGATTGTCGGGTTTTCGGTGGAAAACGTCTATGCGATGGCCGAGTTGCTGCGCCGCCAAAAGGGCGGGGCGGCGGTGGTGATGGGCGCGCTGAGCCCGCGCACGCGCAATGCGCAGGTGGCGCTCTATCAGAATGGCGATGTCGATTATCTGGTGGCGACCGATGCCATCGGCATGGGGCTCAACCTCGATATCAACCATGTGGCGTTTTCGTCGCTGACCAAGTTCGACGGGCGGCGGATGCGGCATCTGCAACCCAATGAGCTGGGGCAGATCGCGGGGCGCGCGGGGCGGGGGATGAGCCATGGCACATTCGGCGTGACCGGCGAGGCACCCGATCTCGATGCCGATTTGGCGCAGGCGATCATGGAGCATCGCTTTGCCCCCATTCGCAAGCTGGAATGGCGCAATGCGCGGCTGGCCTTTGGCAGCACGCAGTCGCTGATCGCCTCATTGGAGGCCAAGCCCGAGCACGAGTTGCTGGCCCGCGCACGTGAGGCCGACGATCTGGGTGCGCTCAAGACGCTGGCGGCACAGCCCGATGTCGCGGCGCGTGCCACCGATGCGCCCTCGGTGCGGCTGTTGTGGGATGTTTGCCGAATCCCCGATTTTCGCGGCATCAGCCATGCCGAACATGCGGGTCTGCTTGAGACGATCTATTGTGATCTGGTACAATACGGACGGGTGCCCGACGACTGGCTCGCGCGGCAGGTCAAGCGGATCGATCGCACCGATGGCGATATCGACACATTGTCGAAACGGCTGGCGTATATCCGCACATGGACCTATGTCGCACAGCGCAAGGGCTGGGTGGATGACGAAAATCATTGGCGCGGCGCGACTCGCGCGGTAGAAGACCGCCTGTCGGACGCGCTGCACGACCGTCTGACCCAAAGATTTGTGGACCGGCGCACATCCGTGCTCTTGCGTCGGCTCAAGCAGAAGGAGGCCATGGTGGCCGAGGTAAACGATCAAGGTGATGTGAGCGTCGAAGGCGAATTCGTCGGACGGCTCGAAGGGTTCCGCTTCATGCAGGACAAGGCGGCGGCGGGCAAGGAGGCGCGCACGTTGCAACAGGCGAGCCTGCAGGCGCTGGCACCGCATTTCCATCTCAAAGCGGATCGCTTTTACAACGCGCCCGATACCGAGATCGATTTCACCGAACAGGGCGGGCTGCTCTGGGGCAAGGAAGCGGTGGGCAAGCTGGTGCTTGGCTCGGACCCATTGAAGCCGCAGGTTACGGCCTTTGTCGATGACGAGGCGGGCGCGGATGTGGCGCAGAAGGTGCAGCGCCGCCTGCAGCATTTCATCGACCGCAAGATCGCCACTCTGTTCGAGCCGCTGATGAACCTGCAGCGCGACGAGACGCTGAGCGGTCTGGCGCGGGGTTTCGGCTATCGCATGGTCGAGGCGCTTGGCATCATTCCGCGCGGCGAGGTGGCCGCCGAGGTCAAGGCGCTCGATCA
This sequence comes from Roseovarius sp., assembly GCF_040219995.1. Lineage (GTDB taxonomy): Bacteria > Pseudomonadota > Alphaproteobacteria > Rhodobacterales > Rhodobacteraceae > Roseovarius. Next base: position 9,805 of record NZ_JAVJUC010000032.1, on the reverse strand, counting down.
GGAGGCGCGCAGCGTGCTGCGCAAGCATGGCATCCGGTTCGGTCAGTTCACGGTATTCATGCCCGCGCTGCTGAAGCCCGCGCCGACGCGACTGCGGCTGGTGTTGTGGTCGCTGAGCAACGGGCTGCAGGAGTTTCCCGAGGCGCCGCCGCCGGGTCTGGTGACGGTGCCTGCGCGTGATGACGCGCCGAAGGGCTATCACAGCATGGCGGGCTACCGCGCGGCGGGCGAGCGGGCGATTCGCATCGATATGCTGGAACGGCTGGCCGACATGCTGCGCAGCGAGGATACGCGCGGCGGCTTTGAGGCCAAGGCGGACATGCTGTCGATCACCGGCATGACGCTGGAGCAGTTTGCGGTGCTGATGCAGGGTCTGGGCTACAAGGCCGAACGCGGTGAGCGCGAGAAGGTCAAGCCGGTGGATCAGGTGGTGGCAGAGGCGCCCGCCGATGCCGCGCAAGCCGCCGAAGAAACTCCGGATGAGACCGCTGAGGTGGCCGTCGAGGCCATCGCCGATGAGGGCGAGGCCCCGATTGCCGCAGCGCCGCCGGAGGCCGAGGCCGAGGTGACGCCGGACATTCCCGAAACCCCTGAAGAAGAGGTGATACCCGGCGAGACGCCCGAGATGGCGGAGCCGGAGATCGAGGTCTATTACACCTTCGCCTGGGCCCCACGCGCGCCGCGCGGCAATCGCCCCGCCCAAGGCGGGCGCGGCAAGCCACAAGGCAAAGCGCAAGGCAAGCCCAAGGGCAAGGGCGGCCCCAAGGGCAAGCCGCGCGAGGACAGCCCTAGGAACTTCTCGTCCAAGCCCGAGAAAAAAGACAAGATCGACCCCGACAATCCCTTTGCGGCGGCCCTGATGGGGCTCAAGACCAAGGGCTGATCCTTGGTGGAGGGCGCGTCACGCATCCGCCTCGACAAGTGGCTCTGGCATGCGCGGTTCTTCAAGACGCGCTCGCTGGCGTCAAAGCAGGTGTCGGGCGGGCATGTGCGGGTCAACGGCAACCGGGTGTCGAAACCGGCGCAGGCGGTGGGGCCCGAGGATGTGCTGACCTTCGTGCAGGGCGATGCGGTGCGGGTGGTGCGCATTCTGGCCCCCGGCACGCGGCGTGGCCCGGCCCCCGAGGCGCAAACCCTCTATGATGATCTGACCGAGCCCAAGCCGCAGGACAGCGTTCCGCCCGCGCCGAAATACGAGGGAAAAGGACGCCCCACCAAGCGCGACCGCCGCAAACTCGATCTCAATGGACCGGGGACGCTTGATTGATCGGGTTCACTGGATTAGGTGAAGCGCAATCCGGCAAACATGAGAGACGGCCATGACTTACATCGTCAATGACAACTGCATCGCCTGCAAGTACACCGACTGCGTCGAGGTCTGCCCGGTGGATTGCTTTTACGAAGGCGAGAACATGCTGGTCATCCACCCCGATGAGTGCATCGATTGCGGTGTCTGCGAGCCGGAATGCCCCGCGGATGCGATCCGCCCGGATACCGAACCGGAGATGGAGAAATGGGTGGAGTTCAACCGTAAGTACTCGGAGATGTGGCCGGTCATCATCACCAAGAAGGATCCGCTGCCTGAGGCCGAAGAGCGCGATGGCGAGACCGGCAAGCTGGAGAAGTACTTTTCCGAGGTCCCCGGAGAGGGCGGCTGAGACCGATTCGCGCGGCTTGGGCGTGTACGCTGCGCCTTGCGGCCTGAGAATACCGCAGAATCCATTGTTTTCACGATGGATTTACCGGTCCTGTGATGCATGGCCTTTCACAGGGTCGGTTTTTGTGATACATTTTCTTCACAAACAATGAGAGATGCCTGACATATATTCACCCACCGTGCTGCTTGGGGGTGAATTTCTTTGTGACAGTCCCACATATCCCCGGTCTGCAACTGGCCCGAGGCATGTGTTTGTCTGCGTCACCGGGACGGGCCCCCCTTGCTAGGAAATGAACCGAATGTCGAAATCCAAGAAATCCGAATTTCGCCCTGATGATTATGTCGTGTACCCCGCCCATGGCGTGGGTCAGATCGTGTCCATCGAAGAGCAGGAAATCGCCGGGATCACCCTGGAGCTTTTCGTGATCTCCTTCGAGAAGGACAAGATGACCCTGCGGGTGCCGACCAACAAGGCGACGGAAATCGGAATGCGCAGCCTGTCCAGCCCCGACGTGATCTCGAAGGCGATGACCACGCTCAAGGGCAAGGCCAAGGTCAAGCGCGCGATGTGGTCGCGCCGCGCCCAGGAATACGAGCAAAAGATCAACTCGGGCGATCTGATCGCTATCGCTGAGGTCGTGCGCGATCTGCACCGCAGCGACGATCAGCGCGAGCAGAGCTATTCCGAGCGTCAGCTTTACGAGGCGGCGCTTGAGCGTCTGACCCGTGAGGTCGCGGCTGTTTCCGGTGGCGATGAGGTTCTGGCCGCCAAGCAGGTTGACGAGGTTTTGGTGTCGCGCGCGGCATAAGCTGGTTTGCGACGTGTTAAATGGGCCGCGCCTTCAGGGCGCGGTCTTTTTCGTGGTGGATTGGGAGGTTGAGAGAGCGGCTGCGGATGGCTTGAAGCGGACCTTCGGTTGAAGCACCCTGCGCGAAACGCGGCCGAAGGCCGCCGCGCATCGCCGTGCCGCCCCCCGGCGCGGCGATTTGGCTGCAACCTGCTCTGCGCTCTGATGTTTTTTGGGCTTGGCTGCCATAAAGCACTGCCAAACTAGCCTAGGATCGCCACACCGCGGCACGACGACGCGCGGCTCATGGCAACGGCAGCAACAGGCCAAACCTACCCAATTTCACCACATATCACACCAGCAGGCTGACCAGTACCGCGATCTCTGCCATCTGTTGCGTCGCGCCCAGAATGTCTCCGGTCTGCCCGCCGATCTTGGCTTGGGCGAGGGCCGTCACCGCGACCGTGACGAGCCCGGCCCAGAGCACCGCCCAGAGCCCGGCACTGCCAGCGAGGATAAGCGCGACCCCGATTGAGAGGCCCAGACCAAGTAGGACCGCCCCCATCGGGGTCGGCCCCTGACTGTGCGACAGGCCATCGCTGCGGGCATGGGGCAGGGCGGCCATCACCCCGGCCATGGCGGCGCGTGACAGTGTGGCAGCGACCAACACGCCCGTGACGCCTGCCGCCGGAGACTGCGAAAAAAGCAGCCAGAGGGCGACCCCACGGGCGGCCAGTGACAGGCCGAGCGCGATCACGCCGTAGCTGCCGATATGGCTGTCGCGCATGATCTCCAGCCGCCGCGCCTGCGTCCAGCCGCCCCAGAGACCATCGGCGCTGTCGGCCAGCCCGTCCTCGTGCATAGCGCCGGTGGTGACGATCCCGAGGGTCAGTACCACGAGCGCCGCCAGAGGCGCAGGCAGACCGCACCACTGTGCGACCAGCCCGCCCAATGCCGCCAGCCCGCCGATCACCAGCCCGGCCAGCGGATAGGCCCAGGCGGCGTGTGCCCCGCGTGCGTAAGAGCCGCAGCGCACGGGCAGGCGGCTGAGCAGCGAAAGCGCGAGGGCGATGTCGCTGGCGCGTATCAGGGCGGTGTCGTTTTCTGCCATGCGGGGGCCTTTTGGGGCTGTGGTCAAGGACCCTGTCGCGATACATCAAGGGCAGGTCCCTATGCAACGAGGCTCGCAATGCACGCCGGTTTTTCCACCCTTGCCGATCTGGACGCGCTGTTGCGCGATCTGCCTGCGTCCGATGCGGAGGCCGCCGAGGCGGCACGCGCGCGGGATGCGCAACTGACCAAGCCGCCGGGCGCGCTTGGCCGGTTGGAGGATCTGGCGCTGTGGTATTGTGGCTGGCGTGGCGCGGCGCGGGCGCAGGTGCGCGCCCCGCAGGTGATCGTCTTTGCCGGAAATCACGGGGTGGTGGCGCAGGGGGTCTCGGCCTTTCCGGCCGAGGTCACGGCGCAGATGGTCGCGAATTTTGAGGCGGGCGGTGCGGCGGTCAACCAACTGGCCCTCGTGGCGGGGGCGCGGATGGATGTCTGCGCCCTCGATCTTGACCGGCCTACCGGCGATATCAGCACTGGCCCGGCCATGACCGAGGCCGAGGTGCTTGCCGCGCTGCGCGCCGGATGGGACGCGGTCGCCCCCGAGACCGATCTGCTGGTCGTGGGCGAGATGGGCATCGGCAATACCACGAGTGCGGCGGCGATTGCGCTGGCGCTCTTCGGTGGCGCAGCAGGCGACTGGACCGGGCGCGGCACCGGGGTGGATGCGGCAGGGCTGGATCGCAAGACGCAAGTGGTGGCGCGCGCGGTCGAGGTGAATAAAGCTGCGACAGATGGTCTGGCTGTGCTGCGCTGCCTTGGCGGGCGCGAACTGGCGGCGATGGCGGGGGCGATCCTGCGCGCGCGGATGATGCGCGTGCCGGTGCTGCTCGACGGGTTCATCTGCACCGCTGCCGCTGCCTGCCTGGAGGCGGCGCAGCCCGGTGTGCTCGACCATACGCTTGCGGGCCATGTCAGCGCCGAGCCGGGCCATGCACGGCTGCTGGAGCGGTTGGGCAAGGACCCGCTGCTGTCGTTTGGGCTGCGCCTTGGCGAAGGTTCGGGCGGGGTGCTGGCCATGGGCGTCGTGCAATCGGCGCTGGCCTGTCATTCGGGCATGGCGACGTTTGCCGAGGCAGGGGTTTCGGACGGGTGATGCGGGGCTTGGCTTGACCCTCTGGTCGCGCCGGAATACTGATCAAAATCGTCGGATTAGACCGGAGCGCGCCGTCCATGAGTGAAACCCTGTTGCACCGCCTTGCCTGGATCGTGGTCGTGCTGTGCGTGGCCCCGATCCTCGCCGCAGGGCTGGCCGCCTTTACCGGCGATTTGCAGACATGGCGCGAGGTGTTGTCGTCGGTCTTGCCGCGCTACACGGCGACGACGCTGGCGCTGGTGGCGATTGTCGGGGTCAGCACGGCGGTGATCGGGTCGGTCACGGCGTGGCTGGTGACGGTTTACCGCTTTCCCGGGGTGCGGCTGCTGGAGGTTGCGCTGGCGCTGCCGCTGGCCTTTCCGGCCTATGTGATGGCCTATGCCTATACCCATATGCTGGATCATCCCGGCCCGGTTCAGACGGCGCTCAGGGCGGTGACGGGATGGGGGCCGCGCGAGTACTGGTTTCCGGAGGTGCGCAGCCTTAGTGGGGCGGCGCTGATGCTGACCATCGTGCTCTATCCATATGTCTACCTGCTGGCGCGGGCCTCGTTCCGGCAGCAATCGGCCAATGCGTTTCTGGTCGCGCGCACGCTGGGGCGCTCGCCGATGCGGGCGTTCTGGCGGGTGGCGCTGCCGATGGCGCGCCCGGCCATTGCAGGCGGTGCGCTGCTGGCGATCATGGAGACCATTGCCGATTTCGGCACTGTCGCGTTCTTCAACGTGCAGACCTTCGCCACCGGAATCTATCAGGCGTGGTTCTCGCTCGGCGACCGCGCGGCGGCGGCGCAGCTGGCGCTCTGTCTGCTGAGCTTTGCGCTGTTGCTGGCGGGTTTGGAGCGCGCGAGCCGGGGCCGGGCGCGCACCGCCGGGCGCGGCGCGCGGTTCGAGGCGATGGAGCGGCCCGAATTGCGCGGCGCGGCGGGCTGGGGGGCGTTCACGCTGTGCTTTCTGCCGGTGCTGTTGGGATTCCTCATCCCGGTGGTGATGCTGGGGGTGATGGCGGTCGGCTCGGGGCAGGATCTGCTGTCGCCGCGTTACGTGGGGTTCATGACCAATTCTGTCACATTGGCGAGTGTCGCCGCCGTGCTGACGGTGTTGGGGGCGATCCTCGTGGGGTTTCGGGCGCGCACCCGGCCCGGGCGGGCCTCGCGCTGGCTGGTGGTGGGCGCGGGGCTTGGCTATGCCGTTCCGGGCGGGGTGATTGCGGTCGGGCTGATGGTGCCGATGGCGGCCTTCGACAACGCGCTCGATGCGTTCATGCAGGAGGTCTTCGGCATCCGTACCGGGCTTTTGCTGACCGGGTCGATCTGGCTGATGGTGATGGCCTATGTGGTGCGGTTCATGGCCGCCGCGCTCAACGCCTATGACAGCGGGATGGCGACGGTGCCGGGGCATCTCGATGCGATCGGACGCTCGCTTGGGCAGCCGGGGCCGAAGCTGCTGACGCGGGTGCATCTGCCGGTGGCGCGGACCTCTGTGGTGACGGCGCTGCTGATCGTCTTTGTCGACGTGATGAAGGAATTGCCCGCGACGCTGATCCTGCACCCGTTCAACTTTCAGACGCTGGCGGTGCAGGCGCATCGGCTGGCTGCTGACGAGCGGCTTTCGGAGGCGGCGGTGCCCTCATTGGTGCTGGTGGCGTTCGGGCTGGTTCCGGTGCTGATCCTGTGCCGCACGCTGGGGCGCGAGAGCATGGGACGGCGCGCCGCCAAGCTGGGCACGGCGATCGCGCCGGGGTAGGGGGCGCGGCATGGTGCCGTGCTGCCGTTGCCGCAGCTGTGCCGGTTGCATCTGGGCACCGCGCGGTTACGAGCCGTCAACTGAAGTCGGGACGCGAAGCCCGATTCGCTATCCTGTCGCCGCCTTCTCCAACCCCGCTGCGCGCATCTGGCTGAGGGTCATGCGCGGGGTGAGAGCCTCGGGCGAGATCGCGAGATCGAGCACCGCGCCGGTGGGCGAGGCGCAGGCGCGGGCAAAGGCGGCGGCGAAATCCTCGGTCGTCTCGACCCGTTCGGCGTGAAAGCCGTAGGCGCGCGCCAGTGCCGGGAAATCCGGATTGACCATGGTGGTGCCCGAAACCCGCTCGGGGTAGTTGCGTTCCTGATGGGCGCGGATCGTGCCGTAGATGCCGTTGTTGAGGATCAGAATCACCGGCTGCGCGCCTGCTTGTGCGGCGGTTGCGAGTTCCTGACAGTTCATCTGGAAATCGCCGTCGCCCGCGAAACAGACGACGCGGCGCTCGGGATGCACGATCTTGGCGGCGATGGCGGCCGGGATTCCATAGCCCATCGAGCCGGATTGCGGCGCAAGCAGCCGCATCTTGGGCCCGTATTTCAGGAACCGGCCCGACCAGATCGCGAAATTGCCTGCCCCGTTGGTGATGATCGCATCCTCGGGCAGAATGTCGCGCAGATGGGCGGTGACGCGGCCCATATCGACGGGGGGCGGCTGATCGGGCAGGTCAAACGCGGCCTCATAGGCCTGCCGCCCCTCGGCGCGCCAGTCGGACCAGTTGCCGCGCACAGGGCCCGTCGCGTCAAGCGCGCGGATGAAGGCGTTGGCACCGGCCTGAACGCCCAGTTCCGGCTGATAGACCTTGCCCAGTTCCAGATCCGAGGCATGGACATGGATCAGGCGTTGCGTGGGCTGCGGCACGCTCAGGGCGGTATAGCCATCGGTGGAATTTTCGCCAAACCGGTTGTTGAGCGCAAGGATCACGTCGGCCCCGGTGATCAGCGCGCGGACATGGGGCATCATGCCCACGCCTGCCTCGCCGCAGAAGGCGGGCGAGTGATTGTCGAACTTGTCCTGATAGCGGAAGACCGAGACGACGGGGATGTCCGACGCCTGCGCAAAGGATTGCAGCGCCGCACGCCCCGCAGCGGACCAGTTGCAGCCGCCATAGAGGAGGAGCGGGCGCTTGGCCGCGCTGAGCATGTCGCGCGTTCTGGCAATGGCCTCGGCGCTCGGCTCTGCCTCGGGATAGTGGCCGGGGCCGGTGAGGGGGGGCTTGGTGCTGGTTGCCGTCAGCATGTCTTCGGGCAGGGCCACGACCACCGGGCCGGGGCGGCCTGTGAGCGCGGTCTTCCACGCCCGGGCGGTGATCTCGGGGATGCGGTCCACGTCGTCAATCTCGACCGCCCATTTGACCATGCTGCCAAAGACAGCGCGGTAGTCGAGTTCCTGGAACGCCTCGCGCCCCTTCATGTCTGTGCCAACCTGCCCCACGAAGAGGATCATCGGCGCGCTGTCCTGCATCGCGGTATGCACCCCGATCGAGGCATTGGTGGCCCCCGGGCCGCGCGTCACCCAAGCGATGCCGGGACGGCCGGTCAGCTTGCCATAGGCGGCGGCCATGTAGGCGGCGCCGCCCTCCTGCCGGCAGATCGTGAAATCGAGCTTTCCGGCGGTGTCGTGCAGTGCGTCGAGCACCGCCAGATAGCTTTCGCCCGGCACGCCGAATGAGTGCCGCGCGCCAAGCGCCACGAGGCTGTCCACCAGCAATTTCCCGCCATTGCGCGTGTTTTGGGTCATGCCCGATCCTTTCCGTTGTTGCGCGCAGGCTGGCCCAACGGGCAGGGGAATGACAAGCCCCATTCCGGGTATCTTGCCGGGGTGGTCGCGCGCGGTCATAGTCGGCGCGGTTCATGCCATGACAGGAGCGTCCATGCCCAGCCCCCGCCTTGCCGCCCGCGCCGTGATCGTCGAGGAGGCGCGGCTGTTGCTGGTCAATGCCTTTGCCGCCGCCGACAGCACGCTGTGGTGTGCGCCGGGCGGCGGGGTGGAGGCGGGCGCGTCGCTGCCCGACAACCTGCGGCGCGAGGTGCATGAGGAAACCGGTTTGGTGATCGAGGTAGGGCCGCCGTGCCTGATCAACGAGTTTCACGCGCCCGAGACCGGGTTTCATCAGGTCGAGGTGTTCTTTCGCTGTCGGGTATCGGCGGGCACGCTGAGGGAGGAGTGGCGCGACCCCGAAGGTGTGGTCAGCCGCCGCCGTTGGGTCAGCCGCGACGAGATGGCAGCGCTGCGGGTAAAGCCCGACAGCCTCTGCCGGGTCGCCTTTGCGCGGGGCATGGGGTACGATCCGCTGGAGGTGCTGGTCAGCCCTTGATGGGCAGCACCGAGATCGCGACACCGCCCAGAACCAGCACGCTGGCGAGGATGAATTGCAGGCTCAGGCTCTCACCCAGAAAGAGCATGCCGCCCGCCATGGCGATCACCGGCACGGTCAGCTGCGCCACCGCCGCGACCGAGGACGCGAGCCCCGGCAGCACGCGGTACCAGAGCGCATAGCCGAGCCCCGAGGTGACAGCCCCCGAGACGATGGCGAGGATGATCCCCTCTGTTCCAAGGAGCGTGCCCTGCGGCCCGAGGGGCAGGGCAAAGCCAATCAGCAGCCCGAGCGGCGCGGCAAGGATGAAATTGGCCGCCGTCGCTTGCAGCGCATCGGTGTTGAGCCGCCCGGTCAGCGAATAGATGCCCCAGCCGACGCCTGCGGCGGCCATCATCAACCCATGCGGCACGCTGATCTGTGGCCCCGCGCCGGGCCAGAGCAGCCAGGCGAGACCGGCAAAGGCGAGCGTCGCGCCGATCCAGCGGCGGGACGGCATCGCCTCACGCGCCACGAGGCCCCCGGCGAACATGGTGATCTGCACCACGCCGAAGAGAATGAGCGCGCCGAGGCCTGCATCGAGCACGGTATAGGCGGTGGAAAAGCCGTACATGTAGACCAGCAGGGCCAGCACCCCCGCCACGCGCCCCGGCCCGCGCAAATGCAGACCTCCGCGCAGGAACAGGCAGAGCGCGGCCAGCATCACCGCGCCTGCGATGAGGCGGATGGTGCCGAAACTGGTGGCGTCGATACTGCCACCCGCGAGGGCCATCCGGTTCAGGACCGAATTGGCGGCAAAGGCGATCATGGTGAGGGCGGTCAGGAGAAAGAGGCGCATGGGGCAGGCATAGCGCAGGTCGGGCCGGGCGTATAGTCACGGGTGAGTGTGGGCGGGGTTGGCCTTAAGCTGCCGTTGACCGCTACACTCATGCGCGGAATCAAGGCCGAAGGCCGCCGCGCCGCGCCGGGCCGCCCCCCCGCACGGCGCTTTCGCGGCCACCGGCGCTGCGCGCTGGAGTTTTTAGGAGTTGGCGGAAATAAACC
>NZ_JAVJUC010000031.1:0-94669 GCF_040219995.1 Roseovarius sp. | reverse complement strand
GCACCAGGTGATTTCGCCGTCGCCCGGGCTGAAGTGCAGGGCGCCCATCGACCGGCCTGCCCCGTCGACGTAGACCGGGACAGCGCAGGTCGCCCCGCGCGACAGAACCCTGATGTCGCAATTGCCGCCATGTTCGCGCGGGGGCACGGTGCGCGCGGCCTCGGAGGCTGCTTTCATCTTTTCATCGCCGGTGAGTTTGCCCATATGCGCGGCCTGCGTGTCGGGCAGGGCGGCCAAGGGGGGCACGCGCCCGGGATCGGTGTCGACCAGTGCCTTTTCGCGGCTGTTCCACATGTCCAGCATCTTGCGGTCCGGCAGGCAGCCGATCAGGCCCGGGTGAATGAGGCCTGCGTATTTCACCCCCGGCACGTGGCGCGACGAGGTGAACATGCCATGAAAATCCCAGATGGATTTCTGCGCCTCGGGGAAATGATCGGTCAGGAAACCGCCGCCGTTCTGCTTGGAGAAAAAGCCGTTGAAGCCCCAGTTCATCTCTTCCTTGGCGCCGATATCGAGGATGTGAACCTTGAGCAGATCGCCCGGTTCGGCCCCTTTCACGCCGATCGGGCCGGAGAGGTAATGCACCTGTTCCAACTCAACGTCGCGCACGTCGGCGGCATCGTCGTCATTCTTGATCTGGCCGCCGGTCCAGTCATAGGTTTCGATCTTGAAATCGTCCCCCGGCTCGACCCAGACGGCTATGGGAATGTCGGGATGCCAGCGGTTGTGCACGGCCTCGTTGGTGTGCGGGCTTTCGGAAAGATCGACCGAGATAAGCGTATCTGCCATGTTGTCCTCTCTTTGCTTTGGTCAAACGGATAGGAATTTCGAGACTTTCGCCTCGTCGATGCCCTCGCGCGGGCTGTCATGGACGAAGGTGCCGTTTTCCAGCACGACCACCCGGTCGGCGACGTCGAGCGCGAAGGTCAGGACCTGTTCGGAGACCACGATCGACAGGCCCTTTTCATCGCGGATACGGCGCAGGGTGCGCGCCATCTCGCGGATGATCGACGGCTGGATGCCCTCGGTCGGTTCATCCAGAAGCAGCACCTTGGGGCGCGAGGCGAGTGCGCGGGCGATGGCCAGCTGCTGTTGCTGCCCGCCCGACAGGTTGCCGCCGCGCCGCGATTTCATGTCGAGCAGCACAGGGAAGAGTTCGTAGATATCCGGGGGCACGGTGCTCTCACCGGTCACGGTCAGCCCGGTTTCGACATTTTCCTGCACCGTCATGGAGGAAAAGATCATCCGGCCCTGCGGCACATAGGCGATGCCGCTGGCCACGCGCTGATGCGGCTTGAGATCGGTGACGGTTTTACCCTCGACGGTGACGGTGCCGGATCTGGTCGGCATGATGCCCATCAGCGTCTTCATCAGCGTGGTCTTGCCCATGCCGTTGCGGCCCATGATCGCGATGATCTCACCCGGGGCGACGTCGAGATCGAGCCCGTGCAGCACCTCACTCTCGCCGTAGGCCGAGCGAAGTTCCTTGACGTTCAACATGGTGCTCTCCTTTTCAGTGTCCGAGGTAGACTTCGACGACCTTGGGGTCGTTTTGCACATGCTCCATCGACCCTTCCGACAGGACCTGGCCCTGATGCAGGACGGTCACGCGCGTGGCGATATCGGCGACAAAGCCCATGTCATGCTCGATCACGATCACCGAGCGGTCGGCGATGATGCGGTTGAGAAGGTCGGCCGTCTTGCGGCGCTCGGCCACGGACATGCCGGCCACCGGCTCGTCGAGCATCAGGAGTTCGGGGTCCTGGATCAGCAGCATGCCGATTTCGAGCCATTGCTTCTGCCCGTGGCTGAGGAAGGCCGCCTTCTGGCCGAGATGTTCGGTGAGAAAGACCATCTCGGCGATTTCCGTGATCCGCGCGCGCACGGCGGCGTCTCGCCGGAAGAACAGCGCACCGAAGACCCCGTGCCCCTTTGGGTAGCTGATTTCGAGATTGGCGAAGACGCTCAGATCCTCGTAGACCGAGGGCGTCTGGAATTTGCGGCCCACGCCTGCGTGCACGATCTGGTCCTCGCGCATTTTCAAGAGGTTCTGGCCCTTGAACGCGATGGAGCCCGAGGTGGCGCGGGTGCGCCCGCAGATCAGGTCGAGCACCGTGGTCTTGCCCGCGCCGTTGGGCCCGATGATGACCCGGCATTCATTGGGCTCGACATAGAAGCTGAGGTCGTTGACCGCCTTGAACCCGTCGAAGGACACGGTGAGGTCTTCGACCATCAGAACGAAGTTCTTGTTGTTGTAGTCCAGCATGGCTCACCTCATTCTGCGGGGGTTTCTTCGGCCGTTGGGGCGACGGTGTCTTTCGCCGTGCCCGGCCAGAGGCGCATGAGGCGCGGCTCGATATGTTCGGACCAGAGGCCGGCCAGACCGTTGGGAAAGGCCATGACCACGGCGATGAAGAGCGCGCCCAGACCGAACAGCCACAGTTCCGGAAAGCTCTCGGAAAAGCTGGTCTTGGCGTAGTTCACCAGAAGCGTGCCGTAGACCGCCCCGAGGATCGACAGCCGCCCGCCGACCGCGGCATAGATCACCATCTCGATTGAGGGCACGATGCCCACGAAGCTGGGCGACATGAAGCCGACCTGAAGGGTGAACATCGCCCCGCCGATGGCGGCGAAGGCCCCGCCGAGGCAGAAGATGAAGATCTTGAAATTGGCCACGTCGTAGCCTGAAAAGCGCACCCGGTCCTCCTGGTCGCGCATCGCGATCAAGAGGCGGCCCAGCTTGGATTTGCGGACGAATTGCGCGATCAGCAGAACCGCGAACAGCAAGCCGCCATTGACGAAGTAGAGCAGGGTCTTGGCCTCGTCGGTGCGGATATCCCAGCCGTTGAGGGTGCGCAGGTCGGTGATGCCGTTGACGCCGCCGGTAAAGCCCTGCTGCCCGATGATCAGGATCGTCAGGATCGCCGCGATGGCCTGGGTGATGATCGCGAAATAGACCCCGCCGACGCGGCGGCGGAACATCGCGACACCGATGATGAAGGAAAACACGACCGGCACCACGATCACCGCGACAAGCGTGAAGAATAGCGAGTTGAACGGTTCCCACCACCAGGGCAGGGCGGTGATCTGGTTCCAGTCCATGAAATCCGGAATGCCGGGGGTGGACTGGATCGCGGTGTTCTCGGGGGACGAGGCCTCGAGCTTGAGGAACATCGCCATGCAGTAGCCGCCCAGCCCGAAGAAGACGCCCTGGCCGAGGCTGAGGATGCCGCCCACGCCCCAGCACAGCACAAGGCCGATGGCGACGAAGGCGTAGGTCAGATACTTGCCGAAGAGGTTCAGGCGGAAGGGTTCGAGCAGCGCGGGAAACACGATGAAGATGATTGCCGCGAGGATGGCGTAGCCGACAAGGTCGCGCCGGGTCATGAAGGAATGTTTGATCGGCATGGGGTGCATCATAGCCTCCGGCTTACTTGCGCAGTTTCAGGGAGAAGAGACCCTGCGGGCGCAGCATCAGGATGCCGACCACGGTCAGCAGGGTAAGGACCTTGGCCATCGAGCCGGACAGGAAGAACTCCATGATCGACTGGGCCTGGCTGATCGAGAACGCGCTGGCGATGGTGCCCAGAAGGCTGCCCGCGCCGCCGAAAACCACCACGAGGAAGGTGTCGACGATGTAAAGCTGGCCCGAGGTCGGCCCGGTGGAGCCGATCATCGTGAAGGCCGAGCCTGCCACGCCCGCCACGCCGCATCCGATGGCGAAGGTCATCCGGTCCGTCCAGGCGGTGTTGATACCCACGGCATCGGCCATCTGGCGGTTGTTGTTGATCGCGCGCACCTGCTTGCCCCAGCCCGAGCGATACATCATCACGTAGACGCCGACGGAAATGCTTATGGCGAGCACCATCACGAAAATGCCGTTGATCGGCACCTCGATCAGGTCGGTGATCGGCAGCGAGCCCATCATCCAGTCGGGAATCGATACCCCCACCTCGCGCGCGCCGAAGACCGTGCGATAGGTCTGTTGCAGGATGAGGCTGAGCCCCCATGTGGCCAGCAGCGTGTCGAGCGGGCGTTTGTAGAGATGCCGGATCAGGGCCCATTCCACCAGCATCCCGAGCGCGCCCGCCGCGACAAAGGCGACCGCCATTGCGACAAAGAAATACATGCCGAAGATGGCCGGCATGTAGTCGGAAAACAGGTTCGACATCAGGTAGGTGACATAGGCACCGAGAATCATGAACTCGCCATGCGCCATGTTGATCACGCCCATCTGGCCAAAGATGATCGCCAGACCGAGCGCCATCAGCACGAAGACCGAGAACAGGATGAGACCGGCAAAGCCCTGCATGGCAAAGATCGCGATCAGGTCGCTGGTGGAATAGTCTGCAAACATGGCATGTCTTCCGTTTCTGATGGCAGCGCGAGGAAAGTCGGGATGCTGCGCCGCGTGGGACCAACGCGGCGCAGGAGGGGCATGCTATCCGGCCCGTGTCAGATGCGGGCGGATAGCGGACAGCCCTTACTGGTAGCCTTCGGGGAACGGATCAGGCTCGACCAGATCGGCGGTCTCAAACACGACCTCGTATTGGCCATCGGCCTTGGCGCGGCCGACCCGGGTCTTGGACCACAGGTGATGGTTCTCATGCACCTTGACGTAGCCCTCGGGCGCAGAGGTGAGTTCGATGCCGGGGCTGGCCTCGCGCACCTTGTCGATGTCGAACGAGCCCGCCTGTTCCACGGCAGCCTTCCATAGCCATGGCCCGAGATAGGCCGCCTGCGTGACGTCGCCGATCACGATCTCGTCGCCCCACATCTCCTTGAAGGCCTTGACGAACGCCTGGTTGTTTTCGTTTTCGAGGCTCTGGAAATACTTCATGCAGGCATAGGCCCCGTCGATGTTCTCGCCGCCGATGCCGCGGATTTCGTCCTCGGTCACGGAAATGGTCAGAACGATCGGGCTTTCCTCGGTCGGGTCGATGCCCGCTGCGGTCAGCTGCTTGTAGAAGGCCACGTTCGAGCCGCCCACGACGATGGCGTAGATCACGTCGGGCTTGCGCAGGCGGATCTTGTTGATCACCGAATTGAACTGGGTGTGGCCAAGCGGGTAATACTCTTCGCCCACGACCTTGCAGCCGTCCATGAAGTTCTCGATATGCTTGCGCGCGATCTTGTTCGAGGTGCGCGGCCAGATGTAATCGGACCCCAGCAGGTAGAAGGTCTTGGCCCCCTTGGTCTGGTTGACCCAGTCGAGACCGGCGATGATCTGCTGGGTGGCTTCCTGCCCGGTGTAGATGACGTTGGGGCTCTGCTCGAGACCCTCGTAGAAGGTGGGATAGTAGAGAAAGCCGTTATACTGCTCGAACACCGGCAGAACCGCCTTGCGGCTGGCCGAGGTCCAGCAGCCCATGACCGATGCGACCTTGTCCTGCACCAGCAGTTTCTTGGCCTTTTCGGCAAAGGTGGGCCAGTCGGATGCGCCGTCTTCCTGAATGAATTCGATCTTGCGTCCGAGGATGCCGCCCTGGGCGTTGATCTGCTCGATGGCCAGCTTTTCGGCCTGAACCGAGCCGGTTTCCGAGATCGCCATGGTGCCGGTGATCGAGTGCAGGATACCGCAGGTCACGGTCGTGTCGGTGACCGCAAGGCCGGTGGTATTGACCACATCGGTGGGGAAATCTTGCGCACGCAGCATTTTCGGCGCGAACAGCGATGCCGAAAGAGCAGCCCCGCCCGCCAACACGGTGCGACGGCTCAGGTTGCTGATTTCGGGTGATTTTTTCGTATCGGTCATAATGCCTCCTTGTCAGTGTAACAGTCGTTGAGACGGCACGATTGTGCCTCTGACAAGCAAGCTGGCAGGAAATGCTGCAATGCAGTATACGTTGAATGACGTATATGGTTGGGCGTTTTTACCCTGCACAATGGCCCATGTTTCCGGCGCTATGCCGATGCGGCGCTGTCGTGCGTGTTGGCGTCGTGCTCGTGCTCTTTGATCCGCGCGGTTCGCGCCACAAGATTTCCGCGGCCGCGTGGCCGCTCTTCAGGACCCTGGAGGCCCATGGCCATATCGTTCAGTGCCACGGGCGGCCGACGGAAATACAATCGTTGGGTCGCCAATGAAACGATGGAGGATTTCGCCCTCCGTTACACCGCGCGGCGCGCGCGGCGCTGGAGTTACGCGCGCGTGGCCAATACCGCGCTCGGCTCGATCTCGTTTCTGGCGCTCGAGGCGATTGGCGGCGCGCTGACGCTGATCTATGGCTTTGACGCCGCGATTCTCGCGATCATGCTGGCGGGGCTGATCCTGTTCCTGACCTGCCTGCCGATCAGCTACTACGGCGCGCGCTACGGGGTGGATATCGACCTTTTGACGCGCGGCGCGGGGTTTGGCTATATCGGCTCGACGATCACCTCGCTGATTTATGCCACCTTCACCTTCATCTTTTTCGCGCTCGAGGCTGCGATTCTCGCCTTTGCTTTGGAGTTCTGTTTCGGGGTGCCGTTGGGGCTTGGCTACCTGCTGTCGGCGGTGGTGGTCATTCCGCTGGTGATCAACGGATTTTCCAAGATCTCGGCGTTTCAGACCGTGACGCAGCCGTTCTGGATCATCCTGCATATCCTGCCCTTCGCGCTATTGGCCTATTCCGGCGTCGATCTTGAAAGCTGGACCGGGTTCACCGGTGAACGCGGGGCCGAAGGGCCGACCCTGATGATGATCGGGGCCGCGATGGGGGTGGTTTTGTCACTGATCGCACAGATCGGCGAGCAGGTGGATTTCCTGCGGTTTCTGCGTGAACCCAAGACGAAATCCGAGCGGCGGCGCTGGTGGATCGCGCTATTGGCGGCGGGACCGGGGTGGACCGTTCTGGGCGTGATCAAGATGCTTCTGGGGTCATTCCTGCTGACGCTGGCCATCGGTGCGGCGGTGCCGCCGCGCGATGCCACCGACCCGACCAAGATGTATTTCACCGCCTTCGATCAGGTGATCACGGTGCCGTTTCTCGCGCTCGTCCTGACCGGGGCGTTCGTCATCCTGTCGCAGCTCAAGATCAATGTGACCAATGCCTATGCGGGCTCTATCGCGTGGTCGAATTTCTTTTCGCGGCTGACGCATTCGCATCCCGGGCGGGTGATCTGGCTGGTGTTCAACGTGTCCATCGCCCTGATGCTGATGGAACTGGGGGTGTTTCATGTGATCGAATCGATCCTCGGGCTGTACTCTCACGTGGCGCTTGCGTGGATCGGGGCACTGACGGCGGATCTGGTGGTGAACAAGCCCCTCGGGCTCAGCCCCAAGGGGATCGAGTTCCGTCGCGCGCATCTTTATGACATCAACCCGGTCGGCACCGGGGCGATGCTGATCGCGGTGCTGGTGTCGCTCCTGGTTCTGGCGGGCGGCACGGGCGAGACGCTTCAGCCGTTTTCGTCGCTGATCGCGCTGGCCACGGCATTTGTCGTGGCACCGGTCATCGCATGGGGGACGGGGGGCAAATACTATATCGCCCGCCCGGTCACGGCGCCCGGGCCGACAACGCCCGAAGGCACGCAGACCTGTTGCGTGTGCGAATACCGATTCGACCCGGAGGACATGACCGACTGTCCGTTCTACGCCGGGCCGATCTGTTCGCTGTGCTGCACGCTCGATGCGTCCTGCCGGGACAGTTGCAAACCGCACGCGACCTATGGGGCGATGTGGGTCTCGACCCTGCGGCGTATCCTGCCCCGCCGGGTCTTTTCGGTTCTGATCTCGCGGCTATCGGTGTTCTTCATCGCCACCGCTCTGCCGAGTTCGGTCTTTGCCGGGGTGCTGTTGCTGATCCGGTCGAAGGCGGAGACAGCGCAGCTGGATGCGGTGCTGACCGTGATTTTCTGCACGGTGCTGGTGGTCAACGGCATCATCGTCTGGACCTTCATCCTGATCCGCGAAAGCCACAACAAGGCGCGAGACGAGGCCGAGGTGCAGACGCAGCGGCTGTTGCAGGAAATCCGCGCGCATGAACGCACCGACGCGGAATTGCAGTCAGCCAAGGAAAAGGCGGAGGCGGCCAACCTTGCCAAAACCCGCTACATGGCCGGGATCAGTCACGAGTTGCGCACGCCGCTGAACGCGATCTACGGCTATGCGCAGCTGATGGAGCAGGACCGTGATATTCCGGCCGGACGGCGCGAGGCCGTGCTGGCGATCCGACGCGGGTCAGAGCATCTGGCGGCGCTGATCGAGAACCTGCTCGATATCTCCAAGATCGAGGCGGGTCGGCTTGAGATCTACCGCGACCGGATCAACCTGCCCGCGCTCTTGCGTCAGATCGCGGCGGTGTTTCAAAGGCAGGCCCGCGAAAAGGGCCTCGATTTCGCGATCGAGACCTCCGGCAATCCGCCGGAATGGATCGAATTCGACGAAAAGCGCCTGCGCCAGATCATCATCAACCTGCTGTCCAATGCCATCAACTACACGCCGTCGGGCACGGTCACGCTGCATCTGCACTATCGCAACGAGGTGGCGCTTCTCGAGGTGAGCGATACCGGCATCGGGATCGAAGAGGAACACATCGACCGGATCTGGAAGCCGTTCGAGAGGTTCGCGCAAAAGACCTCGGCGGGGTCCGGGCTGGGGCTGACGATCACGCGGCTGCTGGTTGAGATCCTGGGCGGGGAGATCACCGTGAAGAGCGCGCCGGGTGCGGGCACGACCTTTTCCGTGCGCCTGATGCTGCCCTCGCTGCGCGAGAGCGCCATTCCGAGCGCGGCCTGGAGCATGAAAGAGCGGATCATGGCGGCGGGCTATGTCGGACCGCGCAAGACGGTGATGGTGGTGGATGACGATCGCGACCATCTGCGCCTACTGGAAACCACGCTGCGGCCTCTGGGCTTTCTTGTGCAGGCGCTGCCCGATGCCGAAGCGGCGCTTGCCGCGCTGGAGGACGTGACGCCGGATCTCTTCATTCTGGATATCGACATGCCGGGTATGACTGGATGGGATCTGGCGCAGGCCCTGCGCGACCGGACTGCGCATGTGTCGACGCCGATCATGATGGTAACCGGCCACGCGCTGGAGGCGCGGCAATCCATCGACCGCAGTCAGCTCTATGATGCGTTCATCGTCAAACCCTATTCGCTGAGCGATTTTCTGGTCCGCATGGCCGGGCTGATGAAGGTGGATCTGACTACCGACGACGCAGAGGAGACCGCAAAGGCCAGTGGCATTCCGGGCGATGCGCTGGCGCGGATGATCCGGCTGGCCGAGATCGGCCATGCCGCCGGACTCACTCGGGAACTCGATACGGCGACTGGTGGGCACAAGGCCGAGACCGGGCAGGTCGCGCGCCTGCGTCGCCATCTCGATGCGTTCGATCTGCCGGGGGCGGCCCGCCTGTTGAAGGAGATGATGCAAGATGCAAGCTGACACCCTGTCCAATCCCGTCTCGGCCGGGCGGTTCATCGCGCTGGTGATCGACGATGCGCCGGAAACGCTCGGGCTGGTGTCCCGCGCGCTGGAGGAAAACGGCATGACCGTTCTGGTCGCCCGCTCTGGTGAGGATGGCATTGATCTGGCCCAAAGGGTGCAGCCTGATGTCATCCTTCTGGACGCAATGATGCCCGGTTTGGACGGGTTCGAGACCTGTCGCAGGCTCAAGACCGCGCCGGGTGCGATGGCGGCGCCGGTCATCTTCATGACCGGCATGTCGGATTCGGAGCATATTCTGATGGGTCTTCAGGCCGGGGGGGTGGACTATATCACCAAGCCGGTCGTGGTCGAGGAATTGCTGGCACGGATCACCACGCATGTCCTGAACGCGCGCGCGATTCAATCGGCGCGCGCGGCGTTGCATTATGCCGGTCAGACGGTGGTGACCTTTGCCATGGACGGCCGGATCAGCTGGGGTACGCCGCGGGCGGTGGAGCGGCTCTCGGAGACGCCGCTGGCGGCAGGCGGGGTGGCCTCCGGGCGGGTTCAGGCCTGGCTGGCGCGGCTAGGATCGCAGCCCATGTCGACTGCGAAACCCTATGTCGAGGGGCGGCTGAAACTGGTCTATCTGGGCCAGTTTCAGGGCGAGATCGTGGTGCGCCTCAAGGAAGACGAGCCGGAGATCAGCGAGGATGAGCGTCTGGCCAAGGCGTTTGCGTTGACCGCGCGCGAGGCGCAGGTGCTGTTGTGGCTGTCGCATGGCAAGACCAATCGCGACATCGCCGAAATCCTGTCGCTGAGCGCACGCACGGTGAACAAGCATCTCGAACAGGTCTTTCACAAGATGGGCGTCGACAACCGCACCTCTGCCGCCGTGATGGCGGACCGGGCGCTGCACGGGATGTGAACCGTGCGCGTCTCGGGCGTTCGACGGCGCTTTCAGAACATGCCCATAGCCAAGCCGGCGGCCAGTGCCTGGCCGATGTCGCGGCACTGCGCAAGCTCCGCCTCGGGGATCGTCTTGGGGGCGAGGATCGCTTCGGGGGTCTGGGCATGGGTGCAGATGATCAGCGGGTCCTGAACCGCACGCAGCCGCCAGCCCTGCGCGATTCGGGCGGTCTGGCGGGCGGCGTTTTCGCCATCTGATCCGGCGCAGATCATCTGCGCATAGGCGCGCCCTTCGATGCGGCCCAGCACCGGGTAATAGCACCGGTCGAAGAAATCCTTCATTGCGCCGGACAGCGCGGCAAGGTTTTCGGGTGCACAGAAGAGATAGCCATCCGCCCCCAGCAGATCTTCCGGCCCGGCCTGATCGGCGGGCAGGAGAGAGGTCTCGGCCTCGGCCCTTGCGGCGTGATATGCGGCCTCTGCCATTTGCTGGCTGCCGCCGGTGCGTGAGTGATAGACGATGAGCAGCTTTGCCATAAGCGCAAGGTAACGGCGATGCAGGCGCTTGGCCACAGGCCTCGGCGCGTGAGGCTCAGGGAAGTGGGCTGACCCCGAACAGATGCGGATGCAGCCAGATCAGACCGGTATATAGCAAGAGCCCCAGCAGGGTGCGGATTGCAGTCGCCAGCCATGATGCGGGCCGTGGTGGCGCGGCCCGCGTTGCCGCAATCAGCCGGTCCCAGTCGGTGCCCATGTCGCGGCGCTTGCGCCGGTCGATGATCCGGCCACCGAGCGCGGCGAAGGTGGCGAAGGTGGCGAAGAGAAGCACATGGGCGAGATCGCCATTGGGCAAAAGATGCGCCCCTGCCCAGAGCGCGAGCGCCACAAGCAACGGGTGACGTGTCAGCCGCACGATGCCGGGCCGGGCCGGATCGAAGCGCGCATTGCCCGCGCCGCCGAAGGAGAACGGATTTGGACGCGCGAGTGCCGTGGCAAGCAAAAGGCAGACTGGCAGCATGAGGGCCAGCGTCACGTGGTTCTGCCAGGGGGACCATTGCCAGAGCGGCACAAACGGCGCGCGGCCCGCCGCGCCGATCAGCCAGGCCAGAACGGCGAGCGACAGGAGCGAGTAGAATAGCGTGAATCCGACCCGTCCCAGCCGTGCCTGCAACCACGGCTTTAGCGGCGGGCGCACCGGCAGCGAATGCGACAGGAAGAACACGAGGAACGCCGCCGCGAATTCAAGCCAACCCATCAGCATGGTCAGCCTGCCTTGGCCGCCGGGGCCCGCAGCAGGGCCGGGCCATAGAGCACCGCAAAGCCAGCAAAGGCCGCGATCCAAGCCAGCCCCGAGGCGGCGTAGAGCAACGAAGCCGAGGCGGGCCAGAGCCCGGCGGCAAGCCGCAGAAGAACCGACGCGACCAGTGCCACGTAGAGCGCGACCGTGCCCGACCCGGCGGTCAGGGGCTGTCCGGTATGGCCCAGCGTTGCGCGGGTCATCACCGCAAGCGTCATCAGGCCAAGCGCGCCTGCCATCCAGAGATGCTGTGCCGCTGTGCCGCCCAGACTGCCGGGCGAGATCGCCTCGATCCCCAGCGCGAGCGCGCCGAGAGGCAGGAAGGCATAGGCGATGTGAAGCACGAGCACGAGCGGTTCACCCGCGGTGCGGTCACCCGCCCAGCGCGCCAGCCGCCAGAGTTGCAGCACCCCGGCGGCCAGCAAGGCCGCACCGGTCAGCACGCCAAGCGGCAGTGCGACCCAAAGCAGAAGGGCGGCCAGCAGGGCCAGAAGGGCGAGTTTGTCAAACCGTTGCATCGGTGGCGCAGGCAGCCGCCCCGCGCCGCGTTTGACCAGCCAGTTGCGGGTAAAGGATGGCACGATCCGCCCGCCGACCACGGCGATCATCAGGATCGCGGCCCCAAGGCCCAGCCGCAGCCCGTAGCCTTGTGCCGCGTAAGCGCCCTGCGCGGCCTCCCAGTGGAAGAGGGCGTTGCCCGTGGCAAAGCCTGCGAGCATCATCAGCACCAGCAGGTTACGCCAGTTCTTGCCTGCCACGATCTCTCGCAGGATGGCGAGGCCCAGAATGATGGGAAAGGCCAGATCGATCCCGGCCACAACTGCCGGGGGCAATTCTGCGGAGAATGCGACGGCCAGTCGCCCGCCGCCCCAGAGCAGCGCCAGCGCCCCGAGGCGCCAGCCTACGATGGGCAGACGGCCTGTCCAGTTCGGCACGGCAGTCAGGAGAAATCCGGCGATCACCGCCCCGAGATAGCCAAACAGGAATTCATGGGCGTGCCAGCTGACCGGATCGAACGCCGTGGGCAGTACCAGATGCCCTGACAGCATCGGCACCCAGAGGGCCATGGCCAGCGCCGCCCAGACCGCCGCGCCGAAGAAGAACGGGCGAAAGCCATAGGTCAGGATTGCCGGACCGGTCCAGGCCCGCATCTGCGAGGAGGTTGTCGCGGTCATTGGGGCGCTGTCCTTTCGGTTGCAATACCGGCCTCGGTCAGAATGAGGTCGAGCGGGATGTCATGGGGTTGCGGATGGATCGTGGTCAGCCGTGCCGCCTGATACCCGATGCCGATGGTGAACGGACGCGGTGATATCGCGGCCAGCGTCCGGTCGAAATATCCGCCGCCATATCCGAGGCGATAGCCATTGCCATCCCACCCGACCAGCGGCGCGAGTGTGATCGCGGGGATGAGGCGGTCGGCCTCGGGGGGCGGCACCGGGATGTTCCAGTCGCCGCGCTGCATGCGTGTCTCGGGTGTCCAGTGGCGGAACACCAGCGGTGCGGCCTTTTGCTCGACCAGCGGCAGCGCGATCACCGCGCCCGCCGCGTGCAGGGTCGCCATCAGCGGGCGCAGGTCCGGCTCGGCCTTGATCGGCCAGTAGAAAGAGATGATGCGGCCCCGAACGCTGCCGAAACGCTGGGTCAGCAGGGTGCGCAGATGTGCTTGCAGCGCGTGGGATATGGTATCCCGCTCGGTCACGCGCAGGGTGTCGCGGGCCGTGCGCAGCTGCGTCCGCGCGTTACGCCGCCAGCGGGCCACATCGTCTGGCGTTTGGGCTCCCGGGTCTGAATAGGCGGCGTCCAGCTCTGCGGCGAGGCAGGGGGGCGAGGCATATGTCCGGTGCGTGCTCATGCGCTGGGCCACGTGGGGGTTGGGGTGCGGGTCGTCATGGCGGCGAGGCCTTTTGCATGAATAAGTATTTCAAATACGGATTATACTGCTATACTCGGATTTGCAAACACAATCAGGGAACGCGACCTTGCGCCTCACCTCTTTCACCGATTATGGGCTGCGCGTGCTGATGCGCCTTGCGGGCGCGCCGGAGCGCGCCTTTTCCACCACCGACCTTGCGGCGGAATTCGGGGTGTCGCGCTACCATCTGGCCAAGGTCGTCTCGGTGCTGGCCGCCGCTGGACTGCTGAAAACCCGGCGTGGCAGCGGCGGCGGCGCGATGCTGGGGCGGCCCCCCGACACGATCCGAATCGGCGATGTCGTGGCCCTGCTCGAAGCGGATCAAGCCGTGGTCGAATGTTTCGCGCCGGGCGGACACACCTGCACCCTGATGCCGGGCTGTCGGCTCAAATCCCGGTTGGCCCATGCCGAGGCCGCGTTCATCGCCGATCTCAACCGCAGCACGCTGGCGGATTGCATCTATCGCCCCGACACGGTCTGAGGCGCGGCGTGCCGGTTACGCCATGATCCGTCGCCCGGGCGTAAGGGCGGCGACCCGATCGGCGATGGCGCGCGCGTCGATCCCGTGATGGCGATAGAGGTCCCCGATGGTGCCGGTCTGGCCGAAATGCTCTACCCCAAGCGGGACGGTCCGATGTCCCACGACCGAGCCGAGCCAGCCGAGCGTGGCCGGATGCCCGTCGATCACGGTGACGAGGGTGCAATGCGGCGGCAGCGTGGCAAATAGCTGCTCGATATGGCTCTGGGCCTTGGCATTGCCGCGCGTGCGCTCGCGCTGTGCGGCGGTCCAGCCTGCGTTGAGCCGGTCGGCGGAGGTGACGGCGAGCACGGCGACATCGCGGCGAAGCCCGGCGATCATCCCGGCGGCGGCAATCGCCTCATCCGCGACGGCCCCCTGATAGGCGATCACCACCTCGCAGCCCGGCCCCGGCGGGCGCAGCCAATAAGCCCCGTCGATCGCGCCCTGACGAAACGCGTCATCGGCGCGCTTGCCGGGCTGTTCCAGCGGCTTGGTGGTCAGCCGCAGATAGACCGAGCCGCCGGTTTCATCGCGCAGCCATGTGCGCTCGTCCGGGTCGCCCTCGCCCTCGCGTTGAAGGTAGTCGAAGGCCCATTCCATGATCACCGCCAATTCGTCGGCAAAGGCGGGCTCGAACGCGGCAAGCCCGTCCTGGCTCATCCCGATGAGGGGGGTGGCCAGGGATTGATGCGCGCCGCCTTCAGGGGCCAGCGTGACACCCGAGGGCGTGCCCACCAGCAGGAAGCGTGCATCCTGATAACAGGCGTAGTTAAGCGCATCGAGGCCACGGCTGACGAAGGGATCGTAGAGGGTGCCGATGGGGATGAGCCGCTTGCCCCAGAGACTGTGTGCCAGCCCGGCCGCCCCCAGAAGCAGCATCAGGTTCATCTCGGCGATGCCCAGTTCGATATGCTGGCCCTCGGGCGAGAAATTCCATTTTGCGGTCGAGGGGATGCGATGCTCTATGAACGCGTCTTTCTGCTCGGTCCGCGCGAAGAGATTGCGCCGGTTCACCCACGGCCCGAGGCCGGTGGTGCCGGTGACATCCGGCGAGGTGGTGAGGATGCGCGCTGCAAGATCGCTGTCGCCGCGTGCCAGATCGTCTAGGATCTTGCCGAATGCCATCTGGGTCGAGATGTCCCG
Source organism: Roseovarius sp. (assembly GCF_040219995.1). GTDB lineage: Bacteria > Pseudomonadota > Alphaproteobacteria > Rhodobacterales > Rhodobacteraceae > Roseovarius. The sequence continues at coordinate 79,539 of NZ_JAVJUC010000031.1, read as the reverse complement.
GCTGGTGTCGAGCGCGATTTGCGGCACGGCCAGGCGCGCATCGGCATGGCGGCGCGTCCCTTGGGCAAAGAACGGCACCTGCGCGAGAAACGTCTTGAACGCATCAGGATCGGCGACGGTGGCCAGCGGGTCCCATTCCTGGCCTTCGGGCACGCGCATATGGGCCTGCCAGTCGGCCATCTGGGCCTTGGTCATCAGCCCGCCGTGATTGTCCTTATGCCCCGCAATCGGCGTGCCCCAGCCCTTGATCGTGTAGGCGAGAAAGCAGGTCGGGCGGTCGTGGTCGATGGCGGCAAAGGTTTCGGCCAGCGTTTCCACGCAGTTGCCGCCGAGATTTTCCATGAGGTCGGCCAGGTCCCGGTCGCTGCGCCGCTCGATGAGCGCGGTCACATCGCCCTGATCGCCCAGATCATTCATCAGACGTTCGCGCCAGACCGCACCGCCCATATAGGTGAGCGCGGAATATTCGGCATTGGGGCAGGCGTCGATCCATGTGCGCAGCGCCTCGCCGCCCGGCTCTGCAAAGGCGGCGCGTTGCAGGGTGCCGTATTTCACGCGCACGACGTCCCAGCCGAAGGCGTCGAAAATCTTTTCGATCCTCTCGAACAGCCCCTCGCGCACGATCCCGTCGAGCGATTGGCGATTGTAGTCGATGATCCACCAGGTGTTGCGCAGGTTGTTCTTCCAGCCTTCCTGCAGCACTTCGTAGACATTGCCCTCGTCCATCTCGGCATCGCCGACGAGTGCCACCATGCGGCCCGCGGGGGCACCAGCGCCCCAGTCCTTGGCGGTGATGTAATCCTGCACCATCGCGGCAAGCGCGGTGATCCCCACGCCAAGGCCCACGGACCCGGTGGAGAAATCGACATCATCGACATCCTTGGTCCGGCTGGGATAGCTTTGCACGCCGCCGTAGCCGCGAAAGTTTTCCAGCTTGTCGCGGGTCTGGTTGCCCATCAGGTATTGCATGGCGTGAAAGATCGGCGAGGCATGCGGCTTGACCGCCACACGGTCTTCGGGCCGCAGGGCCGAGAAATAGAGCGCCGTCATGATCGACACCATTGAGGCGGAACTTGCCTGATGCCCGCCCACCTTGATCCCGTCCACCTTGGGGCGGATGTGGTTGGCGTGGTGGATCATCCAGTGCGAGAGCCACAGCAGGCGTTGTTCGACGGTCTTGAGATGGGTGTTTGTCATGTGGTTCCTCCGCTTGCGTTTGTCCTACATGACATTCGGGAAAGGTAATCCGCGAAAGCACTCTGGAAATGCACTTGTTGCGCCGGATTCCAGCGCATAATGTGCAATCCATGGCGGACTCCACTAGTATAGATGAATTCGATAAACGAATCCTGCGCATCATAACGAAAAATGGGCGGATATCGGTTCAGGCGCTTGGCGATGCCGTGGGGCTGAGCCCGACGCCGGTTGCGCGCCGCCTGAGGCGTCTGGAAGAGCGCGAGATCGTCACCGGCTATAGCGCCACGATCGACGAGACCGCGCTCGGTTTCGACGTGTCTGTGTTTGTCTCGGTCAAGCTGGACCGGCAGATCGACGATGCGCTGCAATCCTTTGAGAAAGCCATACTCGCCTTTCCCGAGGTGGTCGATTGCTGGCTGATGACCGGCAGCCGCGATTACCTGTTGCGCGTGGTCACGCGGTCGATGTCCGAGTTCGAACAGTTCCTTGTCGGCAGCCTGACACGGGTCAAGGGTGTCGCCGAGATCGAAAGCTCGATCCCGCTGCGGCGGGTCAAGCAGACCGGATCGCGAACACCTTGACCGCAGAGCGGTGGATTCTTGTGCAGATGCCATGATGGATGGCTCTGTCTCGCCGTTCCGGTCAGTTTTTCTGCGACTGCATTGTCCCTGTTACATAAACCTGCGAGGCAAGGACGCCGAAAGACAAGTGAGGGCCACCATGACCGCAGGGCGACCATCTCCGGACGACCATACCGATTACCATGATTTCGCGGACCGCATGTCGCGCATGATGATCGCGCAGATGACCGGTGGCATGGCGCCGTCGGCGCTGTGGCAGGCGATGGCGGATTGGTCGGTGCATCTGGGCACCGCACCGGGCAAGCAGGCCAAGCTGGCGGAAAAGGCGATGCAGGCCCCCGCGATCCTGGCAAAGCGCGCGCTCAATGCAGAGACGGCGGACCCGGTAGCGCAGGATCGTCGGTTCGCCTCCGATCACTGGAACAGCCCGCCCTTTTCGATGCTGCGCGACGGGTTCCTGCTGACCGAGGAGTGGTGGCAGACCGCCACCACCGATGTGCGCGGCATGACCCCGGCCAACGAGGCGGCGCTGAGTTTCGCGGTGCGGCAGGCGCTTGATACGATGGCACCCAGTAATTTCCCACATCTCAACCCCGAGGTTCTGGCCCGCGCCCGCGACACGCAGGGGGGTAGTGTCATGCAGGGGCTGATGAACACGGTTGCCGATGTCGCGGCACCCAAGGAGGCATCGACCGATCTGAGGCTGGGCAAAGAGATTGCCGCGACGCCCGGCAAGGTGGTGGCGCGCAGCCATCTGGCGGAACTGATCCAATACAGCCCGACCACCGACACGGTGCATCCCGAGCCGATCCTGATCGTGCCCGCATGGATCATGAAATACTACATTCTCGATCTTTCGGCGCATAATTCACTGGTGCGCTGGCTGGTGGCGCAGGGGCATACGGTGTTCGTGATCTCGTGGCGCAATCCGGGGGCCGAGGATCGCGATATGGGGATGCAGGATTATCTGGATCAGGGGCCGCGCATGGCGCTTGACGCGATTGGCGCGATCACCGGGGCGGAGCGTATCCATGCGGCGGGCTATTGCCTGGGCGGCACGCTGCTGTCGATCCAGGCGGCGGCGATGGCGCGTGCAGGCGACACGCGACTGGCTTCCATGACGCTGCTGGCGGCGCAGGTGGATTTCTCGGAGGCCGGGGAACTGGCGCTTTTCGTGTCGGAGGCGCAGGTGGCGCTACTGGAGGATTTGATGTGGCATCAGGGCTATCTGACCGGTGATCAGATGGCGGGGGCGTTTACCATGCTGCGCTCCAACGATCTGGTCTGGTCGCGGATGATCCATGAAAAGCTGATGGGCGAGCAGTCCGAGCCGAATGACATGATGACATGGAATGCCGACTCCACGCGCATGCCCTACCGGATGCATTCGGAATACCTGCGCGGGCTGTTTCTGGAAAATCGGCTGTCGCATGGCAAGTATCGGATCGACGGGCAGGCCCTGTCGCTGACCGATCTCGACCTGCCGATCTTTGCCGTGGGCACCGAGACCGATCATGTCGCCCCGTGGAAATCGGTCTACAAGATCCATCATCTGACCGATGCCGATGTCACCTTTGCGCTGACCAGCGGCGGGCATAATGCCGGGATCATCTCTGAACCCGGTCACCGCCACCGCCATTACCGCATCGCCACCCATCCGCATAGCGAGCGTTATCAGGACCCCGAGGCGTGGTTTGCCGCCGTGGTCCCGCAAGAGGGATCCTGGTGGGAGGGCTGGGCCGAGTGGCTTGGCGCGCGCTCGGGCGAGCGTGTTGCGCCGCCGCCGATGGGGCGGCCCGAGGCCGGATATGAAGCGATTTGCGATGCGCCCGGCAGCTATGTGTTTCAGAGGTGAGAACAGGCCATGATGCTCAAGGATAAGGTCGGTCTCGTGGTCGGGGTGGCCAATGATCACTCCATCGCCGCGGGCTGTGCCAAGGCGTTCGCGCGTGAGGGCGCGCGGCTTGCCCTGACCTACATGAACGACCGCGCCCTGCCGCATGTGGAGCCGGTCGCCGAGGCGGTCGGGGCCGAGGCGCTATTGCCGCTCGACCTCACGCAGCCGGCGCAGCTTGATGCGGTCTTTGACCATATCACCGCGCTCTGGGGGCGGCTTGATTTCCTGCTGCATTCCGTGGCCTTCTGCCCCAAGGACGACCTGCACGGGCGGGTGGTCGATTGTTCGGCGCATGGGTTCGGGCAGGCGATGGACATTTCGTGCCACTCTTTCCTGCGTCTGGTGCGAAAGGCCGAGCCTTTGATGCAGGGCGGTGGTAGCCTGCTCACCGTCAGTTACTACGGTGCCGAGAAAGTGGTCGATCATTACAACATCATGGGGCCGGTCAAGGCTGCGCTGGAGGCGGTGACCTGCAATGTCGCGGCAGAACTGGGGCCGCAGGCGATCCGGGCCAATGTGCTCTCGCCCGGCCCGATTGCGACCCGAGCCGCCTCGGGGATCGAGGATTTCGATGAGCTGATGGAGGACGCCCGCAATCGCGCCCCCGAACGGCGGCTGGTCACGATAGACGAGGTCGGCGCGGTCGCGGCCTTTCTCGCCTCGGAGGGCGCATCGGGTGTCACCGGCACCATCACCCATATCGACGGAGGACGCCATGTCCGGATGTGACACCATGCCCGAGATGATTGAGAACCGCACGCTGGACGAGTTGCGCATCGGCGAGAGCGCCGAGATGGTGCGCGTCTTGGCGCAGGAGGATATCGAGCTGTTCGCGGTGATGTCGGGCGACGTGAACCCCGCGCATCTCGATGCCGCCTATGCCGATGGCACGCCGTTTCACCACGTCATCGCGCATGGCATGTGGGGTGGTGCGCTGATCTCGGCGGTGCTGGGCACGCGGCTGCCGGGGCCGGGCACGATCTATACCGATCAATCGCTGCATTTCCGGCGGCCCGTCGCCATCGGGGACAGCATCACGGTGCGGGTGAGCGTGGCGCAGATCGACCTTGAAAGCGGTCATGTGACGCTCGATTGCCAGTGCCGCAATCAGCACGGGCAGGTGGTGATCGAGGGTCAGGCCGAGGTGCTTGCCCCAAGGCAAAAGGTCAGCCGGGCGGTCACCGCCCTGCCGATGGTGCGCCTGCACAATCCCGGTGCGCGGTTCCGGGCGCTGGTTGATCAGGCGCGCGCGCTGCCGCCCCTGCCAACGGCGGTGGTGCATCCCTGCGACGCGCTGAGCCTGACCGGCGCGCTGCAGGCCGAAGCGGCGGGGCTGATCGCGCCGTTTTGGGTGGGGCCTAGTGCCAAGATCCTTGCCACCGCAGTGGAGGCGGGTGTCACGCTCGACGCCGCGCGGATCATTGATGCACCGCACAGCCACGCCGCCGCCGAGGCCGCCGTGGCGCTGGTGCATGAGGGCCGCGCCAAGGCATTGATGAAGGGCAAGCTGCATACCGACGAGTTGCTGGAGGCGGTTCTGGACCGCGCCCACGGGCTGCGGACAGAGCGCCGCCTCAGCCATGTCTTTGCCCTCGATGTGCCAGATCACGAGCGCATGCTGTTCATCACCGATGCGGCGATCAACATTGCCCCCGATCTGCCCGCGCTCGCCGATATCGTGCAGAACGCGCTTGATCTGGCCCTCGCGCTTGGCATCGAGGTGCCGCGCGCTGCCTTGCTGTCTGCGGTCGAGACGGTGACGGCGAAACTGCCCTCGACCCTGCTGGCGGCCTCGATTTGCAAGATGCATGATCGTGGCCAGATCACTGGTGGGCTGGTCGACGGGCCATTGGCCTTTGACAACGCCATTTCGCCCGAAGCGGTGGCGGCCAAGGGGATCGTGTCGGACGTGGCGGGGCGTGCCGATATTCTCGTGGCACCCAATCTCGAAAGCGGCAACATGATCGCCAAGCAGTTGATCCATCTCGCCAATGCCGAGGCGGCGGGTGTGGCGCTTGGGGCGCGGGTGCCGATCATGCTGACCAGCCGCTCCGACAGCGCGGCAGCACGGCTCGCCTCGGCGGCGCTGGCGCGGTTATTGGCGGCGGCTGCGGAGCCGGTTGAGGCGAGCTGATGCGGCGCGCTTTGCTGATCCTCAATACCGGGTCCTCGACGATCAAGTTCGCCCTGCATGGCGATGATGGGCAGGCCCGGATCGTGCATGGCCTGATCGACGGTGTCGGCCGCGCGCCGCGTCTCATCCTGCATCGCGCAGAGGAGATGCAGGAGGTGCATCCGGACCTTGGGCAGAGTGCCGAGACAGAGACGCTGATCGATTGGCTGCTGACGGTGCTGGCGGACACTTTCGGGCCGATGGAGGTGACAGGTGCCGGGCATCGCGTGGTGCATGGCGGGCGCGAGTTCGCGGCCCCCACGGAGATCACCGATGAGGTGATGGCAAAGCTGCGCAGGCTCTGCCCGCTAGCCCCGGGGCATCAGCCCTACAATCTCGCCGGGATCGAGGCGGTGGCGCGGCACTGGCCCGGCACGCGACAGATCGCCTGTTTCGACACCGCCTTTCACCAGAGCCGCCCGCGTGTGGCGCAGCTTTATGCGTTGCCGCGCGCGCTGAGCGACGAGGGTATCCTGCGCTACGGCTTTCACGGGCTGTCCTATGCCTATATCGCCGGGCGTCTGCCGGAGGTGCTTGGCGAGCGGTTGGCGCAGGGTCGGGTGATCGTTGCGCATCTGGGCAGCGGGGCGAGTCTGTGCGCGCTGAAGGACGGCAAGAGTGTCGAGACCACTATGGGGTTCACCGCGCTCGACGGGCTCATGATGGGCACGCGCTGCGGCGAGATTGACCCGGGCGTGTTGCTGCACCTGATGCGGGAACGCGCGATGGATGCGGATGGGCTGGAGCGGCTCTTGGGCCGTGAGAGCGGTCTGCTGGGGGTGTCGGGGATCAGCCCCGACATGCGCGACCTGCTGGCCAGCCCCGCGCCCGAGGCGGCGGAGGCTGTGGCGCTCTTCGTGCACATGATCCTGCGCCAGATCGGCGCGCTCACCGCCACGCTTGGCGGGCTGGATGCGCTGATCTTCACCGCCGGGATCGGCGAGCATGCGCCAGAGGTCCGGGCGCGGGTGATGAACGGGCTGGACTGGCTCGGGCTTGTCCCGGATGCGGCGGCCAATCAGGCGCAGGACAAAGTGATCTCGGCCCCCGAGAGCCGTGTCGTCACCGCCGTGATACCAACCGATGAAGAGGCCGTGATCCTGAACGCCCTGCGTGAGCTAACACCCTGACGAATTTGTGGGTGGTGGCGAAAGACCGGTCAGGCGGAGGCGCGGCGGCGGGCGAGGCCAAGCGCCCCGAGCCCGGTGAGCAGCAGGATGATGCCGGCGGGCAGCGGGATCGGCTGCGTCGAGGAGGTTGCGATAGCCAGATCGTCGAAGGCGGTTTCCGGGCCAGAAAGCCTTATCAAACCGATCGCCATATCTGACACAAAGCTGAACTCTACCATAGTACCATTGCCAGGGCCGAATCCGCCTGTCTCGGTAAAGGTGTCGACGAGATTCCCACCAAGATCAAAGAACTCTATCACGTCGTTGCCTTGGCCGGCCGCACTCGCGAAACCGCCAAAGCCGAAAATCCCGCCAAGCCCCGTGAAATCAAGCTGGAAACCACTGAAGCCGAAAATCGTACCAAAGCGGTTGCCAGAGCTTGGAACAATCGCACCGCCTGTACGGAAATCAGTCCAATCACCCGCATCCACTGACCGATGATCGTTGCTACTTGGCATCACAGAAACCGTTCCGCCGAAAAGCGATGTCAGATTGGCGTTACCACCTGGTGTTGCCTCATAATCCTCCACCGCATCCGCCGTGAAACTACCGGGTGTAATCGACGCAGCATTGGCACCACCGGCAACAGTTATGCAGAGGAAAAAAATCGACGCGATACGAGAAAAATGTCTCATTGACATTACGAGGCCCCCAACCAGAGAAATTTAAATAAGATATACTAATATTATTGTAGTGAATGTATTAGAGAAAATCAAGCGCTTAACGACTTACAGGTCGATACGCTTTCCTGAAGAAATGCCACATGATCACTTGTGAGACGGAGCATGCGTGCAAAGGATCAGGTATGGTCGCCATAACAAAAAAGGCACGAAGCGCTGATTTGCATGGTTGCTTTGCAGGTGATACCGGTTTGATGGACTGCTCTGCTAAGATCCGACGCGATCTTGGCCGCAACAATGGCCACGTTTACCCGCCTAGGCCCCCGCTTTGCGGCGGTACGCGGTTCCGGACGTCCCTTGATCAAGCCGCAGCGCGGCGGCGGGCGAGGCCAAGCGCCCCGAGCCCGGTGAGCAGCAGGATGATGCCGGCAGGCAGGGGGATTGGAGCGACAGATCGGATTGTGATGTTAACCGCGACATCATCGCGCGTTGGTCTGGTGGCAAGGCCCGAGATGGTATTGTCGTCGAAGAAACTGGTCGTCCCAACCTCTTCCAGCGTGACGAGAGCCAGAGAGCCGAAGCCGCTGGCCGGGTTCACGGTGATCAGGGAATAGAGCAATTCCACGATGCCATCCTGTGATCTGCCGTCAAGGAAAGTCCCGAAGAGGTACTGCGGTGACGTTGGGGGTTGCGAAACCGTGAGGGTATTACTGCCACCGAATGCTGATCCGTTGATCAAAAACGGAACCGGAGACGGAAGAAAAGCAGAAAATGAAATACCGTTTGTACTAAGGTTCGCCAAGCTCGTGGCGGTGATAACAGCGCCTGATCCATCGGGCACAACGGTATTCACGGTTGCCGCCGATGCCCCAGGTGCCGCGGAGAACGACATGGCCATCGCCAGTACGGCACCTTGCAGAAGTCTTGTGATACGCATTTCAGTTTTCCCCCAGAGTACCTTCACAATGCCACGTATCCGAATCGCATTGTGGATAACGGTGCCGTTTTCATGATATCCCATTGGTCCCTCACACAAAATCTATATCCGCGATTGTTGCCGCCCCGTTGACGATCACTAGGTCAAACTCGGCATTGTCGATGTAAATATAGGTGGCAGCGCCAAACGAGAACGAGAAGGCGATGTCGTTTCCGTTCAGGTCGAGTTGATCTTCGCCCGGCGTATAATCGAGGATTTCAAGTTGTTCCCGACCATTGCCGTCAGCCGCTTCGAACACGAAGGTATCGGTATCGGCCCCGCCGGTCATGAAGTCGAAGGGTCCGCCACCTGAGCGTATTTCATCCGCTCCGGCGGTGCCGACCAGGCCGTCCGACCCGGGCGTGCCCTGAATGATGTTGGGGCCGGTGCCGTCTGCCGCCCCGTCGATGGTGATCGTCACCGTGGCAGTATCGCTGCTGCCATTGCCGTCGCTGACCGTATAGACAAAGCTGTCGGTCGCCTGCTCCCCGGCCTCGAGGCTGTCGAAGGCACCGTTCGGATCGTAGCTGAAGGTGCCATCGCCATTGTCGGTGACCAGACCGAGCGTTCCGGTTGTATCGAGCCCCGTCACCGAGAGCGTATCGCCATCGACATCGGTATCGTTGGTCAGCACGTTGCCGGTGACAAAGGCACTGTCCTCGTCGGTGGTGAAATTCGCACCGCCGTCATCGATGGCCTGAACCGGGTCGTTCTCGCCTGTGATCGTGACGGTGACCGAGGCGCTGTCGGAGCCGCCATTGCCGTCCGAGACCGTGTAGGAGAAGGTTTCGGTCGCGCTCTGACCAATGCCAAGGCTTTCGAACGCCCCGTTGGGATCGTAGGTGAGCGTGTCGTTGTCGGCACCGATGGTGACGATGCCGGCAAGGCCGGTTGTATCGACCGACAGGATCTCGGGATCATCCCCGGTGTCGATATCGGTGTCATTGGCCGTCACGACTACCGATCCGGAGGCACCCTCGGTCACGGTCAGGGCATCGTCATTGGCTTCGGGGGCGTCATTGACCCCGCTGATGGCGATGGAGACTGTGGCGGTATCGCTGCCGCCATTGCCGTCGCTGATCGTGTAGGTGAAGCTGTCGGTCGTGCTCTGGCCGAGGGCGAGCGTTTCGAACTGGCCGTTGGGATCGTAATCGAGCGTGCCATCCGCCAGCAGCGTGACAAGCGCGCCCGAGGTCAGGGCGAACTGGGTGCCGACATTCCCGGCATTGCCATTGACCGCCGTGATCGTGCGCGTGTCGCTGGTATCGGGGTCACGGTCCTCGCCATTGCCATTGTCGGCGAAGACATTGGCCCCGACAATGGCCGTGTCCTCATCGGTGGAATAGGCATCATCTTCGGCGGTGGGGGTGTCATTGGCACCGGTCACGGTGATCGTGGCGGTGTTTGGCACGGTCACTGTTCCGTCAAAGACGTCATAGCTGATCGTGATCTGTGCGCTTTCGCCTGCGGCCAGATCGTTGAACCCATCAGGTGTCAGCGCGACCGAATTCCCGCTTATGGAGACGATGCCCGCCAGCGCGCGCCCGTCCGAGGACGTGGCGAGCGCGTTTTGAACGCTCAGGGTATCGCCGTCCACGTCAGCCGTTCCGGCAAGCAGGTCGATATTCAGCGGTGCGTCATCCTCGCTTGCGGTCACCGCAAGCGGTGTCACCGTGGGCGCATCATTCACCCCGTCGATGGTAACGGTGACGGTGGCGGTATCGGTGCCGCCATTGCCATCTGAAACCGTGTAGCTGAACGTATCGGTGGCGCTCTCGCCGTCATCCAGCCCTTCGAACTGGCCGTTGGGGTCATAGTCGAAGGTGCCGTCGCCATTGTCGGTGACAAGGCCGATGGTTCCGGTCGTATCGAGCGCGGCTACCGTGAGGATGTCATTGTTGGCATCGGTGTCATTTGCCAGAACGCTGCCGGTGGTAAAGGCAGTGTCCTCATCCGTGGCAAAGGTGTCATTCACCGCGACGGGTGGCAGGTTCGAGCCGCCGATGGTGATGGTCACCGTCGCCGTATCGGTGCCGCCATTGCCGTCGGAGATCTGATAGCTGAAGGTATCGGTCGCGGTATCCCCGGCGCCAAGCCCGCTGAAGGCCCCGTTCTGATCATAGTCGAAGGTGCCATCGGCGTTGAGTGTCACGCTGGCGCCTGAGGTCAGCGCGGTGGCGGTGCCGAGTGCGGCGGTCGAGCCGTTGAGCGCGATCACCGAGAGGCTGTCGTCGGTGTCCACATCGCTATCGGCCCCGTTGCCATTGTCGGTCAGCACATTGCCCGAAAGTGCCGCATCCACGGCCACGTTCAGCCCGTCATCCACCGCGTCGGGATCATCGTTCACCCCGGTGATGATCACGGTGGCGGTGGCCGTGTCGGTGCCGCCATTGCCGTCAGACACCTGGTAAGTGAAGCTGTCGGATGTCGTGACGCCCGCCGACAACCCGTTGAATGCGCCGTTGGGATCATAGCTGGCCGTGCCATCTGCGGTCACCGTAAGCAACGCGCCCGAGGCGAGGGTGACCTGGCTGCCGACATCGGTGGCCTCGCCATTCACCTGTGTCACGTTCAGCACATCCGAGATGTCGGGATCGCTATCCGCCCCGCCGCCGTTATTGGCAAAGAGGTCAAGCCCCGAAAGTGTCGTTTCCTCGTCGGTCGAGAAGGTGTCGGGCCGCGCTGCGGGTGCGTCGTTCACCCCGTCGATGGTGATCGTGACCGTTGCCGTATCGGTGCCGCCATTGCCGTCGCTGACCGTGTAAGTGAAGCTGTCGGTCCCGGTCTCGCCCACGGCCAATCCCTCGAATGCCCCGTTGGGGTCGTAATCGAAGGTGCCATCGCCGCCCATTGTCAGCAGCGCGCCGGAGGCAAGGAGGATCTGGGTGTTCACATTGCCGGCCTGTCCGTTCACCTCGCTGACGGTCAGCGTGTCGCCATCGGCGTCCGTGTCATTGGTCAGCACTGCACCGGAGGTGGCGCTGTCCTCATCTGTCGTGGCAGTATCGTCTGTGGCCACGGGCAGATCGGCATTACCGTTGATCGTGACGGTCACGGTTGCGGTATCGGTCGCGCCCTCGGAATCCCGCAGCGTGTAGGTGAAGCTGTCGGTCGCCGTCTCGCCGCTGTTGAGCGTCTCGAACTGGTCGTTGGGATCATAAGTGAAGGTGCCAGACCCATTGACCACCAGCAGCGCGCCCGAGGCCAGGGTGATCTGGCTTCCGATATTGGCGGCCTCGCCGTTCACTTCCGATATGAACGGAATATCCCCCTGATCGGGGTCGCTGTCAGGCCCGTTGCCATTGTCGGCGGTCAGATTGCCATTGAGGATCGTGTCCTCCGACGCGGTCACGGCATCATCCTGTGCGGTGGGGGCGTCATTGACGCCATTGACCGTGATGAAGAGGGTGGCGGTATCGGTGCCGCCCTGCCCGTCATCGACCGTGTACTGGATGCTGTCGGTCGCCGCATCGCCCTGCGCCAGGAAATTGAAGGCTGTACCGGGATCGTAGCTGTAGCTGCCATCAGAATTCAGAGTGATCGAGCCGCCGCCGGTGGTGGCTGTCGCCACGCCGACCGCGAGGGCCGATCCGGCAACTTCGGATACGGTCAGCGTGTCCCCGTCGATGTCGTTGTCATTGGTCAGGACATTGCCGGTGGTCGTGTTGTCCTCGTCGGTGGTGTCATTGTCTGTGGAGGCCACCGGCGCATCATTGACCCCGTTGATCGTGATCGTGGCTGTGGCGGTGTCGCTGCCGCCCTGTCCGTCCTGAATGGTGTAGGTAAAGGTTTCGGTCGCCGATTGTCCGACGCCCAGATCCTCGTATTGGCCATTCGGGTCAAAGCTGAAATCACCGTTGCCCTGCAGGGTGACGGTGCCACCCCCGGTCAGCGTGACCGGATTGCCGATATCGGCGGTAACGCCGTTGATCTGCGTCACGGTCAGCGGATCGGCATCTGGATCGGAATCCGCCCCGTTGCCATTATCGGCCAGAACGTTGCCGGTGATCAGCGTTTCCTCATCGGTGCTGATCGTATCATCCTGCGCCACCGGCGGCTGGTTGGTGGCATTGAGCGTGATCGTCACGGTGGCCGTGTCGGTGGCGCCCCGGTCATCCTCCAGCGTGTAGCTGAATGTCTCGGTGCCGCCGCCGGTGAAGGCACCATTGGGGTCGTAATCGAAGGTGCCGTCGCTGTTGAGTGTCAAGAGAGCGCCCGAGCCAAGGGTGATCTGGTTGCCCACATCACCGGCCTGCCCGTTGAGTGCCGTAACCGTCAGGGTCGAGGAATTGTCGATATCGCTATCCGCGCCGCTGCCATTGTCATCGAGGACATTGCCGGAAATGGTTGAGTTGTCATTGGCGTTGAAGGCGTCGTCTTGTGCGATCGGGGCATCGTTCTGGCCGTTGACGGTGACAAAGAGCGTCGCGGTATCAAGCCCGCCTTCGCCGTCGGAGACCTGATAGGTCACCTGATCCGAGCCGTTCTGGAAGGCCGCGAGGCCCTCGAACTGGCCGTTGGGATCATAGTCGAATGTGCCATCGGCATTGAGCGTGAAGAGCGCACCCGAGGCGAGCGTGATCTGGCTGCCAACATTGGCGGACTGTCCGTTGACTTGGCTGATGGTCAGCGGGTCATTGCCCGGGTCGCTGTCATTGATCAGGACATTGCCGCTGGTGGCGGGGCCATCCTCGCTGACCGAGACAAAGTCGTTGGCGGCGTTCGGGTCGGAATTGGTGACCGTCACTGTGAACGTGTCGGTCTCGACCGAGTTCGCCTCGCCTGCATTGTCATCCACCGTCACGGTGACGGTAAACGTGCCCTCGGCACCAAAGCTGTGCGAGATATTGGGGGTAAGCGAGGTGGAGTTGAAGTTCTGCACCGCGGAGCCATCGCCAAAATCGATCGTAAAGCTGCGGTTGTCGATATCCGGATCGCTCAGCGTCAGTTGCCGGTTGAGCGCCACACCTTCGCCCACCGAGGTGTTCGGCCCGGCCTCGAGCCCCGGCGCGTCATTGACAGGGTTCACGGTGATGTTGGCGGCGACCGGCGGATCAGACGAGAAGGCGATCCCGTCCGAGCCAGTCCAGAGGAAGTCATCCGCTCCGTTGAAATCCTGATTGCCGGTATAGATCAGGTTGCCTGCCAGCAGATCGGCGCGGCTGATCACCTGACCGGCCAGAACCGGGCTGCCCGAGAGTTCGAGCACGCCGTCATTGGGGAAGGTCTCGATCCGGATTTCCTGCAGCGTGTTGCCGTCCGGGTCGGTGAAGCCGGCGTCGAAAATCGCCGCATCCAGGATGATCGCGGTATCTTCTTCGCCCTCGGCCGAGACCGGAGAGATCGTCGGGGCCTCGTTGCCATAGATCTGGATCAGGACAGAGCCGTTCCAGCTGACGACAAAACCACCGCCCGGCAGCCCCTCGACCGCGGGCTGGTTCTGGGTGCCTGCCGCGGTGGTGTTGACCTGGAACTGGCTGTCGAGGCGATTACCATTGGCGTCATATTGCTGGGCAAAGACGCCCTGACCGCTGCCGTCAGTGCCGTTGTTGTCGGTCCAGGCGATCACGAAGCCGCCCGTATCGAGCGCGGCGATATCCGGCTCGAACTGGCTGCTGATCCGCTGGTCGTTGACGCGGAATTCTTCTGTGACCGGCGTGCCGTCGGGGGCGTAGATCGCGGCAAAGACGCCCTGGCCGCTGAGATCAGTGTTATCGTCGGTCCAAGTGACGGCCAGATTGCCGTTGGCTAGGACCTCAACCTGCGGGTCGAACTGATCGCCCCGGGTCGAGGTGTTGATCTGGAACTCGGGGCCCACCGGAGCGGCGCTTGCGTCAAAGCGCTGTGCGAAGACCCCGAACCGGTCACCATCCGCCGTGCCGCTGGAGGAGAACGACTCCCATGTGATCAGGAAGCCGCCATCGTTCAATTGCGTGATCGCCGGATCGGATTGTGTGCTCGTGGTTTCAGTATTGACCACGAACTGGCCAGCCAACGGAGTGCCGTCATTGGCGAAGTGCCGGGCCAGTATGCCTTGTCCGTTGCCATCGCTCGCGCCAGCAGAATCCACCGATTCCCATGTCACGACAAAGCTGTCGTCCTCCAGAACCGCCACTTCGGCACGGTTCTGATTCGAGGAGGTTAGGTTGTTCACCACGAACTCGGCTCCGCTCGGCGTGCCGTCGGGGTTGAAGACCTGCGCGACGACGCCCGAACCGCTGCCGTCGAGCGTGTCATCCGTCCAGATCACCACGAAGCCGCCATTGGAAAAGGCTGCGATCTGCGGATCGAACTGATCCTGCGTGGTGGTGGTATTGACCTGGAATTCGTCGCTGTCGCCCGAGGCGAGCCCGGTGCCATCGCGCGCCAGCTTGTTGCCGTTCACGTCGAAACGCTGCGCGAAGATGCCCGTGCGGTCGCCATCGGTGCCGAAGCTTTGCCAGACCACGATGAAATCGCCGTCGGTGCCGGGCAATTGAACGATGGCCGGGTTGTCCTCGCTGCCAGTATCGGTGGTGTTGACGGTCTGCTCATTGCCCACCGGCTGCGCCGCATCGGGAGTGGGGGTGATCGTGATGGTGACAAGCTGTGGCTCGGACGCCCCGCCATCGCCGTCGGTCACCTGAATGCGCAGGTCGCGCGTCGGCAGCGGATCGTCCGAGATGTTGCGATAGGTCAGATGCTCGACCAGAAGTTCCACGATCTCGGCCGTGGCATTGGCATTGAGAGAAAGCTCGAACGGTGTGCCGTTCTGGCCGTTCTGGATGATCTGCCCCACCTGCGTGCCATCCACAGAGACAGCGGTGCCCGCAATGCTCACCCGCGCGTCCTGCCGCAGGCCAAGCTGGTCCTGGGTCAGGTCATCGGGCGGATTGATCTGGTCAATTAGCGGTGCCGAGGAAATCAGGTTGGACACAAGGATCGAGCCGCCGTCGAAATCGGCGGAATCCGGGTCGGAGACTGCCGCTGCGCCATTGGCGTCGATCAGTTGCGGCACGCCGTTGAGCGTGTTCTCGGCATAGGTCACCGTGCGGTTGATCCCCTCCAGAACCGGGTCGCCGCCACTGGCGAAATCGGCCGGGTCGCCGAGGATGCGGTGGAAGATGCCGTTTCCGCTGCCATCGCCGGCCGATGCACTGGTCTGCGAGGTGAAGGACACCACGAGGTTGCCATTCGGCAGGCTGGCGATCGCACCCTGTTGCTGAACGCCGGAGAACTCCTGATTGACCTGAAGCGGCGCGTCGATGCGGTTGCCCTGCGCATCGTATTGCTGCAGGAACACGCCCCAGCTGGAGCCATCGGTTCCATTGCTGTCGGTATAGGTTACGGCAAAGCCGCCGCCCGATCCCTCGATCGCGGTCACGTCGGGCTGGAACTGGCTGTTGTCGACGACCCGGTTGACCAGGAATTCGTCACCCACGGTGTTGCCAAGCCCGTCGAAGCGCTGGCCGTAGATACCGGCGGACGTCGAGAACGCGAAATCATCGGCGATGTCGGATTCGTAGACGACCACATAGCCGCCATCCTCGGTCGCCGCGATGCGCGGCGAGAACTGGCTGAACCGCTCCAGCGTGTTGACCTGGATCGGTCCACCGATCTGGCTGTCATCCGCAGCGAAGCGCTGCAGGAAGACGCCAATATCATTGTCGCCCGGATTGTCCACGTTGCGGTCGGTGAAGACCACCGCATAGGTGCCATCCGACTGCACGGCGACATGCGGATTGGTCGCCCCGCCCGAGTCGAGCGGCGCGATCTCTTCCTCGGTGCCCAGAACGCCGCCCTGATCGTCAAAGCGCTGGATCAGGATCTTGTCGAGGAAGGGGGAGGTGTTGTCGCGCGCGTGATGCACCAGCACGAAATCGCCATTGCCGAAGGCCGCCAGTGCAGGCGCATCCGGGTCAATCGACGTCGCACTGTCGCGCACGATCTCGCCGCCGAGTTTCTGGCCGTTGGCATCATAGACCTGCAGGACGACTTCTTCATCATTGTCATCGCCGGTCAGGCCGGACTGATCCTCCCACGCGATGACGAAACCGCCTGTGGAAAGGCCGATGGCTTGCGCGTTGAATTGCTGGGACGCCGTCGTGGTGTTGACCTGGAACTCGCCGCCCACAGGGGCACCCGAGGCGTCATACCGCTGCGCGAAGACACCATCCTGATTGTCACCGGTCGCATCCTGGTTGTTCGAGGTCCAGACAATGACATAGCCGCCATCGGCCAGCCGGGCCACATGGCTGTCGGTTTGTTCGCCGGTGGCAAAGGAGTTGGTCTGCACCTCGTCATCCACGGCGACCGCGCCGTCGGTTTCCGGCGTGATGGTGATATCGACGGTTTCGCGCACATGCCCGCCATCGCCATCGGTCAGTTGGATCGCAACCAGACGGGATGTTTCGGGATCGTTCGAGATGTTGGCATAGGTCAGGTTCTGGATCAGCGTCTCGATCCGGTCCGCCGTGGCATCCGTATTGAGCGCGATCGCCAGATCGGCCCCGTTCGCGCCATCCGAGGTGATCGTGCCGATGGCCGTGCCGCCGACCGAAACAGTGGCACCCGTGACCGAGACATCGCCGGATGTGTCAAACCCGAGCTGATCCTGCGTCGCGTCATCCACCGGGCCGAATTGCGGCTGGATGGTATCGTTGGTGGTCATCGAGACGGTCAGGGTGCCGCCATCGAAATTGGCGGAATCCGCATCGCCCAAGCCGATGGAGGGGGCGATTTTCTGACCTCCGGCGTTGAGGGTGGCCTCGTCGAATGTCTGCGCGGTGTCGAACCCGTTCAGGACGGGTGCCGCTGACACAAGCACGTCGCCGGGTGTGGCAAAGACCTGCTGGAAGATGCCGTTGCTGTCGCCATCTCCGGCAGTGCCGGATGTCAGGGACGTCCAAACCGCCGCGAACCCGCCGTTTGGCAGGCTGACAAGACGCGGCTCGCTCTGGGTCGAGGAGAACTCGGTATTGATCTGGAACTCGCCGTCGATGCGGCTGCCATCGGCAGCGAACTGCTGGCCGAAGACGCCTACTCCGTTACCATCCGCACCGCTGAAATCCGTCCATGCGACGACCCATCCGCCGGTATCGAGCGCGGTTATGTAGGGATCGTTCTGCGTGGAAAAAGTTGTCTCGTTGACAAGTGTTTCGCCGCCCACAGGGGTGCCGTCAGCATTGAATTGTTGCTGGAAAACGGCGGTGGAACTGCCGTCGATGCCGCTGTCGTCATCCCAGACCACGACAAAGCCGCCATCGGTGAGCGCCGCGACGCGGGCCTGATCCTGATTGTTGAGTGTGGTCGTGTTGACCGGAATTTCACCGCTGACCGGCGTTCCATCCGCTTCGAACACCCTCGCAAAGACGCCGTTGGAACTGCCATCGCCTGCGGAGGCAGAGGTGAAAGAGGTCCATGTCACCACGACACGCCCGCCGCTCAGCACGGTGACCGAGGGGTCGGATTGGGTCGAGGAGGTCTCGACATTCACCTGCACCGACGCGCCAAGCGCCGTGCCGGTAGTGTCGAACTCGCGCATAAACACGCCCTGACCGCTGCCATCGGCACCGCCTTGATCGGTATAGACCGCCACGATCGTGCCATCGGATTTGGCCGCGAACTCCACCTGGTTCTGCGTGCTCGGGGTGATGTCGTTGACAAGGAACTCGTCACCGACGCGGGTGCCCGCCTCGTCGAAGATCTGGGCGAAGACCCCGTTCGAGGTCTCGCCATTCGGCACGCCGTCGGGATGCCCCCAGCTGTTATCTTCCCAGCCGACGACAAAGCCACCGGTGGGCAGGCCTGTGACCGACGGGTCGGTCTGGTTGAATTCCGAGTGCAGGGCCACTTGGAATTCAGGCCCTGTCGGATCGCCGTTGAGGTCATAGCGCTGGCCGAAGATACCGGCGCCATTATCCTGCACCCGGTCCTGATCGGCGCTTTGCCAGACCACGACATAACCGATCTGCGCGCCGGTGGAATCGAAGATTTCCGACACCGCCGCATCGCTCTGGCTGCCGGGCACGAATGTGTTGACCTGGTCTTCGTCGCCTTGCGCGACAACGGTGCTGTCCGCCTCGGGCGTGATATTGACCGTGATCACCTGCGATCCGGTCGAGCCGCCATCGCCATCTGTGACCTGCACCACGATCTGTCGGCTTGGCGTCGGGCCGTCTGAGAGGTTGGCATAGGACAGCTGCGCGATTACCGTCTCGACCGCCTCGGGCGTGGCATTGGCGCTGCTCAGCGCGATCTCCAGCGGCTGAGCGTCGGTGCCGTCGCGGACGATCGTGCCGATGACATTGCCGTTCACCGAGACCTGATTGCCGGAAACGCTCACGCCATTGCCGTCCAGAACGCCAAACGCATCTTGTGCCGCGCCTTCGCCCGGGCCGCGCAATTCATCCTGAATTGCGCCGCTGCCGACAATGCGGGACACTAGGATGCTGCCGCCATCCAGATCGGCCGAGTCCATGTCCGTGAGCGAGACCGCCCCATCCTGATTGAGCAGTTGCGGCGCCGCGTTGACCACCGATTCAAGGAAACTGACGGTTTCCTCGATCCCTTCCAGCACCGGATTGCCCGAGCCCGCGGGGCCCGCAGGCTGATCGAACAGAGCCTGGAACACGCCGTTGCGGTCGCCGTCGCCCGCGTTGCCGGATGTCTGTGACGTCCAGACCGCTGCCAGCGCACCGTTGGCCAGTACCGCCAGATCCGGCTGGCTCTGGGTGCCGGATGTTTCACTGTTGACCACGAAGGGCAGGCCATCGACGCTGCCATCGGCGTTGAAACGCTGCGCGGTCACGCCCTGACCGCTGCCGTCAACTCCGCTGCTATCCGACCACGCGACGACGAAGCCGCCATCATTGGTGCCGACCACCACCGGATCGAACTGGGTGGAGAGTTCCACGGCATTGATCTGGAACTCGCCGCCCTGGGCCACGCCGTTGATGTCATAGATCTGGCCGAAAATGCCGTCACCGCTGCTGTCGACACTTTCCCAGACAAAGACGAAGCCGCCCGAGGGCAAGGCCGCACTGGCCTGAAGCGCCGCCACATCCGGGCGGTCCTGCGTGTTCAACGTGGTGGTGTTGATCTGCCGCTCGTCCGCGCCTGCGGTCGTGCCGTCGAAGGACACCAGCGCGCCATTGCTGTCGATGCGCTGCGCAAAGACGCCCGTGCTGCTGCCATCGGCGCCGCCGCGCTCTTCCCAGACGACCATCACATCGCCGTCGGGTAGTTCGGTTGCGCGCGGACGCAGTTGATTGCTGGTCGTGCTCGAGTTGATCTGGAACTCACCGGCCTCGGGCGTGCCAGTCGCATCGAAGGTGCGCCCGAAGATGCCGCGACCGCTGCCATCACCGGCGTCACCCGATGTCTGGGAATCCCAGATCGCCATGAACCGGCCTGCGCCCAGATCGACGATCTGCGCCGAATTCTGGTCCGAGGAGAATTCCTCATTGACCTGGAAGGCCGTGCCAAGCGTGGTGCCGTCGTTCTGGTAAAGCTGGCCATAGACGCTCTGACCGCTGCCGTCGCGACTGTTGCCGCTTTCCGTCCACATGATGACGAAGTTGCCATTGTCCAGACCCACGGCGCGCGGCTGGATCTGATCCGCCGCAGCAATGTCGTTGACCTGGAATTCGGCCCCAGCCTGAACGCCCTGCGCGTTGTAAAGCTGGGCAAAGATGCCGCGATTGCCGCTGGCCGGATTATCCTGGAACTCGGACGTCCAGGTGACCACGTAACCGCCATCGCTCAGCGCCGCGATGCGCGGCGATTGCTGATCGTCGGCGGTGAAGGTGTTGACCTGCGCCTCGGGGCTGTCCGATTGCAGGACTTGCACGAAGTCGCGCTCGACACTGAACGCCTGCGCCCGGTTGAAATTGCTGGTCACCCCGGCCTGATTCTGGATCGTCAGGTCGAAGCCCGCCGTCGTCGTATTGTAGGCCCCGTCCAAACCGAACGTGAGCGCCTCGGCCAGCGCCTCGATCGCTGTGGCATCGGCATTTGCGTTCAAGTCAATCTGAAGTGTGGCATTGGTCACGCCATTGAACGTCCCGTTCACGGTGCCGATCACTGTGCCCTCATAAGACACATTGGTGCCGTCGAACCCGATCTGGCCGCTGCCGATGCCCTGATCCTGCACCGAAAGCCGAATGCTGGCGATGCCGCTGAACACTTCCTGCACACGAAGGGAGCCGCCATCGAAACTGGTGCCTTCGAAGTCATCGAAATCAATGTCGGAGTCGATCACGACCGGGGCTGCATTCAGCGCGGCTTCGCTGACCGAACGCACCGTGCTGCCCTGTTCGTTTTCGCGCTGGCCCCAGTCATCCGTCACCAGCCCTGTGGATGCAGATGTGCCCGCCAGGATATTCACCAAGATCGAGTCCGGCTCGGTCTGGCCGCCATCGCCATCGGTGATGACAAAGCCGATCCCACGCAACGAATTGGTGACAGCGGCCGCGCTGTCGGTCGAGCCATAGGCCAGATGCTCCATGATCGACTTGATCGAGGCGGCATCCGAAGAGGCGTTGAAATCAATCACCAGAGACGTACCATCGGCACCGTTCTGGGTGCCGTCGATCGTGCCGACCGCCGTGCCGTTCACACTGATCGTGTTGCCTGAGATACTGACATCCGCATCGGTGGCAATCGATAGCTGATCCGTCGCCGTCTGACCGGCGGTGTAGTAGACCTCAAGCCGTCCGCCATCGAAATCGGTATTGTCCGGGTCCGAAAACGCCACCGCGTCGTCTAGGACCTGCGCGCCCGCCGTGACATCATCTGCGAAGAGTTGAACAAACCGCTCCACATCGCTCAGATCAGGGGAGGTATCGGCGGGATCTGTGGGAACATATGTGCGCAGGGAGACACCATTGCTGCTGCCATCGCCCGCACCTCCGCTGGTGGTCGATGTCCAGATTGCTGCAAATCCATCGCCGAAGGACGTGACCGCCGACTGATTCTGGGTTGAAGAGATCTCCTCGTTGACCTGGAATTCGCCATCCACGCGGGCCCCGTCGGCGGCAAAACGCTGTGCGAAAATCCCATCGGCCGAGCCATCCTGGCTGCTGCCCGCTGTCCAACTGACCAGGAAGCCGCCATCGCTGAGTGCTGTGACATCGGCATCGGATTCGGAGTTGATCCGGTCGGTATTGACCCGGAACTCCGCGCCGATGGCCGTGCCGGTCACATCATAGCGCTGCGCAAAGACCCCGTTGGACGACCCATCGGCCGCATTGTCCGTCCAGACCACGACGAACCCGCTGCCACCGAGGCCGGTGACGGCTGCGTCCGATTGGCTGTTCTCTGTGGTCGTGTTCACTAGGAATTCGGAGCCAACCGCGGCGCCGCTGGCGTCATACCGCTGGGCGAAGATGCCGTCCGAGTCGCCATCGCCGTCTCCGCCCGATGTGGGGGCGGTAAAGACGATGATATGCCCGTCATTGAGACCCGACCCATCCACGAGGGTTGCAACATCCGGCTGGGACTGGTTGCCACTGACATTATCCGTATTCACGACAATCTCGGGTCCGACCGGGTTGCCCGAGGCATCGAACCTCTGGCTGAGGATGGAATCGATGTTGCCATCGCCATTGTCTGACACATAGGTCACGACAAACCCGCCGCCCTCGAAGGCAGCGACCGCCGGAGAGAATTGCGACTGTACAACTGCGGTGTTGACCACGAATTCGCCGCCCTGCGGCGCGGCGTTGGCATCGAAGCGTTGCGCGATGATCCCGGCGTCATTAATGCCCGGGGCGTCCTGATTGACGCCGCGCCAGACGACGACAAAGCCACCATCATCAGTGGCCGCGACCACCGGCTCAAATTGTTGGTTGGCTGTCGTGGAGTTGATCCCGACTTCCCGACCAACCGGGACGCCGGTGCTGTCGTACAGCTGCCCGAAGACCCCTTCGGTGAACCCGGAGTTGAGATCGTCCTGGCCAATCGACTCCCATACGACAACGAACCCGCCGCCGGTCAGTTCGACAATCTGCGCGGTGTCCTGCGAGCTTTCTGTATAGGCATTGACCCGGCGCTCCTCGCTTACTACCAGCGACACATCCTCCTCGGGCGTCACATTCACGTCGATGAAGGCCGTGTCCGACGCCTGTCCGTCGCCATCGGTCAGATCAAGGCTGAGCCGGCGCGCAGGCGCGGGCGCATCAGAGCCATTGGCATAGGCCAGATTACCCAGCACCGCCTCGACCGCCTCGACCGTGGCATTGGTATTGAGCGCGATCGAAAACGTCTGACCGGCAGCACTGATCGTGCCGATCACCGTGCCGTCGACCGAGACCGTGTCGCCGAGGCCCAGACCGCTGAACTGCACATCACCGTTGCCGATATCACCACTGACAAGACCCAACATGTCCTGCGTATCATCGTCGCCAAGGTTGAGCTGCTCGAGGGTGTTGAACGTCTCGTCCACGGCCAGGGTCAGCACACCGCCATCGAAATTGGCCGAATCGGTATCGCCAAGCGCGATCGTCTTGTCGGTCTCGATCCGCTGGAACCCGGCATTGACGTCCGACTCTGCAAAGGTGACCGAGGTCGAGATGCCTTGCAGGACCGGGGCGGCCCCGGGCATGAAGCTGACCGCATCGCCGAAGATCTGTTGGAACACCCCGTTGCCAGAGCCGTCCCCGGAGGTGCCCGACGTCACAGAGCCGAAGGTGGTCACGAAATTGCCGCCCGGCAGGGGTGCCAGTTTCGGCGAGAATTGAGTGCTCAGGGTGGTCTCGGTGTTGAGGATGAATTCCCCGTCGAGCCGCGCGCCAGTGGCGCTGAACACCTGTGCCTTGGTGGAATCGCCGCTGCCGTCATCCCCGTTCGAGAAATCGCGCCAGGCGATCACGAACCGGCCGTCGTCGAGACCGATCACATCCGGCTCGCCCTGTGTGCCGTTGCCGTCCTCGTTGACCACGAACTCGCCACCTACGGCGGTGCCGGTGGCGTCAAAACGCTGGGCCACGACCCCTTGGCCGGAATCGTCCAGACCGCTGCCATCTTCCCAGACAATGACAAAGCCACCATCGGCGGTGGCGGCGATCGAGGATGCGTTTCCGCTGGTCGAGAGCGTATTCACGGCAAATTCGGCGACCGCTTCACTTCCGTCGGGATTGAAGATCCGACCAAATATTTCACTGCCGGTATTGTTCCAGGTAACGGCGATCCGGCCATCGTTCAGAACTTCCACATCCGGCTGCGACTGGTTGCCGGAGATGGTGATGTTCACCGTCTGCTCGCCGCCCACCGGCGTGCCGTCGGTCGCGAATCGCTGCATCACGATCCCGTCGCTGGAGGCATCGCCCGTGTCCGAGACATGGACGATCACATAGCCGCCTGCGTCAAAGCCTGCGGTGCCCGCCGGGATCGTTGCGACCGCCGGATCAACCTGACTTTGCGGCGTCGAGAGATTGACCACCGTCTCACCGCCCGCTGTCGTGCCATCGGCATTGTAGCGCTGTGCGATGATCCCAAAATCGAAAGCGCCGGGATCATCCTGGCTGCGCGCCTCCCAGACAACGATCCAGCCGCCATTGGCCAGTGCCGTGACGACCGGATCTTGCTGGATATCGGCATCGGTCGAATTCACCTGGAACTCGCCGCCGATGCGCACGCCGTCGGATGAATAGCGCTGCGCGAAGATGCCAGCCTGATCCCCGTCCTGATCGTCTGAGGTCCAGACAACCACCCAGCCACCATCGCTGAGCGTCGTGATCTCTTGGTCGCCCTGATTGCCGGAGGTAAAGGAATTGACTTGCTCTTCGTTTTCCACCGGCAGCGGTGCGTCTGGTTCGGCGACCTGGTTGATGGCGATCTGAAACGAGATCGGCTGGGTCAGTCCGCCATCACCATCCTCGATGTTGAGTGAATAGGTGCGCGTCGGGCGCGGGTTGTCGCTGTCGGTCTGATAGGTCAGCGCGTTGAGAACGGATTCCACCCGTTCGGTCGTCGCTCCTGCCAGCAGGTCGAGCTCCAGATCGGCCCCGTTCAGCCCGTCCGAGACGATCTCGGCCACAGCCACGCCGCCGACGCTGATCGTGGTGCCTGCAATCGTCACATCGCCACGCGGGCCGACAAAGAGCGAATCCTGGCTTTCATCATCCGGGGCATTGAACCCGTCTATGGCTGGATCGGTCACGATGCGGGTCAGGCGCACGCGCCCTCCTGCCAGATCGGCGGAATCCGCATCAGACAGTGCCAGTGCGCCCGCCGGTGCAAGTGCGGCACCGGCATTGGCCGCGTCCTCCTCCAGCGTGACGATCTGCGGCAGGCCATTCAGAACAGGTGCTGCGGACTGGCTGATCTCGAGCGGGTCCCCGATGATCTGCTGGAAAACGCCATCGCTGGACCCGTCCCCGGCCGTGCCGGAGGTCTGCGACGTCCATTGAACCACGTAGTTGCCATTCGGCAACGCGGTCATCACGGCCTCGTCCTGGGTTCCCGAAACCTGCGTATTGATCAGCACCTGGCTGTCAAGCCGCGTGCCATCGGCATCGAAAACCTGGGCGAACACGTCCTGGCCATTGCCGGGCGCGGGGGTCGAGGTGTCAATCCAGGAAATGACAAACCCACCGGTATCAAGCGCAATGATATCCGGCAGGGTCTGATCGCCGAGCGTCACGTCATTGACCCGGACCTCGCCGCCCACAGCCACGCCCTGATTGGTGAAGCGCTGATAGTAAATGCCGCCCGAACTGCTGTCCTGCCCCTCGGAGCGCCAGGCAACGACGAAGTCACCATCGGCCAGCACCGCCACGCGCGGCACGTCCTGGTTGCTGTTGGTGAAACTGTTGACCTGAAATTCGCCGCCTTCGGGCACCCCGGCCGCATCGAAGATACGCGCTGATACCGAACTGCCGGAGCCGTCGCCATTCGCGGTATCGTTCTGTTCCCAGACGACCACGAAGCGGCCGCTCTCCAGCGCGGCGACGGCAGAGGTATCTTGCGCGCCATCGGTCTGCTGGTTGACGATGATCTCGCCCCCCACACGGGCTCCCGCGGCATTGAAGAGCTGCGCGATCACGCCGTTGGAACTGCCGTCCCCGGCATCACCGCTGGTCTGAGACGTCCAGGTGACGACATAGCCACCATTGCTCAGGCTCTCGACCTGCGGCTGGAATTGCGATGCGGAGGATTCGGTTTCCACCTGGATTTCGGTCTGGGTCAGCGCCCCCGTGGCATCGTAGCGGTTCAGGCGGATGCCCTGAATGGTGTCATCATCCCAGACAATGACCCAGCCGCCATCGCTCAGCCCGCTCACATCGGCGTCGAACTGTGACGAGTCTACCGTCTGGTTGACCTGAAACTCGCCGTCCACGGCCCGGCCATCGGCATCGAACCGCTGTGCAAAGATCCCAAAATCGTTGTCGCCGCTATTGTCCTGATTGCGGGAGGTCCAGACCGAGATGTAGCCGCCATCGGCCAGCGCGGCGATCACGGAATCGCTTTGGCTATCGACCGTTACCGTATTGATCTGACGCTCTGGCCCGACCTTGCCGTCGATATCTGGCTCTGCGGTGATCTGTACGTCGATCACAATCGGGTCCGAGGCGGCGCCGTCGCCGTCTTCGAGAAGCAGCGAGAGCGTGGTGGAGGGGCGCGGATCGTCCGAGGTATTCTGATATGTCAGGTTCTCGATCAGGATCTCGACCGCACCCGCATCGGCATTGGCGGTGAGATCGATGATCAGATTGGACCCGTTCGCGCCATCCGAGGCGATGGTTCCCACGAGCGTGCCGTTCACGCTGACATCCGTGCCCGCCACAGAAACTGGACCGGAGGTATCGAGGCCAAGCTGATCCTGCTCATCTGCATCCTGGGGGGCGAATTCATCCTCTGCCACCGATTGCGCGAGCGAGGCCAGAATCAGCCGTCCGCCTGCGAAATCGGCGGAATCTGCGTCCGATACCGCAGCGGCCCCATCTGCATCCACGCGTTGAGGTGCCGCGTTCACCGCATTTTCAGAGAAGATCCGCGTTGTCGAGACGGCCTCAACTTCTGGTGATGCGCTGGGTTCGACAAATGTCGCGGGATCGCCGAATATCCGCTGAAAGATGCCCAGACCGCTGCCGTCGCCTGCCGTGCCTTGGGTATCAGATTGCCAGACCGTGACAAAATCCCCATTGGCGAGCGGCGCCACGTCTGAGAGCTCCTGATCGAAGGTGATCTCCTGATTGATCTGGAACTCGTCCGTGGTCGCTATGCCGTCCGCATCAAAGCGGCGCGCAAAGACGCCGTTGGAATTGCCGTCGCCAGCCGTTCCGCTGTTGACCGAAGTCCATGAGACGACGAAGCCACCATCGCTGGTGGCCGTGACTTCGGGATCGAATTGCGAGGAGGAGAACTCCTCATTGACCTGGAACTCGGAGCCGACGGCGGTGCCGTCCCCCTCGTAGATCTGGGCGAACACGCCCACCCCTGAGCCATCGGCGCCGCTATTGTCTTCCCAGACAACGATGAAGCGCCCGCCGTCCAGTCCTGCGACAGAGGCGTCGGACTGGCTGTTTGTGGTCGTGGTGTTGACCTGAAATTCCGTTCCGACGGCGGTGCCGTCAGCGGCATAGATCTGACCAAAGACACCGTTCGAGGAACCATCGCCGACGGGGCTGGTCCAAACCACGACAACACCGCCAGCGGTCAGATCATTTGCATCCGCTCCGGGTTGGATGGTGGCGATCGCCGGTTCCGACTGGTTGCTGCCTGTTTCGGTGTTGACCTGAATGTCGTCGCCGGTGGGAGTACCCACCGCATCATAGAATCGCACCCGGATGCCATCAATGCTGCCATCGCCCAGATCATCGGTAAAGGTCACGGCAAAGCCGCCGCCGGGGAGCGCGGCCACCTCGGGGTCGAACTGGGTGGAGGCGGTATTGACGCTGTTGACGATGAATTCATCGCCGAGTTTCGTGCCATCCGCTGCGAACCGCTGGCCGATCACGCCGAAATCACCTGATCCGGGATTATCCTGATTCTGGGCCTCCCAGACAATCACGAACCCGCCATCCTCGGTTGCCGCGATTGCCGCATCCTGCTGGATGTCGCCCGCGGTGCTGTTGACCTGAACCGGTGCGCCGATCCGCTCGCCCTGCGCGCTGAAATGCTGCGCGAAGATGCCGGCCTGATCGCCATCCTGGCCTTGGGATGTCCACACGATGTAATAGGAGCCGTCAGCCAGCGTGGCGACCTTGGGTTCGTCCTGGTTGCCAATGACAAAGCTGTTGACCAGCATTTCGGATGTAAGCGGTGAATTCATTTTACCCCCCAGTAAAAAATTCTGCTCCGAACAGAGCCAAACGCGAGACGTGATCAACTTGGACTCAATGATCCTCGCCGGTTAAACTTGCTTTTGGGGGAGAACGTCACTTCACGATCAGAAGATGAAGTGGAAAATTGATGGATCCGCCCCCAGACTCTCATTCTTCATGGCTTAGCCACCCCGATTCAACGGGGTGCTTTGGTTCCAGTATTCTTGGTCGCAGCCCCGCCGTTTATTCAATATTCGAGGCGAACCCGAACGGGCTTAATATCAAGGGCTGCGGATATGGGTATCGTCGAGACCGGTCATATAAAATTCGGACCGGATGGGTGTCTGGTCAACAAGGCCAACCACCGACTGTCCCGAGCATTGGTGAGTGTACTTTCCTCGATTACGTTTAACCACAAGTCGATTACTCGGTGATGTTTGCCTTATTTTCGCCACAAGTCAAAAAAAAACTGACCTTCAGAGCCAACATAACCATCGGCTTGATTTGCTGTGAAATTATGCGGTCCCAATACACGTTATAAGTGTTTTCTGGCAGTGGTCGAGACAGCCTGTTCGGGATCGACGGTTGGCCGACGCCTGATCCTTTGTGAATGATTCGAACTTTGTGGGGGAAGGTTTGCGTCATATTGCGAGTTGGTTCGGATGGTATCATGCGACCCACCGACAAGCTGGTTGAGGATATGTAGCCGGGAAACCGGCTCAGACTACCGATTAGCAATCTTGCAATAACTGTCGTGGAAAGGGTTACACCTCCTGAAAATTGATCAACATTCTAGAGAAAGCGTTTTTCCCGGTGTTAGGCGTCGAGAAATGCGCCCTGATCGCTTAAACTCCGAAAGTCACGACCCGGAATGCCAGATGCCTCTTACCGTCACTCGTCGTAAACTGCTCAGATACCTCGCCGGCTTCGGGCTTTTGCCTGGGGCGGCGATCTCTCAGCAGGGTTTGCCCGGTGGAAAGCCCATCGAGGCTGAGGGCGGGAAGGTCATGTTGCGTCTCTCTTCTTTGTCGCGCCTTTTGCCAGGGCGGCGGCTTCTGGCGCGGGTGCGAATCCCTGAAACCAGCGCCCCGGTGCTTGGGTCCGAGGCGCGCGAGACGGGGCATCGGCTGCTCTGGCGGCTGGTTTTCGAGGGGCGCGCGGCGGGCAATCATGGCGATCTCTATGAAAACCGCGATCGTGCGCATTCCCTGTTGCCCCCCGAGGCGCATCCGCAGTTGACCCATGTCGCCTATGACGCGGAGATGCGCAAGGCGAGGCTGGATTACGGCCTTGCCGGGCCGGTGATCTTTGATGCACCGCTTATCGGCAATTCCTCGACGGCCGTGAAAGACGGCCCGCTCTGGCGGTCGCTGCCGCGCATGGCGCTGACCCGCGACGACGGGCCGCTGACGCTTTATCAGAACTACCTGGCCGGGCAGATCCACGTCTACCCGGAGCATCGCGACCATGATCCGGAACATGGCGATCTCATTCCGGCCAACACGCCTTTCTTTCTGATTTCGCAAGGCTCATCCGGGTCCGATCGTCCACATCTGGAAGCGCTGGCGATGATCCTTGCGGCCTTTCGGCCCGAGACCAAGAAGTACCTGCACGAAAACCAGCTTCTGGCGCCGACCGTGCAGATGATCTTTCGACGCAGCCTTGCACCGGTCCTGAGCCGCGAGGCCTATCTGTCGGGGCAGGCGCATCCGTCGGTGGTACCGGCGGATCAGATCAATCTGATGCGCATGGTGCAACTGGCCAATACGCTCACGCCCGAGACGGTGCCGCCGATGGTGCGGCTCGCCGTTCTGTCCGAGACGGACGCCACCGAAGGAATCGACTATTTCGGAGAGGGGCTGAGCGAGCGGCTGCTTGACACGCCTGTGGCTGTCGCCCGGCTCTGGCGCAGTCATGTGCATCGCCGCAGCATGGTGGTCTCGGTCGAGGCGACGCGTGATCCGCAGGGGCGCACGCCGACGTTTCTTTGGCGACTGCTGCGCGGTGATCCTGCGCGCAGCCGGATCGAGCCGCTGGACGAGCGGGGCCTGCGCGCCCGGATCACCGTGGACTGGCAGTTGCCGCGTCCGGTGCCGGGTCAGCCTGACATTCGCTCGAACCGTGTGGATATCGGCGTGTTTGCCCGCGTCGGAGACCAAGACAGCACACCCGGCCTGATCTCGATCCTGCTGCCGCAGCACGAAACGCGACGCTACGCTCCTGGTCCGGATGGAGAGATGCGCATCGAGCGCCGCGATTTTCAGGTGCCGGAGCGGGGCTATGCCGATCCCGTGCTTTTTCCGCAGAGCGCGTGGCAGGATGTCTACCGCTATGACCCGGCGGGGGCGTTGCTGGGTTGGGATCGGCAGGGGGCCGGTGGCGCGATGCGCTTTGATGCCGCCGGGCGCAGGCATACCGAAACAGGTACCGCGCCGGTGCGATATGTTGTGGAGCGCCCCTCCGGCGCGGCCCCGCGAATCGTGATGAAAACACAGGGTTTGGATGGGGCGCAGTAGGCGAATCGGTGTCGCTCAAGATCCGCGTTTCCCTAAACTCCCCAATCGAAACAAAATGATGACATTGATGCAAAAACGGCAACAAAAGCCAGCACTCATCCTATGGTAGAGGCTCTTTTTAATCAGCGCGTTGTTAACGAATATGGCAGGAAAAAGACTGTTTCGTGGCCCAAAGTGGGAAAATTTTAGCCAGAATAAGAAAATTCACATATTGTTGATGAATAAATAACTTTGGAGAGATCCATGTCTGTTTTTCAATTGAAAGCGCTGACCTGCGTAATGGCTGTGTCTGGCGCACTTATGGCCGCCCCGGCGCAGGCGGCGACGATCACCGTATCGGTACTTGATGCAGCTGCTTATAACGGCAGCTTTGGCTCTGGGTCGAATGTGGGTGAAGACTTCGAAGCCCTCGGCGCTTTAGAGGGCGAGGGCGAGGTGGCCGATGGATTTGCGACGGCGGTCGGCACCTTCGCGACGTTGGGTGGTCAAGGAACCGGCGGTACGGTCACCGGTTTACCCGGGAACTCGGGCAAACTCCTGGCGTTGCGGGACGGCAATGTCTTCGGGCGAGAGAACATAACGCCTGATGGTGGCGCGTGGTTTCTCGACAGCAACGACACCTGGGGCATGGACTGGGATGTCGCGCTTGCGGGCGGACAGGCCTTCAGCGCGGTGATGTTCGCGCTCAGCGATGCCAGCGATCAGGGGGCGTATCTGCGCATCACCACCGGCACCGATAGCGCCGAGGTGCGCACGGGTGGGCCGCTGACCAGTGGCAATGACAAGCTGGTGATCATCGACTTTGGGGGGGCGGTCACATCGGCCGAGATCGTGCTGGGCAATTTCACCGCGTCGGGTGGCACGACGTTCAAGAAGAATGACGGCTTCTCGATCGACGGGCTGCAGGTCGCGGCTGTGCCGATCCCGGCGTCGCTGCTGCTGCTCGGCACCGCGCTGGCTGGCCTTGGCGCTGCGTCCTCGCGCCGCCGCAAGCGCGCTGTCTGAGACGCGACAATCACATTCACATTTGCGTGCTCACTTGGAAACGGTCGCTTCTTGCGGCCGTTTTCTTTTGTCAGGGTGGGCGATTCGCAGGGGTAGCCGACTTGGGCGATTGCGTGCACATCGCCTGTTCCAGAATTCGCGACAATCGGTGCGGAAACGATGCATTTACTACGAATAGGAAAATTCTTCCAAGGCGAGTCAATGCAGGGTTGCAGAAGCACTGTGCAACATATGCGAATTGAGGCCAAAATGCGGTCGAATTTAGAGATTTTTGTTTTCAAGCCACAGCAACTCGGGTAGTTTGAAGAGTGTGAAGTATCCTATTAGGGGGAAATGAAATGAGTATTCTGAGCAAAATTTTGAGAAAAAGTGCCGTGGGTGCAATGGCGCTGACTATGGTGGTTGCGCTCGGTAGCGATAAAGCGGACGCTGCCACGGTTGTTTTCCAAGGCGGTGGTCCGTATGACATTACCTCGGATAACATTTTCCTTGGTAATGTGGATGCGTTAGGTGGTGCAGGAAGCTACTCTGTGGATTTCACATCAAGCACTGATCCTCTTGATGCAATCGCAAATGCATCTGTCACGGTAGGTGTAATTGGGACTTTCACCAATTTGATTGCCGAGTGGATAAACACCGACACCAATGTCGTACTTGAGTCGGAGGTTGTCGCCGCTCCTCTTACCGAGTTGCGGACGACTTTCGGGACACCTAACCTGAACCAATCGCTCGTTTTCAGCTGGGACGACTCTCTTGCTGATGCAGGTTTCGATTTTGATGTGGCAGCTGTTCCGCTGCCCGCCGGTGGTCTGCTGCTGCTGACCGCTCTCGGCGGTGTCGCTGCGCTGCGCCGCAAGCGCAAGGCAGCGTAACCAAATCTACGGATCAAAATTCCGACAAAGGGCCGCCTCGCGCGGCCCTTTTTCATATGCGCTTCAGATGTCCAGCCCCACCGCCTGCCGCAGCATCCAGACCATGCGCAATAGGCGGAGGCGGATCAGGGTGACTGCCGCGCGCCAACGATCGCCAGATGTTGTGAGTTTATGGCTGCGAAAGACCTTTGGTAGATGTGCTATCGCGCTAAGTGGCATTGCCAGTGCTTTGACCACCCAGAGCAGGCGGCTTTTCGGGCCTTGCACCTTCAAGCCAAACTGTTCCTGGGTAAGACGCCGCCATTTTGTGCGTAATGCTGGCCAGTCTTGTCGTGAAGGATGACCGACGCGCAGCCTGTCCTCATAAATCAACTTATAGCCTTGGTCCGTGGCGCGGAACGACCAATCTGTATCCTCAGAGACACCGCCGCGGAACGGGCCCACATCCTCGAACACGTCGCGGCGGGTGATCAGGTTGCCGGTGCCGGAGAATCCCTGCACTTCGATGTAGTGGCGAAAGTCGAAGGCGAAGACCGCCTCGAAGGCCTCGGCCCCGCTGCGCGGCGGGGGGGTTTCGTCAAACACCTCGACGCGACCACCGATCAGATCCGCCTTGTCTGCCACCGCCCGCCCGACCGTGACCCAGTCAAGGGCGGCAACGCAATCGGCATCGATGAACATCAGGCAAGGGGCCGAGGTCTCCTGCACGCCCGTGTTGCGGGCTGCTGCAGCTCCTTTCTCGGCCTCGGTGACGAAACGAAAATCGGGGAACTGCTTCTGAATCTCGGTCAGTGACTGCGTCGAGCCGTTATCGACCACGAGGACCTCACAGCCCGCAAGATCGTTCTCCTGCAGCGCGCAAAGGCACCGCCCTAGTCGCACCACATCATTGTAATGCGGGATGATGATCGCAATCTCGGGCATCGTCCTCTCCGTTCAGGAGCTCAGTAGTAATCATACCCTTCGGCATCGCTCACATAGCGGCACTTGTTGAGCACGATCCCCATCACATTCGTCAATTCCGCCACCTGACGCTCGGCCTGGTCGATACGGCTCATCGGGGTGGATTCGGCCGCTGCGATGATCACAGCGCAGTCGACATTCTGGAGAAAGGCAATGTTGTCATCGCTGGCGTTGAGAGGTGAAATGTCAAAGAACGTCAGATCGGGGGAATAGTCCCTTTCTATCCCATCCAGCGCCTCACGTGCTGCACGGCTCAGCAACAGCTCCGATGGGTTCGAGGCAGGTCCGTTATTGAGGCCGAAACCCACGCGCTCGCCGAGGCGCAGGCCATGTTCCGCAAAGCGTACGTGACCGTCCAGCAGCTCGGCCATGGAATGATCGGGTTTCTGCGCCAGAACCTTATGCAGCGCGGGACGCCGCAGGTCGAGATCGAGGCACATCACGCGCATGTCGCGCTGTCGCTCGAAGCTGAAGGCCAGATTGGCCAGAGTGGTTGATTTTCCAGCCCCCATATCGGGCGATACGATCGCTACACGTCGCCAATCGTTGGTCTTTGCCTGATGAATGATCTTGGTCCGCAGAAGATCATAGGGTGCCGCATCCCGTCCGGGTTCGGCGGCGACCACGCGATTCCGCTTGAGCGCGGCGCGGTTGAGCTTGAAGGGAGCAAGCGCTGTCCAAGCCTCCTCAACGGGTTGGCTCGGGCTGGGTGTCGCGGCATGTTGCGTGCGTGTTGCGCTGCCCTGCTGGCGTTGCGCACGCGCCTTGGCCAGCGCTTCCTGAATGCGTTCCATCTCAAGCGCTCCTGATATGTTTGCGACCGATCACCAGCGGACCCCGATCTTGTTCATGGCCCGATCGGCGAGAAGGTCGAGCGGCAGGTAATACAGGTGGATCGCGTAGACCGCAGCGGGCAGCCCGACAAGGATTGCCAGATAGATCGTGAGCTTGATCAGGCGCTTCCAGACAATCTCTGATCGGCTGCGCATGTAAGGAAGGGTCGCCAGCGGACGCACGCCGATTCGTTTCACGATATCTTCAGGACGTCGGGCGGTGCGGTTAAGGAGCTCGATCAGCAAAATCAAGGCGATGCCACCGACGATACCGAACATCGTGCCGCCGCCCGCGATCAACATCCGGTTTGGTTTGGTGGGCGCGTTGGGCACGGCGGGCGGCTCGATGACCGATATACGGCCCCCGCGAGAGAGCGACTCGATCCGCTCGCCGGTGCTGGCCTTGGCCAAGCGATCAACGGCAAGGTTATACTGTTCCTCGATATTGTTGTAGGCACGCGTCAGCTCTTCCAGGGCGACCGAATTTGCCGGGGTTTTCGCGAGCGACTCAGACAGTGCAGACAGCCGCTCTTCGGTCTCGCCGCGCTGTTCCTGTAACATCGAGATACGCGCGTCGATCTCGCTGAGTTGCAGGTCGAGCGTGGTCGAGCCGGCGCGTCTCTCCGGTGTTTCCGTCTCGGTTTCAGGGGAAGGCTCGGGTGCCGCTGCGATCCGCTCTTTGACTTGTTCGACACGCGCCTGCAGCATCTTCACCCGCGGGTTTGTTTCCGAATAGATCGACAGCGCCTCGTCGAGTTGGCTTTGAAGTTCTTGTAGGCGCTGCTCATCGGGGGATAGCTGTGGCGCGGCTCGTTCCTGCGTCAGCTGCCCGGTCGCCTCGAAAATCTCCACCAGACGGGTGCGCTGATTCTCCAGTGAGGAAATATCCCGATCAATCTGGCGCACTTGCTCCTGCAGCGTGGCTTGCTGATCCAGCCGGTAGTCGAGACTTTCCGGAAGGGCCCCGGAATTCGCGGTCTTGAACTCCAGGATGCGCGCACTTTGCGCATCGAGATCCTGGCCCAGCCGTTCGACCTCCTGCTGGAAGAATTCCAGTGTATTCCCAGCCCGCGATGTGCGGAATTCGGCATTCTGACGTTCGATCAGTGTCAGATACTGATTCAGCACGCCGGCTGCAATCTGCGGGCTGCGCGCCTCGAAAGTGATGTTCATAATCGGCGTCGGGTTGCGCCCTCTGGGTTTTACAATGATTGTGCGGGCACGCATCGCCCCCACGACCTCATCGGCGGTCATCTTCTGAATATCCTCGAACACGGCCTGGCTGCGCGCCACATCGAGCATGTTGGCCCGCGTCATCAGCCGCTGCTCAATGATCTCGATTTGCTCTATGAGGCCCACCATGACTGTCGAGCTGGCAAGTTCCGAGGGAATCTGCGGCCCTTCCAGAAGCAGACGGGTCTGCGACTCGTAAGCTGGCGGCAGCGCGAAAGCCGCGATCCCCGCGACGGCAGACACGACCACCGACACCACCAAAAAATAATGCAAGCGTCTGAGAAAGATCGAGAAGTAGTATTTAAGTTCGCTCATGTCGCGTCCGTCTCTTCGGTGCCCATTGTGGCTGCAAAGAACAGCCCGTCATTGAGCACGCTATTCAGGGTATCTTCTGTCACAGTTTTCTGTTCCTTGCTCCAGGCATAGACCATCGCGATATCACAGAGCTGATTGACGAGCCGAGGCACCCCGCCAGTCTGTTCATGAGCCATCCGACAGGCGCCATCGGTAAATTCATCCCCGTGCCCACCGACCGATTTCAGTCGGTGCCGGATATATTGCGCGACATTTTCGGCGTCCATCGCGGGGATGTGAAAGCTTGCTGCGACCCTTTGCGCGAGTTGTTTCATGTTTGGGCTGCGAATGACATCGCGCAGTTCGGGTTGGCCTACCAGAATCAACTGGATCAGCTCATCCTTGTTGGCGTTGATATTGGTGAGCATGCGTAGCTCTTCCAGACCTTCCATCGACAGGTTCTGTGCCTCGTCAAAGATCAGCACAACGCGCCGGTCGGCGGCATATTCGGCAATAAGGAAATCCTGAAGCGTCTGGAATTTCTGAACATAGGTGGAGTCGTTGGGCACATCTACCGATAAAGCATTCAGAACCCATTGCAGAAGTTCACCCCGCCCGCCCTGCGCATTTGAGATCAACCCGATTGTAATCTTTTCGTCGGTGTTCTTCAGAAGGTGCTGAACCAGCGTTGTCTTGCCCGAGCCAATCTCACCGGTCACGACGGTGATTGGGGCGCGTGAGAAGATCCCATAATCCAGAATCGTGTAAGCGTTACGATGTGCCTTGGACCAGTAAAGAAAGGTCGGATCGGGCAAAAGCGTGAACGGACGTTCGGACATTCCGAAAAATTCTGCGTAGAGGGTCTCCGGTTTCATATGCATCTTTCACATAACATCCTTATTCAGAACTCGCTCTCAACACATTGAGAATATGGCAGAGTTCCGCTGGAATTAAGAGCATAAAATACCCGTATCAAGTCACCTTAGCGTCTGCCCTCTCGACGCACCCTATGCAACAGACGAATCCTTCGCATTCATGGCACAAGCAAGAAATTTTCGAGGCTTTGCGCTCGTATTGCCTTTTTTCACCCTGAAAAGCGGCGAATCATGTAGAGTAAAGAAGAGACGATGAGGCAAGTTTCAGTTATCTGTTTCGCGCGTATCGACAATCGCTCTCAAGATGTTCGAATGTTATTTTTATTTTTAAGGGTGAAGAGGCTTAAATCCAAGGCTTTCAAGCATTTGCACCTCGAATTTTTGAGACTTGGGCAAAATTATGTCTTGTTTTGGGCCGCCCTTAAATGTTCACTTGCATGGGGGCGTAAACACGGATCACGTGCTGCTGGTCAGTGAATTTGGTTAAAACATGCCTCACCGGTTTGGTGGGTGGAAATTCAACCGTGTGATATGTGAGTTGGGGATATTATATGACCTTCCGGGATTATTCCGATACGTCAATTAAGGTAGATACTACCAAGCCACATTCCGGCCGACGCCGTGCCATCTATCGTATCGGGGCGAAGCGCTGCCTTGATGTCGTTCTGGTTCTGATGACGTTGCCGATCTCCTTGCCGCTTATTCTGGGCATGATGTGTCTCGTGGCGATTGATGGAGGCAGTCCGATCTACAGACAGAAACGTCTGGGTCGCGGTGGGCGCGTTTTCCATATGGTCAAGATCCGCACCATGGTGACCGGGGCTGATGCTCTGCTGGAATATCACCTGCGCAATAATCCCGAGGCGCGTCGTGAGTGGGATGAGACCCAGAAGCTCAAGCGAGACCCCCGGATTACAGGGGTGGGCTGCTTCCTGCGCAAGTCATCGCTCGACGAGTTGCCGCAGCTTTGGAATGTGCTCAAGGGTGACATGTCGCTGGTCGGGCCGCGCCCGATGATGGTGGACCAGAAGGAACTCTACCCGGGGAAAGCCTATTATGAATTGCGCCCGGGTATTACCGGTCTCTGGCAGATTTCGGAGCGCAATGAGACAAGCTTTGCCGAGCGGGCCGGCTTTGACAATCGGTATCTGGCGACACTGTCATTCTCGCAGGATGTGGCGATCCTGTTGCGCACTGTAACTGTGGTGCTGCGCGGAACCGGATACTAAAGCGGGCGTTTCGGGGTTCGGCAATTGGACGCTTTCCACCCCCGGCTGGAATAGTCAAAATGTGGTTTATCCAGACCGGGCGGCTGGCACGTAAGGATTGTTGCCCGCGCCCGAACATGCAAGAGTAGCAATATGATAAAACCAACCTTTCTGGCATTGGCCACCGCTGGCCTCTTATCTTTTTGTGACACGGCAGAAGAACGCGCTGCCGGGCACTTCCAATCCGGCCTGGAATTGCTGGAGGAGGGCGATGTGGATCGTGCTCTGGTCGAGTTCCGCAATGTCTTCAAACTGGACGGCACGCATCGTGAGGCGCGGTTGCGCTATGCCGAGGCCGAGCGCGCGCGTGGAAATATCCGTCAAGCCTATGGCCAGTATCTGCGACTGGTCGAGCAATATCCCGACAGTTTGCCCGGACAGCGCGCCTTGGCCGAGATGTCACTCACAATCAATGACTGGGAGGCGGCGCGGCGGCACGCATCCGCTGCAGCAGAACTGGCCCCCGAGGATACCGTGGTTCAAGCTGTGAATGCCACGATCGCCTATCGCGATGCGCTGGCCGGCTCGGGGGATGCTGCCGCCCGGCGCGAAGCGGTTACCAAGGCTCAAGCCCTCGTATCGGAAGACCCGGACCTTATGATCGCGCGGCAGGTGGTCATCGACGATCTCATTCGAAATCAGGATTGGACGGCGGCGCTTTCGGCGATAGATGCGGCGCTTGCACGGGAGCCGGATGACCGGCAACTCTACACGATCCGTCTCGGGGTTCTCAATCAACTGGGTGAGACCAGTGAAATTCGCGCTCAGCTTGAGGATATGATCAAGCGGTTCCCAGAGGATCCGAACGTCCTGGGGACGCTGGTACGGTGGTACATGTCACAGGGCAATGTGGATGCGGCACAGGCCTTCCTTAAGGACCGTGCCGACAAAGACCCCCGGGAGATTGACGATATCGTCACGTATATCCGGTTTCTTGCCGAAGCGCGTGACAACCAATTGGCCTTGGCCGAGCTTGAACGTATCCTTGATGGTGACCCGCCCGAGGTCGAGCGGTTGACCGCGCTTCGCGCTGGCTTTCGCTTTGATCTGGGCGAGCAGGATGGCGCCATTGCCGAATTGGAAGACCTGATCGACGGGATGGAGCCTTCCGACGAGAGGCGCAGCATCATGGTCATGCTCGCCCGGATGCTGGATGCGACCGGCAATAGTGTCGGTGCCCGTTCATTGGTCGAGCAGACCTTGGAAGAAGACGAGAGCCAACCGGACGCTCTCAAGATGCGGGCGGGCTGGCTGATCGAGAGCGACCGCACCGATGAGGCAATCGTCGCCTTGCGCTCTGTTCTCGGCGAGACCCCGAATGATGCTGGGGCGATGACGCTGATGGCACAGGCGCATGAGCGAGCAGGCAATCGCGATCTCATGGCCGACATGCTGAGCCGTGCGGTAGACGCATCGCGCAACGCGCCCGGGGAATCGCTGCGCTATGCCAGATACCTGATCGGGCAGGACAATCTGCGCTCCGCGGAAACCGTCCTGATCAACGCACTGCGGCTGGCCTCTGATAATGTCGCGCTTCTCGGTGCGCTGGGTGAGGTTTACATGGGGGATCAGGACTGGTCCCGCCTCACACAGGTGATAGAGACCCTGCGCCGTCAGGAAGGACCCTCTGCCGAACGCCTCGCCAATGAGCTGAAGGCACGTCAATTCGCGGCACAGGATCGCGAGGACGAACTTTTGAGCTTTCTCGACACGCTTGCGGGCGAGGGCGCGCGTGGTCTGGGGGCGGCCGCGACCATCGTGCGTGCCCGTCTTGCAGAGGGCGATGTGGAAGGGGCGCAGCAATATGCGCGCGAAACCCTCGACGCGAATCCCGAAGACCCAAATGCACGGTTCCTGATGGCGTCGGTGCAGGCGGTGACCGGTGAAATCGAGGCCGCCGAGGCGACGTTTCGGGAACTCGCCGCAGACGCCCCGCAGGATCAACGGTTCTGGCTGGCACTCTACAATATTAGTGCCGCACAGGAAGATAGCGAGGCGGCTCGGAAGGCGCTGCGGGATGGGTTGGAGGCCTCGCCCGGTAGCCTGCGACTCAATTGGGCGCTCGCTGGCATTCTTGAGCGCGAAGGCGACGTGTCCGGTGCCATCGAGATCTACGAGAAGCTTTATGCCGCGGACAGCAACAACCTGATCATTGCCAACAATCTCGCAAGCCTGCTGGCGACCGGCCGCGAGGATGCCGAAAGCCTTGACCGGGCACATGAAATTGCGCGGCGCCTGCGTGATCGCGCAGTGCCGGCCTTTCAGGATACCTATGGCTGGATCGCGTTCCGTCGCGGTGATCTTGATACGGCGCTTTCCGCGCTGGAACCTGCGGCGGCGGGCCTGCCGGGCGACCCCACAGTGCAGTACCATCTTGCACGAACCTATGCCGCGAGAGATGAGCAGGCCGAGGCGCTCGCGCAGTTCCGCAAGGTCGTCGAGGCCGTGGGCGAGGGGCCACCGCCTGCATTCATGGCCGAGGTGGAGGCGGAAATCGAGCGGCTTGAGGCTGCTGTCGGGGATGACGACGCCCAGAACTGACAAAATACCCTGAAATTGCTACAAATCTGCCGCAGCCTAGCGCTTTATGTTTCTTAGGTATTTTTCCGGTACGGCAAATACCGTAAGTTCGACGCAAAATGAAAAACTGACAGAGGCACGGGATGATCAGATTTCTAACAGCGCTTCTTCTCATGGTGGGACTGGCCGGTGTGGCCACAGCGCAGAGCAACTATCGCATTCAGCCGGGTGACACCCTGCAGATCGAGGTTCTGGAGGACGCCAATCTAAACCGCAGTGTTCTGGTCTTGCCCGACGGCTCAATCAGCTTTCCGCTGGCCGGGACGGTCAAGGCAGGTGGGCGCACCGTCGACACAGTGGCGAGCACGCTGTCGTCGGAGATGGCCAGCAATTTCGCAGTCGAGCCGACCGTGCTTGTCTCGGTCGCTGCCCTTGCGCCGAAGGACCCTCGGGGCGAGGTCGAACCGGACCTGATGAATGTCTATATCGTCGGCGAGGCGAATGAGCCCGGTCGCAAGGAAGTGCTGCCCGGCACCACGCTCTTGCAGTTTCTGGCCGAAGCGGGCGGGCTTTCGCGCTTTGCGGCTGAGAAGCGCATCCAACTGCGGCGCGTCGATCCCCAGAGTGGGCAGGAGACGGTTTATCGTTTCAACTACCGCAGCATGGGCGGCAGCGACAGCATCAGCGGTACGACGGTGTTGGCCCCGGGCGACGTGATCGTTGTTCCGGAGCGGCGCCTTTTCGAATAAGGGCGGGTTGTGAGACGCGCGCAAGGTCTGATCCGTACTGGTTGCCTGTCCGTGCTCTTTCTGGGCGCGGGCCCGATGGTGGCACAGCAGGGCAGCAGCCCCGAGGCTGGCGGCCCGGTTCTGACATTCGGGATAAGTTCGACGCTCAGTGCGACGGACAATTACAACCTCGACCCCAATAATAGCGAAAACGCTGAGCTTTTCGACAACAGGCTGTCCTTCGGCTATGAAAACCGGCGTGCCAATGATGTGCTCAGTTTCGATCTGAGCGGGGTGTTGCGCGCGAGCGAGCCACCGGGGGGCAGCAAAACATTCGATGATCAGCGGGCGCGGATCGGCTATGACCGGCAGGGAGTGAACAGCACGCTGAGTTTTGGTGCAGATTACTCACTGTCCTCGGTGGATGCGCTTGATCCGTTCGACGAAGATCCTTTCTTCGAAGATGACCCGTTGGAAGAGGGCGATCTTACGCAAGACCGTGGCGACCGTGAACAGATCGGAGCCCGGTTCAGCTTTGAGAGCGGGTTGAATGATCCGGTGGGCTTCATCCTTGATGGGCGCTACCGAGAGCAGACGTTTACGGACACAACCGACCCGGATCTGTTCGACACCGAGACATTCAACCTCTCCGCCACGACCCGTTTCACGCTGAGCCCGATCACCGAAACGCGGGTGGTTCTGCGCTATGAGGACTACAGCGCCGATGATGTGCCGCAAACCGACCGCCAGACCAGCAGCGTCAATCTGGGGCTGACGCAGGCGCTGTCGAAGGTCGATACGCTTGATGTGTCGCTTGGGCTTCAGGATATCGAGACCGAGGAAACCCTCGGCGGTGTGCGGGGCGCAGACCGGGAGAGCGGTTTGATTGGCAACATTGGCCTCTCCCGTGATCTGAATAGGGGCACGATCGGCACGACATTTGATGTGAGCGAGAGCGAAAACGGCCGGACTGCGACCTGGCTTGTCAGCCGTGACATGCCCTTGCCGCGTGGCGCGATCGGGGTCAGCGTCGGGGTGACCAGCGATGTCGAAGATTCGATTATTCCCGTGGGCAGCGTGGATTTCACCCATCAGATGAAGCGCAGTACTCTGACGGCGTCGCTGGAACGACAGGTCACGACCAGCTCACGTTCAAACGAGTTGCGGACCACACGCGCCTCGCTGGGTTACAATTACGAGATCAACTCGCTGTCGGCCCTGGAGTTTTCGGCAAATGTCGCGGAGCTTGCCCAGTCGGGCGGACCGGTGGTCAACGATACCGTCCGTGCCGACCTTCGCGCGGCCTATTCCCGCGAGATCACCGAG
Source organism: Roseovarius sp. (assembly GCF_040219995.1). Taxonomy (GTDB): domain Bacteria; phylum Pseudomonadota; class Alphaproteobacteria; order Rhodobacterales; family Rhodobacteraceae; genus Roseovarius. The sequence continues at coordinate 37,246 of NZ_JAVJUC010000031.1, read as the reverse complement.
GATTGGCGGCTTTCTTCGGGTTATGAGTATCGCATGCGCGACGAGGACAGTGTTGGCTCTGCCACGTCGAACCGCATCTTTCTGACGCTTGAGCGGAATTTCGTACTGCGCCCGTGATCCGGGGCACTGTATGCGATTGAAAAACAGTCTGTTCAGGCCGCTCATTCTTGGGCCATGGGGCCTGTTTTGAATCGCCTTGCTTCGGGTTTTCCGATAGAAATTCCGGGAAGGCAGGCCCTTCTTTGGGGTACGGTGAAATAGACAAGTGGAGTGTGACACCATGTCGGTGACGGATCAGGCTGGTTCTGGGGTCCTTGCCCGCCCGCTTAACCCGGCGGGCATTATGTGGTTCACGCTGCTCTTGGCTGGGTCGATCCCGATCTTCTGGATCGGATTCGTGTCTCTGGCGCAGGCCTGGTCCACGGCCGAATACAGCCACGGCCCTCTGATCCCGCTGATCTCCCTTTATCTTTTCCTGCGGGAACTGCGCCGCCTGCCGCCACCAAAACCGGTGGTTCGGGATCGCGGCCCGGGCCTTTTCATCCTGACCCTCGGGCTCCTGCTGGCGATTGCCGGGAACCTGACGCGCATTCCCGATATCGTCACCTATGGCTTCATCATCTGGGTCGGCGGTGTGGTGCTGACGATCTTCGGCTGGGAGCGGGGCAAGCTGCATCAGCTTGGCGTGGTGCATCTGATCTTCATGCTACCCCTGCCGCAGTTCATCTATCTCAAGATGACCATCGTGCTGCAGACCATTTCCTCGGAGATCGGCGTCTGGTTCGTGGCGCTGATGGGGGTGCCGGTCTATCTCGAAGGCAATGTGATTGATCTCGGCGTCTACAAGCTGCAGGTCGCCGAGGCCTGTTCGGGCCTGCGCTATCTCTTCCCGATTCTCAGCTTTTCCTATCTCTTCGCGATCCTCTATCGTGGGCCGATGTGGCACAAGGCGGTGCTGTTGCTCGCGGCAGCCCCGCTCACTGTGCTGATGAACTCTTTCCGCATCGGGGTGATCGGCGTGCTGGTCAACAGCTACGGCATCGAGCATGCCGAAGGCTTCCTGCATTATTTCGAAGGCTGGGTGATTTTCGGTGCCTGTATTGCGATCCTCTTTCTGATGGCCGTGGCGCTGCAACGGCTGACCCCGGATCCCAAGCCGCTCTCGGAGGCGATTGATCTCGACACCACCGGCTTCGGTGCTATTGCCGCCCGCATCACCGGCATCCGGGCCTCGCGCGGACTGGCTGTGGCTGCACTCCTGACGATCGGGGTCTCGGCAGGCTGGGCGCTGCAGCAGAGCAATGAGCCCGCGCCGCTGGACCGCGATCCCTTCACGCTCTACCCGCGCCAGCTTGGCGAATGGTCGGGCACGTTCTCAATGCTGGAGCCGAATATCGAGCAGGTTCTGGGGGCGACCGATTACCTTGCCGCGTCCTATCGCAACCCGGCAGAGTCTGCCCCGGTGGAACTCTTCATGGCCTTCTATGAAAAACAGACCGAGGGCGATGGCATCCACTCGCCGGAGGTCTGCCTGCCTTCGGGTGGCTGGGAAATCTACAGCTTCGAGACCGTACCGTTGGATATGGAGGGCACAGGCTACGGCACGTTTGAGGTCAACCGCGCGGTGATCCAACAGGGGCTGTCGGAACAGCTTGTTTATTACTGGTTCGAACAGCGCGGCAAGCGGATGACCAATGATTTCAAGGCCAAGATGAGCGTGGTCTATGACGGACTGATAATTGATCGTACAGACGGTGCCATTGTACGCTACATCACCCCGATCCTCAAGGACGAGCCCGAGGGTGCCGCCGACGCTCGGTTGCAGAAATTGATGCGCGAGAGCCTGCCAAAGTTGCCACGGTTCGTGCCGGGGTGAGCGAGAGTCCTTTCTGAGAAACAATGCTGCGTCGGAAAGGCATATTGTTTCGGCATGGAGTCGGGCCGTAGGTCTTGCGTCCGTCAAAAGTGAAAACGTGGCGAAAAGATGGTGCAATTGCGGCTTTTGTCGGTAAACTCTTCGTGAGATTTCAAGTCTCGATGCAACGTTCTAAACGAGCAGTCATTTTGAATAAACCGACGGAGATATAGTACCATGAAGATCATGCGCAATGCTGCCATTGCCACCGTGGCATTGGCAGCCAGCCCTGCGGTTGCCAGTACGGTGCCGCCTACGGCGCTCCTGGAATCCAGTGGCGTTCTATCGCTCAGTGGCGGAGGCGGCTTTCAGGCCGAAGGCGATCTGCGCGCCGAATATCGCGCGCCGTCACCGGGATCCCGGCCCTATATCTTCAGCACCAGCCTCAGCTTCGGCACGCTCAACGTGACACCGGATGTCACGATCACGACGCCTGAGATCGTGATCTCGGAAGAGAAGGAACGTTGCTTCCCCTTTGTCGGCTGCTTTACCACCCCGGCCGTCGTTCTGGACTCCCAAACCATCAATGTCAGCCCCACTGTGCCGCTGACCGGGATTGGCACGGTGTTCGAAGGTTCGGTTCGTAGCCCCGATCTGCCGTTGGGCAACGTCTTCGCGTTCGATTACGGCACACCGCTTCTGGGCACGCCGCTCAGCTTTGGCGATCTGGTGCAGGACCAGTTCGAGACCGGCGATGCAATGGTCAGCGTGACGGGCGGGGTCGGGCCGTTCAATTCCGTGTTCGATTATGACGGTGAGTTGCAGCCGGGAGGCGAGGTGATCCTGGCCGAGTATGCCCTGGGCATCACCGGGCCCGGCATTCTGGGGGATATCGAAGCCTTTGCGCTCGACCTGATCAACGACAACACCGATCAACTGACCGGGCTTGCCTTCGATCTGTTCCTCGGGACCGACCCTTGTAGTGGCTTCGGCCCGTTAGCGGGAACCTGTAATGCCCTGCTGGCTGGGCTTGACCCCGATGCGTTCGACCTGACCGTCAACAGCATCGGGACGCTCAGCGCCGACTATTCGCTGGCCAAGTCGATCGTACCGGTCCCGCTGCCCGCAGCCCTGCCGCTGATGGCCGGGGGTATCGGGCTTCTGGGTCTGATGGGCTGGCGCCGTCGTCGTGACATCGCAGCCTGATCACGAGACAGTGCAGTGATCCTGACGAGGCGGCCTATTAGGGGCCGCCTTCTCATATTCTGACACTGGTTTAGCTTGAGTTTCCCGCGTTGCTCGCGCATCCAGTGAAGATGGAAATCCGCCCACCCTTGCCTGCGCGTCGAGTCTTCATTGCCCGCCATTGGGTGCTGATCGTTCTCGTGCTGGTCTGCGTTATCATTGAGATGATATTGCAGGGAGCCGACTTTGGCCTTTGGGGGTCGCCGCGTTGGCGCGGGCTGGTTTATCAGAATGGCGGATTCTGGCGGGGGCTTCTGGACAACTGGCAGCCCAACTACGCGGCGCAGCCCGCAGTGATGTTCGCCAGCTACGGTTTTTTGCATGGTGGCTTCATTCATCTGCTGGTCAACATGATCACGCTCGTCTCGCTCGGGCGGCTGGTGATCGAGCGGGTGGGGCAATGGCGGTTTGCATTGATTTATGCGCTTTCGCTTCTGGGCGGGGCCATGGGCTTCGCACTCCTGTCCACGGCGGTGCAGCCGATGGTGGGGGCGTCTGGGGCGCTCTTTGGCCTTGCTGGGGTGCTCACGGGCTGGGAATACACGGCACGGCGTCTGGCGCGTGAGGGGGTGGGACCGGTGCTGCGGGTGATCGGCCTGCTCGTCGGGCTCAATGTCGTCATGTATTTGGCGATGGGGGGCAACCTCGCCTGGGAGACCCATCTGGGCGGATTTCTGGCGGGTTGGGCCGCAGGATGGTGGGTGCGCGAGCGCGACACATAGGCGCTCAGTTATTTTTCAGAAGAAAGGATGAACGTCCGCAAGGTGTCGGTAAAATCAGTCGCGGCAAAGGGATTGAGCATGGTGGAGCCAGAGACGCTGCGCGCCTTTAGGGCGTCATCCAGACGCTTGGGCAGGTCATCTTCGTCGCGGGCTTTGTGGAGCCCGGCATAGTCTCCCAACCTCTCTACGGTCGCAAGTTGGTGGTCGTTTCTGTGCTCACCATATTTGAATTGCCGCGGCATGATGCAGATCTGCTTGCCTTGGGTGAGGGCGGTCAGGATCGTTCCCATTCCGGCATGCGAAATGATCAGCTGAGTTCTTTCGAAAATGTCGGCGTATTCGGTAGGCGAAAGGCGTGTCCTGGTTTCAAAGTTTTGCGGCCGATAAGGGTCATAAGGCGGGGACAGAACCTGTCCGAAAATCTCGCAATCCGGCTGTGCGGACTCTGCCCATTCATCCACTGCCTTGACCAGCCGGTCGAAGGGTAGCTGTGTGCCGGTCGTCAGGAATATCAAAGAACTCTCCCCATGAAGTGCGGCCCGCCGGATTGGGCTAAATGTTCCCATTGGGTGAGCCAAAGATCTGCGTATTTGCCCACTTCCTGACCGGATTTAGAAAGTTTCTGGGCATTTGCCATGCTGTCGATCCAGATGGTTCGCGCTCCGATGAGCTTGCCGAAGCGCAGGGCGAAATAGCCAGGTGCCGCCCCCGTCGTGATGATGACATCGGGGCGGTGGCGCAGCACCGCAGCAAGAACCTCGAAAAGCTGGCGAAGAAGGTGCAGTTTCTCGGAGAGATTGGCATCCGTGACCGATATGAACTTCGGCACCGGGTTACCTTCTTCCGCCGCCATGGTTTTCACGATGTCTGAAAGATCTCGCTCCGTGGTCATGTAGACGACGTCCAGCCCATCCCAAGCCTTGCGCAACCTCATCAACTGGACCCAATGCCCGCCAGCGGATGCAACGACCATAACATGAGTTCTTTTTTTCATATCTTATCCGTGGAGACGTCCCAGCCCAGGGTACAAATCTGACTTAGGGCGGCACTGCTTTCCCTAAGCTCAAGTTCAAAGTAATCCCACTAAAACAAGCGATACAATAGAGACATTTATAATGGTGATACCCCAAATGAGTGGTAGCGTTAAATTTTTAGTGCATCAAGGGCTGGTCCATCGCGACGATGCACTGCGGCGCGGATGGACGACTCCCGAGCGCGCTGGGTGGTCTGACGGTGTTGTAGCCGACACTCACGGATCATAACCAAAAACCTCGAACTCGCGTCTGCACATAAGCTGGATCAGCTCTCGAGAGGAAGGGTCGAGGACAGTATCAACTGAAGCATTTGGGGGACGCTGACTTGTTTTGAGACGCTTCTCAAAGACTGCATCTCTTAGATCTGATGGCAACCCAAGATGTTTGCCTACACGTCTAAGATCGTCCTCCAGATTCTCGTAACGTATGAAATCATCAAGTATGAAACTGCCATCTTCTGCACACAAACGCCACGTCTCGTTAGGAACAAGAGGGTTTTCGCAGAGCCACTGGAAAACCGTAGGCAGCTTGGTATTTCTTTTGTTTCTCATCTGCCAGAAATACATACTGACGATGCGATCATATGGATTGCGCACAACCGTGAACTTATACAGGTCCTCCCAGGTTTTCGGGTTCAGCTTTTTCCGAACGGATGCCGCGCCCTCATGATTTCCAAAGCGCGATGGGCGTCGTAGATTATAGAGCGTCGATACAAAGTCACGCAGTCCCATATCCTGCCATTGTAGAGCATTATTTCGTGCGGCTCTTTCCACTTCGCCCTCAGGTTTGTCTGATCCATCACTCCAGATCGGCGTAAAAATGTCCGGTCCCTTGCAGAATTTGCTCAAACCTATCTCAATTGAGGAACTTGCCGTCTTGGTTGTCTTGATGAAAAGAAAATTGTAGGAGAACGAACAAATCATTTTGAAACCTCAAGCATTTCACAGCATACGATTTTTATCACCTTAAGTTGTTAAAATCTATTGAGAAGTTTGTTTTTTTGGTACTCACTTCATAAACTGCGAATCTGGTAAATCTGCAGAGGAAAAGACGTGGCTCGAGAATAAGTTTGTATTTTGGGTCAATGAGGGCGAAAAACATTGGATTTTGGAAATGAGTATATGGCTTTCAAGCTAGGCAGAGGCGAGCAAACAGGATGAGTGCCGAAGTGATTCACCGCGCGGTTCACCCGGAATTACCAGATCAGTCGGCATGGCTTTCCTATTTGCAGCCCTCATTGGATGCGAATTGGCATACGAATTTTGGTCCGGTGTGTCGAAAGTTTGAAGCGGCCATTGCCCATCGTTACGGGGGAACGGAAACCCAGTGCGTAAGCGCGTCCAGCGCGACGGCGGGGCTGGCTGCCTGTCTGATCGCACATCGTATAGAGGGGCCGGTAATTTGTCCGGCCTTCACTTTTCAGGCCACTGCATCGGCTATCCTTATGGCCCGAGCTCAACCGGTTATTGTGGATGTGAATCCCTCCAGCATGATTATCGAGCCTGATGCGCTTGATAAGTCACTGGCAGATTCAGGGGCCAAAGCGGCTATCATTCTGGCCCCTTATGGCATCAAACAAGATTTCAGCGCACATATTGCAGTATGTGCCCGACGAGGTGCGCGGCTTGTGATAGATAACGCGTCAGGCCTTGGAATAGAACGCAATCTTCCTGAAACTGCTCCCCATGTCGATGAGGTCTACTCTCTTCACGCAACAAAACCTTTCAATATTGGTGAAGGCGGCATGATATTCACTCATGCCAGCAACGAATCTCTCTTGCGGGCGGCCATGAATTTCGGTTTGCAAAGTCATACAGGTACGGGGGCAGATCGTCCTCCATATTGGGGAATTAATGGCAAACTCACCGAAGTACATGCAGCGATCGGTCTGGCCGTTCTGGACGAAATTGATACCCGGGTGGCGGCGCGGCAACAGATGGTCGCGCGGTGGATCGAAGCTCTGAACCCTTTTTACAAGGAGGTGATCCGGTTTTTGGAACCCACTGCAGGAGTGTGGCAGCTTTATCCGGTTCTTGCTCCTGACGAGGCGACCGCGACTGCTCTAGTCAAAGCTGCCGAGAATAACGGCGTAGAGTTACGTCGATATTATGCGCCTAGTCTTGGCAATTGCACAGGCATGCGCCGCGTAAACGGTTGCCCTGTGGCCGCCGATCTTGCCAGTAGGGCCGTTACACTGCCGGTGCGTTCATATCTCTCTGCGACCGAGCAGTCCGACTTGATCAACCGCTGTCTCGACGCGTTTCACACTGCGTTCAATCAGGAACCACAGTGCCATGTCTGATGCCCCCTATGCTTTCATCTTGAGCTGGGAGCGCCCTGTATTCCTTTGGGCCTGTCTTGATTCACTCTATCGCAACACGCGTAAAGATTTACGTTTTATCTTGATCGACAACAATTCTCAGGACCCACTGGTGCGTCAAGTCATCCAGGGCTTTGACAAGCGTGATATGTTCGAAGAAATCCTGATGTTCGAGGAAAACGATCCTCATCGCATGAACAAGGTGATGGACGTTTATGCCGAGAAGATCGGCTCATATTTCTATTTCATCGAAAACGACGTTACTGTTCCGGACCATGTTTGCTGGGCAGCGGAATACGAACGTATCTACCGAACCTATCCAGACATAGCGATGGTGGGTTCATTCTGCGAAAAGAGCGATTTCATTCCGCCCGAGATTATTCGCGACAAAGACCCCTCTCTTGATGACAAGGATGTTGTTTTTTACAGTAAGAAGAACAGCCCGGAACGCAATGTCACGCCGGATCCGGCGACTGATATCTGGCCGCACGACAGCCCCACCCCCCCCGGCCGTTTGATTCTTCTATCGAAAGAAGCAATTCTCAAAACAGGGTTCCATCCGGATGCCAAGCTGGCACGAGAAATCGGCAAGAACGGGTTCCACTGGCGCGTTTGCACTACATTTCAGCATCGGCATCTGTCATTGTTGAACTGGTATGACACACCGGATGAAAAATACAGGGAGCAGCGTACAGAATATTTTCGCGCCATGAACAGTGCTCCCGGGCGGAACCGGCTGCTGCGATACCTTGACCACAAGCTTGATCGTTTGAAACATCGACTTTGGAAAACCCGGTGAGACATTATGAGAAAAAGCTTAAATGCGGATTTTCTTTCGGATCGAGAACTAGAAGGTTTTGGCATTCAGGATGCATCCGAACGCCGAATATACATACATAAAACAGCTGTCATACCAAATTTTGAAAGCATTGAAGTTGACAGCGATGTGAGAATAGATCCTTATTGTGTCCTGAGTTGCCGACGCATCTCCTTTGGACGGTTTGTCCATATTGCAGCAAATTGCACAATAATGGGTGGTGCCGCTTGTTTCTTTTCTGATTTTTCAGGGCTCTCCCAGGGATGCAAAGTCTTTACGTCAAGCGATGACTATTCTGGCGCAAGCCTGACAAATCCGACAGTGCCATCCCAGCTGAAGAATGTGACGTCGGCCGACGTTTCTCTGGAAAAACATGTCATCATCGGTGCCGGCAGCGTCATTCTTCCCGGTGTTAGACTAGAGGAAGGTGTCGCTGTTGGTGCACTGTCACTGGTGCGCAAGAGTTTGTCCGCCTGGACAATCCACGCAGGCAACCCAATCCAGTACATTGGTGAACGTAGTACAGATTGCCGTGATTATGAATCAAAAGCCTATAACGGGCTTTAAAGCGCCAAGAGCTCCGTGGTCTGCAATTGTTCGGCACGCCGCGCCCCGACGGCGTCCCAGTCGAAATAAGGAACGCATTCACGGGCGCGCGACCCGATCGCATAGCGCAGTTCGGCCGAGCGGATCACCTGCTCCAATGCATCCACAAACGCATTTCGGTCTGATGGCTCGACAATCAGCATCGTGCCAGCCTCATCCCCCAGACGACTGGCCCCCATTGGCGAGGCGATGATCGGCAGACCGTGAACAGCCGCCTCATATGTCACCTGGGGCCCGCCCTCTTCCAGTGACGGCATCACGAAGGCGTCCGCCTGCGCAAAATAGCGATGCACATCATCGACAAACCCCACCAGTTCGACCCGGTCGCTGTTCAACAGTGTCGCGTAGCGCTCTGCGATGATGGGCTCGACCTTGCCGACAATCTGCAACCGATGAGGGCCTGATATGTTTTGCCATGCGTCGAGCAGAAAATGCATGCCCTTGCGCACACACGCATAGCCGCAAAACATGAAAGTCAGCGATTTCTTGTCAGGGTAATCCCGAGGAGGAGAGGCTTTCTTTATGTCCACGCCATAACTCGACGGCAAGATGCGATCTTCCAGCGGAGACCCGGCCAAGGCGCTTTCGACGTGCCGGTTTGGTGAAAATATGGCTTGGGCATAATGATATTTTTCTTCTTCCTCAGCAATCCGCTCATCTGTGATGCCATGACTCGGCTCAATGCCAAAATCCTCATACGCAGCATCGAGGATCTTTCGCGCCGAGGCCATTCGCGTATTGATGCCTTCCAGAACGATCGGAATTCCCCGTTCATGTAAAAGCCGATGTGCCCTCAGGGAGGCCGCTGGCCAGAGATAGGCAATCTCGCCAGGCTGAACCGATCGGAGAAAGTGATTTTCCAGAATGCGGGACGCTTGGGTGACGACTTTAGGATATGGCAATTGTGCCAAGACCGGACCTGGTAGAGCTAATACCATCGGAACGTCCGGTTTCTTGACACGGCGGCGGTTGGCAAAAATGTCAACCACGTATCCGGCCCGATGGGCTCCGTTCATGATATTGATACATGTCTGGCTCGGCGCCGCACCATCACAAGCCATAGACAGAAGAGTTCGAATGTCTCGTCTTTTGTATTCGAGGGGGTGAACCATCGGTTTGGTATCTCACAAATACTTGGACGGAAGGCAGTGTGGCATATGGGTCGGTTAGGGCGCTTAGCTAAAGTGCAGATATCAAAAGACTATGACCTAGCCGATCATGACACAAGTAAGCAGTTCGACAATCAAGCTGAGAATTTCGCGTGCATCATGACAAAAACGCCAAAGCCGTGGCGATTGAAGTTACCGGCGGTACTTTGGGCGACATGATATGTTTAATCGTCTGGACAAGTCTCACAACAGGCTTTTGCGGGTCATCGAGAGCTTTTGTTTCCACCTGCGCCAGGCCCTGTCACCTGAATCAAGCTCGCGCATGATCATCTCAGGCAGGGTGTCATCTCGGATCGACAAACGTGGCCGTAAGAAGCCCTCAAGAGCGGTTGCACTGCCATCACTGCACCATGCCGCTCGATACCCGTAGGTATGCAGGCCCTTCAATACGCGGCGCCGATAGCGCCCAAAGGGGATAGCCGCTTCAGTGACAGGCTGACCGAGAAGCTCTTCGAGAACCATACGCGACCGGAGCAATTCATAGTGCAACCCGAGAGTATCCTGCTGGGCCCAGTCGACATGATCAATTCCGTGTGATCCAATTTTGAATCCCATGTCCCGCAAGTCGCGGACATTCCCCCTGCTGAGATACCCGGGCTGTTCCAGCCGACCGGTCAGCACGAAGAAACGAGCGTCGAGCCTGTATTTTGCCAAGAGCGGCGCCGCAATTTCGATATCCGAGAGGTTGCCGTCGTCAAAGGTAATCACAATCGGCCGACGGTCTCGATATGAGGTGAATATATCCAGAAACGTTTCGAATGCGGTTGTGCTGATCCAATACGGGCGCTCATCTTCCGGAATGCCCGGCCCGGGCTGACCGATACCATGAAAGTTGAATGCTCTGGCTGTCATCGTGTTTCCATACGTCATGGCTTGGCCAATCTCTAGCCCTCCTCAATAAAACTACAGACTCGGCCAGATTGCAGGACTATTTTTTGTATATTCTATCAGGAGACAGAGCGCAGTGATTTATAGACGAGATATTGACGGGCTAAGAACCATCGCCGTCATGCCGGTTATTGTGTCCCATGCTGGCTTGGGACTGCCGGGTGGGTTCGTGGGCGTTGACGTATTCTTTGTGATTTCAGGCTTTCTGATCACCCATTTGCTCATTGTTGAAATCAACGATCAGCAATTTTCAATCTGGCGCTTTTATGAACGACGTATGCGGCGCCTGTTTCCTGCGCTTTTCGTAGTGCTTGCCGCCACAACGGTTACCGCAACTTTCATCATGGTTTCATTCGATCTTGAAAATTATGCAAAGTCGCTTGTCTCCACAACTGTATTTGCAGGCAATCTCTGGTTCTACAGGCAAGAAGGATATTTCACGGAAGCAGCAGAACTCGAGCCCCTGCTGCACACATGGTCATTGGGCGTCGAAGAGCAGTATTATATCTTCTTTCCGGTACTTCTCTTGGCACTTTTTCGCCTCACATGCGCTCGGCGGGTGGTTGCGGCTGTATTTATGCTAGCGCTTGGATCGTTTCTGGCGGCTGCCGTCACCGTAGGGGTTGCGTCGGAAGCCGCCTTTTACCTGCCTCACCTCCGCGCTTGGGAATTGCTGATCGGGTCCCTTTTGGCGATGGCAATCTGGCAGGGGTGGTGGAAGTCATCACGACTTCCGCTCTGGATCACGCAGTTGCTCGCAATCCTTGGCCTCGCAGCAATCTTCTGGCCGGCAATCCGCTACAGTGCCGAAACCCCCTTTCCGGGTCTTGCTGCCCTGCCTCCCTGTTTGGGGGCGGCCACGTTGATCGCGATCGGAGACAATAGCCGCAGTCTGAGCACCAGGTTTCTTTCTCTTGCCCCGATGGTTTTCGTGGGCAAGCTGTCCTATTCGCTTTATCTCTGGCATTGGCCGTTGATTTCCATGGCATATTACCAGTTTGGAGAACTGACCCCACAGATGGGGATCATCTGCGTTCTGTTGTCGTTCGCGCTATCCTACGTGTCATGGCGTTACGTCGAAAAACCGATGCGAAACCGCAAGCGTGTCGGAAGCCGGATGATCGTGGCGGCATCGGCTGGTGTGTTTGCCGCGTCGATCGGCATCGGTTTGACAATGTGGAAGCTCGAAGGTTTTCCAAACCGGACAAGCCCTGAACTTCTCGCTTTGGCAAACCCTTTAAATTTCTTGCATGATCGTAGAGACTGCCATTTCGTCACAGCAGCACGCGCCAGTGCAAATGACGTTTGTGTTCGCGGAGCAAAGGACTCTACCCCAAGCTTTATTCTGACCGGTGACAGTCATGCTGACGCATTCAGCCCGGCAATTTTCACAGCGTCTGCTGATTTGGGGCTTTCAGGCTATCAGTTCACCGATTCCGGGTTTGTGCCACTACCATTGCCTGGCATACGGCTACTGGGGCAGCTCGAGTCGGATGCGATCGAGGCGCTTATCGCATTTATCGACGCTCGGCCTTCGATTGAGACGCTGATTGTCACTCGCTACTGGCTGCACCAGATGACCGGCTACACGTATCGACATAAGGGAGACGTGTGGGTTGATGACGAGTATGAAGGCTCCGGCACGGCTTACAACGCGACAGCGACTCGCAATGCTCTTGCACGCTTTGCCATGCGCTTTTCCAAGCTACGCATCATACTACTCGATGATGTGCCGTCAGGGTCTGCTCTTTACATGCGTGATAACCTTCGACGGCTGCGTTTTGACGATTTTTCGAAACTTGGCCTTCCGCTAACGGATTACGCCGAGCAACGCAGTGGCTATGAACGTGTTCTCCTTGATATTGCAGATAAATTTCCGAATGTTCAATATCGGCCACTATTCCAGAATATCTGTAACGAGCGCCTCTGCCCCCTGTTTGACGGAAAGACATTGCTTTTTCGAGACGGTGATCACCTGAGCTGGAAAGGGGCGCTGAAACTGGTCGATGCTGCACGTGATCTGCTGGTGAAAGACGTGCAAAGCCCGGCATCGCCGGGCGAAGCTGCAAAACTTCGCCTTTGGGCGGCCCCGCGTTGAGGGCCCGGTCAGGACGTCTACCTCTTCACCCGCTTTCGCAATGCTTCGGCCATCAGGATCAGATGCGGCACCGGACCGGCGGGTTGTGTCTGGAACGGTCCCGGAGCCACTATCTCTGCCCCCCCCGTCCTGCGCTTGAATCTGGCAACATCCGGGTTGCTGTCTTCGTCTATTCCGCCCAAATCGAACGTCTCCATGCCCTCGGCAAGGCCCATCAGAATCGCATTCCACATGACGAAATAACCGGCGTTCAACCGTCGTCCGGCCGCCGGGGTCGCACCGAAAAGATAGACCATTCTCCGCCCTGCCCGACCAACCGTGATCGTGGCCAGATCCTTGCCGTCTTGATGTGCGATCAGAATGTCATGGTCGAAATCCGGCCCATGCAGAGTGTAGTAGAAATCGGGGGGGATATCGGGCTGAAATCCCTTGGCCGACTGCACGGCATCATAGAGCGCCGCGAAGCGCCCCGAGAGCTCTGACATCGGACCTCGGTCCAGTTTGATCCCGTTCTTCAAGGCGTTCCGAAGAGCGTTGCGCCATTTGCCGTTCAAACCCCGCATGAGCGCCTCTTCGCCCGGTTTGAGGTCTATCACGACTGTGCGATAGGCCGCCGCGCGATCCGTTACAACAAAGCCGGAATTCAGAGCTTGTTCGCTCAACGCTGCAGTATCACGTCCTGCAGAAGCGGGTGGACGAAACCTGAGAATATGGCTGTTCTTTTCGCAGACGTGATCCCGAAGTGTTGTGAGTATCGAACCAAAGTCATGATTTGGACCTGTGCCAGGCTGCGTGAGAGGCCCCGAAGCAATCCAGGCAATGCCGCGCCCCAGTCCAGGCAGCGTCTTGATCCGAATGCAAGCAGCTGCCACGGGCCGATCATCTCTCTCTAAAATCACGAACTCAGCCTTGGCGCCAATCCTGTGCGCCGCTGCCACGCCATATGTGAGTGTCTGTTCGTATGTCAGATCTTTGAAGCCCGCCGTCACTTGGGGCCAGGCTTCGGCAGGTATGTTGCGCACGGTGAGCATCCTGTTTTCCTAGAACCGGCTGCGAATCCAAGCGCGCCATAGGGGCCGAGAGCCAAATCCAAACTTTGGGGCGATTTTCAGAAACCAAAGTCGATAATAAAGCAGATGTAGAACATCTGCCCAAATCATGAGCATCTTTACCCGGCCACGTGCAAGAGGACTTCTCCTGCTGATGAGAAGATCGTGGATTGGGACCAGTTCACCACCATAGGCGAGCTTGTATTCATAGTCACCCGCCCCCGCGTCGATGGTTCGGATCCCGGCCCGCAGCAAATCGCCGATCCGTTCAACCAGGCCAACCCGCCCAAGCCCGATCTTGGCGAATTCAGGCGCCGTCGATCGGGCGTTCAGCCACCAATAGGCTTTTGTGCCCTGAGAATACCGGAGTTGGCTGGAGAGGAGTGTCTTGCCTAACCACAGTTCGTCAAGGCCAGCCTGACCCGTTGGCGACAGATGTTCCAGGAGGTCCCGGTAAAAAGCCTCCGCCTGAGGCCAGTCTGCAAAATGTCCGCCTTTGCCCTTCGTTTCCCACTGTGTCGTGTGTTGAGCAACAAACCGGCACATCGCGGCTTGTACGGTTTCCGATGTTGACTCGCGTGTCTCAAGAGAATCCATTTCGGTCAATCTCTTGACATCCCGATTGTGTTCACGGCGGCGACTTTTCGAAAGACTTGCAAAAAACTTTTCAAAAGTTTCGGGCAAATCCATCAACGTATGATGTCTCTGACTACGATCGCGACAAAGCACGACTTCAGTGCTTGCGGCGACGGCGGATCGCAATGCCGTCAATTGTGCCGACCGCTCCGAGATAGGCGAAAAGCTTATCGCGTCACATTTCAAAGTGGTGGTCAGGTGAGGTAAGACAGCCTCGAAAACGGTAGCCGCATTCCCCTCAGCCACAGGCAAGTTCAAAATGGCAAAATTCGGATCCACTCCGGCAAGCCGTGCCAATCGCACCGGGATAGGCCCCAACCAGAAACGCTCGGTGTAAAACGGAAGAACCGCTATAATTTTCCCACTATTACGCACGACCAAAGTTGCAGACTGGCGGCTAGGCGCGAAAGACTTTCCGTAATGTTTCCACCAAGCGGCAAGCCAAGCGTCGGTGAAGTAGATTTCGGCACCCGTCTGATCAATCAGAGCCGCGCTTTCCAGCTCTGATTTGACGTCTTCTGTCAATGAGGTCACGGTATAATTCATGATACAGGTTCGCGACCGACCAAATGGTAAAGCAAAGCCGCCTTCGCCAACCTGATCTTTGCTTTGGCTTCCGCGCTAGGTCGCACCAAACTCAACCCCCCAAAAACACTCCCGCGCATCAGCGCCCCCGTTACAAAAACCGTGCGCACGCTCCATTCTCCAATGCGTCCGTAGTGTTTTCGGATATATATCATCTTGCTCTTTTGCATCTGGACATACATCCGAGACCGGATTTGTACGGTGCTCTTCGAACCACCATCCAGGTGTAAAATTCGTGCCACCGGTGCAAAGACACAAAGCCAGCCAGCATCGCGTATGCGGCGGCACCAGTCAGCCTCTTCTGAATAAACAAAAAAGGCCTCATCCATAAGACCGACGGATTCGAAGACCGTTCGCGGTACAAGCATGAACATGCCCGAGACCACATCAACCTGCCGGGCTTCCTTTCTGTCCCAGCCGGTATACTCTGGCCGTCCGAAAATCGGGAGCCAGCGGGCAAGCCGATACAGGTTGAATTCTCCGATTGCCAAGTTGAAAGGATGGGGTTCCGCAAAACAGGTGTGCTGGATTGTCTCTTCGTCCTCCCAGACCTGACAGCCGACACAGCCAACATCGGGATACATATCAAGCCATTTGACCATTCGGTCGATCGCTTGGTCCAGAATAATTGTATCCGGGTTCAAAAGCAGGAGTTTTGCACCCTTGGCGATCTTGAGACCCTGATTATTGGCAGCGGCAAAGCCAACATTTTCAGCATTGGCGATGAGCGTGATATCAGGGAAACCTTCCCCGAGCATGTCTTGGGTGCCGTCGGTCGATGCGTTATCGACCACGATGACTTCATGGGAAGATTGTGTCTCACGGGCTATGGACATCAAGCAGTCCCGCAAAATGTCCCGCGTGTTCCAACTGACTATAATGATTGATACATCACAGCGCGTGTCCCCCATTTCGAGCGACCGATGCATAAATTCTCCCGTGCGACCGTATGGTTGTTTTTTGAATATGCTCATTTCAAGTTTGGTTCAATTCTTCTTCACCTACAAGGGTGTCGCAATAGCCACGGCGATCGCGCGCCTTCCAGCAATGAAATAACGTGTGTACTGAGTTCTTATTTCACACTTTCTAGGGGCTTTCGATGACTGAACCTGATCTATGTCCACCCATCCCATCTTGTGCTTCGGGCAAGGATCCCCGTGATGAGACCTCTGTGGATGCTGCAGCCCCTAGCCGGGTTCAGGATCTGTTCATAGGTCGTCATGTGCATTTTTCCTTCAACACTCGGACAGCCATCCGCGTTGCCTGTGATGCTTTGGGACTCACCCCGGGGGACGAGGTTCTTGTGCCAGCTTACAATTGCGGATCAGAAATTGACCCCCTTCTGCATGCAGGACTGAGTGTAACCATCTATCCGGTGGGGCGAGATCTCGTTGCAGATCCAGATGCGATAGCCAGGCGTATTTCGCCACGGACGCGGGCCGTCTATGTCACCCATTACTTTGGTTTTCTACAGCCAAAATTGGCTGAGATCAGGGCACTCTGCGATATTAACGGTTTGCGCCTGATGGAAGATTGTGCCCTTAGCCTGTTGAGTGGATCGCGCCCCGCTGCGGGTCGGATCGGAGATGTCTCATTCTTTTGCTTTCACAAGTTTTTTTCTACTCCAGGCGGCAGTGCGTTGGTGATCAATGCAGGCGATCTGCCCTCAGCCCCAACGTTCGACCGACCCCCTCTTCGTCGCACAGAATTCAAATTCATGGCGCGGCGAATTCTTGGCGCTCTCATTGGGATCGACCGCTTGAGACAGGCGAAACGTGCTCTCATCAAAACATCAACCGATCAGATCATCCAATTGTCAGGTAAAAAGCAGGATATCCCCGGCCATTATTATTTCGATCCGGATCTGAGAGGCAGACGCATGAGCCGTCTTGTCGCCAAGACCATTCAACGTACCGATCTGGATGCAGCTATCCAGCAGCGGCGCCGAAACTGGCAGATATACCAGGAGCTGCTCGTCCGGGTTCCCGAAGCCGAGCCGCTTATCCAAGAGTTGCCACACGATATATGTCCGCATTCAATGCCAGTTCTGATACCCGACCGCGATCGTATTGTATCTGAGTTGCAAGCCGTTGGTGTGGACGTCACAGCTTGGTGGGCAGGATTTCACCAAGGGCTCGATTGGTCTATGGCGGAAGACGCCATAGTTCTCAAGAATAGCGCCCTGTCTCTGCCCTTGTCCCCCGGTCTGACACGATCGGACCTTTCTAAGATTGTGGCTTTGTTGGCTGCACGCCTCGCCGTGTGAACCTCGAATAGGGGAGCTCGCTTTGCCTGTTTTCCTTGTGGTCTGTATGATCCGGATCAGATTGATCCTGATCATCCCTCCAATCTAATATCCAGACCCCGCTCGCGATTAGAAACACGAGCAACACATAAATCGAGTCCCAAAAGTGCACTGTCCATCCGACAGCAAAGAGACCCATCATCGAACAAAGGTACCCCATCCGATAATTGTGCACCCGGTCACTCTGGATCTTACGACGGGCGACGGGAACGAATATACTGAAGAACAGAATGAACCAAAGGGCCCAGGCTGGAATCCCATTGGCCATCCCGGGCACGATCCAGAACATGTCGACGCTGGACGAGTTCACGAAAAACGGTCTCTCCCAATCACCGCTTGTCCCGATCCCGAAGATCGGGTTCTCCCAAATACTCTTTGTCCCCCAGACCCAGATAATGATACGGTTGTAGGCCGTGCCGCCATTCATGGCGAAATATGAAATGAAGACCTCGAAGGGCGAGCGGTTCGAGTAAAGATCAATCGCTATGTAGGCGATGACCGTTAGAAAGATGAGCAGTTTCCATCGGGATCTGAGCGCATAAAGTATCCTGTCCCAAGAGATGAAAAAGACTTGGGCGGTGATCGCTGCGAGGGGACCGGAAGACAGGGTGGCGGACCCGATGAACGTAATCAAGATTGTTCGTATCCCTCGTCCGATCCACGAGGCACGATAGCCGATCACGTAGAAAACCAATCCGATCAAAGCACCGAAGAATACTCCAAAATGGATCGGATGGCTAAACGGCCCCTGGACACGATCAAACCCCAGGCGCCGTTCCTTGGGTTTGTCCGTATAGCTATCCCCGAATTTATCAAAGAACTCGAGCACGATATTCTGGCCCGTTTGCAGCTCAATCAATGTTGTAGGGAGAAGTACAAGCGCAATCAGGAAGAAGAGCCTCGACATCTTCAGAAACGCCTCGGGTGTCCTAATATACACCCGAGCGATCAGATACGCGCCCCAGGTCTCCACCCACAAAATACCAACCCGCTCGATCATGGGCGCAATTCCATGCACGACGAAGTACGCGAGCGAAGACCAGATGCAGATCAGAATGATAGCAATGTCGGGCGTTCGAATTTTGCCGACTTTACCACTGAACAAAGTGATGATCGCCGGAAACAGGAAGATCAGCAGAACTATCCGATAGACCGACAGCCGCATCGGCCCGATATATATGAAAAGAGGAATAACTAGCCCCACGACAAACAGAACCGCCGGCAAGGGCAGTTTGAAACTGGCCGCCGCGTGGACTTGGGAGGGCCTGTCCGTTATCGAGGCTTCTGACATGGCTAAGGTCTCGCGGAGGGTGGTTCGAAGGTTCCCGTCACCTTCGCATAAAGTTCAAAATCCTGCGCGTAGAAGTCCTGTACAAAATCTACGACATCATCGCTGAGCATGTAGATTTCAGGACTGCTATGGAGTGGTTTCATCAAGATCTGTCGCAAGGCTTTTCGTGCTGAGCGCGTTCTTTCCGGCCCTAGGGTCCGTTCGCCAACCCACTTGCCTGCAACAGCCAGAACCCGGAAAGCGTCACGCCTGAAAACCATTGTCGTATTATCGTTGCCAACCGGCCCCAGATCTTCACCGGTCAGGTGACTGACCTCCTGAATCACATCACCCACCCGGGATGTTGGGTAAATCGCCTTCACCAGCTGTTCGCCGTCACAAAAGATGAATTCCGATTGCCGGGCAAAATGGATGAACTCCGGACGATGTGTTGCACCCGGTTCCTGAAGGGTTTCGACGACCTGACGCGCCAGACGGTTCACATCATCTCTGTCGCGCTGCGCCAATTCGCGCGTGCTGTACATCTTGAGCCGTTGCGACAGGGCAGACATGAAGCGGGTCTTGGGATCTCGGATCAGGGTAAATGAGTGGTAGTTTCTGACTTTTTCCAAGTCTTCCGGACAAACACGGCGCATCACCTCCAACGGTAAATGCGTGTAGTCGAGGCGGCCAAGTTCAGGATGATGATGCACTCTGGACTTGTACTTGCCTTCTGTATCATCGAACTGCCCAAGGAGGTTGCGTACCGTCGTTCCGGCGCATTTCGGGATATGAATGAAGACGAATTTATACCGATCAGAGATAATGATGTGACGTTCCTCACTTCCATTTACAATCGGATTTCCACGTCCTTACAGTATCTATTGAAACTCCTGTCAACGGGAAAGAAAATGCGACCTTAGCGGGTAAAAAAAAATCAGGTACTTAATGGTTTGTACGCCATCTAGGGTGAGTGCTAAAAACTCTTTCTCTACTCTGTATTATTCATGATAAAATCATCATCGAAGGTTTGTGCGTGATTTTAGCGCTCAGTTTCAAGGATGACGAGAAAGCGAATCTTTATATATGATTGAAAACTATCTGAAAATTGGTGTCTTTAGCATACTGCGTTTGACCCCCGGCAGTCTTGGTGCCAAGAGCGACTCGCGGTTTTATTGGGCGCTGCGCAAAGTGCGACTGAAAAAAACGCGGCGTATATTTGACGAGGAGTTGGCCAAGCTTGATCGGGACGCAACCTGCATCGATCTTGGTGCGAATGTCGGTAAGATCACCGAGGTGCTGCTTACCAAGGTTGGGCGCGTCTATGCTTTTGAACCAGATCCTTGGTCGTTTTCCCAACTTGAAGAGCACTTAGGGCAGAATGAACGGGCCATACTTTTGAACAAGGCCATTGGCTCAAAAGATGGTGTACTTAAACTTTATCGCGATCCAACATTCGAAGCTAACCGGGAAATCCGGTCCCAAGGCACATCAGCCTATTACTCGGAAAGCTGGGGATTAGGAGAACCGGAAGCTTTCCAGGTCGAAATGATTGATATCTGCCGTTTTTTGCGTGAGGTCAGTGGCCCAATTGAGATTCTGAAGATGGATATCGAGGGTGCAGAGCTTGATGTACTTGAACGGCTCCTTGACGCACCAGAAAAGGACATGGTCAAAACGATATTCGTGGAGACCCACGAGGCACAGATGCCACAACTCAGGGTTCGTACCAAGGCTCTACGAAACAGGATTCGTAATTTGAAACAGCCTCGCATCTTCATGAATTGGCAATAGCAACCTCACCATAAGACGTCTTTCTCTTAAAAAGGTCTCAGGAGGGAGAGTTCCTCCGAAAACAAATTCATTCCGGCCATGCTCTTAGGGTCCTTTTCAAAAGATAAATCACGTCCAACGTTTCACCAGCCGTCTGGGCAGGTATCGCAGCGCACCCAAACCGGAATAGGGCTGCGCCCCAAGAAACACACCGAAGCAGCGCAGGGCATCGCCGAGCCGGGCTTGTTGCAGCAACCGCACCACTTCACCCGGCATGGCCTGACCGTAATAGGTTTTCCAGCGTTTGAGTGTCCGCGCGAGGTAATTCGGATCTTCCAGAAACCCGCCGGGGCCGAAATGACGTCTCAGAACCCGCGCATGATTGGTATAGAGTTTTGATGGGGATCGGGTCTGCTGGCCCTGATGTTTGCGATAGGACATGACCAGTTCGCCATGACAGAATCCTGCCATGCGATCGCCCAGCAGGCGGATGTTCAGGTCATGATCGGCGCAGTTCAACGCTTCGGGGCGGAACCCGCCAATCCGGTCCAGCGCCGATTTTCGGTACATGCATTGGGAAAAGGACGGTGTCGTGTTCATCGCGACATCCCGACCGGAAAACTGACGAACGGCCTGTCGGTTCTCCCTCAGTATCTCATCCGTCTCTGATATCTGCAGATTGGAGCCGAACACCATGTCAATTTCGGGCCTGCCTTCGAAAGCGGCGGCATGCAGGGCAATTGCGTTGCCGTGCAACACGTCGTCGTGATCAAGGAAAAGAACAAAGTCACCGGTGGCCCGGGAAAGACCAGTGTTTCGAGCCGCTGAATCTCCGGCATTGTCTTGACGGATGGTCAGAACATCAGCGAACGAGCTTGCTACATTGAAGCTATTATCCGTCGAGCCATCGTCGACAACTATGACCTCGCAATCCGCCACATCCTGGGCCAACGCGCTTTGAATGGTGGCTGCCAGAAACGCCCCTGAGTTATATGCCGGGATGACGATAGAATATTTGGGCATTTGACTCTTTGCATCAAAAATTTACTGATCGATTTCAGTATTGCCAGATATCCGTTTGAGTTAAAGTCCGAGTTCATCCTAAACTGACGGCGCACCGCACAAAATCATCAAACCCTTCCTGAAAAATCTTGAATACAGAGATAGTCCGAATGGAAATTGAAGTCCAAGACGCACTTTCAGATCGCTTGACGGCTGAGTGGGATGGGTTCTTATCAAATGCCGTACATCAGCATGTCCGGCAAGATCCTCGATTCGGTCCTGTGGATCTGGCCGAAGGAAACGAAGTCCGATATGCTCTGGGCCGGGAAAATGGCGGGGTCAAAGCCGTTGGTCTGTTCACCTTGCGGCCTCATCCATTTCTGCCCGGGGCTTTTACGAATGCGATTAGCCTCAGTGGCCCGGTATCGGATGATCCGGCAGTGTTCGTCAGCTTCATGGAAGGCGTGCGAAGGCACAAGGCTTTCGCGAAAGTCGGGCGTATCTCTGTTACGCCTTACTGGCTGGACGAGCAGGCCGAAGAGCTTGGCGCTCACTTGGCGGGACGCGGCTGGATCATGTCGGAACCTCGGTACCTGCGTTTGACGGGCATTGTCGATATAACCGGAACGGCTTCGGATATTGCCAGCCAGTTTTCTCAGACATGCCGCCGCAAACTTCGCAAGGCTGAAAAGGAGGACTTGGAGGTTGTGGCGCTGCAGGAGGATGCCGATGCTGCAGATTTTCTTGCAAGATTGAACTGCCATCGCACAGAGCGTGGATTAGGTGCCCTAAGACAAGACGCCTTCATGACGACCTTTGAACATGTGTATCGCGGCGGTGATCTCGGGGTCATACGGGTCATTTATCACCGTGGCCGGTTTGTGGCCGGAATCGTGCTTCACCGCAGTCGGGACACCACACATTTCATCTATTCTGTTCATGATGATGAGGTCTTGGCGGAGCTCAACAATCTTCGAATTTCGCCGTTTCTCATGCTGGATGCCATGAAATGGGCCAGTGAGAAGGGGTGTCGCTATTTTGACCTCGAGGGTTACGGAAATCCTGATGATCCCGACAACCCACTAAAACATATCCACAAATACAAATCGGAGTTTAAGCCGACGCCCACCCTAAGGGTACCGCAGCATCACAAGATTTCCAACAGAATGATCTATCTGTCCGGGAATTTCAAAGATATCCTCAAGAACTGGATAAAAGCTAAAATTTTGAAAAGGCAGAAGTATTTCGATTCAAAATGGCATCACAAGGATCCCAGATGATCGTCGAAGAAGTATGAAATGTATTTTTCCAGGACGCTGAGAGGCTTGATCCGACCGGTGCTCCGTGCTGGGTATCCTTCGAAATCTGAGCGGCTTACCATTAAGTCGCTACCTGATCGAATCGACCATCCTGTCGTTTGAAGGCGTTGCAGAGTGGCCTTCATGAGCTAATACGAGAGTAAATTAATGGAACAGAAATCCACCACGTCCTTTGGGCACAGGAATTATCTCACAAAGCATCTCAATACGGTTGCGGTACTCTCTTTTTGGCCGCTGGAAAAAATGTTGACCTACCGGGCCAACGAAACTGACTGCGATATCTGTTTTGTATTTGGTCCTCCACGCTCCGGAACAACTCTGTTGTATGAGATGATTACGGCAGAATTTGAATGTGCTTATTTTCCGAACATAGCCCAACGGCTTTATCGTGCCCCCGTTGCCGCGACTTGGATATACAGGAATGCCATTAAGCGCAGGAAAGGGTCCTTTGACAGCACCTTTGGAGAATTGCCTGGGAATGCTGCGCCCAGTGAAGATGGGCGTATATGGCGTTATTGGATGCCTTATTTTGCACCGCACACGCATGCGGGAAAGGGAATCTCCAGACCGGAAATACAGACGAAACTGTCTGCGATGTGCAATATTCTCGGGCGACCGATGGTTATCAAGTATCTTCACTTTCACAGTGAACTGCCCAGATTGATCGAGTTTTTCCCCAACGCGGTCTTCATAAATATCGAAAGGAACTGGAAGGATAATGTCAGATCCATCCTGAAATGGAGGAAGATAAGGAAAGGGCCGGATTCCAAAGAATGGTTTTCGGCTCAACCGGAAGGGTGGGAGAAATACATGGATTGTGATCCTGTAACCCAAGCCTGTGCTCAAGTGGCTTTAAGTCATAAGGCGATTTTGAAATACTTGGGTGACTCTGATCGACTTCTGTCTCTCTCTTATGACGCGGTTTGCAGAAACCCAATGAGAGCCATGGAGCAAGTCGAGGAACTGTTCAATAAAGGCGGGCTTCGCTGCAATCGTAAATTCCAGATCTCAAAGTCTTTTCAGGTTCATGGACAGAAAGAGCTGGAACCAGAGATTGAGGCACAGATACAGAACGCCCTGATGCGATTTCAGCCTTGACCTGCCGCCTCTTGATATGGGCTATAACGCCACCAATCGCAGAAGCCGTGCTTTGGCCTTCTGAACCTGCGCAATACCAAAAGTCTCGATGCCGTTTGGTCTGCCGCTGAGTGCCCATAGGGTGAAGTGCATGCCAAGATAGGCAGCAAGACCGAGACCACATTTGACCACCAAAAGCATCACGGCAGCCGGAACGGTCGTGTTAGCAGTGGTCGACGGCCCCCACATCACCACGACAGTAATGGTCAGGACCATGCAGACGCCTGCGAGAAGGCTTCTCCATGCCTTCAGGAAAGGTGCACGAAAACTCGCGTTGGTTTCTTTGCCCGCAAGCATAAGGGTTAATACTAAGGCGAAGACCTTGACGACCGCGCTCGCCAGGATGACCCCCTCGAAACCGCCCCAGGCTACCCCGGCCGTAATGATCGGCATGGCAACACAGAAAATGAGCAGATTCCGAAAGAACATCTTCTCGGGCGCATCGTTAATATAGATCAGAGCCCTGACACCGCTCTCGAGCGTATTTAGCGCAATAAGCGGGGCCAGCACCCACATCACAGGGGCCGCCGCCAGCCAGTTAGGGCCGGCCAAGATTCGAAGAATCTCCGTGGCGCATAATGCCGTCAACAGACCCATTGGAAGCACCACGCCTATGAAAACAGACTGCGTCTCGAGATAGGCGCTTTTCAATGCGGCCTTGTCCTGACCCTTGGTCGCCAAACCGGCGTAGATCACCCGCCCCATTGGTTGCGCAAATTGTCGTGACCCAAGCTCTGCAATATCCACGCCCATCCGGTAGATACCTACTGCAGAAACGCCCAAGTATGGCCCGAGGATCAACCGGTCTACGCGTCCTGAGAGAAAGTTGAACAGATTTCCGAACATCACCCAGAGTCCGAACCGGAAGAAATTGCGCCATTTTGTCAGGCAAAGCCTCGGACGATATGGAGCAACCCAATGGGAATGAAGAGCGACGATGCTGGACATCACGATGAGACCGGTCACCGGTGCCCAGTAATTGCCCCAGATAAAACCAAGCGCAATAACAGAACAGGTCGTCAGGGTCCGTGCCAGCAAAACCTGAAACGCGGCCGGGGCGAACTTCAGATCTTTCTCCAAGAGCATGAAGCGTGGGCTCGGCAGCGTTCCGATAATCGGGACGATCGCGATCCAGCTCAGAACAGCATAAAGCTCGGGTGCATCGACCCACATGGCCACCGGGCCTGCAGACAGGGCAATCCCCCCTGCAACGATCAGGCCGGTCAGGAACCGTAATGTAAATAGAGTATCGAGGTGTTCGTTTGTTACCTCCGGCAACCGAACCAGGGAAAAGTGGAAATGACGATAAAAGCAATTGTCGGTGAGCGTGCTGACAAAAACCGCATAAGCGAAGATGCCGAAATCCGCCGGTGTCAGAAGTCGGCCCAGAACGGCGACAGTGACGATGCCCAGTATTCGCACTCCGATACTGGTACCGAAATGCAGAATCGCGCCATTGCTGATTTTTGCCCGAATTCCAGCGTCTGGTGAGCTTTGAGGCTTGGTATTCATCTCGCAAAGATTGTGTTTGAACTGGAAAGCACGTCACTCTCTTTCGCTACCATTGGGCGGCACGCCGCGCTGGCGTACCAAAAGAGTATCTCACATCAGATCAAGCTGTGCCTCTACAATTAACGTCTATTCTTTCGGATCTTAGACCTTGGCGTGGCACGTCGCGCCTGTGACCTGCCATGGGGATTCTTCTCCATTAGGAAGTATGGAGGGCGAGGCCCCATGGCAGGCCACTCTGCCAATGGCAAACCCAGGTCGACTCTGTCAGACACTCAACATCGGGTCTTCAGGGATGAACTGGGCACTGTCGTCAATCTCGATACCGGTGACCGTGCCGTCAAAGGTTGGGCCCCAAGCCCTGCCGATCATGTAACCCCAGTCGCCTGTGCCATGTTGAACAATGTCAAGGTCACGGCTGGTGTCATCCAGCACCACTTCATCGTCAATAATGATCTGTAGACGGTCAAGCTCGCCATCGGCGATGATACGGAGACTGTGCGCTTCACCATCATTCAACCCGGACTCCATGATCCTGAACCCGTCTTTGAAAGGATTATCCGCCTGTCCTACCCGAACCCCGAGCATATCGCCGTTCATAGTGATCCCAAGTCGACCATGGTTCCACAACAGAATGTCGAAGCCGTCAGGATCGTCACGCTGGAACTCCAAATCGACAGTGATCTGGTCGGAGGCGTGGTATTCATCAAACCGACCCAAATTGATGAAATCGCGTTCACCATCAAGGATCAGGGCACTTTGGCCGAGACGATCAGCCACATGCGCATCGTCAGCAAATTTCACATCGTGGTCCGGCGTTGCAAGGGTTTCAAAGATCTCGAAACCGTCAAGTTCCCACCGCGGTGCGGTGGCTTCCTCATCAGATGGACTTTCGGGTGCGGTCTCATCCGTTTCTTCATTGGGGGTGACGTCGGACTCAGGTGGCTCTGTGGGGGGCTCTGAAAGATCGGGAACCGCATTGACGGGGTCCTCGCTCACGTATCCTTCCACGACTACATCCGAATCAGGTTGCCCCGGTGTAGAAGCCAAAGGAGTGGTCCCCTCGTAGATGGAATAGTCTGATGCGGCCACGTCCAGATCAAAGGAATGCATTTGTCCATCGAAAGATTCCCTCCGTGCATCTCCGAACTTGAGACCGTGATTTATGCCTTGCGTTACGTTGCCGGTGAATTCTGTCATGTCTACGACCGTGCCATCCACAACAAGACGAAGAGTCTCACTCGCATCGTCCAGTTGAAGCTCAAAGGTATGGATGCCGCCGTCATTGAGATTCAAGCCATCGCTCGCCAAGGAGAATTCAGCCGCGTCATCATCCCAAAGAGAGACTTTAATATCCCCGGACTGGTCGGCTTGTACTCCAAGGACGCCATGGAGACGAAGAATCCAGCCTTGACTGACACCGGGCTGATCAGCCTCGAACGCCATTGAGAGTTCAAAGCTCTTGCTTCCAAGAAAATTACTGAAATGCTCAGGCTGAATTTGCGTGAAAGTCTCTGACGCGCTCAAGTCTACCGTCATTCCACCGCTGCCTCCATCAAACGAGGCTATGTCAGTTCCTGCAAGCGCAGTCTCCGTACCATAGGACTGCAGGTAGAACGTGCCATCGTCAGAATTGAACCGAAGGGCATCGCTTCCTATAACGCGCGCATCGCTTTCAGCCGTGACCGTCGTTCCATCCGCCAAAACCACATCCAGCGCCACATCATAAATGCCTGCCGCTCCAAACCTGTGTTCAATGACCTGACCCGTTGCCGTCGTTCCGTCTCCAAAGGTCCAGTGGAATTCTGCATCATCAACTGTGATTGCTCCGGTCGGACCATAGGTATGGCTCGCATCAAAGACCAATGTTAGGCTGTCGCTGCCTTTGGAGTGGATATCGAACTGGGTTGTAAGTGTGTCAGGCGACGTCTCTAGACCCATCCAGGTTACGCCCGCGCCTGATTTTGCAAGTTCCCCATCGGGGTCCAGGACGAATGCGCCAGCCTGACCATTCGTGGAAGACGCAATGAACTGATCTTTGTAGTAGCCTGCAAGTTCTGGCGCATCGTTCTGAAGGCTCAGATTGTTCCGGATCGTCCATGTTGGGTCCGGATTGTCGGAAAATGAACCTACTTGGACATTTTCTTCGACCAAAACATTACGCGATTCGTTGCTAGTGATTATTGGTGCAAATCTTGCATCCGGGTGTTCCGCATCAAGCAACGTGTTGTTGCGGATTATTACGCCATCCGTTTGTCCAACCGCAATACCGTGTTGGTGGGAGCCGTGGATCAGATTGTCTTCAACGGTGATGTCTTGAAAAAGCCATGCATCATCTTTGGTCCAACCATATTTGTTATTGCCGATGAAAATCATTTGGGTGACGTCGCCGTCGCCGATATCCAGAATGTTCCCGCGGATTGTAAGGCCTGCCGTTATCGTTTCTACATTCCCACCTGCCATAACCTGAATCATGTCGGCATGGTCTCCACTTTCGCGGTTAACGCGAAAATCATGAATATGATTGCCTTCAAAGAGCACCGATTTGTTTTGAGCAAAGTTCACGCCGTCTGACCGAATATCGTGAATGTCATTGTTAGTTATCGTGAGATTTTCAGAGAGGCCCAAGGACATGCCTTTCCACCAGGATTTGAACTCGGTGTTGTCGATCGTCACGTCTGACGACGCCCTGACCCCCAGACCAAAACCGGTACCATAGCCATCAGCCGATGTCCCGGTTCCAGAGGCGACATCCCCATCGAATACTGAATTCCTAATGGTGATATTGTTGCTTTCAGAAATTAGAAAGGGTTTTGCCCAGAGTGGGTCACCTTCTTGGTACTGGTAATCAAAATGGATATTGTCAAAAGTGATATTGGACGCGCCGATGATATTCATCGACGCGACCGCCGCCGGGTTATCTGCGTCAGCGGAAACAATCGTAACTGGACTGTCATAGGTGAAATCAAAACTGGTTTTGTGGTTCAAATTCAGCTTCCCATAATCCCCCCCCGCGAGCTCGATTGTATCGCCACCCGTGGCCGAAGCCAGGGCACTCATGAGGTCTTCCGAGTTTGAAACCGAAAAGATTTTGGACATTTTGGACTCCGCCTGTGTCATGGGATGAGACTTGTCTCTCTCGCGCAGAATAGAACAAGCGAGGATGGCCTATCTGAGACAGCACTATGGCGGAAGGATGTTTTGTTTCCGTGTCGTTTTGAGCAGTAAGCTGCCTACTTCGCAGCGACCTCCTCCCCCACTGCATGCCCCGACCCAAGATTCACATTGAGTTCCACGAAGCTGCGTCCCACCTGGCGGAGGGTTTCGGCGAGGGCGGTGTTGGCGGTGGCGACGCTTTGTTCTGCGTCGATCAGGTCGCGGATGGTGGCGCCGTCTCCGGTGACGATCTGGCGGGTCAGCGTGACCACTTCCTTGTAGAGCCGCACGGTTTCTTCCGATGCGCGCCGTGCCGAGAGGGCTGCAGAATAATTGGCCAATGAGCTTTCAACATCTCGAATGGCCTCAAGCACGGTCAGTTGCCATTGTGTATGGGATTGCCGGACCCGCGATTCACGCTGATCGACCGTGGCACGCCGGGCGCTGTTCGGCAGGATCGGGAAGGTAAGCGCGGGGCCAAAGAAATACTCGGTTCCCCGAGATCCTGACAGCGAGGTCTGTGTGATCGTGCCGCTGAGCGACAGTTGAGGATAAAGGTCGGCCCGCGCGCCCGCCACATCGCGGAAGGCCGCATAGTAGCTGCGCTCGGCCACGCGGATATCCGGGCGATTGCGCAGGAGATCCGCCGGTATGCCCACTTGGGGAGAGAGCGAGACGCGCGGCTGGCGCGCGGCCTGATCGAGGTCAAGCTCGAGGGTTCCGGGCACCTTGCCCGTGAGCACCGCGATCTCGTTCTTGGCGGCGTCGATCGCGGCCTTGATTGCGGGAATTTCGGACCGGGTTTCGGAGACGAGTGCGCGTGCCTTGACCACATCGACCCGGGTGGCGGCATTGCCCTCCTGCAGGCGCTCGATCAGCTCCAGCGTCTGTTGTCGCGAGGCCAGTTCCGAGCGACGCAGGCGCAGGCTCGCCTGTTGAAAGCGCAAGTCCACATAGGTGTTGGAAATGTTGAGCAGCAGCAGGAGGCGGGCTGCGTCTACTTCGGCATCGGCGACCTCGATCCGGGCACCGGCTGCATCGATCTGGGCCCGGCGTCCGCCATAGATATCGAGGATCCATTCAAAGCCCAATGAGGCTTCGCTGACAGTATCGGTGCGCCCGAACTCGTCGCGTTCGCGACGGGCCCCGGCCCGCGGCGAAAGAAACGCCGACGTCGGCACGCTGCGCTGGATCGCTTTCGCCTCGTTCACCCGTTCCTTGGCGATGTCGAGATTGAGATTTCCCTCCAACCCGGTCTCGACAAGGGAGTTCAGAGTGGGATCCTCGAACCTTGTCCACCAGTCAGTATTGCTGAGTAGAACCGGGGCCCCGCTCTTCGCGGACTTGTAGGAGGACAAGAAAGAAAACAGGGGCGCCTTGTAAGGCTCACTCGAGCAGCCTGCCACGAATGACAGCCCTGTCAGAGCAATGAATATGGGTGACGCCCTGCGCCCGATCCGGCCCACCATAAGCTATATCCTGCCTCATTGCGCATGCGTTCCGGATTTTGGCTCCGGTTGATTACACACGACCACTCAGCATCAGCATGCCCTGAAATGCCTTTGAAAACAAGATTCACGGCTTGATGATTACAGATTGTGCCATTGGCGCATCACTTCAGGAGGCCTCAATCGTCCCGGAAGGCGCGACGCAGCTGGTCGCTCAGCGGTCGGGTGAGATAGCTCAATACCGTACGCTCGCCGGTTTGGAGATAGGCTTCGATCGGCATGCCGGGCAGGATGTCATGAGATCCCAGCTTTTGCAGCTCCGTGGGTGGAATGGCCAGGGTCACACGGTAATAGCTCTGCTGCGTCGCCGGATCGGTAATGCTGTCAGGCGAGATACTTGAGACTGCGCCGAATATTTCGGGGGCGGTGCGGGCGTTGAAGGTGGTAAAGACGACCTTGGCCTTTTGCCCCTGTATGACCTGGTCAATCGCGTTTGGATCGACGCGCACCTCGAAATCCACCCCGTCCGAAATCGGAATGATCTGCAGGATCGTCTCGCCTGGCGGCACGACACCGCCGGAGTTGAAGACCTGCATTTCATGCACGATGCCATCTACCGGTGCGACCACCTCTATCCGATCAAGCTGTTTGCGGGCGGTTACAATCTGCAAATGCAGCTCTTCGCCCTCCATCACCGCCTCTCGCAGGTCGGTGACCACCTGTTCCTTGAACTGCCGTTCCGATTGCAGGATCTCAAGCTCGGTGTCGCGAATGGAATTGCGGATCCGGGCCAGTTCCGATTGATGCTCGGAAATCTCGCCGAGAAGCCGCGCCCGTGAGCGCTGCAATTCGAGCACCTGTCCCTCGCGCGCCAGCCCTTCCGCATGCAGCGCGCTGACATCCCCAAGCTCCTGCTCGATAAAGGTCAGCTGATCGCGCTTGGCCTTGATCACCCCGTCGACACCGGAAATCTGGTTGTAGAACTGCGCGACTTTCTCGCGGAGCTGATCCTTGCGGCCCTTCATCACCTCGCGCCGGGCGTCGAAAATCTCCGCTTGCCCTGCATTGATCTGCGCCAGCGGCAGCCCATCGAGATATGTGGTGTCGTAATCGAAGACCACATCCCCGGCATTTATCTGTTCAGCCTGCAAACGGCTGATCTCGGCGTGGGTTTCGGCGAGGCGATTGCGATACATTTCGAGATTGATGCGCAGCAGTGTCGGGTCGAGCCGCAATAGTACATCGCCCGCGCGCACGAGATCACCATCGTTGACGCGGATCTCTTCGACGATCCCGCCATCGAGGTTCTGGACCATCTTGGGCTTGCCGCGCACGACGGCCGAGCCGGAGGCAATGACCGCGCCGCTGATCGGCGTCATATAGGCCCAGCCGAAGAGCATGGTCAGCAATGCCAGACCGGCAAGGATGCCAAGACGGCCTGCACGCGTCAGGTCTGTCTTGAGGGGCGGGGCCGAAAATGCGTCTGCGGTCATTTCTATGCCCTCACTGCGCCACGACGGAGACCGGACGGGGGGTGCCATGCAGCACCTCATCCTTGTCGCCGAACTTCGCCATCCGCCCCTGATGCAGCAGCAGGATCTTGTTGACCGAAGCAAGAGCACTTGGCCGGTGCGCCATCACGACCACCACACAGCCCTTGGCGCGCATTGTGCGGATCGCCTCCGCCAGAGCATCGTCGCCATTGGCGTCGAGATTGGAATTGGGCTCGTCCAGAACGATGAGGCGGGGTGCGCCAAAGACGGCCCGCGCCAAACCCAGACGCTGAAGTTGACCGCCCGAGAGGGGGTGGGTCATTCGGTCCATATGCGTGGCATAGCCGTCGGGCAGGCCGAGGATCATCTCATGCACCCCGGCGATGCGCGCGGCCTCGATGATATCGGGGTCTTTCGCCTCGGGATCGAATCGCGCGATATTCTCGCCGACGCTGCCAGACAGCATGTGCAGAGATTGCGGCAAATACCCGATATGTCGCCCAAGAGCCTCTGGGGTCCATTGATCGAGCGTGGCCCCGTCGAGCCGCACCTCGCCCGCATCCGCCATCCAGGCCCCGACCAGAAGCCGGGCGAGCGTGGATTTTCCTGCTGCACTGTTGCCGACGACACCAAGACCGTCGCCAGCCGACAAGGCAAAACTAACCCGGTCGAGAATACGCGCCCGATCCGCCTGTGCTTCCGGTCCGGCCGGGGCCAGCTTGGTCAGGGCGGTCACCCGCAGGTCACCCGCAGGGGCGGGCAGATCAACGCGGGGCTTCTCGGCGGGCAATTGGCCAAAGATATCGCGCAGACGGCGATGTGCCTCACGCGCCCGCCCGATGGCCCGCCACTGACCGATCACCTGATCGACCGGTGCCAGTGCCCGGCCGGCTATGATCGAAGTGGCGATGATCATGCCCGGGGTAATCTCCTGCCGAAGGGCCAGAAACGCCCCGAGGGTCAAAAGCGCAGATTGCAGAAGCAGCCGAAAGGATTTCGAGAAGGAGGTGAAACCTTCGGAGCGATCGCTGCCCACCTGGCCTGTCGCCAGGCTCGCATCATGCATCTGTCGCCAGCGTGCGACCAGACGTTCGCGCATGCCGAGCGCGTGCAAGGTTTCCGCATCATTGCGGGCCTGATCGACAAGGTTGCGCTCTGATCCTTCCATCGACATCGCCTGGTGGATTGATTTCTGGGCCATGAGCTGATTGAGCAGCGCTGCCGCTGCCACGATCCCGGCCCCGGCCAGCGTCAGCCAGCCCAGCCAGGGATGAATGAGAAACACCAGACCCAGAAAGAGCGGCATCCAGGGCAGATCAAAGAGCCCGGTAGCGGCCGGGCTGCTCATGAAGCCGCGCACCAGTTCCAGGTCGCGCACCGGCTGCGCACGCGGGTCAACCCGTGAGCGGCCCCCGATAGACCCTGCACGCAGGGCAAACCGAAACGCCTCGTCCCCCACTCTGGAATCGAGACGCAATGCAGCACGGGACAAGAGACGCGCCCGTAGGAAATCATAGAGCCCCAGAAAGCTGTAGAGCAGGATGACGATACCGAAGAGCCCCAGAAGCGTTGCCACCGATCCGGACGAGAGCACACGGTCGTAGACCTGCAGCATGTAGATCGGCCCGGTCAGCATCAGCAGGTTGATGGCAGCACTGAACAGCCCCACCAGCAGGAATGTCCCGCGCAGCCCCCTCAACGCTCCGAGATAAGCATTACTCGCCGTTTTTTTATGCCGCATGCCGCTCCGCCAATGCCTGTCCTGCCTACCAGTTTCGCGCTCTCTTTAAGCGACAATCCTGCCCCTATCGCGCAATTGTCTACAAACTTTCCACAGCGGAATGGCGAATTTATGGCAGAATCCCGATCTTCGGCTGGTTTTCGCGCAGAGATTTACCCAAACGCGGCGCATTAACGAAAACATCCCCCGAAACGGGGGTTGTTGCCATGCTTGTGAGTGTGAGCTTTTGTCAGCTAGCCTTGCGCAGACGTCGGGAGGCCATGCCAAGACCACCGAGCGCGGTAATCAGCAGAAGGCCACCAGCGGGGAGTGGGATGGCGGCGATCTCTTTACCAAAGAATGTGATGTGAGAGATATCACTCGTGCTGTTGCCCTGCGGAGAGAACCAGCCAGTAAACATCTGCGATCCACCACTTGCAGTAGGTGCCGTATCAAACTCCCAGACATTATACTTGTTGCCACCCTTGATCGAGAAAGCAAACACCGCTGCGAGCGACCCATTCGGGTTATATGTCCACTTCAAATCACTACCGATAACCTCAAAAGCGAAGGTGCCAGCGCCTAAAATAGAGCCTGCGGATACGACGGGGGTGGCGTCAAAAGGATCATCTATCTTCGCTATCTGATTCAACGTACCATAGTTATTGGTTGTATATGCTGCTGCTGCACCAGCGCCTGGGCCACTGAAATAATAATCATCTTGGCTTTCATAGACACAATTTGGAGGGGACCCAAAATCTCCACTACAGTCATTGACTCCTGGTGGCGTGGGACCGTCGCTCGTGAACTTCAGCGTCGCTGCTGAAGCTTCGTTCGAAGACACAATGAAAGCTGCGGCGATCAAAGCCGTAACACCACTGATCGCCATTTTTTTCCTCAGTCCAAACATCTTCCTTACCTCGCTAATATGCGAACGGTGAAATCACTTCTGAAGGATACTCAGATACCAGCGACCTTCACGCACAACCACAGAAGCCACCTGAAGAACTGATTTTCGCCTTATTTTGGTATCGAGTCAAAGAAATCAGCTGGCGCGCAACCCTTGGGGGAATTATGAAGCCGCTCAGGGGAACGCGCACACGCTGGCGCTGAATCTTCTTGAGATATGGAAACAAAAGCAGCGGTTTTGTTTGCTGTCGCAGAAATATGCTTGCGGAAGTGATTCGGCTTTTGTCGCTGCCCAAGGCCCGGATCAGCTGCCTTGCGGACCAGCCAGCGCATAGGGTTCGCCCTGCTCGGCATTTTCCCGAGGATCAGGACGCAGGGCGATACATACGGCCAAACCCAGAACACTGACTGCGCCTATCGCGGCATAGATCAGAAGTGCAATCCAGATCGAATAGCCAAGCAGCAGAGCGCCGGCACCTACGGTGCCCCCAAGCATTGTTCCGACCAGAATCAGCCCAACGATCATGTAATGCCCCTCTTATGCTCACAACCTGTGATTGAAGATATGCACTTAACTCGCCCATGTAAAGATAATCCTACTTTGAGACCAAAGCTAAGCACGATTAAGGCAAAATATTGTCATGAAACCGTTACCAGACCCTGCGAGCGCGACATTTTCCGCGCGTGTGAGTCTCGTGTGCAACAGCCCAAGGCCCGCACACAGCAAAAGGGCCGTGGCATCGCAGCCACGGCCCTTCTCATGAGATCGGGGCCACTGCCCCGTCGAAAGCCTTGATCAGGCCGCCTTGCGACGACGCGCGGCGATGCCCAGACCACCGAAGGCGGTCAGCAGCAGCCAGCCGGCGGCGGGAAGCGGGATGGGGGCGACTTGACCCTCAAACGTCACGTTGGGTGTGAAATTGGAATACTCAGCGAAATCGGAAAATTGCGGCAGACCAATCTGGTAAGAGGCCATGCTGAGACGCTGGAACGTCAGCCCGGAGGTGTCGGTCCCAGACTCGGGGACCCAGTCACCGAAGATGAAATCGAACTCGTTGTTGGCACCGACTTGCGCCTGAGCCAATGTCTCATCTTCATCCGTCGAATTGGTCGCAAACTGACCTGCGACATTCCAGTTCGTGGATCCGTTGTTGTTCACGACTTCGATCGAGTAGATGAAGCGTTCCGGAACCAGCACGTCGGCGATAGCTATATCAACGAATGTTGTCTCAGGACCTCCGTTGCCACCTGCCAGAAAATGGTCACTGGTTTGAGTGTGAATCAGGCTGCCTACTCCCGGAGTTGTTCCCGAAAGATCTACATTAAAAAAATCGACTTTGATCTCGGCAGTATAGTCGGCGCCGAAATTCGAGGTGTCCCAGATGAGCTTGTTGAGCGTTGCAGGGCCACCGGCAAGGCTGATATCATCTCCCATCTTGGTCGCGGTCCCCGCACATGTTGGACACAAGCCGCCAAGCCGATCTGCGGGTGCCTCATAAAGTGTGGTTGCCTGAGCCGAGGAGACCCCGGACGCCAGCAATACCACAAAGGCGAGTGCCGGGATTGTTCCGGCGAGTTTGAATATCTTCATCTTTCACTCCTTTACTAAAAGACGCCCCCGCATCGCACGGCAGATTATGGCGAAAACACGGCGAGGCTGCCCGACCATGTGATTCACCGCAACCCTTGCGCCCCGAAAAATCACAGATCGAGGTCAGAAAATTAATCATATTGTAGACGAATGCTGAACAATCCTGCTGAAGAAGCCCGGATCGGCCACGAATCCATCGCGGAAATCACCTTCGCATTGATCGTTGGTCGTAAAGGTCGTGCGTCTGACCAGAAAGCGGCGATGAGTCTTTTCAGCACTCAATACGGCCGACCGCCCGTGACCAATAACAGCCTGTGTCCGGAGAATGGCATGTAGCACGCCGCACAATATCACCGCCGCGTGTTGATGAAGCGTAAAGGAAATTAGCTGAAGCCACAGAACTGGAGCGCCGCACGGGCGCAGCCACTGCCGCAAAGTTAGCCTTCCTCTCCCCATTACTCTTTCATTTCATAACGAATATGTTGAACGAGTTGCGTTCAACATGTCGTATATTTTTCTCAACAAAATCGTTATGCAACTCAAGAATTTTGCCATTTCCTGCGGTGACTAGGGCCTTTTATGGTTGCCGCCGGTAGTGCAAGTCGCTTTTGACCCTATTGGCGCGTGATCGAATGAAGTCTTTTGTAAGGCCTTTCAACGCGGCGCTATCAGAAGCCGCTGGCCGATATCGTGATCCGCGGGACGGGCCCAAATCTGTAGAGCGAGCTTTGAGCTCGTAGGCCCTATCTGGTTTTCTCATCCCAGTTCCGGTCTTCGTGACCACTATTCAATAGGTGTGTGTGGGGTTTGGCCTCTCTACTGTTCGCGGAACGCTCGTGTCATGCTGTCTGCGACTGGTTTGGCAATATACTGCGCGAAAGTCCGCGTTGCAGTTTGGATCATGACCTCTGTAGGCATACCAGGCGTGGGTACAAAGTCGCCAACCCGGCTCAACTCTTCTGCTGATAGCGTTATCCGCGCGACATAGACCTCTTGCGGGATGCCATCGGTAGCTTCTGTCACCGCGTCAGCTGAGATATAGTCGACCGTTCCGTTAAGGACAGGTGTCGTACGGATATTGAGTGCCGTCAATCGCACTATGGCTTTTTGCCCGAGTCGGACGCTATCGATATCCGTCCGGGGAATCAGGGTTTCGATGATCAAGGGAGCATCTGTCGGTATAATCTCGGCAATTGGTTTACCCGGCTCGATCACACCACCAGCAGTGACATAGTGCAGGCGGACTACAGTTCCGGATACAGGCGCCAGTACCTCTGATCGGGTCATAATATTCTCGGCTTTTCGGAATTTCTCGCGAACGCTCTCCAGTTCCGACTGGATAATTTGCAATTCATCGAGTGCCGTTTCCCGGTACAGACCGAGTGCTTTATCTTTCTGTTTGAGATGCTTCATCTTGAGCTCTTGCGTTTCGTAAACCTCAGCTTCGACCGTAACCGCGCCATTGGCACCGCCTGCCTGAGGCTGGGGCGATGATCTAAGAGACGTCGCTAAAGACGTCATTAGCGACGTCTCTTATGCGGGGTCTGGAATGCGTGGCGAAATTCTTGGGGCGGAGCGGCGACGCTTTTG
>NZ_JAVJUC010000030.1:0-88343 GCF_040219995.1 Roseovarius sp. | reverse complement strand
AGGCGCGAAAGATGAAGGCCGAGCCGTCGATCAGATGAAGATGACAGCCTTTTCCGAATCCGGTGCTCATGTCGCGCCCCCTCACTTGACCCTGCCGGGCTTGTTTGCCACGAAGCCGCCCAAGGTGCCAGCGGCTTCATGGCAGAGGGCGCTTCGCCACAGTTTGGCCGCACTTTGTCCAAATTCGAGACAAAGTTTTTCCAATTGACCCATAGATCAAGGCTAAACCTTTTGGCACGTTGGTCGTGTAGAGCGGCCAGTCCATTTTTATGACCGTCCAATCCTAGTTCCAATTCAGGCTGGCCGCTCTGCACGAAACCAACCCGCAGCGCCGGTCGGCGCGTTTCGGCCGGTCTGCTTCAAAACGGAGAAGACAGATGCCACGTAAAAGCGAAGACCCTCCCAAGACAGAACACACGGAAGACGAACAACCTCGCACACCGCGCAAGGACAGGCCGATTATCGTGTCACGGCAACAATTCAACGATTTTGCAATGATCTGACTTTAGCTGCGAGATCTGGGCTCTGAATTGTTTTGATTGATTCAGTTTTTGTATCTGGCGCATATCGTAAGGCTCAGGAACAGGGAGCAGGATCGGTCATTTTCGCCTCAATTCCGATCAATCGGCGCAGTTTTCGCCCGTCGATACTGCCAAGCACCGCCGTTCTGCCCACGACGAGCGCCGGAGTGCCATAAAATCCAAACCTGCGAGCGAGGCCGGCCGTTCTCGCGATGGTATCAGCGACGTCGGCACCCTGCATGTCCATTAGCAACTGCTCGACATCAATGCCCGCGTCCAAGGCAATTTGCCTGATATAGGCCGTATTCGGCAGAAATGGCGTGCCCATCAATCGGTCATGAAAGAATGTGTAAGCGCCCTGACGTTTGGCCGCCAAGGCGGCCTCGGCAGCGCGGCGTGACGCGGGACCAAGCAAAGGCAACTCGTGCCATGTGACGGTGATCGGTTCGCTGGCTTCCAGTTCATGGAGGAGCGGCGACAGCACCCGGCAGTAGACACAGCGCGCATCCGAGAAATAAGCGATCGGCACATGATTAGCCGGTTTCGGTGCCGCGAAGAGATGCGCGCAAACTGACCTGTCGGACAGCCGTGCATCAGCCTGATCAATCCCCACCAATGCCGGATTGCCCCTGGAGACCGCACCGCCGGCCAACTGACGGAATCCGTCAATTCCGGGTAGTGGCTCGAAAGTCAGCGTTGGTGCAAAAAACTCGGCCATACGTGGCAGGGCGAAAAACGCCCCTGCACCACCCGCCGCAGCCATCACAAGGGCCGTGCGGCGGCCCAGCATGACAGGCCCTCAGACCTTGCCCTCGAAATCGCGATGAATGAGCTTGGCGTCGCAATAGGGGCATTCGACATAGCCCGTCTCGGGTGAGATTTTCAACCAGACGCGGGGATGACCCAATGCGCCTTCACCCCCATCGCAGGCGACTCGGTAGCTGTCCACGATACGGGTTTCCGGGGCCTGGGTTACCATGGGGGCGTTTCCTTTTGCCGTGCTTTCCACTAGGTGCGAATATGAGTGAAGCCAAGCCGAGGGGCAAGAGCAGCATGGCGGCAAATGCCATCGAAATCCGGGGACTGACCAAAACCTACGACGGTCAGGGCAAGAGCCCTGCGAAACAGGCCCTTACGGGGGTCGATCTGGATATTCCACAAGGATCGGTCTTTGGTCTTCTGGGCCCGAACGGGGCGGGGAAATCGACACTGATCAACATTCTGGCCGGGCTGGTCGTTAAAACCGCCGGTCAGGTAACGATCTGGGGCTTTGATCAGGATCGCAACCCGCGTCAGAGCCGTGCCTCGATCGGGGTGATGCCGCAAGAACTAAATCTCGACCCGTTCTTCACTCCGCGCGGCGCGCTGGAGGTGCAGGCCGGGTTATACGGCGTGCCGCGTGCGCAGCGCCGCACTGACGAGATCCTGCGGCTGATCGGGCTGGAGGACAAGGCCGAGGCCTATGCACGCACCCTTTCGGGCGGCATGCGACGGCGGCTCTTGCTAGGCAAGGCGCTGGTTCATCATCCGCATATTCTGGTGCTGGACGAGCCGACGGCCGGCGTCGATATCGAGTTGCGACAGATGCTGTGGGAAAACGTGCGAAAGCTCAACCGAGAGGGGATGACGATCATCCTGACCACGCATTACCTCGAAGAGGCC
Organism: Roseovarius sp.; assembly: GCF_040219995.1. Lineage (GTDB taxonomy): Bacteria > Pseudomonadota > Alphaproteobacteria > Rhodobacterales > Rhodobacteraceae > Roseovarius. Next base: position 86,160 of record NZ_JAVJUC010000030.1, on the reverse strand, counting down.
GAGGAGATGTGCGACGAGATCGCGATCATCAACCTGGGCGAGGTGGTGGCGCGGGATTCGACCGCAAACCTGTTGGGGCGGCTTGATGCGAAGACGATGATCATTCAACCTGACGGACCGGTACAGACCTTGCCCGAGGCACCGGGCTTGACCGTGTCGCGACGCGACGGCGGTTCGTTGGAAATCACCTATCATTCTGCCGAGACCCCTGCAGAGGCGGTGCTGGCCGCTGTGCACAACGCCGGGATCTCGATCCGTGACGTCAAGACCGAGCAGGCGGATTTGCAGGATGTGTTCCTGGATCTGACACGCAGCCGCTAGGCGTCTTCACCCCAGCCATCGGATTGCATTTCGCGCAGGCGGCTGGCGGTGCGTTCGAATTCGAATGAGCCCTCGCCCTCGAGGTAGAGGTATTCCGGTTCTGCCGCTGCCGAGCAGATGAGGCGCACATGCGCCTCGTAAAGCGCGTCGATCAGGGTGACGAAGCGCTTGGCCTCGTTGAAATTGCTTCGGCCCAGTTGCGGGATGTTTTCCAGAATCAGCACGCGCGATGCCTCGGCCAAGGCAAGGTAGTCGGCGGGGCCAAGGGGGCGCCCGCAGAGGTCGTAGAAGGTGGCCCGTGCGACCCCGTTGTGAAAGGCCGGAATTTCAACCGCACGCTTGTTGACAATGATGTCATGCGGGCTGCCCTGACCACCAGTCAGATCCTGCCATATCGTCTCTATCTCGGCGCGATTCTCTGAATTGAGAGGCGAGAAATAGGTTTGGCTTCCGGCAAGACGGTCTTGCCTGTAATCGGTGGGGCCGACCATTTCATGAACGACCATGCGCTCCTTGACCAGCGCGATGAAGGGCATGAACAACTGTCGATTAAGCCCGTTCTTGTAGAGATCATCCGGCACCCGGTTTGACGTGGTGACCACCACCACCCCGGCCGCGAAAAGCGCCTCGAACAACCGCCCCACGATCATCGCGTCGGTGATGTCGGTGATCTGCATTTCGTCGAAGGCTAGCAGCCGCACGGAATTTGCCACGTCAGCGGCAACCGGGGCAAGCGCGTCGGCCTCGTTGCGGGCGCGCGCGGCGTGCAGCCCGGCATGGATTTCCTGCATGAAGGCGTGGAAATGCACACGCCTGCTGGGCACGTCGAGGGTCTGGACGAACATGTCCATCAGCATGGATTTGCCGCGCCCGACCCCGCCCCAGATATAGAGGCCCTTGGGCGGCTCTGGCGCGCGGCGGAACCAGCCCTTGCGCGGCGCATCGGCGAGGGTGGCGCGAATGCGCTCGAATTCCGGCAAGACCGCCTCCTGCGCGTCGTCGCGGGTCAATTCACCCTCTGACACCAGGCGGTCATAGAGTTGGGGCAGCGTTTCCATACCCTTCGGAATATCGCGATGCGGGGCGCGGGAAAAGCGCGAATGCTCAGGCGCGGCGGGCGAGTTTCTGCATGACACCCACCAGATCGGCGCTGATTCCCGGCTCTGACAGCGCGTGACCGGCGACCGGGATCATCCGCAAATCGCATTTCGGCCAGAGCGCGGCCACCTTATGCGCAGTGATCGGCGGGCAGATCATGTCATAGCGGCCCTGCACGATGGTGCCGGGCACGTCGCGCAGCCGGTCCATGCGCGCAAGGATATGCCCGTCTTCCTCGAGAAAGCCGCGATGCGTGAAATAGTGGTTTTCAAGCCGGGCGAAGGCGCGGGCGTAATCCGCCGGGCTGTCGCCGCCGACACCGGTGGATTGCACCGTGGCAAGCGCGTTTTCCCAGGCCGACCACGCCTTGGCATGGGTGATCTCTTGCGCCAGATCGCCGGAGAAAAGCCGCTTGTGATAGGCGGCGATCAGGTCGTGGCGTTCCTCCTCGGGGATGAGCGCCACGAAACGCACCCAGGTTTCCGGCCAGAACGCCCCGGCGCCGCCGCCATAGAACCAGTCGAGCTCGCCTTCTGTCATGGTAAACACGCCGCGCAGCACCAGATGCAGCGCGCGGTCGGGATGGGTCTGGCCATAGATCAGTGCCAGCGTGGCACCCCAACTGCCGCCGAAGACGATCCAGCGGTCGATGCCGAGGGTTTCGCGAATCTGCTCGATATCGCGCACCAGATGCCATGTGGTATTGGCCTCGACGCTGGCATGCGGGCGCGAACGACCACAGCCGCGCTGATCGAAGAGGATGATTCGGTAGATCTCGGGATCGAAATACCGCCGCATCGCCGGGCTGCATCCGCCGCCCGGCCCGCCGTGCAAGACAACGACCGGCAGGCCATCGGCCCGGCCCGACTGCTCCACATAGATCGTGTGACCGTCGCCCACATCAAGCATCTGCCGGTCGAAGGGTTCGACCGGGGGAAAGAGATATTGTACTGCGCTTTTATGGCCCGAGACTTTATCCATGAATGTCCTATATATCGCACGTTACCAATTGAGCCATAGGGAGACCGGAATGCAAGCCGCGCAGAGCACCATAGATGCCGCCGAGGTCGCGAAATTCGAAGCGATGGCCGCCGAATGGTGGGATCCGAACGGCAAATTCAAGCCGCTTCATATGCTAAATCCTTGCAGGCTGGATTATATCACGTCGCAGATTGCGGCGGAATTCGATCGTGACCTTCAGGTGAATGCGCCGTTCGAGGGTTTGCGCATTCTCGATATCGGCTGTGGCGGCGGATTGCTAAGCGAGCCTATGGCGCGGCTTGGGGCCGATGTCGTGGGCGCCGATGCCGCCCCGCGCAACATCCCGGTGGCGCAGGTGCATGCCGAGCAATCGGGGCTGGAGATCGACTATCGCCACACCACGGCCGAGGATATGGCCGCAGAGGGCGAACAGTTTGACGTGGTGCTCAACATGGAAGTGGTCGAGCATGTGGCCGACCCGCTGGCCTATCTGACGGCCTGTCAGCAGTTGCTGAAGCCCGGCGGGCTGATGGTCTGCTCGACGATCAACCGCAACCCCAAGAGTTTCGCCATGGCCATCGTCGGCGCGGAATACGTGATGCGCTGGCTGCCCAAGGGCACGCATGAATGGTCGAAATTCATCACCCCGGACGAGCTATACGGCGTGATTTCGCAGGCTGGGCTGACGCCGGTGGATCGCAAGGGCTTCGTGTTTAACCCGGTGACATGGCAATGGCGCCTGTCGGATCGGGATTTGAGCGTGAATTACGTGACGGCGAGCGTCAAATCTCCAGCCTGATGCGCAATTCGCGCAGCACCGGCAGGCTGGCGCGCACACGGTCCTCGCCCAGATCGCGAATGAGGTCCGAAACCATCGGGGTAATCGCCGCCATCGCCGCATCGCGCGCCTGACGGCCAGAGGGGCTGATCGCGACCATCTTGCGCCGCGCATCGTCCCAATCGGGGCGGATATGAACGTAGCCGGCCCATTCCAGTTTCGACAGTGTGTTGGTCATCGCGCCGCGTGTGACGTGAAAGCTCTTGGCCAGTTGCGCCGGGCTGCGTTCATCGCCGATCCGGGCGAGATGGTTCAAAACCGAGAAATGCGAGATTTCCATACCCTTCGGCAGCACACGGCTCAGCCGGTTGCGGATCAGCTGCTCATTGGTGAGGATCTCGCTAAAGAGCGCCACCGCAAGGGAATTACTGGTTGTCTCGTCCATTCAGGGGCCATCAAACACGCGGTCATGGCGCAGCGAAGGCACGCGCCTGCGTGCTTGTGCCACCTCCGAGGGGTCAAGATCAACCATCACGATCCCGTGATCGGTGCCGCCATCGGCCAGAACCTCGCCCCAGGGCGCGATTGCCATGCTGTGCCCATGCGTTGTGCGGGTCCGTCCCCTTGTGGCGGTATGGGTGCCGGTTTGTGCGGGGGCCAGCACGAAACAGCCGGTCTCGATGGCGCGGGCGCGCAGCAAGGTTTCCCAATGCGCGGCACCGGTCACGGGGGAAAAGGCGGCGGGCACGGTCAGGATTTCGGCCCCGGCATGGGCGAGGCGGCGATGCAGGGCGGGAAAGCGGATGTCGTAGCAGATCGTCAGGCCGAGCTTGCCCCACGGAGTTTCTGCCAGCACCGCGCGCGCGCCGGGCCGAAAGCCATCGGATTCACGATAGGTTTCCTCGGGCGTCACATAAACGTCGAACATGTGGATCTTGTCATAGCGCGCCTGAACGTCGCCCTGCGGGTCAATCAGGAAAGAGCGATTGGCAAAGCGCCCGTCGGGATCATCGGTCTTGAGTGCGAGCGAGCCGATCAGCAGCCAGACACCGTGCCGGGCGGCCTCGGCCCTCAATCCGGCCAGAACAGGGTCTGTTTCCTCGGGATGCAGCACCTCATTCTGGTGGCTGCGGCTGGTCGAGACGCAATTCGTGACCTCGGGCGTGAGGATAAACTCCGCACCTTGCGACACGGCCTCCTCCATCATTGCGCGGACCGTGGCCAGGTTGTCCTCTGGCTGGTCGCTGCTGGTCAGTTGCAGGAGGGCCGCGCGCATCGGATCAGCCCTGTAGCATCGGATCGAGCTTGCCCGCGCGTTCCAGCGCATAAAGCTCGTCGCAGCCGCCGACATGAGTTTCTCCGATGAAGATCTGCGGCACGGTATGGCGACCGTTGGCGCGTTGCATCATCTCGGCCTTGCGCTTGGGCTGCGCCAGAACGTTGATCTCGGAGAAGTTGATGCCCTTCTGTTTCAGCAGGCGTTTGGCCGCGTGGCAAAAGCCGCAGAGCGGCGAGGAGTAGACTTCGACTGGTTGCATGGTGCGCGTTCCGTTTTGTTTGACGGGAACCTAAGCATCCTTGGCGACACGCGCCAGTGTCAGAATGCACACATCCTGCGCGCCAGCCGCGAAAGCGGCCTGTGCTGCGGCCGAGAGCGTGGCACCCGAGGTCATCACGTCATCGACGATGAGCACCGGGCGATCCACGATCAACGTGCGGCGGGCCGGGTTGACGCGGATTGCATCGCTCAGCATGGCGTGACGCGCAGCGCGGTCGAGGCCATTGAGCGATTGCGTCCGCTTGCTGCGATGCAACAGATCGAGGCAGTGCGGCTGGCCGGTCTCACGCGCAAGCGCCTGCACCAGCAGGGCGGATTGGTTGTAGCGACGCCGGAGCATGCGCGTCCAGTGCAGCGGCACCGGCGCAAGCAGGGTGTCGGGCTGCAAGAGCGGCGCGGCGGCGCGCGCAAGCCATTTCGCCGCCGGGCGGATGACATCATGCCGGTCGCCATGCTTGAGCGCGAGCACGAGGCGGCGGCCATTCTCTTGATAGAGCAGCGCCGCGCGCCCACGTGACCAGGGCCGGGCATGGGTGAGACACTCATCGCAGAACTCGGCCTGCGCGCCCGCCTCGCCGGGCAGCGGCACACCGCAGGCATCGCAGACCAGCCCGGAAATGAACGGCGTATCCCGCCAACACGGGCCGCACAGGCCGAAATCGCTATCGACAGTCACGCCGCAAAGCGTACAACGCGACGGATAGATCAATCGGACCGCTGTTTGAAATGCCGCTCTGTGCACCCTAGTCTCCTGCCTATGACCCAGACACCGCTCACCGACCGTCCTGCCCTGATCCGCAACCGCCTGCGCGCGGCGCGGGCCCCGGCGCTGTTCCTCCACGAGGTGGCGGCGGATGAGCTAGAGGATCGTCTGGCGGTGGTTAACAAATCCTTTACCGCGCCCGCCGTGGTGACGGGTTTTCCCGAATTCTGGCAGGCGCGCCTGCCGGAGGCGCGGGTGGTCGCGGATGATGACACGCTGGCGCTGGAGCCGGGCGCGCATGATCTGGTGATCCATGCCATGTGCCTGCATTGGGCAAGCGACCCGGTGGGCCAGCTCATTCAGATGCGGCGCGCGTTGCGGCCTGATGGGCTGATGCTGGGGGCGCTGTTGGGGGGCGGCAGTTTGCAGGAGTTGCGCGCGGCCTTGGCGCAGGCCGAGGCGGATGTGACCGGGGGCCTCTCGCCGCGTATCCTGCCGATGGGGGAAATCCGCGATCTCGGCGCACTGTTGCAGCGGGCGGGCTATACCCTGCCGGTCGCCGACCGGCTGCCGCTTAGCGTCGAGTATCGCGATCCCTGGCACCTGATGCGCGACCTGCGCGCCATGGGCGAGACCAATGCGATGAGCACCAGGCCCAGACGGATGATGCGGCGCGCGGTCCTGAACCGGGCCTGCGACATATACGCGCGTGAATTCGGGACGGGCGCAGGCCGCATTCCCGCGACGTTCGAGATGATTTTCCTGACAGGCTGGTCGCCTGACGAAAGCCAGCCACAACCCTTGCGCCCCGGATCGGCCAAGGCACGGCTGGCGGACGCACTCGGTGCAGAGGAAAAACCGCTGAAAGATTGACCTTGGGCTGCGAACCTATATGTCACCCCTGACCCGAGACTGACAGGATTGACCAAAGCCATGCTCGATGCCAGCCGTGATGCCGCACGCCCCGCCCATGCCCCTGCCGATCACCCCAAGGTGCCGAAGGCCAAGACCGGCGTGCTGCTGGCCAATCTCGGGACGCCCGATCATTACAGCTATTGGCCGATGCGCCGCTATCTTAACGAGTTCCTGTCGGACCGGCGGGTGATCGACTACAGCCCTTGGAAATGGCAACCGCTATTGCAGCTTATCATCCTGACCAAGCGGCCCTTTACGAGCGGCGAGGCGTATAAATCCATCTGGAACGAGGACAAGGGCGAGAGCCCGCTGATGACCATCACCCGCGACCAGACCGCGAAGATGGCCAAGGCGATGGAAGAGCGCTACGACGATCAGGTGATGGTCGATTTCTGCATGCGCTATGGCAACCCCTCGACCAAGTCCAAGGTCCGGGCGATGGTCGAGGCGGGGTGCACGCGCATCCTGTTCTTTCCGCTTTATCCGCATTACGCGGGGGCCACCTCGGCCACCGCAAACGACCAGTTCTTTCGCGCGCTGATGGACGAGACATGGCAGCCGATCGCCCGCGTGGTGGAGCCCTATTTCGAGAATCCGCTCTATATCGAGGCGCTCGCCGAATCGGTCGAGCGCGCCTATTCGCAGATCGAAAAGCGGCCCGAGATTCTTGTCGTGTCATATCACGGCATGCCCAAACGCTACCTTATGCAGGGCGACCCCTATCATTGTCACTGCCAGAAAACGACGCGGCTGCTCAAGGAAAGGCTTGGCTGGGAGGATACCGAGATCACCACCACGTTCCAGTCGGTGTTCGGCCCCGAGGAGTGGCTAAAGCCCTATACGGTCGACGAAGTGGCGCGGCTGGCGCGCGAGGACGGCAAGAAACGCATCGCCGTGATGGCCCCGGCCTTTTCTGCCGACTGCATCGAGACGCTGGAAGAGATCAACGAGGAAATCCGCGAAAGTTTCGAAGAGGCAGGCGGCGAGGAATTCACCTATATTCCCTGCCTCAATGACGATGACGCGCATATCAGGGCGTTGTCATCCATCGTGGAGAGTAACCTCATGGGTTGGCTGGACTGAGGCACCTTAAATCGAGACGAGTAACGAAAAAAGGCAGCGGAACCCGCTGCCTTTTCTCTTTGGATCGGTAATTCGATCAGTCTGCGGCAACTGCAGCAGCGACGATCGCCAGAATAACCAGCGGAACCCAGACGGCGGCTGCCGACGAGCTTGCGTTGGTTTCTTCAACGATGACCGGAGCCTCAATCACGGGCTCGGACAGGTTGCCGGCAAAACCGGTCGAAGCAGCAGCAGACAAAGCGGCCGCGAGAACGAGTTTCTTCATAATTATCCTCCAGATACAGGTGTGACGCTGCAACAGCGCAGCAACAGGCACCCAAGACTTACCTCGTAAAGTTTTCTAAGCAGCAAAATGTCAGGAATGCAAACGTATCTTGAGCCTTCGGCGGCATATCCGGTCGCTTTTTCGTCAAATAAGCAACACTTGAGTGCCGACTTTGGTCAACGCGAAGAGTTGCGCGATATGTTCGTTATAGAGTCCGACGCACCCGTTTGACGAGCGCCTCCCGATCTTGCGCGTGTCATGCGTGCCGTGAATGCGGTAATAGGTCCAGCTGAGATAAAGCGCGTGAGTCCCGAGCGGGTTATCCGGGCCAGGACCGACATAGGGCGGCCATTCGGGGTTGCGCTTGAGCATAGATGGGGTCGGACGCCAGCTTGGACCTTCGACCTTTCGCACCACAGAAGTGCGACCACGGCGCGTCAGATCCTCGGTCAAAGGCACGGAGGACGGGTAGAGTTTGTAAACACTCTGGTCTTCGCTCCAGAAATGCACCGCTCGGGAATCGATATCGACGAGGATCGCCCCGTTGCGCAGGTTTGAAAAATAGGGCTGCCAATCCAGCGTGCGGAAGGCCGAGATATTGCGGCGCACAGTGGTGGTGACGTCGCGTTCATTCTCGACGGTATCGGGGCCATCTACTCCCTGAGCGATCGCAGGCGCGCCGATCATCGCGCAGCTTCCGGCCAGAAAGGCGCGACGGTTCCACGTGTCCCGGACATCAGAGGTCATCTTTGGGTCTCCACTCATACCTATCTCATCAGACTTCAATATATGGCGTAAAGGCCGCAGTCGCAATTCAAACCACCTTCGGGCCGCACGGTTCCGCCGATGTGGGTTTGAACTGCATCGCAAGGCGGGCTAAAGCGAACTGTAGAACAAAAAAGAGTGGTTTGACATCATGGCGCGTCTCTTGATCCTTTGTCTGTCGGCTTTGTTGGCATTGTCGGCCTGTGCCGCACCACCACCGCCATCACCGCAGATTGGAGCGGATGGCAAACCGCTGCCGCGGGTCTATCCCATTCGCGCCGGTCAGGAACGCGAGATCAGATTCCGCATGCTAGACTCGGTGAACTCTCTGCGTCAGGCCGCCGGGGCCGGGCCGCTTACCCTCGACGAAAAGCTGACCGCAGCCGCCGCCACCCATTCGCGCGACATGTCGGTGCAGAACCGGCCGTGGCATTTCGGCTCTGACGGGTCGTCGCCGGTGGATCGCATCCGTCGGGTCGGATACGAGGGCGAGTTGGTGGGCGAGACGATATCCGAGACCTACGAGACGGAACTCGAAACCCTCGCCGCCTGGATGCAGGAAGAGACCACACGACGTGTGATCCTCAACCCCGAAGCAACGCGCATGGGCTTTGACTGGCTACAGGAACCGGGCGGCAAAATCTGGTGGACGATGATCCTAGGTTCGTGATCACGCGTTCAGCGTGATCGGCGTGCCATTGAGGATCATGGCATACACATCTTCCATCTCGCGATTCGTGACCGAGATGCAGCCTGCTGTCCAATCCGGGCTGAGGAACGCGAGCGCGTTCGGCTCGCCATGGATAAAGATGTCCCCCCCCGGCGATTTTCCAAGCGCTTTGGCGAAAGCAATATCGGCCTCGTTGGGGTAAGAAATTCCGAGCGACAGGTGAAACGAGCTGTCGGGATTGCGCCGATCAATCAGGTATTCGCCCTCGGGCGTCCGGCCATCTCCCTCGAATTGCTTGTGTCCCTCGGGAGCAAAGCCCAATTCGACCTTGTAGCGCTTAAGCACCTTACGATGATGCAGAAGAAACATTTCGCGCTCGCCCTTGTTGACGACCACACGGGTCACCTCAGGGCCATAATAGCTGCGGAACTTGGATTTCTGTGCACATCCCGCAAGGGCGGCCACCCCTGCAAGCAATGCAAAACGCCGTGTGAATATCATGCCTGTCACCGTCTGCTGCCCGGTTGTTTTGCAGTTGTCTTACAACGGTTCAACTGTTCTAGGGTAGCAGTTTTTGACACGAATCACGTGTTAGTCAGGGTGAACCCGGCAACCAGTTCGACATGCGCCGACCAGCGGAACTGATCTATGACACGTACCGGCCCAATTACGTAGCCCCGTGACAGCAAATGCCGAGCGTCGCGGGCGAAGGTGACCGGATTACAGGACACATAGGCCAGGCGCGGCAGGCGGGCGCGGGCAATCTCGGCAATCTGTGCCTCAGCCCCGGCGCGGGGCGGGTCGATCACCGCGCCGTCAAAGCCGGACAGCTCGTCCGGTAGTAGCGGGCGACGAAAGAGATCGCGCGCCTCGGTGGTGACGGGTTTGAGGCCGTGGGCGTGTCGCCAGCCCGCGTCGAGCGCCACGGTCATGGCGCGATCACCTTCAACCGCATGAACGGGTGCGCGACGCGCCAGCGGCAGGGCAAAGGTGCCGCATCCTGCAAAGAGATCGACGATGCGGGACGCGCCCTGCAAGATCGTCTCTGTTTCAGCCAAAAGAACGGCTTCGCCCTCTGCGGTGGCCTGAAGGAAGGCCCCCGGCGCTGGGGTCACGAGGGCCGGGCCGAACTCTTGTTGCGGCGCGCGGCGGGTGACAATGACCTCATCATCCCAGGCCAATCGCGCCACATCATGTTTCTGCGCCAGCCCCGCCAGCATGATACGCAACGGTCCGTCCAGCGGCTTGCCCCCGCGTACCGCCACGTCGAGACCACCGAGTGAGAGCGTGACACTCACGGCAAGCGGGGCCTTGCGGCTTGTCCCGTCCAGCGCAAGATCTTCGGCCAGCGGCAGGGCCGCCATCAACTCGGGATGCAGCAGGCGGCAATCGGGGATCTCGATGATCGTGTCGCTGCCGCGCGCGTGAAAGCCTGCCATCGCGCCCTTTTTCGTGCGCCTTGCGGCCAGTGTCGCCCGGCGGCGGGAGCCGGGCGGAGAGGTTAGAACAGGCCCTATCTCGGCGGAAATACCATGCGCGGCGAGCGCGGTTTCGACGACCTGGCGTTTCCACCGGGCGGTGAAATCCTCCGATGCGTGCTGCAACTGACAGCCTCCGCAGGATTTGAAATGCCGACATGGTGGCGTCACGCGATCGGGTGAGGGGGTGACAATGCGAATATCACGCAGGGTCTGGCCATCGGGCGAGCCGGCTATCTCCTCACCCGGCAGGGTGAGCGGTACGAAAATCGGGCCTTCGGCGATTCCGTCGCCCTGATGGCCGAGGCGTGTGATCTGATGTGTCGTCATAGCAGGTCCTCACGGCTTAGCGTGAAACCCGAGGCGATCCAGCGATCCTCCAGCTCTTGCAGCCTTTGGCCAAGGGCGGGACCGGTGTAATCCGGCATGAGATCGGCAGGCTTGACCGGAAACGTGGCCGTCGCACCGCGTTTGAGAATGTCTGAGGCTTTCGGATCAAGCGGAGTATCGAGAAGTGCGGCCCGCAGGAGCAGTATATCCATGCCATCCGTCACGCCGTAACGATAGCCAATCTCGGCGGACGGCAGGGTGGCGGACGCGCCGTTGAGCAAAAGCGTGAGCCGCCTGGCCTCGGCCCGCGACAGGCGCAGACGGTCGGGGATATCCTCTCCGCCCAGGGCAGCAAGTCGGCGCAGGGCGTTTGGGGCCGTATTCGTCTCTGATTCAAGATGGACGAGCGGCGCGAGCGGCCGTGCATCTGCCCTCGGCAGGATCGCCGATAGCACGCCAGTCATCTGCATCGCGGCTACCGAGGGAGCAGGATCAGGCGCGGCAAGCAGTTTGCGCATTTCGGCTCCGACACGCTCGCGCGAGAGCCCGGCCAGACCGTCGAGATGGGCCGCGCAGGCGGCGAGCGCGTCGGGATCAAGCCCCGCCTCGGCGTCACCATAGCAGGCATGAAAGCGGAAAAAGCGGAGGATGCGCAGGTAATCTTCCTCGATCCGTGTCGCGCCATCGCCAATGAACCGCACGCGGCGGGCTGTCAGATCGTCAATGCCGCCCAGAGGGTCGATCAAGGTGCCGTCGGGGCGGGCGTAAAGCGCATTCATGGTGAAATCGCGGCGGCGGGCATCGGCATGGAGGTCCGTGCCAAAGGCCACCTGCGCGTGACGCCCGAACGTATCCACATCCTCGCGAAAGGTGGTCACCTCATGCGGCTTGCCATCCGAAACCACGGTGACGGTGCCGTGGTCGATGCCGGTGGGCACGGGTTTCAGCCCGGCATCGGTTGCTAGCTGCATCACCGCTTGTGGTAGGGCGTCGGTGGCGATGTCGATATCGCCGACCGGCACGCCCAAAAGCGCATTGCGCACGCAGCCGCCGACGAAGAGCGCCTGATGCCCGGCGTTTGTCAGCGCGGCGCAGACCGCCTGCGTGGCGGGCGCGGTGATCCAGTCGCCAGAAACCTTCATCGCGGCCCCGCCATTTCGGCCATGTTGCGCAGGATGCGCGCGGTGGCCCCCCAGATGTAATAGGGGCCGAACGGCACCGCGTAATAGCGCCGCCAATCCCCGCGCCAGCGGCGTTTTTCGACCCTGAACCGGGCTAACTCCAGCAGATGTGCGAGCGGTACCTCGAACACTTCTTCAACCTCTCCAGCCTCTGGCAGGGGCGTGAAGGGCGCGGAGATACGGGCCAGAACCGGGGTCACGTCAAAGCCCGTCACCGTCTCGTGCCGGGGCAGAAAACCGAGCGTTTCAACATGCGCCGGATCGAGGCCGATTTCCTCCTGCGCCTCGCGCAGGGCGGTGGCGGTGATGTCGGGATCGCCCGCATCCTGTTTGCCGCCGGGAAAGGCGATCTGGCCGGGGTGATGCTTGAGCGCGGAGGACCGCTTGGTCAGGATCACGCGCGGCGCGCCGCCGCCGCAAAGCACCGGCACGAGCACCCCCGCCGCGCGCAGCTTGCGCCCCGGCGGCAGGCGTACCTCGGGGTTCAGGTCGTAATCCGACGACCCCGCGCGCCCGGACCCGAGCGCCGCGAGGATCGGGGCAAGCGGGTCACGCACCGTCACCGGGCCCCTTTGGCGCATCGAAGCCCAGCGTTGCGGGATCAAGCTGGTAATGCGCGCCGCAGAACTGGCAATCAGCGGTCACGATGCCGTCATCGGTGGTCATCTTTTCAATGTCCTTGGCCGAATAGATCGACAGGCTGTTGCGCACGCGCTCTTCGGAACAGGTGCAGCCAAAGCGCACCGGTTGCAGGTCGAAAACGCGCGGGGCCTCTTCGTGAAACAGTCGCACGAGCAGATCCGTGGGCGCCACGGACGGCCCGATCAGCTCGAGATCTTCGACAGTGTCGAGCAGCATGTTGGCGCGATTCCAGTTCTCGGCATCGTCACCATCGACGATATCACGTGCCTGCAATAGTCCCTCCTCACCCGACCCGCCGTCACTGGCAAAGGGCGAGGCCTTGGGCATGTGTTGCAACATCACACCACCGGCGCGCCAATGCTCCATCCCACCGGCCTCACGTGATTTTCCAAAGCTGAGAGCAAAGCGCGTGGGCAGTTGTTCGGATTGTGCGAAATAAGCCTCGGCACAGTTGCACAGCGCATTTCCAGCGATCGGGGTGATGCCTTGATAGGGTGTCGTGCCCTGGCCCTGATCGAGCAGTACGGCAAAATATCCCTCACCCAACTGCCCGAATGGCGCGCCATCATCGAGACGGTCGGGATCAAAGCTGGCATAAGCGCGCATGCGCGCCGATTCGCCCTCGTCAGTTGGGCCGTAGTAATCGGTGGCAATCATCCGCACAGCACCCTTGGTCTGGACCTGGAGCGACAGCTTCCAGCGCAGCTTGATTGTCTGACCGATGAGCGCGGTCAAAAGCGCCATTTCGGCGATCAGCGCCTCGACCTGCGGCGGGTAATCATGCTGTTTCAGGATACCGTCCAGCACCCCGTCGAGCCGCGCCACGCGGCCCCGGATGTCGGCGTGGTCAAGCTGGAACGGCAGGATCGTATCGTCCCAGGCGATTTTCTGTCCAAGAGTCATGGGGTTTCCTTATGCGCCTTGGTTCGGCATATCGCGTGTATGTAGGCAGGACAAGACGGGGCACCAAGGGGGCAAGCCATGATCCGGAGATTCGGCGAGGCACCGCGCCACGATATTCGCTATCGGTTGCGGCCGGGGGTCTATGCGATCCTGCCGCGGGGGCGGCATCTGCTGGTGACCCATCAGGCCGAGCCGGTGCCGGAACTGCAACTGCCCGGCGGCGGGATCGACCCGGGCGAGCATCCGCTGCGCGCGCTGCACCGAGAGGTTCATGAGGAAACCGGCTGGATCATTGCGCGGCCAAGGCGGATCGGGGCATTCCGGCGGTTCACCTATATGCCGGAATATGGGTTCTGGGCGGAAAAGCTCTGCGTGATCTACCGCGCCGATCCGGTGCGCGCCCTGGGCGCGCCGACAGAGCCGGGGCATCACGCGGTCTGGATCACGCCGGAGAATGCCGCGACGCAGCTTGGCAATTCAGGGGATCGGCATTTCGTCAGCCGGGCATTGGGTCTGGTCTGAATTCCAGCAGGACAGCGGAAATATCATCCTGAAAATCGGCGTCACCGGCGAAATCCGACAGTTTCCAGATCAGTGATTCGAGAAAGGCACGGCCCCGCGTCTGACGCAGATCGCGCAGGATGCGGGCAAGCCCTGCCTCGTCGAGCAGCGCGCCATCGCGCGCTGCGCACTCCGTGACGCCGTCGGAATGGATCAAGAGCCTGTCACCGGGGGCCATCGTGACCTCAAATTGCTGGAATTCAGCAGCGTCGATCAGCCCAACGGGCAGGCCGCCATGACCGATGAACTCCACCGTGCCGCCCGCGCGTTGCAGCGCCGGGTAGGGGTGGCCCGCTTGCGCGATGATGACATGGCCACTCACTAGGTCAACATCTGCGAGCGCGATGGTGAAATAATGCTCGGTCTCCATCTCGGACATGATCACCCGGTTGAGCATGGCGATCGCCTCGGCGGGTGGGCGCGGGGCAAAGCCGCCACCGCGCGTTTTCTGTAAGGCGAGGTTCTGTTCGGGCACCGACGATGACAGGTACCCGGCCAGCCGCGCCGTCATCAGCGCAGAACTGATGCCATGCCCGGACACGTCGATCCCATAGAGACCGATACGGCCCTCGGAAATCGGGAACATGCCCACGAGATCGCCACCCACATGCCCCGCTGATTGCAGAAGCAATGACACCTCGGCGGTGCCGAAATCGCGGTACCGTTCACTGACCAGTGACTGTTGCAGCTTCTTGGCTTCGATCAGATCGCTGTCGAGCGAATCATAGAGCGATTGCAGTTCACCGAGGGTCGAGGTGATCAGCCGGTTCTTGTCGGTCAGCTCACGCTCCATTTGCAGGATGCGCGCCCCGGCGGCGATGCGGGCGCGCAATTCGGCGGCATTGACCGGTTTGGTCAGAAAGTCGTCCGCCCCGGCATCGAGGCCGATCGCCACCTCGTCCTTGTCGCTCTTGGATGTCAGCAGGATGAAATAGCCATAGCTGTCGCGGGCCATGTCGCGGAACACCCGGCAGAATTCGAGCCCAGTCATGCCCGGCATCATCCAGTCGCTGAGCACCAGATCGGGCGCGTAATCGGCGCAGATCCGGAGCGCGGCACCGCCCGAGTCCGCCTCTCGCACGTCGAAGCCCCAGCGTTGCAATGAGGCAGTCAGGATGCGGCGCTGCGCGCGGCTGTCATCGACGACAAGCACGCGGCGGATGACATCGCCGCCTGTCTCCACCCGTCCGCTTTCTGGTCTGAGCACCCGCACGATCATCCCTTTGGCCTGTTCCTCCTTGCGATAGCTCAGGCGGGCTTAACGATGGGTGAATGCTAAAATTGTGCGGGTTTCGATGTGCAGATTAACATTATCGAAGGGTTTGACGGACACTCTTGCAGGGTCGAAGGAGGGTGGAGCATGATCGACTGGAACCGCGTTCGAAACCTGCGGGATGAAATCGGGACCGATGCGTTCGAAGAGGTCGTCGAGTTGTTTCTCGAGGAGGTCGAGACCGAAATTGACAGGCTGCGTGCGCCATGCGAAGCGCTCGACATCGAAGGACAGTTACATTTCCTCAAGGGGAGCGCACTCAATCTCGGATTCGTTGCATTTTCGGACCTGTGCCATGCGGGGGAGGCAACTGCGGCGGCAGGACAGGGCGAGCGCGTTGACCTGACGGATATTCTCAGCTGTTTCGACCAGTCCAAGGCGGCGTTCCTGGCCGGGCTCATGGCAGATGTAATGGCCGCCTAGATCAGGAACTCCGCCAGCACCTCGTCGCGGGTGATATCGCGGTAGTCAAACCCAGTATCGTCCAGCTTGCGCAGGATATGAACGAAATTCTCGGGTCGCGTCGTTTCGATCCCGATCAGGACAGAGCCGAAATTGCGCGCCGATTTCTTGAGATATTCGAAGCGAGCGATATCGTCCTCGGGCCCAAGTATTTCAAGGAAATCGCGCAACGCCCCGGGGCGCTGCGGCATGCGCAGGATGAAGTATTTCTTGACCCCCGAGTAGCGCTGCGCGCGCTCCTTGACCTCGGGCAGGCGTTCGAAATCGAAATTGCCGCCCGAGGTGACGCAAACCACGGTCTTGCCCCGGATCGCGTCCCCCATATCCTTGAGTGCATCAACGGCGAGCGCGCCCGCAGGTTCCAGCACGATGCCCTCAATGTTGAGCATTTCCAGCATCGTGGTGCACAGCCGGTCCTCGTCGATCACCCGAGCCTGCGCCGGATCAAGATCAGCGAGCCGCGCAAAGGTGCGCGCACCGATCTGCGCCACGGCGGCGCCATCGGCGAAATTCTCGATATGGCGCAGGCGCACCGGTTTTCCGGCGGCAAGGGCTGCGGCAAGACAGGCACCGCCCGCAGGCTCGACCATTGTGAGGTTGACGCTACCGCCCATGTAGCTGCGCACCCCGGCCGATAGCCCGCCACCACCCACCGGCAGGATCAGGTGATCGGGCATCCCGCCCAACTGCGCTTCGATCTCGACGGCGACGCTGGCCTGCCCCTCAATCACGTCCTCGTCGTCGAACGGCGACAGGAAATGCCCGCCCACCTCGGCGCAATAGGCTTGGGCGGCATGCAGCGTGTCGTCGAAATAATCGCCGGTCAGGCGGATCGACACCGCATCGCCCCCGAATTTCTCGGTCTTGCCGATCTTTTGCTGTGGTGTCGTCACCGGCATGAAAATCACGCCCTTGACCCCGAAATGCCGACACATGAAGGCCACGCCCTGCGCGTGATTGCCGGCACTGGCGCAGACGAACTGCGCGGTTTCGGGCCGGGCTGCCAGAGCCTTGCGCATCGCGTTGAAAGCGCCACGCAGCTTGTAGGAGCGCACGGGGCTCAGATCCTCGCGCTTGAGCAGGATCTCGGCCCCGTAACGTTCCGACAGGTGATCGTTGCGTTGCAGCGGCGTCGGCTCGAACACGGCGCGCATGGCGGCCTCGGCGGTGCGGGCGTTATCCTGAAACTCGGTCATTCCGTTTCAGTGCCGCAATCGGGGCGTGCTGGCAAGGGGCGCACCTTGCCCCGGCACGGAAAACCGGCTAAGCGCGCTGCGATATCCGCGAGAGAGGGGAAACACATGTCCGCGCCCAAGAAAGTTGTTCTGGCCTATTCCGGGGGCCTCGATACCTCGATCATCCTGAAATGGCTGCAGACCGAATATGGCTGCGAGGTGGTGACGTTTACCGCCGATCTGGGGCAGGGCGAAGAGCTGGAACCGGCGCGGGAAAAGGCGAAACTCCTTGGGATCAAAGAGGAAAACATCTATATCGAGGATGTGCGCGAGGAATTCGTGCGCGATTTCGTGTTTCCGATGTTCCGTGCCAATGCGCTCTATGAGGGGCTCTATCTGCTGGGCACCTCGATTGCCCGCCCGCTGATTTCCAAGCGTCTGGTCGAGATCGCCGCCGAGACCGGGGCCGATGCCGTGGCGCATGGCGCGACCGGCAAGGGCAACGATCAGGTGCGGTTCGAACTGGCGGCCTATGCGCTCAACCCCGATATCAAGGTGATCGCGCCCTGGCGGGAATGGGACCTGACCAGCCGCACGCGGCTGCTTGAGTTTGCGGAAAAAAACCAGATCCCGATCGCCAAGGACAAGCGCGGCGAGGCACCGTTTTCGGTCGATGCGAACCTGTTGCACACCTCAAGCGAGGGCAAGGTGCTGGAAGACCCGGCGCAGGCCGCGCCGGACTATGTCTATCAGCGCACGTTCAGCCCCGAGGCGGCACCCGATACCCCGGAACTCATCGAGGTGACGTTCGAGAAGGGTGACGCGGTGGCCATCAATGGCGAGGCGATGAGCCCGGCCACAATCCTTACGAAGCTCAACGAATTGGGCGGCAAGCATGGCATCGGGCGGCTCGACTTCGTGGAAAACCGGTTCGTGGGCATGAAGTCACGCGGTATTTACGAGACCCCTGGCGGCACGGTTTTGCTCGAGGCGCATCGCGGGATCGAGCAGATCACGCTCGAGAGTGGCGCGGGGCATCTCAAGGATTCGCTGATGCCGCGCTATGCGGAACTGATTTACAACGGCTTCTGGTTCAGCCCGGAACGCGAGATGTTGCAGGCGGCCATCGACAAGAGCCAGGAACATGTCAGCGGCACGGTGCGGCTCAAGCTCTACAAGGGGGCGGCGACGACCGTCGGGCGCTGGTCCGATCACAGCCTCTATTCCGAGGCACATGTGACCTTTGAGGAGGATGCCGGGGCCTATGATCAGAAGGACGCGGCGGGTTTCATTCAGTTGAACGCCCTGCGTCTGAAGCTGCTCGCGGCGCGGAACCGGCGCCTGAAGGGTTAAGCCCTCAATATTGAAAAGAAAGGCGGCCCGGCGACGGGCCGCCTTTTTCGTATCCGGTCACTTCGCGGTGACGACCGTCATCACAAGGTTCCCATCCATCTTGATCGGGCCGTCTTCCTTGGCCCCCAAGGTGTATTCGAATACGCCGGTCTGCATCCCACCGTCTTCGGCATGCACCATCAGCATGAGCATATCGCCTGTGGCGACATCTTCTTGCAGAATCGCGGCGACATCATTCGTCTCGCCCTTGCGGAGGGGTGCATAGCCGACAACCGGACCGGGCTTCATGTCTTCGCCGGTGCGATGCACGACCAGCCAACCGTTTTTATCGGCGACCACCTTCTCGGCGCTCACGATACCGTTGGCGACGCTTTGGTCTTCGGCCATCACCATCGGGTGCATTCCGTGATCATCCGCCATCGCGACACCAGCGGTGAGGGCAAAAGTCGTTGCAAGAACAGTCGTCTTCATAGTGAACTCCTTTGTCATGGCTTCGACCGGGCTTTTACCCGGCACAGCACAAGACACGGAGTCGAGTGGAGATAGTTTCAAGTCGACCGGATTTTTCCGGCGGCAACTCATCAGGCAAGCCGCAGCTTGACGTCTTGCAACCGCTCATAGGCGGGCATCGCCGCCTCGGCCAATGCGGCGCGCGGACCATCAAGCGTGGGCGGCGGCCCCTCGGCGGGGGCGAAGCCGGTGCTGTCATGCACCGCCGCATACCAATGCGCCGCCCAGACCCCGTCATCGGCATGGCCGCCGCGCGGCCACGCGAGCATGGCGGGCGTCCAGTCGAGGCCGATGGCAGCGCAGAGCCGTTTTAGCATTCCCTCGGGGTCACGGCGGATATCGGCGGAATCGATGACGATGGGCGATTGCCCTGCGGATACCAATTGATCGTACAGTTCTGCCTGCTGGACAAAGCCGATATCGGCGAGCGTCGGATTGTCGTACTTGGCCGAGAAACTGGCGGCGACGCGCGCGGGGTGGCGGATGAGAAAGACGTTGGTCAGCTCATTCACCCAGTCGCGCGGCACGCCGGGGATCATGTGCTGGGCCATGTGTTTCTGATAGAAATGCAGCTTTTGCGCCGGAACAGGGCCTAAAAGCTGCTCCACCACGCGCGCTGGATCTTGCGGCTGCGCGGCCATGATCGCATCGCGCATCGGGTGATCGAGCGCGGTCTGCGCGAGATAGGCGGCATAGAACGGCTCGTCCACCACGGCGCAATCGCCACGCGCGGCAAAGCTGTACATCATCGCGGTGGAAAGGTTCCGTGGCCCGGACCACATGGCGATGCGCATCTCAGCCCCGCCCGGCAATGTGAGCATTCGTCATCGTCAAATGTCCATCCCCCATGTTCACAGCATGTTAATCCTGTCTAGGATCGTCGAATCACCGATGCAACAGAAGAGGCAGGCAATGGACGCGAAGTTCTGGCACGATCGCTGGCAAGAGGGGCGGCTCGGCTTTCACGAGGGCAAGGTCAACCGGATGCTGGAAGCGCATATCGGAGCGCTCAAACTGGCTCCGGGGCAACGCATGTTTCTACCGCTCTGTGGAAAAGCTGTTGATATCCCATGGCTCTTATCACAGGGCTACCAAGTTGCCGGGGCAGAATTGAGTGAGATCGCGGTCCATGATCTATTTTCCGAAATGGGCGTCACACCAGAGGTAACAGATACAGAACGTCATCGCCGCTACGCTGCGGAGGGTGTCGATATATTCGTCGGAGATATCTTCGAGTTGAGCGCCAGTGTCGTTGGCCAGGTAGATGCGGTCTATGACCGCGCAGCGCTGGTAGCGCTGCCCGGAGAGACACGCACGGAATATGCTGCGCATCTGGCAGAAATCACGCGCTGCGCACCGCAGCTGCTCGTGACGTTCGAATATGATCAAAACGTTATGGAGGGACCTCCGTTTTCAATCACGCAGGACGAGGTGGAATGCTGTCACGGCGCACGCTTCGCGATTAAGGTATTGGCCGAGGCGGTAGTTCCGGGAGGTTTAAAAGGCATCGTTCCGGCGCGGGAAAAGGCGATGTTGTTACAACCTCTCTAGGCTGCTTCACGCTGGATCAGTGCCTTGTAGAGGTTCTGAATACAGGTGGTGATCGGCCCTTGCCTGCCGTCTCCGATCCGGCGACCGTCGATCTCGCCTACCGGGGTCTGTGCGCCGAAGGTGCCTGTCAAAAACGCCTCATCGGCACCATAGGTCTCGACGAGTGAAAAGTTCTTCTCATAAATGGGGATGGCGTTTGCGCGGCAAAGGTCGATGACCTTCTGGCGCGTGATGCCGTTCATGCAGTAATCGCCAGTCGAGGTCCAGACCGCGCCATTGCGCACAATGAAGAAATTGCAGGCATTGGTGGTGTTCACGAAACCATGGATATCGAGCATGAGCGCCTCGTCGGCGCCCGCCTTTTCCGCCGCGATGCAGGCTAGAATGCAATTCAGCTTGGAGTGCGAGTTGAGTTTCGGATCCTGAGTCATCGGCAAGCCACGGATATGCGGTACGGTGGCAAGACGAATGGGGCGTGCGATTTTCGGCTGCGAGTGCTCCATTATGATGGTTATCGTCGGCCCCTGCTGACTGAGAGAAGGATGTTGAAAGGGCCGGGTCTTGATGCCCCGTGTCACCATCAACCGGGCATGCGCATCGGTGGTCATGCCATTGGCTCGCTGTGTCTCTGTTACGGCCTGAAACACCTCGTCCCGAGTCATGCCGATGTCAAGATCGATGGCACGGGCGGCCTCGAACAATCGGTCGAGATGTTCCCCTGAAAACGCCCACGTGCCGTTATAAAGGCGCAACCCTTCCCAAACGCCATCGCCTAGCATGAAACCACTGTCATAAACGCTAATCAGCGCCTCAGACTTGGGCACGATGCGCCCATTGAGCCAGATCAGAATCTGCTCATTGCGCGCATCCTCTTGTGCGGCATGGGTGGTTTGCTGGTCTTCCATCATGATCCCCTAGCATGTGTTAGGTGCAGCGTATGTCTGCCGAAATCCGGTGCCAAGGGCGAAATATCTCTCAACAGCGCGTGACATCACGGCGTCGTAAGTTGGAGCGACGCTGTTTTTGCGTCAAACTGACAAGAATAAGGAGGGCATGACGATGGTGGCATATCTGAGGGAACTCAAGGCAGCGACATTGGCAACGCTGATCGTGGTAGGGCTGTGCATGCAGGCAAACGAGGCGCACGCAGCAGAGGCGGATACGCTAGTGGTCGCGGGCGGCTGCTTCTGGTGCGTGGAGGCAGATTTCGAGAAGGTCAAAGGCGTGATCGAGGCCAAATCGGGCTTTGCTGGCGGCGCGGTCGATAACCCGACCTACAAACAGGTCACCCGCGGCGGCACCGGTCATCTGGAAGCAGTGAAAATCACCTTCGACCCCGCGCAAATCACACGCGAGCAATTGCTGCGCCTATTCTTTCGCTCAATCGATCCAACTGACGCCGGCGGGCAATTCTGTGATCGCGGACAGAGTTATCAGACCGGGATCTTCGTCTCTAATGGAGCAGAAAATGCTCTTGCGAAAGCCGTTAAGGAGGATGCGGCCAAAGCATTGGGCCAAGCGATTGTGACGCCGATCCTGCCGTTGGATCGGTTCTGGCCAGCCGAAGCCTATCATCAGGATTATTACAAGAGTGGTGATATCATCCTGACCCGCTTTGGCCCTCGGACCAAGGCCAGCGCCTACAAGCTGTATCGGGACGCCTGCGGGCGCGATGCCCGGGTCAGGGCACTGTGGGGTGACGACGCGCCTTTCGTCGGTCAATCTTGAGCACTGAGAAACGCATCGACCTCTTCGGCGGTCGGAATTGCCTCTGACGCGCCTCGGCGCTGGACCTGAAGGGCCGCTGCGGCAGCGGCACGCCGAAGGGCCTGCACCGGGGCAAGACCAGTGGCCAGGCCCGCCACCGCGTATCCGGCAAAACAGTCCCCTGCTCCAGTCGTATCAATTGCCGACACGCAAAAGGTCGGAACAAAGAGAGGCTTGTCCGAATTTTCCTTAACCCATTCAGCGCCCCCCGCCCCTTTAGTCACAAGTCGCATAGGCACATCCACCACGTTCAGCGCCTGTGAAAGCTGTTCGGCCTCTACGGTATTGAGGATGAGGAGCGACACGAATGGCATCACCGCGCGCACCGCATCCACATCTAAAGGAGCAGCGGAATAGGCGACCCGCAAACCACGCGTGTGCGCAAGCTCTGCCGCCTCAACCTGTCCGCTGGTTTCATTCTGCATCATCAACCAGTCGCCGGGGCGCGAATTGATCAGCGCAGCCTCGATATGCGGTGCTTCCAACATTCGATTGGCCCCAGGATGGATTACGATGGAATTTTCACCGCCCTCTTCGACCATGACGGCCGCATGACCTGAAGCGGCGCTGTCGAGCGTGGCCACGTGGTCAACATCGACCCCTGCTGCGGCAAGCGCGGCGCGCATCCAATCACCATCTTGCCCGACCGCGCCGATATGCACGACACGCGCACCCGCCCGGACAGCGGCAATGGACTGATTGGCCCCCTTGCCGCCCAGCATGCGAGTATACGTATCGGCGGCCAACGTCTCTCCCGGAGCGGGCAGGTGCGACAGGCGATAGATGTGATCGGCATTGATCGAACCTAGAGAATAGATCATGCCGTCCCCCGCTTCATATTGCCAAAAATACTCATGCGAACTGCGGCCACCGCGCCACCATCAACCCACCTTGCATGCCGCCAGGACAGCCATGTTCAGGATATCGCTGGCAGTGAAGTTGGACGAGCAAATCTGGATCGACGCATCGACGCCCGAGAGAATCGGACCGATCACCGTGGCCCCCGCCATTTCCTGCATCAGTTTGACCGAGATCGAGGCAGAATGGCGCGCAGGCACAACAAGCACATTGGCCGGCCCGGTGAGGCGCTGAAACGGGTAGCTCTCTTGCGCACGCGCGTTGAGAGCCACATCGACGGTCATCTCGCCCTCGAATTCGAAATCGACACCGCGCCGCTCAAGCACCCGGGGCGCGCGGTGCATTTTCTCAGCCCGTTCCGAGCGTGGATAACCGAAGGTCGAGAAGCTGACAAAGGCAACGCGCGGCTCCAGCCCCAAGTGCCGCGCGACACCTGCTCCTCGCATGGCGATATTGGCAAGATCCTCTTCATCGGGCCATTCATGCACAAGCGTGTCAGCAATCAACACGATCCGCCCCTTGTGCAAAAGTGCCGTGACTCCGACTGCGCCATGCTCGGCATCGGCATCAAAGACATGGTTGATCAATTCCATCACATGGGCAGATTTGCGGGTCGCGCCAGTTACCAGTCCGTCCCCATGCCCATGCGCCAGCATCAGCGCCGAGTACACGTGCCGGTCACGCGCCGCGAGGCGGTGAATATCATGCCGGTCAAAGCCTTTGCGTTGCAGACGACGGTAAAGGAACGCCTTGTATTCATCGAGTTTGTCGGTCTTGGCGGCATTTACCACCTCGAGTTCGCGGAACGCATCGCCCATACCGATCCCTTCGAGCTTCGCCTTGACGTCCTCGTCACGCCCGACAACCAACGCCTTGCCCAATCCGGTGCGCTGATATTGCACTGCGGCGCGCAACACCCGTATATCGTCGCCTTCGGCGAATATCATCCGCGCTTGTGCGTTGCGGGCGCGGGCATTTAGGCCGCGCAGGATGCTCGCCGTCGGGTCCATCCGAGACTTGAGCGACAGTTCATAGGCGTCCATGTCGACAATGGGCCGCCGGGCTGCCCCGGTGTCCATCCCCGCCCGCGCCACGGCAGGGGGAATCACATGGATGAGGCGCGGATCAAAGGGTGTTGGAATGATGTAATCGCGCCCAAAGGTCAGCTTGCGGCCATAGGCCATCGCCACCTCGTCTGGCACATCGAGCCGGGCGAGCCTGGCCAGAGCTTCGGCACAGGCGATCTTCATCTCGTCATTGATCGCGCGCGCATGCACATCAAGCGCCCCACGAAAAAGATAGGGAAAGCCCAACACGTTGTTGACCTGATTGGGGTAATCCGAGCGACCTGTGGCGACGATCGCATCCGGGCGCACAGAATGGGCATCTTCTGGCGTGATCTCGGGATCGGGGTTTGCCATGGCGAAGATCACCGGATTGTCGGCCATCGAGGCGACCATGTCTTGGGTGACAGCCCCTTTGGCCGAAACGCCAAGGAACACATCTGCGCCCCGCATTGCCTCTTCCAGCGTGCGCAAATCAGTCTTGACCGCATGGGCGGATTTCCATTGGTTCATGCCCTCAGTGCGGCCTTGGAAAATCACACCCTTGGTATCGCACATCAAGCAGTTCTCATGCCGCGCGCCCATTGATTTCAGCAATTCCAGGCAGGCGATACCAGCCGCCCCTGCCCCGTTGAGCACGATGCGCACATCCTCAATTTTCTTGGCTGAAAGGTGCAGCGCGTTGATGAGGCCCGCAGCGCATATCACTGCTGTACCGTGCTGATCATCATGGAAGACAGGGATATCCATCACATCCTTGAGCTGTTGCTCGATGATGAAACATTCGGGGGCCTTGATATCCTCGAGGTTGATGCCGCCAAAGGTCGGCCCCATCAGGCGGACCGCGTTGATGAACGCTTCAGGGTCTTCAGTATCAAGTTCGATGTCGATCGAATTGACGTCAGCAAACCGTTTGAAAAGCACCGCCTTGCCCTCCATCACCGGCTTACTGCCAAGCGCGCCAAGGTTGCCCAGCCCAAGAACGGCGGTGCCGTTGGAGATGACGGCCACGAGATTGCCCTTGTTGGTATAATCGTAGGCCAGTTCAGGATTGGCAGCGATTTCCTCGCAGGGCACGGCCACGCCAGGGGAATAGGCTAGGCTGAGATCGCGCTGCGTTGTCATCGGCACGGTGGCCTGAATCTCGAACTTGCCGGGAGTCGGTTCGAGGTGAAAGGCGAGCGCCTCTTCGCGGGTGTATTTGCTATTTGCCATGATTGGGCCCGTGCACGAATGAATTTCACTCTGCATAGCGGGGCTTTGCAGTAGCCTCAACTGAAACGCGGTTTGGGCTTTCGTGCGTCGCTGCGGATTTGTAAGGTCATCGATAATCAGACCAGGGGGCAGAAGTGACGAGCGCAGGCGCTACCGTAACGCCGATGATGGCGCAATATCTGGAGATCAAGGCCGAGTATCCGGGGGCGTTGCTGTTTTACCGGATGGGCGATTTCTACGAGTTGTTCTTTGATGACGCGGCGGCGGCGGCCGAGGCGCTGAATATCGCGCTGACCAAGCGAGGCAAACATCAGGGCGAGGATATCGCCATGTGCGGGGTGCCGGTGCATTCCGCCGAGGGCTATCTGCTGACGCTCATTCGCAAGGGGTTTCGGGTTGCGGTCTGCGAGCAGATGGAGGATCCGGCGGACGCGAAGAAACGCGGCTCGAAATCGGTGGTGAGGCGTGAGGTGGTGCGGCTGGTGACCCCCGGCACGCTGACCGAGGAAAGCCTGCTCGAAGCGCGGCGGCACAATTATCTTGCGGCCTTCGCGCAAGTGCGCGGCGACGGGGCGCTGGCCTGGGTCGATATTTCTACCGGTGCGTTTCACGTGATGCCGCTCTCTGCCGCGCGGCTTGGGCCTGAACTTGCGCGATTGACGCCGCGGGAAGTTGTGGTTTCGGAGGGGGATGAGGCGATTTTGGCTGATACAGTGTCTGACTGCGGTGCGTCGTTGACCGCTTTGGGACAGGCGGCGTTTGACAGCACGGCAGGTGAGAGGCGGCTTTGCGCGCTGTTTGGCGTCGGCACACTGGAGGCCTATGGGCAATTCACCCGCCCCGAGACTGCGGCGATGGGGGCGATTGTCGAATGGCTGGAGATCACGCAGAAGGGCAAGCTGCCATTGCTGCGCCATCCGGCCCGAGAGGTGCAGGCGCGAGTGATGCAGATTGATGCCGCAACCCGGCGCAATCTGGAACTCACCCACGCGCTGGATGGAAAACGAGCAGGATCGCTGCTGTCCACGATTGACCGGACGGTGACGGCGGGGGGCGGGAGGTTGCTGGAGCGGCGGCTCTCAAGCCCGAGCCGGGTGCTGGAGGTGGTACAGGATCGGCTGGATGCGGTGGGTTTTGCCGTGGAACAGGGCCGCCTGTCAGCAGATTTGCGTGAGGCGTTGCGCCGGGTTCCCGATCTGGACCGCGCGTTATCTCGGCTGGGTCTGGACCGGGGCGGACCGCGTGATCTGGCGGCAGTGCGGAGCGGGCTGGCGCAGGCGGCGGAGATCGCGGAACGTCTGGCGGGCATCGAGTTGCCGCCCCTGCTCGCCGATGCCATCTCTGGGCTGACCGGGCAGGACGCGCTGCTCGATCTGCTTGACCAGGCGCTTGTCGCAGAACCGCCCTTGCTGGCGCGCGATGGCGGGTTCATCGCGCCGGGGTATGACACCGATCTGGATGAGGCGCGCAAGTTGCGCGATGAAGGGCGCGGTGTGATTGCGGGCATGCAGGGCGACTATATCCGTGAGACCGGGATCAACTCGCTTAAGATCAAGCATAACAACGTGTTAGGTTACTTCGTCGAGGTAACGGCGACCCATGCAGAGAAAATGCTGGCGGCGCCGCTGAACGAAACGTTCAAGCATCGCCAAACGACGGCCAATCAGGTCCGCTTTACCACCGTGCCGCTAAGCGAGATGGAAACCCGTATCCTCAATGCCGGAGGTCGGGCGCTAGAGATCGAGAAGCGGCTCTATGATAGCCTGAAGGCCGCGATTCTGGAGCAGTCGGCAGAAATTGCGCAGGTTGCACGTGGCTTGTCCGAGCTCGACCTTGCAACGGCATTGGCCGATCTGGCGAAGGCCGAGCAGTGGTGTCGCCCCAAGGTGGACGGGAGCCGTGCGCTTGAGATCGAAGGCGGGCGGCATCCGGTGGTAGAGCGGGCCTTGCGTGCCCAGGGTGCCGCGCCCTTCATCGCCAATGATTGCGCTCTTGGCGGAGAGAGTGATATCTGGCTGCTGACCGGGCCGAACATGGCTGGTAAGTCGACGTTTTTGCGGCAGAATGCGCTGATTGCGCTCTTGGCGCAGATGGGCAGCTATGTGCCTGCGCGATTGGCGCATATCGGGATGGTCAGCCAGCTTTTCAGCCGGGTGGGCGCGTCAGATGATCTGGCGCGCGGGCGCTCGACCTTCATGGTAGAAATGGTCGAGACGGCGGCGATTCTCAACCAGGCGGACGATCATGCGCTGGTCATCCTGGACGAAATCGGGCGCGGCACGGCGACCTATGACGGGCTGAGCATCGCCTGGGCGACGCTGGAACATCTGCACGACGTAAATGGCTGCCGGGCGCTCTTTGCAACGCATTACCATGAGCTGACCAATCTGAGTGACAAGCTCGACCGGGTGGACAACGCCACCGTGGCAGTCAGGGAACATGACGGCGAGGTGATTTTCCTGCATGAGGTACGGCGCGGCGCAGCCGATCGCAGTTACGGCGTTCAGGTGGCAAAGCTAGCAGGACTACCCGACGCGGTCGTGGCGCGGGCGCGCGTGGTGCTTGATGCTCTGGAGAAGGGAGAGCGCGAGGGAGGTGGAGCGCAAAAGGCGCTGATCGACGATCTGCCGCTCTTTGCCGCGACGCCGCCCCCTGCCCCGTCGCCGCTGCGCCGCTCGGAGGTGGAGACGCGGCTGGATGATGTTCTTCCCGACACGCTCAGCCCCCGTGAGGCGCTGGATTTGCTTTATGAATTGAAGGGGTTGGCGGACAAGGCGGGGTAATGCCCCGCCCTGTCGTCAGTCGCGATTGGACGAGACGCCGACTTGCGCCGGGCGCAGGATGCGATCATGCAGCATGAAGCCCTGGGCAGAGACCTGAATGATCTCCCCCGCCTTGGTACCGGGCAGTGGGGCCTCGAACATCGCCTCGTGATGCTGGGGGTCGAACCGGTCGCCAACCTGCGGGTCGATGACGGTGATGCCATGCTTGGCAAAGACGTTGCGCAACTCACGCAGGGTCAATTCGATCCCCTCGAACAGGGCAGCGGAACCGGCACGCTGGTCCTCGGTTACCGTGTCGAGCGCGCGCTTGAGATTATCATGCACGGGCAGCATGTCGCGTGCAAGCTTGGAGCCGCCGTAATTCTCGGCCTCGCGTCGGTCCTTCTCGGAACGCTTGCGCGCGTTTTCGGCATCTGCGAGGGCGCGCATGAACTTGTCCTGAAGTGCGTCACGCTCGGCCCTGAGCGCGTCTAGCTCCGCAGCCTCGTCGGAGATTTCGCCTCCGGAATATTCCTGCTCTTCTGCCGCCGCCTCTTCGATATCGTCAAGGAAGCTGTCTTCTTTCGGCTCTGCCATTTATCACCTCTAACTCCGGTCGGAGATCAGTTTGCCTACCAGTTGCGCGGTGTAGTCCACGATCGGCACGATCCGCCCATAATTCAGGCGCGTCGGACCGATGACCCCGACTGCGCCAATGATCTTACGGTCAGCGTTCATATATGGAGAGACAACCAAAGAGGAACCCGAAAGTGAGAAAAGTTTGTTCTCAGAGCCAATAAAAATGCGCACGCCTTCGCCATCTTCGGCCAATTCAAGGAACTCGGCGATGTCACGCTTGCGCTCAAGGTCGTCAAACAGGATGCGAATGCGGTCGAGGTCTTCATCCTCGGCCCCGGAATCGAGCAGATTCGCACGGCCACGCACGATCAGACGCTCATAGCTGTCGCCCTCGCCCTGCCACACGGCGAGGCCACTTTCGACCAGCGCCTGGGACAGGCTGTCAATCTCTTGTCGACGCTTGTCGATCTCGGAGGCGATCACCCGCTGCACATCCGAGAGCGTCCGCCCCTCGATCAACGCATTGAGGAAATTCGCGGCCTCGCGCATCGAACTTGGGGTCTGACCCGGTGGCGGCGTAAATATACGGTTCTCGACGTGACCATCAGAAAACACCAGGACCACGAGCGCACGGTCATGTGCAAGACTGACGAACTCGATATGCTTGATCGGAGCCTCATGCTTGGGGGCGAGCACAAGAGACGCTCCACGCGTCACACCTGAAAGCGCCGATCCGATACGATCCAGGATACCGCCCACATCCTGAGAATTGCTGGTCACGGTCGCGTCGATCATGCGGCGATCGGTCAGTTCCAGATCAGACACTTCGAGCAGACCATCGACGAACATGCGTAAGCCGTCTTGGGTAGGAATGCGTCCGGCGCTTATATGGGGGCTTCCGAGGAGGCCCATATATTCAAGATCCTGCATGACGTTGCGGATCGTCGCCGCGCTGACCTTCTCGCTGAAATCACGCGTTAGCGTACGCGATCCGACTGGGTCACCATTGGCGAGATAGCTCTCGACAACGCGACGAAACACTTCGCGCGAGCGATCGTTGAGCTGATCCAGGATTTTGCTGGCGTCATTCATTCGGCACGATTCCTGTCTAGCTCGCCATTAAAGACGGGCTGCGGCAAAGGTCAATCGGGCTTGCCATTCGGGGCCCGGCGCATGTATCCCCAAGCCAGATCGAAAAGGGGAAAGAAATGCGGCCTTCGGGTAGAGATTTAAGTGAAATGCGGCCAGTTTCAATCGAAACCGGCGTGCTGAAACATGCCGAGGGCTCTTGCCTGATCAAGATGGGCGATACGCATGTTCTGTGCACGGCGACGATCGAGGATCGGGTGCCGCCCTTTGTGAAGGGGACGGGTCTTGGCTGGGTAACGGCAGAATATGGCATGCTGCCCCGCTCCACCGGAAGCCGGATGCGGCGCGAGGCGACCGCGGGCAAGCAGGGCGGTCGGACCGTGGAAATTCAGCGGCTGATCGGGCGGTCTTTGCGCGCCGGGGTGGATCGCGTTGCATTAGGAGAGCGGCAGATTACTGTGGATTGTGATGTGATCCAAGCCGATGGTGGCACGCGTTGCGCCTCAATCACCGGCGGATGGGTCGCATTGCGGCTTGCAGTCGCAAAGCTGATGAAAGCGGGTGACGTGGCTAGCAATCCGATGGTCGATCCGGTGGCGGCGGTATCCTGTGGTATCTATGCCGGGCAACCGGTCCTTGATCTCGATTATCCCGAAGATAGCGAGGCCGGAGTGGACGGTAATTTCATCATGACAGCATCGAAACGGCTGATCGAGGTGCAGATGAGCGCCGAAGGCGCAACATATAGCCGGGAACAGATGAATACGCTACTCGATCTTGCCGAAAAGGGCGTAGACACGCTTGTCGCCAAACAACGCGAGGCGACGGGTGCCTAAATTCACTGGTGATACGCTATTGGTGGCAACGCATAACGCAGGCAAGCTGGAAGAGATATCGAAGCTTTTGGCGCCATTCGGCGTGACGGTCATCGGTGCGGCTGAGAAAGGCCTTTGCGAACCCGAGGAGACCGAGACCACCTTTATCGGAAATGCGCGCATCAAGGCGCACGCCGCTGCAAAAGTCACGGGGTTGCCCGCATTGTCAGATGATTCGGGAATTGTGATTGACGCACTCGGCGGCGCACCAGGGGTTTACACCGCCGATTGGGCTGAAACAGACACCGGTCGCGACTTCGCCATGGCCATGACCCGGGCGCATGACATGCTTGTCGCAAGCAAACAGCCTCAGCCATGGACGGCGCGGTTTTGCTGCACTCTCGTGCTGGCCTGGCCGGATGGGCAGGATGATGTCTTCGAGGGCACAGTCGAAGGCTGGATCGTGTGGCCGATGCGGGGGAACCAAGGGCATGGATATGATCCGATTTTTCAACCGATAGGCCATGAACTCACCTTTGGTGAGATGGGTCGTTGGAAAAAGAACCAGATCAGCCATAGGGCGGATGCGTTTGAGAAATTCGTCGCAGGTTGTTTTGGTTGAAGATTGGCAAAACGGTGGGTTTGGCCTCTATCTTCACTGGCCGTTCTGTGAGGCGAAATGTCCTTACTGTGACTTCAACAGCCATGTGGCGCGCGAGGTTGACCAGTCTCGGTGGCGCGCGGCTTATGTGCGCGAGATAGATCGTTATGCCGCTGAATTGCCGGGACGTGTCGTCAACAGTGTATTCTTTGGCGGCGGCACGCCGAGCCTTATGGCTCCAGAGACGGTTGCCGAGATTCTACAGGCTATATATCGTGCCTGGCCCGTTGCAAATGATCTCGAGGTGACGCTGGAAGCCAATCCGGGATCGGTCGAAGCCGGGCGTTTTCGGGCCTATGCGGACGGAGGCGTGTCACGTGTCTCATTGGGTGTTCAAGCCTTAAATGATCGGGATTTACGTCGATTGGGGCGTATTCATTCCGTCAGAGAAGCAATTCAAGCCTTTGATATTGCGAAAGAAAATTTTGATCGTGTCAGTTTCGATCTGATTTATGCGCGACAGGACCAGGATCTTGGATCATGGCGAGAAGAGCTGGGTCGCGCCCTGGGAATGGCTGTAGATCACCTTTCACTCTACCAATTGACGATTGAGGGCGGTACAGCTTTTGGTGATCGGTATGCGGCGGGCAATCTACGCGGGCTGCCAGAGGATGATCTGGCGGCGGACATGTACCATGTCACTCAAGAGATCTGTGATGCTGCTGGCATGTCAGCCTATGAGATCTCTAACCACGCCAGATCAGGGTCAGAATCTAGGCATAACCTAATCTATTGGCGATATGGCGATTACGTAGGCATTGGCCCTGGAGCACATGGCCGAATTACCTGCGGAGGTCAGCGCTATGCAACGGAGACTTGGCTTCAGCCCGACCGCTGGCTACGTGAGGCGGAGGGCGGTGAAACAGAAACACGACGCGCGGCTCTCTCGGGCTCAATGCAGGCTGGTGAATACTTACTCATGGGCTTGAGGGTGACCGAAGGTATCGATACGGGGCGCTTCGCGGCGCTGAACGGTGCTCCACTTGATCATAGGACGCTTGAGCATTTGCGCGAGATCGGGATGCTCGAAATGGAGGGTACTAGGCTACGAGCGACGCGGAGGGGTCGCGCGGTACTGAATGCCGTGATCACGGAACTGCTTCCTTAAATCTGATCTTGATCAGATGCTGAGCATACCGATCAGCCGATCAAGTTGCTCAAGCGAAGTATAGCGGATCGTCAGCTGCCCATGCTCCTGTCCCGGACGATGATCAATGGTGACCTCCATGGACAGATTCGCCGAAAGATCGTCCTCCAGCGCCTTTGTATCGGCATCTTTGGAGCCTGCATAACCAGTTGAAGTACCGGATTTCTTTTGACTTTTTCCCGCCGTTTCGCCTGATTTGGCAAGTTTCTCGGTCTCACGAACCGAAAGGGATTTCTGAATGACCTGTCGGGCCAAGGCAGTCGGATCTTCTGCAGTGATGAGGGCCCGAGCGTGGCCGGACGATAGGCGCCCGTCACGCAGATATGTCAGCACCTCGTCAGGCAGGTTCAGCAGGCGGACGGCATTGGCGATATGGCTACGGCTTTTGCCCAGAACATCGGCTAGTTTATCTTGGGTGTGGCCGAATTTTGTCATCAGCTGGCTGTATCCCGTCGCCTCTTCAACTGGGTTGAGGTCTGCACGCTGGATATTCTCGATAATCGCAACCTCAAGCACCTCGGTATCATTGAAATCGCGAAGAATGACGGGAATCTCATGAAGCTTCGCCATCTGGGCGGCGCGCCAGCGACGTTCGCCCGCAACAATCTCGAATTCGCCATCGCGGTTTGGATTGCGACGCACAATAAGGGGCTGAATAATGCCTTTTTCCCCGATTGAGCGCGAAAGATCGGCCAACGAGTCAGAATCGAAGTGGCGACGTGGCTGATTCGGATTTGGATGAACCTTTTCAACTGGCACCATCATATCAGGTTGTGCTGCTGAGTTCTCATCCCGGCTCGGACTCGCGTCGTTGACATCGGCCATGAGCGCAGACAGCCCTCGCCCAAGACCACGATTCTGGACTTTCTTACTGCTCATCGCCGACTTCCTCTTTCTTTCAGGCCGCAGCCCGGGTGTGTTTTCGCATCACTTCGCGTGCAAGATCGCGATATGCCTGCGCGCCCTTTGAATTTGGATCATAGCTCAATACCGAGAGCGCATAGGATGGCGCTTCGCTCACACGGACATTTCTTGGAATGCGGGTCTGGAACACAAGATCACCAAGATTATCCCGCGCGTCCTTTTCAACCTGTGCCGAAAGATTATTGCGCGCATCCACCATGGTAAGCACAATACCCTCGATGCGAAGATTGGGATTAGCAGTCTGACGAACCTCGCGAATTGTGAGCATAAGCTGTGAGAGGCCTTCCAGCGCAAAAAACTCGCTTTGCAAAGGAATGAGGACAGAATGCGAGGCGACCATCGCATTCACCGTCAGCAGGCTGAGGGAAGGAGGGCAGTCAATAAGAATGAAGTCAAGCGCCAACACACTCATTGCGTGCTGCCGCAGGGCGTCATGTAAAAGAAAGCTGCGCTTTTCATTGGACATTAGCTCAATATCCGCCGACGAAAGATCGACCGTTGCGGGGATTATGCTCAGATTATCATGCGGTGTTTCTTGCACGATCTGATCAAGGGGCACATCATCAAGCAGAAGATCATAAGTCGTGTAATCACGCGCCTCCGGCTCGACGCCAAGGCCTGTGGAGGCATTACCCTGTGGATCAAGGTCGACGATGAGCACGCGCAATCCGGCTTCGGCGAGCGCTGCTCCAAGATTTATCGTAGTCGTCGTCTTCCCAACGCCACCTTTCTGGTTGGCGACAGCAATAATTCTCGGGCTGGTCTGACTCTGCGGATCACGCACGGAGCACTCCTGTAACACTCAATATGACGGGGCCGATTTCTATCTTACTATTATCAATTTGGTAATCGAATTGCCACTTTGATTGCGCCTCAGGTAACTCTCTGCGCCAGTTTTCTCCTTTGGGAAGGAGCGCGCGTCCCTCAGGAGCCATGTGGCGTTCGGCAAAGGACAACAGCGTGGAGAGGTCTGCTAATGCGCGCGCTGACAATATGTCTGCATTCTGTCGCGGAGCGGTTTCTATCCTCTCTGTGATTACCGTAGCGTTTATAGCTGTCTCACGGATTACGGATCGAAGAAAGGCAGATTTCCGGGCGTCACTTTCTATAAGCGTCGTCCGAAATCCGTTGGCGCGCTCGGTTCCTAGAATAGCAGCGATAAGGCCAGGGAATCCGCCCCCTGATCCGAGATCGACCCAGTGTGTAACACTGGAAGGAGCAAGACTGTAAACTTGAGCAGAATCGACGAAATGGCGGGCCCACAGGCTGTCGATAGTAGAACGTGCCACAAGATTGATACGCGGATTCCACTTTTTTAGGAGCGTGGCGTAGGTATTGAGACGCTCCTTTGTTTCACGTGAAACACTGCCTAGGTCGTTCATGCAGATCGTGACCGTCGATCTTGCCGGAGCCGCGCAAGGATAAGGGTTAAACCGGCAGGAGTCATCCCGTCAATCCGTGCTGCCTGGGCAAGGTCCTGAGGCCTTGTTGCCACAAGCTTTGTTTTAAGTTCATTCGACAGGCCTTGGATGTTACCAAAGTCAAAGTCGGGCGGAATTGCCTGAGACTCGTCACGGCGCAACATCTCGACATCCCGCGCCTGTCTGGCAATGTAATTGGCATAAGTTGCGTCGTTCTTCAGCTGAGTCCTGATTTCCTCATCAACATTTGCCAACCTAGGATCAAGCGAAGTCAAATCGTCAAACGTAGTCTTAGGAAACGCCAGAACTTGAAACCCGTTGCGGCGGGCCCCGTCTTGATTAACGTTGAATCCCGCAGATTGGAGAGCTTTGGGGGTATAGCTCTGAGCCTCCAGTTGCGCCCTCCCCTTCGTGAGACGGTCAATTTTTGCTTGAAACTGATGCTGGCGTTCCTTGCTGACGCACCCGAGATCTATCGCAAGTGGTGTCAGGCGTTGATCCGCATTATCCGCCCTTAGCGAAAGCCGGAACTCCGCGCGAGAGGTGAACATACGATACGGCTCAGACACCCCGCGGGTCGTTAGATCATCTATCATGACGCCTATATAACTGTCCGTGCGGCTGAAGCGGACTGGATCTTCATCCCGCGCGAACCGAGCGGCGTTAAGCCCAGCAACCAACCCTTGCGCTGCCGCTTCTTCGTATCCGGTTGTGCCATTGATCTGCCCCGCTAGAAAAAGGCCGGAAACATCCTTCAGAGAAAGGCTCTGCGTCAAGGCTCGAGGATCGATATAGTCGTATTCGATTGCGTATCCCGGCTGCAGAATTTTCGCTTCCTCAAGCCCGGCGATTGAATGGACGTAGTCTGCCTGAACAGATTCGGGCAAAGATGTCGAAATACCGTTTGGATAGATCACATCATCATACAGACTTTCCGGTTCCAGAAAGATCTGATGCGAGTTTTTCTCGGAGAACCGGACAATTTTATCTTCAATCGACGGGCAATACCGCGGCCCGACACCGTCTATGTGGCCCCCGTACATTGCGGATCTTCCAAGATTCTCGCGAACGATGTGATGCGTTCGTTCGTTTGTATGGGTGATCCCACAAGAAATCTGGCGCGCAACAGGCGCCTTTGAAAGAAAAGAGAACATGACGGCCTGATCATCAGGTGGCTGTAGATCCAGCCCGTCCCAGTTGATTGTTTTACCATCAAGACGCGGGGGCGTTCCCGTCTTTAGGCGTCCGAGCGGTAAACCAAAACTATCGATTCTCGCGGCGAGCCGAACGCTTGGGGGGTCGCCCATACGACCACCGGGCCGCGACACATCACCGATATGGATCACCCCGCGAAGAAACGTGCCCGTGGTCAGGATTACCGCCTTTGCTTGGACTTCGCTTCCATCCCCAAGCGACACCCCGGTTACGCTTCCCGATGCCATCAGGAAATCGGCAACCTCGCCCTCGATCATAGTGAGGTTTGGCTGTCGCTGCATCTCACGCGCCATCGCCTCTCGATAAAGCCTGCGGTCAGCCTGTGCGCGAGGCCCTTGAACGGCAGGTCCTTTGCGACGGTTAAGCAGGCGAAATTGTATCCCAGATTGATCAGCGACCCGACCCATAACGCCGTCTAGGGCATCTATCTCACGAACGAGATGACCTTTCCCCAAACCACCGATCGCCGGATTACATGACATCACGCCAATATCGCGCCTGGACAGCGTCACGAGCGCCGTTGACACGCCCATGCGTGCAGCGGCATGGGCCGCTTCCGCGCCCGCATGACCACCGCCGATTACAATGACGTCAAAATGTTTCACGTGAAACGCACCTCATTTGCCAAGGCAGAAACTTGCGAAAATCTCATCCAGCACAGACTCGATATCGATCTGCCCTACCAGAGAATCAAGGGCACGAATAGCAGTATGCAGCTCTTCTGCCACAAGATCGATGTCTGGATCTGCCTCTGAAACCATCTGCCTCACACGCTGCAGTGAAGAGGCGCCGCGCCGCATCGCATCCTCATGTCGTGCACGGATCGCGATTCCAGCCCCCGCCGCGCGATTCTCAAGAAGAGCCCCGATCTGTTGGACAAGCGCATCGACGCCATGACCCGTCAGGCCAGAAATGGATTGCCCAACTCCGCCAAGCAGATCACCCTTGCCTCTTAATATGATGTCCTCGTCCCGATAAAGATCAACAGGGGCTACGCCATCAAATGTCAAAAAAACCCGAAGATCTGCCGCACTCGCCCGATCCCGTGCCCGGGAAATCCCGATGCTTTCCACTGCATCCTCCGTCGCACGGAGACCCGCCGTATCCAGTAGAGTGACCGGCAGTCCATGCAAATCCATCCGCACCTCAATGACGTCACGTGTTGTACCCGCATGCTCAGACGTTATCGCCGCATCACGACCGGCCAAGACGTTTAGCAACGTGGATTTCCCAATATTGGGGGGGCCAACAATCGCGACCTCGAACCCGTCCCGGATGCGTTCTGCGCCACCTACTCCCGCGATCTGAATGGACAAGTCGTGAATGACCTGATCGACCAAGGCCAACACATCCGCTGATACATCTTCAGGAATGTCCTCGTCAGCAAAGTCAATCGTTGCCTCCAAAAGCGCGGTCGCCCGTATCAAAGACTGCCGCCACTTTCCCGCCTTCCGC
This sequence comes from Roseovarius sp., assembly GCF_040219995.1. Taxonomy (GTDB): domain Bacteria; phylum Pseudomonadota; class Alphaproteobacteria; order Rhodobacterales; family Rhodobacteraceae; genus Roseovarius. Next base: position 48,632 of record NZ_JAVJUC010000030.1, on the reverse strand, counting down.
CCCAGATCACCGGACAAGACACGCATCGCTTGCCGTCTTTGCGACTCGGTTTCAGAGTCGATCAAATCAGCAAGCGCTTCGACTTGTGTCAGGTCCAACCGCTCATTCGCGAGTGCTCGCCGCGTGAACTCCCCAGGCTCCGCAGCACGCAGACCATCAAAACGGTTCAGGCAGTCGAGCACCGCGGATACGACCGCGACACTCCCATGCACCTGAAATTCAATAACCGGTTCCCCGGTAAAGCTCGCAGTCCCTGGAAAATGGATCACCAGCGCCTCATCGAGGCGCTCTCCCTCATTATTCTGCAAAACACGCAAGGTGGCTTTTCTGGGCGACGGCACACCTCCACAGACCGCGTTTGCAACATGCTCCACATCCGGTCCAGAAACTCGGATCACGGCCACTCCAGCCTTTCCCCGGGCAGTCGAAACGGCATAGATCGTATCCATCACACGACCTCGCAGATAGGCTTAGGTGTTCATAGAATCGAAGAATTCAGCATTCGACTTCGTCTGCTTCAGCTTGGAAAGCAAGAACTCTACCGCATCCGTAGTACCCATAGGGTTGAGGATACGCCGCAGAACAAAGGTCTTCTGAAGGTCGGTCTTGTCGATCAGCAAGTCCTCTTTGCGAGTGCCCGATTTCAGAATGTCGATCGCCGGGAACACACGCTTGTCTGCAACTTTACGGTCAAGCACAATTTCAGAGTTACCTGTCCCTTTGAATTCTTCGAAAATCACTTCGTCCATCCGACTACCAGTATCGATCAATGCGGTGGCAATGATGGTGAGCGATCCGCCTTCCTCGATATTCCGAGCGGCACCAAAGAACCGCTTGGGTCGTTGTAGGGCGTTTGCATCGACACCGCCTGTCAGAACTTTGCCAGAGCTGGGGACCACCGTATTGAATGCCCGACCGAGACGCGTGATTGAATCGAGCAAGATGACCACGTCCCGCTTATGCTCAACCAAACGCTTTGCCTTCTCGATCACCATTTCGGAGACCGCGACGTGGCGTGTTGCCGGTTCGTCAAAGGTCGAACTTACAACTTCGCCCTTCACCGACCGCTGCATATCCGTGACTTCTTCGGGACGCTCATCAATCAGCAAGACGATCAGGTAGCATTCGGGATGGTTTTTTTCGATGCTATTGGCGATGTTCTGCAACAGAACGGTCTTACCCGTTCGCGGTGGCGCGACAATCAGCGAGCGTTGCCCCTTACCTATTGGTGCCACCAGGTCTATCAATCGAGCAGAACGATCCTTGATCGTCGGATCCTCAACTTCCATCGTCAAACGTTCGTCGGGATAAAGCGGCGTCAGGTTATCAAAAGCAATCTTGTGCTTAGCACGTTCTGGCTCTTGGAAGTTGATCTGCGTAACCGACGTGAGCGCAAAATACCGTTCATTATCATCCGGTTGACGCATCTCCCCTTCTATGGTGTCACCCGTGCGCAAGGAGTATTGGCGTATCATTTCCGGAGATACATAAATGTCATCCGGACCAGGAAGATAATTCGCCTCGGGCGAACGCAGGAAACCAAACCCATCCTGCAACACTTCTAGCACACCATCGCCGAACACGATCCAGCCTTCATCGGCACGTTCTTTGAGGATCGAGAACATCATCTCGCCTTTTCGCATTGTCGAGGCGTTCTCGATTTCGAGTTCCTCAGCAATCGAAAGCAGTTCCTTGGCACTCAACGCTTTGAGATCGGACAGGTTCAGACGGTCGTCAGACATGATACATCCTATGGTCATACCGGCAACGGGCATGTCTTTGGTAATATGGGAAGGTCGCGGCCACCCGGACGGGCGCTTAGACCGTGTCTTAAGCCCGATGGCGTCGAAGGTCAATCATTCCTGAATGTCAGATGGCAGCGACGACGCTCGGTCTACCTTATTAATAAATAAGAGAGAAAAGGATTTGTAGTTGGTTGTAGGCAGGGCGATACCTGTGGATCAAATATTCGCGCATTGTGTTATCCACTTGTTGGTAAGGTTGTGAATTGTTTAACAACGCAGTGAAAATATCTGGGTTGCGATGAAATTAATATAGAAATATCAATATGTTGATTACATGAGTATGCGGCGCAGATATCTGTCAAGCCTGTTGACAACTTACCCGGCGGAGGGATTTCAACATGCCAGGAGTCATCCTTGTCAGATCGGGATATCAGAGCCACAGTATCGCTGAAACTATGCGAAGGATGATGATAGTCGGCGTTTCGCGGAACTTCGTTCGGAATCTCCTAAAGACACCCTTAACATTTCCTTAAGGTTATCCACATGACACTCACCCTGACACTCGCTTCCGGTTCTGAAATCCGACGCCAGCTTCTGGAGAACGCGGGACTTAAGATCGACGTCGTGCCACCCCGAGTGGACGAATCGGTTTTGCGTGACAGTCTGTTGGCAGAGCAAACCACGCCTCGCGATATTGCCGACGCGCTCGCCGAACTCAAAGCACTGCGTGTCAGCTCAAAAAAACCGGAGGCGCTTGTCCTCGGTTGTGATCAAGTTCTCAATCTTGAGGGGCGTCTGTTATCGAAACCCCGCAGTCTTGAAGAAGCCCGCAGCCAACTGCTTTGCATGCGGGGTAAACGGCATGATCTTTTGTCTGCCGCGGTGCTGTGCGAGTCGGGCAAGCCGGTCTGGCGACATGTTGGTGCTGTGCGCATGACCATGCGCGCTTTTTCAGAAGCCTGGCTTGAGGGGTATCTTGAACGGAATTGGCCGGAAATCGGTGCGAGTGTCGGAGCCTACCAGCTAGAGGCTGAAGGAGTGCGCTTGTTTTCTCGTATAGAAGGGGATTATTTCACCGTATTGGGGCTTCCCCTGCTTGATCTTTTGTCTTTTCTGACCCTGCGAGGAGATTTGCCCACATGAGCCATGCCAAAATTCCCTTGGCCGGAGTCATCGGTTGCCCGATCGCCCATTCGAAATCCCCGCAACTGCACCGCCATTGGCTAAAGTCACTGGGCATTTCCGGTTACTACGTGCCAATGCATGTCGAGGCCAATGATCTTGAGGAAATCCTGCGCAGTTTGCCAAAGGCGGGGTTTGTAGGGGTGAATATTACCGTCCCTCATAAAGAGCGTGCTCTTGAAATTGCTGACCTTGTCACCGATCGCGCAACACTGATCGGTGCCGCCAATACGCTTATTTTCCGCAAAGACGGAAAAATCCACGCGGACAATACAGATGGGTACGGGTTTATCCAGAATTTGCGCCAGAACGCGCCCGATTGGCGTCCCGAGGCGGGACCGGCCGCAATCCTTGGTGCAGGAGGCGCAGCGCGGGCCGTCGTAGCATCCCTCCTTGATGTAGGAGTACCAGAAATCCTGATTTCCAACCGCACTCGGGTGCGCGCCGATGCTTTGCAGCAGGAATTCGGTCGTCGTTTGACAGTCATTGACTGGGTTCAGGCTGGGAACATGATGGACGAAGCTTCGACGGTTGTGAACACTACATCGCTTGGCATGATCGGGAGCCCACCGCTTCGTGTGCCCCTTGATGGTTTGCGCAAAGGCACGGTTGTCACTGATCTGGTTTACGCGCCCCTCAAGACACACCTCTTGATAGAGGCCGAGAAGATGGGCTGTGTCACCGTAGACGGGCTCGGCATGCTGTTGCATCAGGCCGTACCCGCCTTTGAGCGTTGGTTTGGGACGCGCCCGACGGTAGATAGTGCGACCCGCGCTGCAGCCTTGCGATGACCTTTCGCCTTGGTCTCACCGGATCCATCGGGATGGGCAAATCCACGACAGCTGCCATGTTTGCTGATGAGGGGTGTCCGGTCTGGGATGCCGATGCTGCCGTGCACCGGCTGTATTCCTTAGGTGGATCTGCAGTTGCCCCTTTGGCGCGCGCCTTTCCCGATGTGGTGCGCGAAGGCAGCGTTTGCCGCGAGGCACTCAAACAGACCATTCGTCATGATCCGGCTGCCTTGCACAAGATCGAGGCCATCGTGCATCCCCTAGTAGCGCGTGATCGACAGGCATTTATCAACGCGCAAACCGCGCCGATCACTGTGCTTGATATTCCGCTCTTGTTCGAGACCGGGGCACAGCGGTATCTTGATGCGACCGTGGTCGTTTCAACGACGCCCGAAGAGCAACGCGCCCGTGTGATGGCGCGCGGGACCATGGATGCAGAGGAAGTCGAGGCGATCATGCAAAACCAGATGCCGGATGCCGAGAAACGCATCCGTGCAGATTATGTGATCGAAACTGACAATCTTGATCATGCCCGCGCACAGGTGCGAGGCGTGCTCGACCATATCGAAAGGACCCGACTCAATGCGTGAAATCGTTCTCGATACGGAGACGACGGGCTTTGATCCTGAAAGCGGTGACCGAATTGTCGAGATCGGGGCCATCGAGCTTTATAATCACATGCCGACCGGGCGAACCTATCACCAATATATCAATCCTGAACGGGGCATGCCTGATGAAGCCTTTGGCGTGCACGGTATTGGCCCTGATCTTCTTGCCGCGCCGCGCCCGCCGCGCCCCGGTGAGGTGACGCTGAAGGATAAGCCGCTGTTCCGTGACGTGGCTCAGGCCTTTGTCGAGTTTATTGGCGACGCCAAGCTGGTAATTCACAATGCTGCGTTCGACATGAAATTCCTTAACGCGGAGCTCGGCTGGCTCAGCCTGCCGCAACTGCCATGGGCGCAGGCCATCGACACGTTGACCATGGCACGGCAGAAATTCCCTGGATCACCGGCATCTCTCGACGCACTATGTCGGCGTTTTGCAATCGACAACACCGCGCGAACTTTGCACGGAGCGTTGCTCGATTCGGAAATTCTAGCGGAGGTCTATCTGGAATTGATCGGAGGGCGGCAGCCCGATCTTGTCCTGTCATCGAGTCATGTGACGCATCAGGTCGCGAGTGGTTCGGACGCAAACTGGCGACCTGGCCAACGCCCAAGACCCCTGCCCGCGCGTCTCAGTGCGAAGGAAAGCGCCGCCCATTCCGCATTTGTCGAGCAGATGGGCGACGCAGCACTCTGGTCGCGTTAGATCAGACGTCTGCGGTCTGGGTTCCCGCTTCTGCCTGGCGGCGCGCGATCTCATTGCGATAAAGCTGGACAAAGTCGATGTTTTCAAGATTGAGCGGTGGGAAGCCACCGTCGCGTGTCATATCGCTGACGATACGGCGGATGAACGGAAAGATCATCCGAGGACATTCGATTAACAGGAAGGGATGAAGCTGGTCTTCTGGCACGTTCTCGACATGAAACACGCCAACATAGTCCATTTCGAGCACGAATAGCGTCTCTTTGCTTTCCTTGTTCCGTGAGGTGATGTTGAGTTTGGTCGCCACCTCATACTGATGCTCCGTCGAGCGCTTTTTGGCGTCGAGATTGACAGCGACCTGAACGTCAGGCTGAACCTCGCCGCCAGTGCCGCGCTGCGCAAGGACGTTTTCAAAGGACAGGTCGCGCACGAATTGCGTCATGATGTGCATGCGCACCTGCGGGGTTTCCTGGGCGGCTGCCCCGTTTTCCTGGTCTGCCATGGGACTCTCCTGATGGATGGCTCAAACGAATATCGCGTGTTCCATAGCAGGCGGTGCGCGGTGCCTCAATGCCTAGTCCAGCCCGAGGGCTTGCCAGAACTGTTTTTTGAGGCATCAAGATCTTCATAATCTGCGTCTATGATGTCGGGCTGTGGGTCGGGTCGCGGCTGCGATCCCGCCTCGAAACGGGCCACATGCACCCGTTTACGCAATTCGATGAAGATCCGCCTGCGCACCGGCGGTGTCAGAAGCGCAAAGCCCACGGCATCGGTAAAAAACCCCGGTGTCAGCAAGAGCGCCCCGGCAAACAGGATCATAGCGCCATGGGCCAACGGCTCTGACGGGTCCTCGACCTCGGAGAAGCTGCGTCGTAGGTCGGCGAGTGCTGCTGCGCCCTGCATGCGCAACAGCCACGTCCCGAGCAGCGCGGTCAGGATTACGATAGCCAATGTCGGCCAAAGTCCGATCAACCCGCCCACCTGAATAAACAATGCAATCTCGATCAACGGGACAGCGATGAATGCAAGCAACAGCCACATGCGCGACCCTCCTTCGTTTTCTGGTCCTCACGGTGGACTTGGTCCATCACGTCCCCTACATAAGGACGAGCGACAGAGCTTACCATGCCCCGCACAACATGAGGTGCCCATGAATTCGCCCATCCTGCAGTTACTGGTGCTCGCCGGTATCGCCATTTTCCTGATCTTGCGGCTGAAGAGTGTTCTGGGCACACGGGATGGTTATGAAGGCCCGCCGCGCACCCAGCCTCGGACCGGACAGGCCCCCCGCCGGGAATTCGAGGTGATCGAAGGTGGCCCTGATCATGACATCATCGACCACGTGCCCGAGGATTCCGATGCCGCCGCTGCCTTGGCCGAGATGAAGCGCATCGAACCCGATTTCAATGTTACCGGCTTCTTGCAAGGCGCGCGAGGCGCGTATGAGATGATCCTCATGGCATTTGAGCAGGGCAAGCTTGACGAAGTGATGCCGTTCATGGACCGGGATGTCTATGAGGCGTTTGCGCAGGTCGTCGATGATCGCGAGAAACAAGGCCTGACCATCGAGGCGGAATTTCTCGGTGTCCGTGATCTTGCCCTTGTCGATGCAAGATTCAATTCCGACACCAAGAGCGCCGAGATTGATGTGCGCTGCGTGGGAGAGCTGATCTCGGTCGTGCGTGACGCCAATGGTGAAATCATCGAGGGCGCGCCGGGACAAAGCAAGCGTCAGAAAGATATCTGGACCTACGAGCGTGTCATGGGCTCGGACGATCCGAACTGGCGGCTTGTTGCCACGGGCGAATGACGGGCGCGCTGCGGGCGATCATGTTGGTGCTGGCCCTCTCTGGGCCGGGCCTGCCCGCAGTCGCGCAGGATATCCGCCACGACATCCTAGATTTCTCAGATTTACAGGGGTGGAAGGCTGATGACCACGCCGCTGCCCTCGAAGTGTTTCTTAACACCTGTGCCGATCTCGATGATCCGGACTGGACAGCGCTTTGTGCGTTGGCCGGACAGCGCCCCGATGCGCGTGCGTTTTTCGAGTTGTTCTTTCGCCCCGTCGTGATCAACGACGGCAAGCGGGCGCTTTTCACTGGCTATTTCGAGCCGGAACTGAACGGCGCACTGCGGCCTGATGCGCGTTATCGTTATCCCGTTTATCGTGAACCGCCCGAGGCGAAACGCAGTAATCCGTGGCTGACCCGGCGCGACATACTGGAAACCGACGTGATGCGCGGGCGAGACCTTGAAATCGCATGGGTTGATGACCCGGTGGAGCTGTTCTTTCTCCAAATTCAGGGATCGGGCAGGATCAGGCTACCGGACGGCCGCGTGATCCGTGTGGGCTATGGCGGTGCGAACGGACATGAATATCGCTCTATCGGGGTCGAGTTGGTGAGACGCGGGGTATATGACGTACACCAAGTCAGCGCCGAGGTGATCAAGAACTGGGTGCGGCGCAACCCGGTCGAAGGGCGTGAGCTCTTGATGCACAATCCGTCCTACGTGTTCTTTCGCCGGATTGATCAGGTGCCCGCCGAGCGAGGTCCCTTGGGTGCAATGAACCGCTCCGTGACCACCGGGCGCACGGTAGCGGTAGATCCTGCGTTCGTACCGCTCGGCGCACCGGTCTGGATCGAGAAGGCAGGCGCCGATCCCATGCACCGCCTGATGATTGCACAGGATACCGGATCAGCGATCAAAGGGGCACAGCGCGCCGATATATTCTTCGGCACCGGTGATGCGGCGGGTCTTGCCGCCGGAAAGCTGCGCGATCCGGGGCGCATGGCCGTGCTGATGCCGATTCAGCGCGCCTATGCAATGCTGATGGAGCAAGAGCCGTGAGCCGCCGCCGCCTGCGCCCGGATGAGTTGGCCCTCTGGGAGGAGGTGGCACGCAAGGCAACGCCGCTCGCACCCGAACGCAAGCCGCTACCCGGCACCCTGACCGACACTGCAAAGCCCAAGCCCAAGCCTGTCACACCGCGCGCCGCCCCGGTCGCGCCGTTTACTATTGGCCAATCCGCCAACGGCCAGCCGCACGGCCATGATGTGCTGCCCGGAATTGCCGAACGCATCGGCAATGCCCCGGTGAAGATGGACAAGAAGGCTCATGCCCGCCTGAAACGTGGCAAGTTGATGCCCGAGGCCAAGCTTGATCTGCATGGCATGACGCTCGATCAGGCGCATCCCGCGCTCAACACTTTCATCCAGCGTTCGCATGCCGCGGGGCTGCGCCTCGTGCTGGTCGTCACCGGCAAGGGCAAGCATCGCGATCCCGGCGGGCCGATCCCGGTCCGCCACGGCGTGCTGCGCCACAACGTGCCGCAATGGCTCAAGATGATGCCGCTCGCGCCGCTGGTCCTGCAAATCAGCGAGGCGCATCTGAAGCATGGCGGCGGCGGGGCCTATTACGTCTATCTACGACGTCAGCGATAGCTGCGGGCGGGCGCGGGTCACGCCAATGGCCATCATCACACTGGTGAAGATGAAATACCCCGCGATCAGCAGGAACTGTGCCTCGATCCCGAGGCCGAGGTCGATCCCGAGGCCGGTCAGTCCCGGCCCGATGGCCGAGCCGAAGACCATGATCGCCGCCGCCATCGCCTTGATGCTGCCCATATGCGCGGTGCCGTAGAATTCTGCCCAGAACGCATTGGGCAGGGTGCTGTTCGCCCCGGTGGTTAGCGCCAGGAAGACAAAGCCGAGGATCAGCATCGCCGTGCCCTCGGAAAACGCAAAGAGGGTGAAGGCCACAACCATCGGCAACTGCATGAAGGGCAAGAGCCGCCCCGTGCCCAGCCGGTCGAGCGCCCAGCCCGAGAGGACCATCGCACCGATCCCCACCACCGTATAGAGCGGGAACATCGCCACCAGCTCGACATGGGAAATCGCTTTGATTTCAGCGATATGCACCTGGTGAAAGAAGAACGCGGTGTTGAAGGCCGAGGGCCCCAGAAGCGCCGGGATCATGAACCAGAAGAGGAAATGCCGCAGCGTCTGGCCCCGTGTCCAGTGCCGCCCGTCCATGCCGAGCGACTGGCTGGTCTGGGCCCAGCTTTGCGGCGTGCGCTCGCGGCGGAGGAGCAGGAGGAGGAGCGGAATTCCGATCAGGGCCATCACCGCGGCGGCCACCCACAGCACCCGCCAGTCATGGATTATCAGCAGGGAAACGAAGATCAGGGGCAGCAGAGACTCCCCCACCGCGTTGCCTAAGGTCGCGATAGATAACGCTTTTCCCCGGCTGGCGATGAACCAGCGGGCCATGGCTACGACTGCCAGGTGGCTCATCATGCCTTGGCCGGTGAAGCGGAGGGTGAAGATGACCAGTGGCAGCAGCCACCAGACCGGGTTTACCGCCATGAAGAGGCAGGCGCCGGTCATCAGGAGGAGGACGATGGGGGCCAGCACGCGGACGCGGAAATGGTCGGTCAGGCCCCCGGCCCAGACCATCACCAGCGCCGAGGCGGTGGTGCCGAGGGTGTAAATTCCGCCCCATTCCCCGTGACTTAGCCCGAACCCCGCACGGATTTCACCGGCGAAGACCGAGATGAAATAGGTCTGCCCGAAACTGCTGAGAAAGGTCAGCAACACCCCGGCGGTGAGCCAGGGCGCGTTGTCGCGGAGGAATGCGAGAATCGGCATGTCCCCTTCCTTGCGTGAAACGGGGGGAGAGAAAAGCGGTTTTCACGCGGGCTGTATCGCGTCGGTATTCTGTCGGTATTGCGTCGGTGTCGAAAAACGGGGCCTAAATCGCCCTCAAGCGGGCACAGGCGCGGCGATATCGTCGAGCCAGAGCGCCCCGTCGCGATAGCCGCCCCGGATGAGCCGCCCCGGTTCGGCGATCTCGGGATATTCCCCGGCCCAATCGCGGTAGCGGTCATTGGTGACGATGGGCGCATCCACGTCGCGCGCCACGGTTAGCAGGTAGCTGTCGGCAATCGTGCCCTTGGGCACGACCATCACCCAATCCTCTGCCAGCCCGAGATACCCGGCCATGGCGTCGTCATGTTTGTACTTGCCGGTCAGCAGATAGCCCGCATTGGCGTCGAATATGACCCCCGGCGCAAAGCCCAAGTCCCGCAGATGCCCGATGACCTCGCGCAGCGTGGCGATCTGCGGGGTGTTGTCCTTCCAGTGCATGACGTTGGAGCCGTCGATCAGGATGCGGTTCGGCTCGGCCTCGGGCGGGGCCTTGATCCGGGCGACGAGGGCACCCAGCAGCACCATGAGGGCGGCGATGGCACAGGGTGCGGCCAGCAGGATAAAATCCTCGTAGCCGGGCAGGACCAGTGCCACGGCGACACCGACAAGGGACAGGAACAGAAGCAGGACCGGAACAATCATGAGAGGTGTTTAGCGCGGGTTCTGCGGAGGGGGAAGCGCGAGATTTGGTGAAATGGAGGGAATTGCACCCCGGCGGGTCGCTAGCCCGTCATCCCCGCGCAGGCGGGGATCTCGTGAAGTGGGTGGGACGTGGGCAAAAGAGAGATTCCTGCTCTCGCGGGAATGACGTGGGTGGTGATGACCATGAATGCCAACCTTGCGCTTGCCGGACGGCGGCTCTCTGATAGCGAACGTTGACTAGGGCAAAGAATATGTATTGTGTTAAGACACTGAACAGAAATGGATGATCGGCTTGCTTGGAGATTTACTGAGTACGGCGTGGGATTGAGGGCGGTATGCGGTGGCGAGTATCAATGATCCATCGACGTGCGGAGAGTGGTAGGGCTCGACCACCAATGGTGGAGCTAGTAAATTCGGCTGGCGATACTATCGAGGCGTACCTGAAATCCCCTGAGTTGCATGAAGCAAAGTCTCCATATTGTCTCGAAAGAGAATGGATCGCGACTCGTTTGGCTCAGGATTTGGGCTTGCCTTGCGCCAGAGTGGTAGCGGTTGAGGTGACACCGGAACTTTTGCAGATGGCCTCCGTTATTTATGGTCACACTCCCATTAAGACCGGGTCAGGCGCAACACTCGCGCAGCGTTTAGAGGCGGGTCCAAAGCTATTGATCGGTTCTGTCTCACTAGGCCCTGGGTGGTCAGAATGGTCCCAAGCAATGAGCGTACGCGATGTTCAACTCGAAATGGCGACAGGAATTTATTTGTTCGACACAATGATCCAGAACTGGGACCGTGTCATACCAAATCCTAACCTTCTGATAAAAAATGATACTTATGGTATGATAGATCAGGAGGAGAGCTTTGTTGATGCGGCCGGCACTGATGAAGAACGTGCCATCACACCTAAGCCATGGAAAGAGGGCGGTGTGGTGAATGATGTCGGAGAGATTGACGAGCATCCGCTGTGGCGGGGGATCAAGCGAAATAAAAAAGCGTCATTTGGCGAGTCCGTTCAGCGTTGGAAATCCTTGCCCACAGCCAAAATTGTAGGGTATGCGAACGAACCCGTATTCGATGAGTGGTCGCGCCACGTTGCGAACAAAATCACAGAGTATCTTCTCGAGGCTGTTGATAACATTGACGCCGTTCACATGCAGGTTGAAGCAAACAGATGCAACTGAGTCAGACACTGTACACGTTTTCTGTACTCCAGTATCGTCATGATGCATGGATAGGTGAAGCCTTGAATGTTGGTGTTTTGCTATCTGCGCCAGAGCAAGGCTTTCTTAGAATGAGAGGCAGGACAGCGAGCCCACGGCTAACGCAGGCCTATCCAGATTTAGGGGCAAACGGGTTCCGGCAGGTTATCCGTGCAATTGAAGCAAAGGTTACTTCAATTGGTCAAAAGATGGAGCAAGGTTCGTTGTTTGATAGCAAGCTTACGTCAGACAGTGTTGCCCGAAAATTACTTCCTGAGGACGATAGCTCGCTGCGCTGGCTTGAGCCTGGAGCGGGGATGACGTCGTCACCCAAAGACGAGCTTGACCGCCTGTTTACACGTTATGTCAGTAGATGGGATGCGGATGCAGGTCGTGAATCTCGATCAGATGAAGACGTGTATTCTGTTTTCCAACAGAAGCTAAGAGCTGCGCCTGTGGACCTAATGCTCGAAGAAAAAATCGTCAAAACCCCTCGTTTCGGAGAAGTCCGCTTTAGACACGCTTACCAGAATGGTCGTTTACATGTCGTGCAGCCAATCTCATTGGACATGGCGAATGCTGACACTCTTTTCGGAAAAGCTTCGAGGCTCGTCGGAACCTTGACGCGGCTGAGAGAAAACCCGGAGGTTTGTCCTTATATTGTCGCGGGGGCACCCAGAAAGCATGAACTACGACGCGAATACATGGGAGCGCTTGACTTGTTGCGTGAGGCCAACGTGGCCGAAGCAATTGTTGATGAAGATGAAAGTCAGGTAGTGGCCGATGCTTTGATAGCGGCGGCTAGCCGCGTTCATTGATTTGCACAAAAGATCAAGAAACAGACCATTAGATCTATGCCTACTATTTCATAAGCGAAACTCATCCCTCACAAAACATACCTCGACAAATCCGCCGAGCGCATCAGCTCGCCGAGGTTCTCCTCGACAAAGGCCGCATCCACCGTCACGGACTCGCCCGCGCGGTCGGGGGCGGTGAAGGACAGCTCCTCGAACACCCGTTCCATCACCGTGTAGAGCCGCCGCGCGCCGATGTTCTCGACCGACTGGTTGACCTCGGCGGCGATGCGGGCGAGCGCGGCGATGCCGTCTTCGGTGAAGTCGACCGTCACCTCCTCGGTGCCCATGAGGGCGGTGTATTGGCGGGTGAGGGCGTTGTCGGTCTCGGTCAGGATGCGGACGAAATCGGCCTCGGTCAGGGCGCGCAGCTCGACCCGGATGGGCAGGCGGCCTTGCAGTTCGGGCAGCAGATCTGACGGTTTGGCGATGTGGAAGGCGCCGGAGGCGATGAAGAGGATATGGTCGGTCTTGACCGCGCCGTGCTTGGTCGAGACGGTGGTGCCCTCGATGAGCGGCAGCAGGTCGCGCTGCACCCCCTCGCGGGAGACATCGCCGCCGCGCGCGTCGGATTTGGCGCAGACCTTGTCGATCTCGTCGAGAAAGACGATACCGTTCTGCTCGACGGATTCGAGTGCGGTGCGGGTCACGGCCTCATCATCCAAGAGCTTGTCGGCCTCCTCGCTGACCAGGAGATCGTGGCTGTCGGCGACGGTGATGCGCTTGGTGGTGGTGCGGTTGCCGAACGCCTTGCCGAAGATATCGCCGAGGTTCATCATCCCCATCTGGCCGCCGGGCTGGCCGGGAATGTCCATCATGCCCAAGGGGTTGGAACTGTCGGAGATTTCGATCTCGATCTCGGTGTCGTCCAGCAGGCCATCGCGGAGTTTCTTGCGGAACATCTCGCGGGTGCCCTCGCGGGCGTCTTCGCCTGCGATGGCGGTGATGACGCGTTCCTCGGCGGCCTGTTGGGCGCGGGTCTTGACGTCTTCGCGCATGTAGTCGCGGGTCTGCACGATGGCGCTGTCGACGAGATCGCGGATGATCTGTTCGACGTCGCGGCCGACATAGCCGACCTCGGTGAACTTGGTGGCCTCGACCTTGATGAAGGGGGCGCGGGCGAGTTTGGCGAGGCGGCGGGAGATCTCGGTCTTGCCGACGCCGGTGGGGCCGATCATCAGGATGTTCTTGGGGTAAACCTCGTCGCGCAGGTCATCCGAGAGCTGCTTGCGGCGCCAGCGGTTGCGCAGGGCGACGGCGGTGGCGCGCTTGGCGTCCTTCTGTCCGATGATGAAACGGTCGAGTTCCGAGACGATCTCGCGCGGGGTCAGGTCGGTCATTCAGCATTCCTTTACCGGTTTGTGCAGAGATACGCAGTGTGGGCGGGGATTTGAAGGGGTTGATATTTGTAGCTACAAAGTGTATTTATAATCTTGCGCGGAGCATCGAGCATAACGATGAAAGCGGGCAGGGACAGACGACCCAAACTTCGAAACCTCGAATCTGAATTGGGTTAATTGAAATGAATAATGATGGAAACTACCAGTGGGATGAAAACAAACGGCGAGCTGCTCTGCAAAAACACGGCCTAGACTTTCTGGATGCGGTGGAAGTTTTTGAAACGAACTACCTCCTACTCTCAGGACGCAGTGACATCGAGACACGCGAGATTGCGATTGGCTACGTAAACGAGACCTATCTCGCGGCAGTGTTCACGATGCGCGGCGAGACAATTCGGATCATCACAGTTCGAAAGGCAAGACGCGATGAGCGAGAAGCATATGACGCGTATGTCGCTCGACGAGATACGCAGGATGAAGAGCCAAACTGATTGGGAGCGCGTCAAGGCGGCTCCGGATCATGAAGGCGACCAGGAAATCGACGTTGACTGGTCCAAGGCGCGGCTTGTGGAGCCCGAACCGAAGAAGCTGATTTCGCTGCGGATCGACGCGGACATCGTCGAGTTTTTCCGCAGCCAGGGCAAGGGCTATCAGACCCGCATGAACGCCGTGTTGCGGGCCTATATGGAGGCGGTCGACAAATCCGGTTAGGATTTCGCGATCTTCTCCACCGTCAGGTTGCCATTGGTGTAGACGCAGATATCGGCGGCGATGGACATGGCCTTGCGGGCGATGTCTTCGGCGGAGAGGTCGGTTTTCTCCGCGAGGCCGCGGGCGGCTGCGAGGGCGAAATTGCCACCGGAGCCGATGGCGGCGATATCATGCTCGGGCTCGAGCACGTCGCCCGCGCCGGTGATGACGTAAAGCTGATCGCCATCGGTGACGATCAGCATCGCCTCGAGCTTTTGTAGGTATTTGTCGGTGCGCCACTCCTTGGCGAGATCGACGCAGGCACGCTGCAACTGGCCGGGGGTGGCCTCGAGCTTGCTTTCGAGCCGTTCCAGAAGGGTGAAGGCATCCGCCGTGGAGCCGGCGAAGCCCGCCACCACGTCATAGCCTCCGGGGCTGAGCCTGCGCACCTTGCGGGCGCTGCCCTTGATCACGGTCTGGCCGAGGCTGACCTGCCCGTCGCCCGCGACGACGACCTCGCCGCCCCTGCGCACACCGATGATGGTGGTGCCGTGCCAACCGGGAAAATCGCTCATGTCAGGGCCTCCGTTCTGGTCCGCCCTATATGGAAGGGGTGGGAGATGGGTGCAAGGGTGACGTCACCCGAGCAGGTCGCGCGCCACCCGGTGAAAGATCTGCGCGCCTATGGGGATCAGATCGTCGGGAAAGTCGTAATCGGGATTGTGGAGTGCTGCGTGATCGGTGCCTGCGCCGAGGAACAGCATGGCGGATTTTGCGCTGTGGCCGAAGCGGCCGAAATCCTCGGAGGCGCGCATCGGCAGGCCGCTGTCGTCATGGGTGATGGTGAGCGTGTCGAGCGCGTTGCGCAGGATTTGGGTCGCATCCGGGTGGTTTTCGCAATGGGCGAAGATGTCGTGATAGGTGAGGGCGAATGTCAGGCCATGAGCGTTGGCCGCCTCCTGCACCAGCATTTCGGCGGCCTCGCACAGCGCGGCCATGCGATCATCGGTCAGCGTGCGCAGCGTGACGTAGAGTGTGGCCTCGCCCGGGGCGATGCCGAAGGCGGGCGCGCCCATTTGGGCGTGAGTCACCGTGGCGAGGGTGAAATGCGTGTCCTGCGGCGTGCCATGGCTGAGCGCGGTGAGGCGCGGCATGAGGCTGCTGAGGGCCGCCATCGGCGAGGTGCCGTTTTCGGGCTCTGATGCGTGGGCGGATTTGCCGGTGAGGAAGACCGCCATCCCGCGCGAGGCGCAGTTGACCGGGCCGGGGATGAGGCCGATATGCCCCAGAGGCAAGCCCGGCATGTTGTGCAGCGAAAAGGCGTAATCGGGTGAAATAGTCTCGAATTTCGGATCGGCCAGCACGGCGGCGGCCCCTGCCCCGGTTTCCTCGGCCGGTTGAAAGAGCAGCACGGCGCGGCCGCGTGCGGGGCGGTGGCGCGACAGGAGCCGCGCGAGCCCCATCAGCACGGTCATATGCCCGTCATGGCCGCAAAGATGGCCCTTGCCGGGACGGGTCGAGCAGTGTGGCAGATCGCCCAGCTCTTCGATGGGCAGCGCGTCGAGTTCGCAGCGGAATAGCACCGTCGGGCCGCTCTCGGCCCCGGCATAGACAGCCGCCACACCGTGACCGCCGAGACCGGTCAGCAAGGTATCGGGCGGCGAGGCCTCAAGCGCCGTGGTGATGCGGCGTGCGGTCTCACCCTCCTCGCCCGAAATCTCGGGGTGGCGGTGCAGATCATGCCGCAGCGTGATCAGCTCGGCGATATCGGAATTGGTCAGGGTCATGCGGCGATCATGCGTGTTTTGCGGGCAAATAAAAGGGGCCGCGCGCTGCGCGACCCCAATCCAAGAGGTAGCCTGACGGCGTCAGATGCTGTCTTCGATCCAGCTTTGCAGCGCGGCCTTGGGGGCGGCGCCGGCGCGGTTCGAGATCACTTCGCCGTTCTTGAAGATGAACAGCGCCGGAATGCCGCGCACGCCCATGGCGACGGCGGAATTCGGGTTGCTGTCGACATCGACCTTGGCGACCTTGATCTTGCCTTCCATCTCGGTCGCCAGCTCTTCGAGGGCCGGGCCGATCTGTTTGCAGGGGCCGCACCATTCGGCCCAGAAATCCACCACGACGGGGATATCGGAATTCTTCACCTCGGCATCGAAGGTGTCGTCGGTTACGGCAACGGTGGCCATGTGCATGTCTCCTAGCGGTCAGGGTTTCGACGCTGAACCTATGGAGCCGGACGGGTCGCGTCAAGCGATCCCGGCGGAATCGAGGGCCGCGCTCACGCTCTCGTGCGGCAGGCGCATGAGGGTGGCGGTGCGGGTCCAGAGGATCGCCGTCTCGATGCGCCGGTCGGGGTAGAGTTGGCCGAGGGCGTGGGCATAGGCGCCCATCTGCCGCAAGAGGCCGTCGGGACAGTCGGCGACGGTGTCGGGGACCATCGCGTTGGTCTTGAAATCCACCGCCAGGACATGATCGGGGGCGAGGATCAGCCGGTCGATGACGCCATGCAGGCGGGCGGGGCCAAGATCGGCGGTGATCGCCACCTCGGTTAGGGCATCACCGGCGAAAAGCGGGGCAAGGCTGGGCCGGGTCAGGACCTTTTCGGCCTCGGCCAGCAGGAGGGCCAGTTCCTCGCCCTGCGCAGCATCCGGGCCGTTGGAGAGCAGGCGGGCCGCTGTGGCGGGCCAGTCGGGGGCGGGCACCTGCGGCAGGAATTCGAGCAGGCGGTGCACCTGACGGCCGCGACGGAAAGCGGCCTCTTCATCAAGCCCATCCTCGCCCGGCAGGGCCTTGTCGCCGCCGAGATCGGAAGGGCTGAGCGTCTTGATCCGTTCGGGCGCTGGGGGCGCGGGGTGTTCGAAAACAGGTGCAAGAGGTGGGATGTTGCGCGATTGCTCGTCGCCTATTTGTGTCTCTGTTTCGGCCCAAAGCCCGTGTTGCAGGCGCAAGCCCGGCCCTTGGGCAAAGCTATGGGTAGTGGCCCCTGCCGCCTCCATCCCGCGTGCGACCTTTTCATACCAGGTGTTGCCGCTTGATCCGAGATCACCATGCGCCGCGACGATCAGCCATTTCTCGGCCCGGGTCATCGCGACATAGAGCAGGCGGTCGCGCTCGGCCTCTTGCGCGGCGCGGCGCTGATCGACGGCGTCGCGGATCACGGCAGGCATTTCGGGGGCGAGCCCGGTCCAGAGCGGCACGTCATATGGTGCGACGATCTGCGGCGTGGGCGAGGCGCGCCAGGCGCCGGTTTCGGGCAGGATCACCACCGGCGCCTCCAGCCCCTTGGCGCCGTGCACGGTCATCACGCGAATCCGGTCGCTGGCGCTGTCCATCTGGCGCTTGATCTCGAGATCGTCGGTTTCCATCCAGACGAGAAAGCCGGTGAGGCTGTCGACGGCGCGCTGTTCATAGGCCATGGCCTGCGAGAGGAGCGCGTCGATGCCGTCTTCGGCCTCGGCCCCGAGGCGGGCGAGCAGTTTGCGCCGCCCGTCATGGCGGGTGAGGATGCGCTCGATCAGCTCATAGGGGCGCAGGTAATCGACGTGATCGAGCAGGTCGTCGATGATCTCCAGCACGGCGGGAAATTCCGCGCGGCGGTCGCGCAGGGCCTGCCAGAGGTAGCGCTGGCTGCGGTGGTGGGCGAGGTCGTAAAGCTGGGTCTCGGACCAGCCGAAAAGCGGCGATTTCAGCGCGGTGGCGAGCGAGAGATCATCCTCGGGCGTCGAGAGGAAGGAGAGCAGCGCGGCCAGATCGCGCACCGCGAGTTCCGCGCCGACCTTTAGCCGGTCGGCCCCGGCGATGGGCAGGCCCTGCGCCTTGCATTCGCGGATGATCTCGTGGAAGAGCGTCGAGCGGCGGCGCACGAGGATCAGGAAATCGCCGGGGCGGATGCGGCGAAAGCCGTCGCGGTCGGGGATCGTCTCGCCCCGGTCGAGCATGGCGCGCATTTCCGCCGCGACCTGCCGGGCGAGGATGATCGCGGGGTGATTGGTGGCCTGCACGTCGACCGGCATGTGCCAGGCGGGGGGCTCTTCACTCTCGGGCTTCTCGATTAGGGGCCAGAGATCGACGCGGCCGGGGAGGGCCTCAAAAAACGCTTTGTGACCCTCTTCCGGCGTAAAACCGCTATCCTCGCTTTGATCAAAGCAGCAATCGACGGTGGTCAGGATGGCGCGGGACGAGCGGAAGGAATAGGCCAGCACCCGCGATTGCAGCGGTGTGCCGGTGTTTTCCAGCCGCGCGCCGAAGTCGCGCTGCATACGGTCGAATTCGCGGGGGTCGGCCCCCTGGAAGGAATAGATCGACTGTTTCTTGTCGCCGACGACGAAGATCGTGCGGCGGGTGTCGGGGCGTGCGCCCTGTCCGCTGGTGAATTCCTGCGCCAGCCGTTCGATGACCTGCCATTGCACCGGGCTGGTATCCTGCGCCTCATCGACAAGAATATGGTCGATGCCGCCATCGAGCCGGTAGAGCACCCAGGCGGCGACGGCGGGATCGGTGAGCAGATCGCGGGCGCGCAGGATCAGGTCGTCGAAATCGAGCCAGCCGCGCAGTTGCTTGGCGTGCTCATAGGCAGGCAGGAAAGCGTGGGCGAAGTCATGCAGCGCGCGTGTTTTCTGGAGCGCGAGGACGGCGAGGCGGGTCTGGCGGGTGTCCTCGACGCGCAGCATCCAGTGTTCGATCTGGTCGATCACGGGGCTTAGGGCTTCGCGTGTGGCCTTGGTCGGGAACGTGCCTATCTTGGCGGAAAACGGCGATTTCGCGCCGGGCCCGGTGAGGAAGGCATCCTCGAAGATCGGCAGGGCGCGGTGATCGAGCGCGGTGATCCGCGAGAGCTTGGCTGCGGCCTTGGTGTCGTTGGACGATCCCGCCTGAAGTGCCGGGATGAGGTGATCGAGCAGGCTGGATTCATTGCCGAGGTACACGCGCGCCTCGATCTCGGCCATGCTCAGTCCCTCGGGCAGGTCGAAGGCGTCGGCAAGATCGGCCGCGCTGACCGGGCGGGCGAAACCGCTGCGGTGGCGGGTGATCTCTGCGGTCAGATCATCGAGAGTTTCGCCGGAATAGTGCCGGGCAATGGCATAAAGCGTGTCGGCCTGCGGGCCGGCGGCCAGATCCTCGACGATTTCGGTGCGCAAGAGGCGGGCGGTGCGGTCTTCCATCTCGGTGAACTGCGGCGAGACGCCCGCCTCAAGCGGGAAGCGGCGCAGGAGGGCGGCGCAAAAGGAGTGGATGGTCTGGATGCGCAGGCCGCCGGGGGTCTCGATCGCCTGAGCAAAAAGGCGGCGGGCGCGGCGCAGGGTGTCATCGTCGATCACGGCCTCGTGGCCCAACTCGCGCAGCGCGTCCGACAGATCGCGATTGCCCAGCATCGCCCAAGCGCCAAGCCGCTGGAACAGGCGGTTCTGCATCTCGCTCGCGGCGGCCTTGGTATAGGTGAGGCAGAGGATATGCTGCGGATTGACCCCGTCGAGCAGGAGGCGCGCGACGCGGTCGGTGAGCACGCGGGTCTTGCCCGATCCGGCATTGGCCGAGAGCCATGTGGAGAGGTCAGGCCGGGCGGCATCGACCTGCGCCTGCGTGGCGGCGTCGCGCGCGGTCATTGGCCCACCCCGCTTTCATCCGGGGGATCGGTCACGTCCCATTCGCCGAAGCGGGCGAGTTGATCGTAATCGCCGCGATCCTCGGAGCTGTGCATGGCGCGGCGGGCGACATAGCCCTTATGCGGCACTGAATAGGCCGAAATCAGCTCCTTGAACTCTGACCAGACCTGATCGGGGGGCTCCTCATCCAGCGGGGCCGCGACCTCCTTGGGGGTGCTGCCCAACCCGATGAAGGCGGCGCGCATCACCGGGACCGGGCCAATATCGCCAAAGCCGCCGCGTTCTGCCATCGCGGCCTCGAGCAGCAATTGCTTGTCGAAATTCTTTTGTTCCTTGGCCGTGGGGGGCGTGCCGGTCTTGTAGTCGTAGATATACATCCGGCCATGCGCGTCGAGATCGAGCCGGTCGGCCTTGGCCGAGAGGGTGAACCCGAGTTCCGGGATCTCGGCGCGGCCCTTTTCCTCGAACCGCGCGGGCGTGGCCTGTGCGCGGCGCTTGGCCTCGGTTTCTATGAACCAGTCCGCGACCCGTTCCAGTCGTGCGAGCCAGAGCGCGCGCGCCTCGCCCCAGGGTACCTTTTGGGCCAGAACAGCGTCTGCAATGGCGAGCAAAGCCTCGCGCGTGCCCTGTTCGGGGTGATCGAGCGCGTGCTTGACGAAGAGCTCCAGTATCTCGTGCAACACGGTGCCGCGCAGGAGCGCGTCAGGCAGTTTCATCAGCGGATCAAGCGGGCGCAGGCGCAGCACGTGGCGCGCGTAGATCGCGTAAGGGTCGCGGATCAGGCGCTTGATTTCCGTGACGCTGAGGTGATCGGGCCGCGCGGTGGCGGGGGGTGCGGGGGCCGGGCGCGGGGCGCGGGGCACCTCGCCGGGGGATTCCAGTGCTGCGACCTGATCGAGCCAGGCCTGCCCGCGGGCGCGCATGGCTGTGAGCGCCTCGGGGCCGCCCCGACCGGGCAGGCCCGAGAGCAGGTTTTGCACCCGGTTGAGCCAGCGCGACACCACGGTTTCGGCATCGTCGGAGCGCACCGAGCGGGTGAGCCAGACCTCTTTCGCGGCGACCGCCTGCTGGAAATCATGCGCCGAGAGGCCGATGCGGCGCTCGGGCAGCAAGAGCCCGGCCTGATGGCGCAGCGCGCGGTTGAGCCACGGGTCGGGCTTGGGGGCCTCGGGCCAACTGCCTTCGTTGAGACCGGCGAGGATCAGCAGATCGGCGCCCTGCACCCGCGCCTCGAGCGTGCCCCAGATCAGGATAAGGGGGTGCGGTTCGGCCGGGTCGCGGACCTCTTCGCCGGAGAGGATGCTGTGAAAGAGGCTGGCGTAATCCGTGGCGTTTAGCGCGCCTGCCGCGCCTGCCTCGTCGCGCAGGGAGGTGATGAGTTTGTGGGCCTGTTGCCCCGCCTCCTTTTGCCAGAGCGTGCCGGATCCGTCCTCGTGACAGCCCTGCGCGATGCGTTCGGCGAGCATGACATGCGCCTCGACGCGGGTGTCGAGCGGGGCATCGTCGGGTTGCGCGCGGTCGGTGAAGCAATCGCAGAGCCAGTCGACCCAATCGACAAGGAACGGGTCGGCGTCGTCCTTGATCCATTCCATCATGCTATTGCGGGTCGGGTAGGGCGGCCCGTTGCGGCGCAGGTGCAGTTCCAGATCGCGGGTCAGGCGCAGGTGATCGTTGCGCGCGGTGCCGCGATGGGTGAGCGGGTGCTTGAGCAAGGTCAGCAGCGCGTCGGCGCTGAGCGGGTGGCGAAAGAGATCGGCCACGTGCCGCAGGAGCCGCCCCGGCGGCGACAGGTGCAGTGGCTGACCGGCGCTGTCGTCGGGCAGGATGTGCCAGCGGTCGAGCGCGGCGGTGACCTGACGGGTGAGTGTGCGGTCGGGCGTGATGAGGGCGGCGGTCTGGCCGTCCTCGGCGGCCTGCCGCAGGCGCATCGCGATGGCGAGCGCCTCGGTGCGGGTCGATTGCGCCTCGATCAGCGTGACATCGGCCATGGCGGGACCGATATCGCACAGGTTTGGCCCGTCGCGCAGCCATTGATCGGTGACCGGCGCGGGGCGCAGGGCGAGCGAGACGAGCGCGTTGCGCGCGGGGTGCGGGGGGGTGTCGTCGGACCATGGGCGTATGTCCTGCGGGGCGATGCCCGCGCCTTGGGCGAACCGTACGAAGCGGTATTGCGGGTGGTCCTCGGAGGTCATCGGATCGGCGAGCGCGTCCCAGACATGGGCGGGCGCGTCGAAATCGAAGCCGGGCAGCACTACCGCGCCTTGCGGCAGGCGTGCCACCGCCTGCATCAGGAGTTGCGTGGCCCCGCGCGAGCCGGTGGATCCCGCGACGATGATCGGCGATTGCGGCGGGGTCTCGGCCCAGAGGTCGGCCAGCCGTTCGATCACGAGGCGCTGCCGGGTTTCGACGTCTGGGTTTTCGGGATCGGCCTCGAAATAGTGACGAACTATGCCCAGGAACGATTTTATCCGCGCCCAGTGGCCGGATTGATCGGTGACGTCGAGATCCTCGATCACCTGTGGCGGCACGCCTTCGCCGTGCATTTCGTCCATCAGACCGGCGAGGCTGTCGGAGAGATCAAAGATCGCGCTGCGCGGGGCGAGATCGGGCTGAGTGTCGAGCAGGGTCGAGATCAGCTGCACCAGTTCCAGCCGCCGGCGCAGGCGCGGCACCGGGTCGGGGATATGCGCGAGATCCCACATCTCGCCCAGATCGGTGACGAGGCTGATGCGGGGCAGCAGGCAGGGCGGGCCCTGATCGAAGAGGTCGCGGATGCGACGGGCCATGCGGCGGGTGTTGACGATGAGGGTGACGCGGGCGAGCGTCTCGGGCGGTTGACCGGCATGGCGGGCGCGTAGGCCTTCGACCAGCGCGCGCGGGAAATCGACGCCGGGGGCGAGGCCGAAGACGCGGGGGGTGTCGGTGGGGTCAAACATCGCCGTGTCCCAGCATCGCCTCGGCCTGTGGGATACCGTCGGGGTGGCCGACGTCGCACCATTGGCCGGGATAGGGCAGGGCGCTGAGGCGGGTCTTGGCCAGCATGCGATCCCAGAGGAGGTTGAGCGAAAAGGCGGGGTCGTCGATCTCGTGCAGCAGGTCGGGTTTGATGATTTGCAGGCCGGAATAGATCAGGCCGGGGCCGCGTGTGGCGCGCCCGTCCTCGGCGATCAGGAAATCGCCGGTGCCGGAATGGCCGATGGCCTGAGCCCTGGGGATGCAGAGCAGCAGTGCGTCCATCTGCTCAGGGTGCCACGCGTCGGCGAGCAGCGAAAGCGGGTTGGGGCCGTGCCAGACCGCATCGGTATTCATGGTAAAGACCGGTCCGGGGCCGAGGAGCGGCAGGGCGGCGCGCAAGCCGCCGCCGGTTTCGAGGATGTCGGGCGTCTCGTGGGAAAAGAGAATGTCGCGCCCCGCCAGATGCGCGGTGATCTGGTCGGGCAGGTAGTGCAGGTTGACCACCGTGCGGGGCGGGCCGTAGGCGGTGACGAGATCGAGCGCGTGGTCGATGAGCGGCCTGCCCGCAACCTCGATCAGCGGTTTGGGGCGCGTTTTCGTGAGCGCGCCCATCCGTGTGCCGAACCCGGCGGCAAAGAGCATGACCGGCAGTGTCATGTCGCGCGCTGCTCCTTGAGGCGGGTCAGGATTGCGGGGGTCGGGGTGGGGAATGTGCTGTGCACGAGGGAGGCGAGGGGGGCGAGTGCCGGATGTGCGACGTCGCGTTGCAGGAGGTGCCAGACGCGGGGGATGAGGTCGATGTATTGGGCCTTGCCATCGCGCAGGCAGAGCCGGGCGAAGACCCCGAGGATGCGAAGGTTTCGCTGTGCGCCCAAGGCGGAATAGGCGGCGGCGAACCTGTCGGGATCGACATCGGCGGCGGCGATGTAATGGGCGATCATCGCGGATTCGGTGGCGGGGGCGACATCGCGGCGGGCGTCTTGCAGGACCGAGACCAGATCATAGGCCCGGTGGCCGCGCATCGCGTCCTGAAAATCGAGCAGGCCGACGCGGGCCACACCCGACCGCTCGGGCAGCCAGAGCAGGTTTTCGGCGTGATAGTCGCGTTGGATGAGCACGTCCTGTTCCGGAGCGTGGAGCTGAAGCAGGTCGTGCATCGTGGTGTGGAACGCGGCGCGCCTGGGGCTGTCCTCGCCGGTGGCACCCTTGAGATACCAGTCGAAGCTGAGCGCGGCCATGTCGGCCATGAGTTGCGGGGAGTAGGGGGGCAGATCGGCCGGTGGGGCGTGGTGGTGCAGCGCGACGAGGACGTCAGTTGCGGCGGTATAGAGCCTCATTTCATCGTCTGGCGTGCGTTCCAGAACGCGGGCAAAGAGCGCGTCGCCGAGATCCTCGAGGATGAGAAAGCCGCGGGTCGCGTCTTCGGCGAGAATGGCCGGGGCGGAGAGGCCAAGGCCCGTCAGATAGCGGGCGATGCGGGTGAAGGGGCGGGTATCCTCGCCCTTGTCCGGGGGGGCATCCATCAACACGGCGCGCGCGCCATCGGGGCGATGCAGGCGCAGGTAGCGGCGGTTCGAGGCGTCACCGGCGAGCGGGCGTGCCTCGGCGGTGTGCCAGTCGGTCGCGGCGAGGAAATCGGCCATGGCGGCGCTGCGGTCAGTCATCGGTGAGGCCGTTAAGCTTTGCCGTCCAGCGTGGATCGGACCATGTGAGCGTGAGGTGGCGTGTGTCCTCGGCCTCAGCGGGCGCGAAATCAAGGGTGAGGGCGCCGGGAGGGGCGAGATCGCCGAGGCGGTCGGGCCATTCGACGAGGGCGATGGCGGTCTCGAACGCCTCGGTGAGGCCGAGTTCGATCACCTCGGTGGGGTCACTGAGGCGGTAGAGATCGGCATGCCAGATCTCGCAGGGGGTGCCGGGATAGGTCTGCACCAGCGTGTAGGTGGGCGAAGGCACGTCTTCGGGCGTGCGCAGGAGCGCGCGGATCAGGCAGCGGGCGAAATGGGTCTTGCCTGCGCCGACCCCGCCGGAGAGGAGCAGGACGTCACCGGCCGACAGCCGTGAGCCAAGCGCCTGCGCAAAGGCGCAGGTCGCATCGGGGCTGGCGAGGGTGAGGGTGCGGCAGGGTCCGGACATGGCCCGACACTACACGCGCCACGCCTGCCCGCAAGCCGGATCAGCCGGTGCGTTCGTGCATCAGGGCTGCGCCTTTTGCCGCGTGATGGCAGAGCGACAGCATGGTGTTTCCCCGCCCGAGCGGGGCGTGCCGCAGATCGAGCCGCCCGGCCCCGTCCGCGAGCGTCATGCTCTGCGTTGTGGCGGCACCGGTGGCGATCTTGCGCTCCAGCGCCGGCCAGGCGGTGGTCTGCGGGAAACGTGCCTGACAGGCGGCGATGACGTCGCGCAGCGTCGTCTCTGCGATGCTGCTGTCCGGGTCGATGCCGAGCAGCGCGCCGAAACCGGCATTGCAGAACATCACCCGGCGATCCGGTGACAGCACGGCGATCGCCTCGGTCAGATGGTCGAGCGCGGCCTGCCGCAAGTCCATTTCGGTGCGGTGATGACGCGCCTCCGAGACTTCGGGCGTGATATCCTCGAACAGGAAGGCCACAGCGCCGTTGGGATGGGGCCGCCCGGTGATGCGATAGGTCTGGCCGGTCACAAGGCTCCAGCAGTCTTGATAGAGCCCACCGCGCGCGGCGCTGACCATATCGGTGATCTGGCTGCGCCAATTGGCGTAATTCTTGGGCTCCGGCATGACCTGTGCATCGCGCAGCATGTCGAAAAAGCTCATGACATTGGGGCGGGCGCTGAGAAAGCCGACCGGCAGGCCGGTGAGGTCGATCAGGGCCGGATTGAACAGCGCCAGCGATTTGGCGCGATCGAACACCGCCAGCCCGGTCGGCAGGTCGGCGAAGGTGCGCCCCAGGGTCTGCACGAAATCGCGCTGTGCGGTTTCGGCGCTGACAAGGGCGGTGACGTCGCAGGCATAAAAGGCGTGTCCCGCCTGCATGCGGGTGACGGTGAGATCGAACCAGCGATCCGGTGCGGCGCCGTCGGCATCGGGGACGCTGATGCGCTGGGTTCGGGTTTCGGTCGGTTCGGGCAGCGGGCCGAGCGCGGCGGTCATCCGGGCGATGCTCTCGGGGTGGAATGCGCGGGCCGCGTCGTTCTGCCAGATCAGGTGACCGCCGGTGCCGTGAATCCAGACCGGTTGCGGTGCCGCATGCAGCGCCGCCTTGGGCACATCCAGCACCATCAGGCGGCGTCGCCCTTCGTGCAGATGTGCGGGGCAGGACGGCCCGCCCTCGTGCAGGGTGGCGCGCAGGCTGTGGGCGCTGGCGTTCAGTTCGAGCCGCGCGGGATCATCCGGCAGGGTGCTGTCGAAGGTCAGCGGTTTGCCCACCGTGATGCTGAGCGGATCGGTGGGGAGGGTGCCGAACCGGAACCCGAGCCAGCTGCTGAACCGTGACCAGTCGTCATCGGCGGCATCGCTGTCCTCGGGCCAGAGGGCACCGGCGTCATGGTCGATGAGGGTCGCGCCGCGAAACAGGAAATGACATTCCGGCGCGGCGGGACGTTCGGCGCTGGGCCGGGCCCGGTTGGGCACAAGCCCCACGAGCCAGATCACGGCGAGCGAGACCAGCGCTGCGCCAGCGAGGAGGGCCGCGATTTCCGTTGTAGTGATCGTCGCCATCAGGCACCTCGTCGAGCCGTTTCCGACAAGCGTGACGCAAACTGGTTAAGACCGTCTTAACGTTGATCCGTCAGCCGCGGATGGGCTGGTTTTCGCCCAGCGCAGGCGTATCGGGCACCTCGAAGGCCTTGCGCGGCCATGTCACCTCGACCAGGGCACCGCTGCGGGCGGCATCGAGCGCCTCTGCCCCGGTTGCATCGGCCCCGTTGGCGAAGGTCAGATCCGCGCCGGAGCGTTCCAGCAGGGTCTTGGCGATGAAAAGGCCGAGGCCCATGCCTTCGTATTCCGGGCGGCGGGGGTCGGTTGCGGGGGCGCGGCGGCGGATGAACGGATCGCCGATCCGGCCCAGCATATCGGCGGGATAGCCGCGCCCGTCATCCATGATGCGCAGGGTGATCGTATTGTCCCCCCAACGGGTTTCGACCCAGACATTGGCGCGGGCGAAATCCACCGCGTTCTGGATCAGGTTGCGCAGCCCGTGGATCACCTCGGGGCGGCGCAACACGGTGGGCTGGTCGAGCAGATCCGCGCCGCCTGCGGCATGATCGAAATGAATGTGCTTGCCGCGGTCGACATGCGGCTCGGCGGCCTCTTCGACAAGGGCGGTGAGCGGGGTGCGGCGCAGGTGCAGATCATCCTTGCCCGCCCGCCCCATGGAACGCAGGATATCGCGGCAGCGGTCGGCCTGTTCGCGGATCAGGAGGGCATCGTCGCGCAGTTCGGGATGGTCTTCCAGCTCTTCGGCCAATTCCGCGCTGGTCAGCTTGATCGTCGCCAGCGGCGTGCCCAATTCATGCGCGGCGGCAGCGACGACGCCGCCGAGATCGGTCAGTTTCTGCTCGCGGGCGAGGGCCATCTGCGTGGCCTGAAGCGCATCGGACATGGCGCGCATTTCCTGCACGATCCAGCGCGAATAGACGCCGAGGAACAGCACTGCGATCACGATCGCCACCCAACTGCCGAAGCGGAACACGTCGGGCACGCGCAGCACGAAGCCCTCTTCGGTGCGCAGGGGCAGGTAGAATTGCATCAGCAATGTCACGATCACGATGGCCATCATGCCGAGAAACGCCGTCGAGCGCCCTGACAGTGCCGAAGCGGAGACGGTGACGGGGCCGACGATCAGGATGGTGAAGGGGTTGTGCATGCCCCCGGTGAGATAGAGCAGCAGACCAAGCTGGAGCATGTCGAAGAGCACGACGAGGAAGGTGTCCTGTTCCGACAGGCGCTTGTTCTCGGCAAAGACGAAGCCGGCGACAAGGTTCGAGGCGACCGACACCCCGATCACCAGAAAGCACAGACCCATTTCGAGGTTGAGCTGATAGACCCGGTCGGCGATGATCAGCGCGCTGGCCTGCCCAATGATCGCCCACCAGCGCAACAGGACGAGCGTGCGCAGGCGAATCCAGTTGCCCCTGTTGCGGGCCTTGAAGAGACCGGGCGCGGTATCGGTCATATCAGGGGGCATGTCCATTGCGTGCGTGGTCAGGGATGCTAGATAGAAGGAAGGTTGCACCCCGTCCACCGAAACGCAAGGAAATCCACATGACCCGCCTGTTTGCCATTGCCGCTGCCGTTGTTGTTGTCCTGGGTTTGGGCGCGACCTATTACATGGTGACCGCCGGGTCCGGTGACGCGGATCAGTTCGCGCAATGCCGGGCGTCGAATGTGGCGGGCGGTGCGGCGCAGATCGGCGGCCCGTTCGAGCTGGTGAGCGAGACCGGCGAGACGGTTACCGACAAGGACGTGATCGACCAGCCGACGCTGATCTATTTCGGCTATACGTTCTGCCCGGATGTCTGCCCGATGGATGCCGCGCGCAATGCCGAAGCGGTGGACACCCTCGAAGAGCGGGGCGATATGGTGAAGCCGGTGTTCATTTCCATCGACCCCAAGCGTGACACGCCGGAGGTGATGGCGGAGTTTACCGATTACCTGCATCCGCGCATGCTGGGCCTGACCGGGAGCGAAGAGCAGGTGCGCGAGGCATCGAAGGCATACCGCACCTTCTTTCAGGCGCGTGACGAGGGCGATGACGAGTTTTACCTCGTCGATCATTCGACCATGACCTACCTGTCGCTGCCCGAACACGGCTTTGTCGAGTTCTTTCGCCGCGACGTCACGGCAGAGCAGATGGCAGACCGGGTGCAATGTTTTATCGAAGCCAGCTAAGCGTTTGTTTTGACGGGGGGCCGGGTGCGGGCTAGAACATCTGGCAACGGCGCGTAAACAGGAGGAGCGGCATGGCCGAGGGCATGCAGGATATCGGTGACGACAAGACGCTGCTTCTTGTGGACGATGACGAGGCGTTTCTGCGCCGTCTGGCCAAGGCGATGGAAAAGCGCGGTTTCGATGTCGAGACTGCCGGATCGGTGGCCGCCGGGCGTGCCATTGCGACGGCGCGGCCGCCTGCCTATGCGGTTTGCGATCTGCGGCTTGAGGATGGCAACGGGCTCGACGTGGTCGAGGTGATCCGCGAAAAGCGGCCCGACAGC
This sequence comes from Roseovarius sp., assembly GCF_040219995.1. Lineage (GTDB taxonomy): Bacteria > Pseudomonadota > Alphaproteobacteria > Rhodobacterales > Rhodobacteraceae > Roseovarius. The sequence continues at coordinate 19,422 of NZ_JAVJUC010000030.1, read as the reverse complement.
CGGATCGTGGTGCTGACCGGATATGGCGCGATTGCCACTGCGGTGGCCGCCGTCAAGATCGGGGCGACGGATTACCTGTCGAAGCCCGCCGATGCCACGGATATCACCAATGCGCTTCTGGCCAATGGCGCGGACCTGCCGCCGCCGCCGGAGAACCCGATGAGCGCCGACCGGGTTCGCTGGGAACACATTCAGCGGGTCTATGAGCTGTGCGACCGCAATGTCAGCGAGACGGCACGTCGGCTGAACATGCACCGGCGCACGCTGCAGCGGATTCTGGCGAAACGCTCGCCGCGCTGACCGTTGATTTCGGCAACGATTCCGGAAATTAATCGAATTTGTCCTCAAAAAGGTTGTATTAACAGCCGTTAGATAGACTGTGGCGATCAAAAAAAGATAAACGGAGGTCCGATCTCGTGGGGGCGTGGCAATCATACCGGATGCGGCTGCGGCGCAAACGGGCAAAGGTGCGTGCCTTTCGCAAGCATTTCTCGTTGCGATCTGTCGTGGACCGCACCGACCGTATTCGCCCCGGTGACGTGCTGCTTTTTTCGACCATGCGGGATGAGCATGTCCGCCTGCCCTATTTCCTGCGTTACTATCGCGATCTGGGGATTACGCATTTCCTGATTGTGGATAATGACAGCACCGATGGCGGTGCGGATTATCTGGCGCAGCAGGAGGATGTGTCGCTGTGGTCCACCAAGGCGAGTTACAAGGGCGCGCGGTTCGGAATTGATTGGCTCAACTGGCTGCAATCGAAATACGGGCACGGGCACTGGACGCTGGTGGTCGACCCCGACGAGTTCTTTGTCTACCCGTTCTGTGACACCCGGCCCATTCGCGCGCTGACCGATTGGCTGGATACCTCTCAGGTCAAGTCCTTTGGCGCGATGCTGCTCGATATGTATCCAAAGGGGCGGATCGACGCGGTGCCCTACCGCGCCGGGCAGAACCCGCTGGAGATTGCCGCCTGGTTCGATCCCGGCAACTACATGATCGAAAAGAACAAGAAATACGGCAACCTGTGGATTCAGGGCGGGCCGCGCGCCCGCGTGTTCTTTCCCGACAACCCGAAAAAGGCGCCCGCGCTCAACAAGACGCCGCTGATCAAGTGGCATCGGCGCTATGCCTACGAAAGCTCAACCCATATGGTGCTGCCGCGTGGTCTGAACCTGACCTATGACGAGTGGGGTGGCGAAAAGGCGAGCGGTATCCTGCTCCATGCCAAGTTTCTGGATACCTTTACCGCCAAGGCCGCCGAGGAACTGACCCGCCGCCAGCATTATTCGGCGAGCGTCGAATACAAGGCCTATGCCGAGGTGGTTCAGCACAATCCCGAACTTTGGTGCAAATGGTCGGAAAAATATATAAACTGGCGTCAACTAGAAATCCTCGGGCTGATGTCCAAGGGGAACTGGGCATGAGCAACGGGGCAGTACACGCATGAGCGTCGGGATTATCATGCTGGTCCACACCGCCTTTGGCCGGGCCGAACAGGTGGCGCGGCATTGGGCGGCGTCGGGCTGTCCGCTGGTGATCCATGTCGACAAGGCGGTGCCGCGCAAGACCTATAGCGCCTTTGTAAATGCTCTGTCGGATATCGAGGATGTGCGGTTTGCGCCCCGGCATCGCTGTGAATGGGGCACCTGGGGCCTGGTCGCGGCCACGCAGGGCGCCGCCGAGATCATGCTGCGCGAGTTCCAGACCGTGCGCCATGTCTATCTTGCCTCGGGGTCCTGCCTGCCGTTGCGGCCGGTGCAGGAGTTGATCGATTATCTTGCCGTGCGCCCGCATACCGATTTCATCGAGAGCGCGACGACGGCGGATGTGCCGTGGACGATCGGGGGGCTGGATCAGGAACGCTTTACCCTGCGGTTTCCGTTTTCCTGGCGGAACCATCGCTATCTCTTTGATAAATACGTGGGGCTGCAACGCCTTATCGGGTTCAAGCGGCGCATTCCCAACGGCATCGTGCCGCATATGGGCAGCCAGTGGTGGTGTCTGACGCGGCAGACGCTGTCGGCCATTCTGGATGATCCTTACCGGCGGGTCTATGACCGGTATTTTTCCAAGGTGTGGATCCCGGACGAGAGCTATTTCCAGACCCTTGCCCGGCAATATTCGCGTCAGATCGAGAGCCGGTCGCTGACCCTGTCGAAGTTTGATTATCAGGGCAAGCCGCATATTTTCTACGACGATCACCTGCAGCTTTTGCGGCGTTCTGATTGTTTCGTGGCGCGCAAGATCTGGCCGTTTGCCGACCGTCTCTATGAGGCGTTTCTGACAGATCAGGCGGGGGCGATGAAGCGCACAGAGCCCAACCCCGGCAAGATCGACCGCATTTTCGCCAAGGCGGTGGAGCGGCGCACGCGCGGGCGGCCCGGTCTTTACATGCAGAGCCGCTTTCCGGTGGAGACCCGCGAAAACGGGCTGACCTGTGCGCCCTATTCGGTGTTTCAGGGGTTCAGCGATCTGTTTGAGAATTTCGAGCCGTGGCTGGCGCGGATGACCGGGATGCGGGTGCATGGCCATCTTTTCGCGCCGGAACGGGCCGAGTTCTCGGATGGGCAGACGGTGATGAACGGCGCGCTTTCGGACAGCGCGGCGCTGCGCGACTACAACCCGCGGGCGTTTCTGGCCAGCCTGATCTGGAACACGCGCGGCGAGCGGCAGTGTTTCCAGTTCGGGCCGCGCGACATGATCGAGGATATCGAGTGGTATATCGCCAAGGACCCGAATGCGCAGATCTCGGTGATCTCCGGGGCATGGGCGGTGCCGCTGTTCAAGTCGAACCGTAATTTTGCCGATATCCGGCGCGAGGCGGCGCTCTTGCAGCAGATCGAGAGCCAGCACCTCAAGGTGTTGCGCTCGTCCTGGATCAAGGCGCGGGTGCGGATCTGGACCATGGCGGAATTCATCGAGGCCCCGATGGAACCGTTGCAGACCATTATCGACGAGATCGGCCAGCAGAACCTGCGCGGTCTGGCCGAGGTGCCGCGTATGGCTGACCTGACCGGATTCGGGCAATTCCTGCAGAACCTCAAGAATCAGGGGATGCATCCCTATCTGATGGGCGATTTCCCGGTTGAGCAGGGCACCCACAGTCCGCAGCAGGACGCGCGCAAACCCTATCTGGTGCGGTAAGAGTGAATGACAGGCCCGTTTGACTATTTCGTCGTGTTCGCGGAAATGCGCACCGGCTCCAATTTTCTGGAAAGCAATCTGAACGCTTTTGACGGGATTGAATGCCATGGCGAGGCGTTCAACCCGCATTTCATCGGTTATCCCAACAAGACCGAGTTGCTGGGGCTGACACAGGCCGAGCGGGACGAGGAGCCGGCGCGCCTGATCGGTGCGATCAAGGGGCAATCGCAGGGCATTGGCGGCTTTCGGTTCTTTCACGACCATGACCCGCGCGTTCTGGATCATGCGCTGGATGATCCGCGTTGCGCCAAGATCATCCTGACGCGCAACCCGGTCGACAGCTACGTGTCATGGAAGATCGCGCAGGCCACCGGGCAGTGGAAGCTGACCAATGTGAAACGCCGCCGCGATGCGCCGATTGCCTTTGATCCGGGCGAGTTCGAGACACATGTGGCGACGTTGCAGGCGTTTCAGGTGTTCCTGCTAAACCGGCTACAGGCGACCGGGCAGACGGCGTTTTACGTCGCCTACGAGGATTTGCAGAGCCTGGAGGTGATGAACGGGCTGGCGCGGTATCTGGGCTGTGAGGCACGGCTTGGGGCGCTCGACGCCTCGCTCAAGCCGCAGAACCCCGAGCCGCTGGAGAGCAAGGTTTCGAACTTCAAGGAGATGGAGCACGCGCTGGCGGGGCGCGACCCCTACAACGTGACCCGGACGCCGAATTTCGAGCCGCGCCGCGGGGCCGCCGTGCCCGGATTTGTCAGTGCCGCAAGGGCGCCGCTGCTTTACATGCCGATCCGGTCGGGGCCGGAGGCCGAAGTGCGCGCGTGGCTTGCGGCGCTCGATCAGGTGCGCGAGGAGACGCTGCCCACCAAGCTCAATCAAAAGGCGCTGCGTCAGTGGATGCGGCGCAAGCCGGGGCATCGGCGGTTCACGGTGCTGCGTCATCCGGTGGCGCGCGCGCATGCCGCGTTTTGCGAGAAAATCCTGATCAAGGGGCCGGGATGCTATCGCGATATCCGCCGCACCCTGCGCAATTTCCACAAGCTGCCGATCCCGGGCACCGTGCCGGATGAGGGCTATGATCTGGCGGCGCACAAGGCCGCGTTCGTGGCGTTTCTGGAGTTTCTCAAGGCCAATCTGGCGGGGCAGACGGCGATCCGGGTCGATGCCCATTGGTGCACGCAGGCGGCGGCCGTCGAGGGGATGGCGCAGTTCGGTGCGCCTGACATGATCCTGCGCGAGGACGAGATGCCGGGCTATCTTGCCGCGCTTGCGCGGCAAGTCGGTTACGCGAAACCGCCCGCGCCGCCAAAGGTGGCACCGCAAGCGCCCTTTGCGCTTGTCGATATCTACGACGATGGAATCGAGGATCTGGCGCGCACGGTTTATCAGCGTGATTATGTGCTGTTCGGGTTTGGGGCCTGGCGTTAGCGCGGTCGGGATTGGCATGGAGCTGCCGTTGCTGTGAGCCGCGCATCGACGGGCCGCGGTGCGGCGATCCAACCACAGTTTTGTAGCGCTTTATTTCCGCCTAATCCGAAACACATCCCCGTGCAGCGATGGTTGCAGCCAAATCGCCGGGCGGGGGGGCGGCCCGGGGATGCGCGGCGGGCTTCGCCCTTGATTCCGCGCAGGGGCATAACGGCAACGGCAGCACCAAGCCAAACGATCACTTTAACCCGGAGGTGCTCAGGCGGCTTGTGCCGCCTGCGCCTCGGTGACGATGGTATAGAGCGTCATCGGATCGGTATTGGCCCGCAGCTTGGCGCAGAGCGAGGTATCGCGCAGCGTGCGCGAGACGAGGGCGAGCGCCTTGAGGTGCTCGACCCCCGCGTCGATGGGCGCGAAAAGTGCAAAGGCGAGGTCGACCGGCTGACGATCCACCGCGTCGAAATCAATCGGCTTTTCCAACAGCGTCAGCACGCCCACGACATGATCGAGCCCGTCGATCCGGGCATGCGGCAGGGCAACGCCATTTCCCACCCCGGTGGGCCCGAGGCTTTCGCGTTCCAAGAGCGCCTCGACGGCGGTGCCATGCGGCACGCCGTAGGCCGATTCGACGATGAACCCAAGCTCTTGCATCAGGCGTTTCTTGCTGGTGGCACCGGACAGGATGCGCACGGCCTCAGGCTTGAGGATCATAGGTAAGTCCATCTGTCGAACCGCACTGACAGGGGCATTGCCGCCCGTCACCTTATGTTACGGGTCAATCCAGCCGATATTGCCGTCATCACGGCGGTACACGACATTGACCGTCTCTTTTCCCTCTTTGCGGAAGACAAGAACCGGTGCCCCTGCAAGCTCCATCTGCATGACCGCCTCGCCGACCGAAAGAGAGGGGATTTGCGTCTCCATCTCGGCCACGATGATCGGTTGCAGGCTTTCGGGTTCCGATTCCACCTCCCCGCCATTCGCCGCGAGGATATAAGAGGAAGCGCCGAAGAGTTCAACCGGCTCCGCACGCTCGCGATGGTGGTCTTTCAGGCGGCGCTTGTATCGCCGGAGTTGTTTTTCCATTTTCTCGCAGCAGGCGTCAAAGGCTCCGTATATTTCATGCGCCTTGGCGCTGGCCTGCGCGGTCAATCCGGTGGAAAGATGCACGATCGCCTCGCAGGCGAATTCGCTCGCGCTCTTGGAAAAGATGACATGCGCATCGGTCGGACGTTCGGCGTATTTGGCCACCGCTGCGCCCAGCTCATCCTTGACATGCGTTTGAAGCGCCTCGCCGATATCGATCTGCTTTCCACTGATTTGATAACGCATCTTCTCTCCTTCGCTTGACGAACCGGGTCCGGGCGCGGCGCGCCTGCGCCGCGAACGTTCCTAGCCTCGGATGCTGATAAACGACATGTGTCTCGATTGTCCCGAGACAGGCCCGCGACGCGGGGGCCATTCGGGGAACAGCGCGAGAATACAACATGTCATACCCCAATTGACGCGCTTTCCCGGCGTCTTGTCAATCGGATTTGCGACACGGAAGAGCGGATTCGCCGACACGGGGACGATCACGAAATGCGGAAGCTGTCGCCGAGATAGACGCGGCGGACATTCTCGTTCTCGACCACGTCCCGAGGGCTGCCCGACATCAGAACCTTGCCGTCATGCAGGATATAGGCACGGTCGACGATCTCGAGGGTCTCGCGCACGTTGTGGTCGGTGATCAGCACGCCGATGCCGCGTTTCTTGAGATCGGCCACAAGATGCCGGATATCGCCCACCGAAATCGGATCGACCCCGGCAAAGGGTTCGTCGAGCAACAGGTACTTCGGATTCGCCGCCAGACAGCGGGCGATTTCCACGCGCCGCCGCTCGCCACCCGAAAGCGCCATCGCGGGGGCGCGGCGCAGATGTTCGATCGAGAATTCCGAGAGCAACTGTTCCAGCCGCTCGCGCCGCCGCTTTCGCTTGCTCTCGGCGATGTCGAGGATCGCCATGATGTTGTCCTCGACCGAGAGGCCGCGAAAGATCGACATTTCCTGCGGCAGATAGCCGATGCCCAGCTTGGCGCGGCGATACATCGGCAACGCGCTGACATCGCGCCCGTCGATATAGATATGGCCGCCCTCGGGATAGATCAGCCCGGCGATGGCGTAGAACGTGGTGGTCTTGCCCGAGCCGTTGGGCCCCAGCAACGCCACCACCTCACCCTGGCCGAGCGAGAGCGACACATCGCGAATCACCACCCGTTTCTTGTAGCTCTTGCGCAGATGTTCGACTCGCAGGCCGCCACCATCGTTTTCATGCGCAAGGACAAGTTCGGGCTTGGTCATTGATCGTCACCGCCCGGCTGCAGCACGGTCTTGACCCGGCCCTGTACCCGCGCGGTGCCGGCCCCGGTATCGACCAGCATCGTCTCGCCGGTGATCGCGCTCTGGCCCTGCACGAGCAGGACATCACCGCGCAACTCGATCATGCCGGTAGAGATGTTGTAATCGGCGCGGGCGGCCTCGGCGGCATCCTCGCCGCTGACCAGCGTGACACCGCCGGTGGCCTCGAGCCGTTCGATCCCGCTTTGATCCTCGAGGTAGACCACGAGGACGCGGGGGGCCGCGAGACGCATCTCGCCCTGCGCGATAACCACGTCGCCGGTGAAAATGGCAGTGTTGTCGTTCTGGTTGACGTTCAGATTGTCCGACGTCACCTCGACCGGAAGGCTGCGATCCTGCTGAGTGTCACCGAAGGCCACTTGCGCACCCTGCGCCAGAACCAGACCCGGCAGGCAGCCCATCACGACCGCCGCGGCGAAAAGTTTGATCTTACCCACTGGCCTCAGTCCCCCACATCTGGCGGTTGGTATATCAGCTTCACCCCCTCGGTGAAAAGCAATTCCGCCGCGCCATCCCCGTTTGCGTTTCGCAGCACCATCTGCCCCGCTGTCAGATCGCCCAGCGGCCCGGTTGCGGTGACGGTGCCGGGGGTTGTCGCGTTGAGCGCGTCGAGGTCGGTATCGAGGCGTTGGGTGTCGATCACGTAGCCTGTCGAGGTGGTGATCCGCACATCGCCGCGCAGTTGCGCCTGCATCGCGCGCTGATTGAATTCGGCCGTGCGTGCAGTGATATCGACGATGGTGCCCGCCACGAGCCGGATTTGCGCGGTGACGGCATCCGCCGTGATCGGGCCGTCGACGTCGCGGCCGGGCCGCGCGATATCGGCGTCGAAGCGGATTTCGTCGCCGGTATCGGTGACCCCGGCAAAGCTCGGGTTGGAGGCGCCCATGTCCTGTGCGCGTTTTTCCACGTCGACCTGTGCCACCGGCACGGATTTCGACGGATCGACGGTGCGCGAGATCAGGAACAGCGTCGATAACAGGCCCAGCGCGATGAGCGGCAGAAGGACCTTCATCCCCGCCACGACCCGCGAATAGGTGTTATCCGCGCGCGCCATGCTCAATGGGCGAAAATGTCGATTTCAGGCCAGCCGGTCAGATCGAGCCGCGCGCGCATCGGCAGGAACGCGAAACAGCCCTGCGCCATGTCGGTGCGCCCCTCGCGGGCCAGCCGCTTGTCGAGTTCCTCGCGCAGGCGGTGCAGGTAGAGCACGTCGGAGGCGGCATATTCAAGCTGCGCCTCAGTCAGCGCCTCGGCACCCCAATCAGAGGTCTGCTGCTGCTTGGAGATATCGACGCCCAAGAGTTCCTGAAGCAGGTATTTCAGGCCGTGCCGGTCGGTATAGGTGCGGATGAGTTTCGAGGCGATCTTGGTGCAATAGACCGGTTCGGCCAACGCACCGAAGGCATTGTACATCGCCGCGATGTCGAACCGCCCGAAGTGAAAGAGCTTGAGCACATCCGGGTCGCGCAACAGCCGCTCCAGGTTGGGCGCGCTGGTTTGACCCTTGGCCACCTGCACCAGATGTGCGTTGCCGTCGCCGCCTGAGAGCTGCACGACACACAGCCGGTCGCGATGCGGGTTGAGGCCCATCGTCTCGCAGTCGATCGCCACGACGGGGCCGAGATCCAGCCCGTCGGGCAGGTCGTTCTGATAAAGGTGGTTTGCCATCGGGTATCCTTGTGCCCCGCGCGGCGCGGGCTGACTGTCATACGGGATCGAAATCCCGATTTGCTTAGGCCGTTTCGACCCTTGCCTCAACCCGGATTTAAGCCGCCCATGGCGGGAATTCCAGCCCGGGCCGCAGCGGGGAGGGGCAAAGCGGCTTGCGGTCGGCCCGGTGCTCGGCCACAAAGTGCCGCAAGAGGAGACAGACCCCATGCTCGTGAACAACCCCGACCAGACCGATAATCGCGCCGCCGATTACCTTGCACGCAGGCTCTATGAGGCGGGCTGCCGCCACGCATTCGGCATGCCGGGGGGCGAGGTTTTGACAGTGATGGATGCGCTGGCGCGAGCCGGGATTGAGGTGACATTGGCGCGGCATGAGAATGCCGCCGCGTTCATGGCCGAGGGGGTCTGGCATCGCACCGGCGCGCCGGGCATTCTGATTGCCACGCTGGGGCCGGGGGTGCTGAACGGGGTGAACGCCATCGCCAACGCCCATCAGGACCGGGTGCCGCTGATCGTGATTTCCGGCTGTGTCGATGCCGATGAGGCGCTGACCTATAGCCATCAGATCCTCAATCACGAGGCGGTTCTGGCACCGATCACCAAGGCGACGTTTCGCCTGACCGCCCAAGGGGCCGACATCATCGCCGACAAGGCGGTGGGCATCGCCACCGAGGGCCGCCCCGGCCCGGTCTTTATCGACGTGCCGATTTCCGTGGCCGACAGCCGCGTGACCCTGCCACGGCTGCGCCGCCGCCCCGATGCGGTGCCGATGGTGCCTGCGGCGCCGGAGAAGGCGCGCGATTGGCTGGCGGGGGCGGAGCGGCCGGTGATGATCGTGGGGCTCGATGCCGTCAACGAGGGCGCGGGGGCGGCGATTCTGGAGGTGGTGGAACGCCTGAACATTCCGGTGATCACGTCCTACAAGGCCAAAGGGATCATCCCGGAGACGCACCCGCTGTGCCTTGGCGGAGCGGGTCTTTCGCCGCTCGCCGATGGGGTGCTGGTCCCGTTCGTGGAGCGGGCCGACCTGATCCTCTGCGTCGGCTACGACCCCATTGAGATGCGCCCCGGCTGGCGCGAGATCTGGGACCCGGCGCAGGTGAGGGTGATCGACATCGCCGCCGTGCCGAATGATCAATACATGCATCAGGCGACGATGAATGTGGTGGGTGCCTGCGGGCCGTCGCTGGCGGCGATTGCCGAGGGGGTGACGCCCCGCGCCACATGGCCCGGCGGCGAGGTGGGCGATGCGCGCGCGGCGCTGGCGCGGGCCTTTCCGAGCGATGATGACTGGGGCGCTGCTGCCGTCATCGCCGAGGCGCGTGCGGTGCTGCCCGAGGACAGCATTATTACTGTCGATAGCGGCGCGCATCGCATCCTGCTGTCGCAGATGTGGGTGACGCATCACCCCCGCTCGGTGCTGCAATCCACGGCGCTTTGCACCATGGGTTGCGCCGTGCCGCTGGCCATGGGGGCCAAGATTGCCACGCCCGAGGCCACCGTGGTGAGTTTCTCGGGCGATGCCGGGTTCCTGATGGTGGCGGGCGAGTTGTCGACCGTGGCGGAGTTGAACCTGCCGGTGATCTTCGTCGTCTTTGTCGATGCGAGCCTTTCGCTGATCGAGAAGAAGCAGCGCGAGCGGCAGATGCTCAATCTCGCCGTCGATTTCGGCCATCACGATTTCGCAGCTATCGGGCGCGCCTTTGGCGGCAATGGCGTGCGGGTGACGAACCGGGCGGAGTTGCGCGCGGCGCTGAAAGAGGCGCAACAGGCCGACAGGTTCACCGTCATCGCCGCCGAGATCGACCGCGGCTCTTACGACAACCGTATCTGAAGGAGGTGTCCATGCCCGGCCCATTGGATGGTCTCGTCGTTCTCGACCTCAGCCGTATCCTGGCGGGGCCGACCTGCACGCAGCTCTTGGGTGATCTGGGGGCCGAGGTGATCAAGATCGAGAGCCTTGAGGGGGATGATACCCGGCAATGGGGGCCGCCCTTTGCGGTGGATGCGGCGGGGCAGGCGACGGACCTCTCGGCCTATTTCATGTCCTCCAATCGCAACAAGAAATCGGTGGCGGTGGACCTGACCGACTGCCAAGTGCAGAGCATGCTGCACGATCTGGCCGGGCGCGCGGATGTGGTGATCGAGAATTTCAAACCTGGGGGCCTGCGCAAATACGGGCTCGATCACGAGACGCTTTGCGCCGATTATCCGGGGCTTGTTTATTGCTCGATTTCCGGTTTCGGCCAGACCGGGCCGAACCGCGACAAGCCCGGCTATGACCTGATGGCGCAGGGCTTTGGCGGGATCATGTCGATCACCGGCGAGGCGGGCGAAGAGCCGATGAAGGTCGGCGTCGGGGTGGCCGATGTGGTCTGCGGGCTTTATGCGGCGACTGGCATTCTGGCGGCGTTGCGGCACCGGGATGCGACCGGTGAGGGGCAGCATATTGATCTGGCGCTGGTGGATACGACGATGTCCTGGCTGGTCAATCAGGGGCTGAATTACCTGACCTCGGGCGCCGCGCCGACGCGGGCGGGCAACGCGCACCCGAATATCGTGCCCTATCAGGTCTTTGCCACCTCGGATGGCTATGTGATCGTCGCGGTGGGCAATGACAGCCAATATGCCCGGTTCTGCGATTACCTCGAGCAGCCCAACTGGGCCACCGACCCGCGTTTCGTCACTAACACGGCGCGATTGGCGCATCGCGACACCCTTGTGCCGATGATCGCGGAGGCACTGGCGGAGCGCACGATGCAGCACGTGATCGACGGGCTGGAGGCGCGCAAGGTGCCTGTGGGGCCGGTCAACACGATTGAGCAGGCGCTGGAAAGCGATCAGGCGCAGGCGCGCGGGATGACCGTCACCCTGCCCGCGCCGCAGACCGCGACGGGCGAGGTGCGGTTGATTGGCAATCCGCTCAAATTCTCGCGCACGCCGGTCAGCTATCGCTCTGCCCCGCCTGCCACAGGGGCCGATACAGACACCGTGCTGAAGCGGCTAAGGGACGATCTGTAACCTCGGCTCGCGGGCACGTGATTTGCTGCGGCGTGTGGTTCCGCGTAGCCCTCGGGGTATCAACCCGGAGGTGTATTCATGCAACGATTTCTGAAACTTCTCGCAATCCTCACTGTTCTTGCCGCGCCCGCGCAGGCGCTGGAGCCGCGCGAGGGCTGGGTGATCCACGACACCGGCAAGAGCTTTGCCGATCTGGTGCAGGCGGTGCGTGACGCGGTGAGTGCCGCGCCTATCGCCGTTGTCACGCAGGCGAGCGCCTCGGACGGGGCGAGGATGCAGGGGCATACCATCCCCGGCAACCGGGTCTTTGGCCTCTACCGCAACGACTATGCCCGCCGGATGCTGGAGGCGAGCGTCGCCGCAGGGATCGAGGCCCCGATTCGGATGTATGTGACCGAAGACGCCGACGGCACTGCGAGCCTGAGCTACAAGACGCCGACGGCGGTTTTCTCGCCCTATTTCGACGAGGGCGGCGAAAAATTGCGCGATCTTGCGTCGGAACTGGACGGGGTTTTCGAAACTGTCGCGAAATCCGCCATAGCGGAGTGATCCTTGGGCGACGGTCGGCGGCCTGTTCCGCCTTTGGGCAGAAAGACGCCGATATCGTTCGCCTTATGCGGCAGCAACCCTGCCCTGGTCCCATCATATGAGTTAAACTCGGGATAACGTGTTGGTGAGGTCCGTCCCGCATTTGTTGCGGGTGTCATACATAGCGGGCTAGCTGAGTAGTGAATGATTGGCGAAAAGGATACCGGGCTATGCGTAATGATCAATTCGGGTACGAGATCTCCGTATCGTCCCCCGTGGCCCTTGCGGCATGGGACCGGATGGTGCTGGCGTTTCTTGCCCATGCCGCGACAACGCCCGATTATCTTGGCACGGTGCTGAGAGAGGCGCCGGAATTCGCGATGGCGCATGCCACCAAGGGGCTGTTCTGCCTGATGCTGGGCAAGTCCGAGATGAATGAGACCGCACAGCAGGCCTATCAGGCGGCGCTTGCCTGTGCGCGCGAGGGCAATCCTACCGCACGCGAGATGGGCTATGTGCGCGGCCTTGGCGCATGGCTCGACGGGCGCCCCTCCGAGACGGTGCGCGAGATGGAGGCGGTGCTGGCGCGCTGGCCCGAGGATGCGCTGGCGATGAAGATCAGCCACGCCACTCGCTTCATCCTCGGTGACCGGCACGGCATGCGGGCCTCGCTGGAGGCGCTTTTGCCCGCCTATGATGCGCAGAACCCGGCGCGCGGTTATCTCTTTGGCTGTCACGCCTTCTCGCTTGAGGAAACCGGCGATTACGCCCGTGCGGAAACCGCCGGGCGCATGGGGCTGAGCGTTTCGCCCGACGATGCCTGGGGGCTGCATGCGGTGGCGCATGTCTTTGACATGACCTGTAATGCGCGCGCCGGGCTCGACTGGCTGGAGGGGCGCGAAGGGGCCTGGGCGCATTGCAACAATTTTCGCTACCACGTGTGGTGGCACAAGGCGCTGATGCATCTCGATCAGGGCGAGATAGAGTCTGTTTTCGCCCTCTATGACCATGAGATTCGCCAAGACAAAACCGACGATTTCCGCGATATTTCCAACGCCACCTCGCTGCTGATGCGGCTGGAGCTGGAGGGCCATGACGTGGGCGACCGCTGGGAGGAACTGGCTGATATCTCCGAGCGGCGCTCTGAGGATGCCTGCCTGATCTTCGCGGATCTGCATTACATGCTGGCGCTGGTTGGCGACAATCGTGAAACGGCGATCAAGCAGATGATGGCGCGGCTGCACCGCGATGCGAAGAAGTCCAATGCAGGTGATCTGATGGCGCGCATGGCCAATCCGGGGCTGTCGGCTGCGACGGGGCTTGAGGCCTTCGGGGAAGGGGATTACAAGACGGCGTTTCTCAACCTTGGAAGGGCGCGTCGTTCCATGCAACTGGCCGGGGGCAGTCATGCCCAACGTGATGTCTTTGAGCGGCTCACCATTGATTGTGCGATCCGCGGCGGCTTTCTCGACGAGGCAGAGACCATCCTGCAGGAGCGCGCGACGCAGCGCGCCGGGCGTCTCGACAGCTATGCAAGCACGCGTCTGGACCTGATCAACGCCTCGCGCGGCGAGTGGGACGAGGCCGACCGCCTGCCCGCCGAGTAGACCCGGCACGACATCTCAGAAGGAGCCGACACCGCGATGACGAGTGTTGCTGATCCGGCCATGCTACAGCGCCGTGCCAAAGAGGCGGCTGCCCCGGCTGCCACGACCCGCGATATCCGGCTGGATTTCTTTCGCGGGCTGGCGATGTTCATCATCCTCTGCGCCCATACCCCGAGCAATTTCTTTACCAGCTGGATTCCGGCGCGCTGGGGCTTTTCGGACGCGACCGAGATCTTTGTGTTCTGCTCCGGCATGGCTTCGGCGATCGCCTTTGGCCGCACCTTTGACCGGGCGGGATGGACGCTTGGCACCGGGCGCGTCGGCTATCGTGTGTGGCAGGTCTACTGGGCGCATCTGGGCATGTTTTTTGCCATCGCCACGTTGCTGGCGGCCTTTGACAGCTTTGGCGACTTCGACAAGACCTATATCGGCACGCTGAACCTGTGGAAGTTCTTTGCCGATCCGGGGCCGCAGCTGCTGGGGCTGTTTACGCTGACCTACGTGCCCAACTATTTCGACATCCTGCCGATGTATATGGTCATCCTGGTGATGATGCCGCTGATGATGGCGCTGAGCCGGATCAGTGTCTGGGCGGTGTTCGGGACGATGGCGCTGATCTGGCTGTTCGCGCAACGCGCGCTGCTAGATACGCTGGGCCTGATCGACCTGCATCTCGGTTTTCCGGCCGAGCCGTGGTCGGATCGCAAGTGGTTCTTCAACCCGTTCGGCTGGCAGCTTGTGTTCTTTACCGGCTTTGCCCTGATGCGCGGCTGGATTCCGAAACCGCCGGTGAACATGTGGCTGATCGGGCTGGCGCTGGTGATCGTCATCGCCAATGTGCCGCTGTCGCATATCGGCATGCGCGAGTTCGGCTTTGACTGGGCGCGCGGCTGGCGCATCGACAACACGGGCCTGTTCAACAAGTCAGATTTCGGAATTCTGCGCTACGTGCATTTCCTTGCCCTCGCCTATCTGTGCTGGGCTGCGGCAGGTGACGGCGGCGCGCGCCTGAGGGCGGTGGGCAGCGGGCTATTTTCGCGTATCTGGGGCGGGCTTCTGAAGATGATCCTCAAGGTCGGGCAGCAATCGCTGGCGGTGTTCGTGTTCTCGATGGTGTTTGCCCGGCTTTCGGGGTTCGTGATGGACCAGATCGGGCGCACGACGTGGAACATGGTACTGGCCAATTTCGTGGGCTTTGGCGCGTTGATCGTGGTGGCCTATAGCGTCGCATGGTTCAAATCGCAGCCGTGGCGGGCCGCGAAATGATCCGGCGGGATCTTCTGAAATCGCTGAGTGCCTTTGCGCTCTGGCCGGGTTTCGCCCACGCGCAGGAGGCGCAGCCGTTTTCCGAAGCTATGCTGCTGGACCTTGCGCGCGAGGTGGCGGCAAAGCCCTTTGCCAAGCGCCCGACCGTGCCGCAGGCGTGGCGTGACATGAGCTATGACGAATATCGCTCGATCTGGTTTCGCAGCAAGGATGCGATCTGGTCCGAGGCGGATAGCACGCTCGAAGTCGATCTCTTTCTGCCGGGGCTGTATTTCCCGCATACGGTCGAGGTGAACCTTGTCGAAGATGGGATGACGCGCACCCTGCCGTTCGATTTCTCGCTGTTCGACAAGACCGATCAGGCCCCCGATCTGCCGCTTGACGGGCATCTGGGCTATTCCGGCCTGCGCCTGCGGGCGGAATTGGAGAAACCGGGGATTTTCCAGGAATACGCGGTGTTTCAGGGGGCCAGCTACTTCCGCGTGATCGCGCGCGATCTGGTTTATGGCCTGTCGGCGCGAGGCCTTGCGGTAGATACCGGCGGGGCGGAGGGTGAGGAATTTCCCGATTTTACCCGGTTCTGGATCGAGAAACCCGCCCCCGGCGTCAGCACTCACAAGGTGCACGCCCTGATGGAGAGCCCGTCGGTGACCGGGATTTACCATTTCACGATGCGTCCCGAGGGGGCGGAGACCGATGTGGAGGTGCGCTGCACGCTGCTGCCGCGCGTGGCGCTGGAGAATGTCGGCATCGCGCCGCTGACATCGATGTTTTATTTCGACGCCACCAATCGTCACCGCTTCGATGATTTCCGTGCCGCTGTGCATGACAGCGATGGGCTCAGCATCCTCAACGGCAATGGTGAAATGCTCTGGCGGCCCCTCGGCAATCCGCGCGATCTGCAAATCTCGAGCTTTGTGGACACCAATCCGCAGGGCTTTGGCCTGTCGCAGCGGTCGCGCGCCTATTCGGATTTCCACGATCTTGAGGCGCATTATCATGAGCGCCCCAGCCTGTGGATCACGCCGGGCGAGGGGTGGGGGCGCGGGGCGGTCACGCTGGTCGAGATCCCGACCGACAAGGAAATCTACGACAATATCGTGGCCTATTGGCGTCCGCGTGAGCCGCTGGCCGAGGGGGCCGAGCACAGTTTCAGCTACGGCATGACATGGACCGGTGGGATCGAGGAGAAAAAACCGGTGGCGCGGGTGATCGAGACCCGGATCGGGCGCGGCTTTCCCAATGACATGCGTCAGGTGGTGACGGTCGATTTTGCCCCGCATGACGCGCTGCCCGAGGAGTACGAAGATCTGGTGCTCTACGTCTATTCCAACCGGCTTGAGACCTCGGAGGGTCTGGTGCAGCGCAATCCCGAAACCGGCGGTCCGCGCCTTGCGTTCTCGTTTGACCCCGGCGAGGTGACGGCGGCTGAAATCCGGGCGCAGTTGTTCCACGAGGGGCGCGGCGTGTCGGAGGTGTGGCTCTACCGATGGACCGCCTGAGCCCCTTTCCCGGCGCGGCGCATATGCCGCCGCCTGCCCCTCTGGATCACCCGATTCAGAGCCTGAA
Organism: Roseovarius sp.; assembly: GCF_040219995.1. Lineage (GTDB taxonomy): Bacteria > Pseudomonadota > Alphaproteobacteria > Rhodobacterales > Rhodobacteraceae > Roseovarius. Next base: position 2,780 of record NZ_JAVJUC010000030.1, on the reverse strand, counting down.
CCGGGCGCATCACGACCCCAACGCGCCCGCCTGGCGACCCAATCTGAATTACTGGTGGCGGCGCGCGGCCACCTTTCTGCCTGCCACGCTGACCACTGGCGCGCTGGGCCTTGCCTTTGGCGACTGGCTGTCGGTCGGGGGTATGTGGTGGCTGGAATGGGTGCTTCTGGCGCTGGTGATGGTCACGTTTTTCTGGATCGCGCTGGCCGTCGGCACGGCGACGCTGGGGCTGGCCTGTCACATGATGCACAAGCGCGCGCAGGCGCGTGCCACGCCCGCACCGCTGAACGTGGCGCTGTTGGTGCCGATCTATAACGAGGACACGTCAGAGGTGTTCGGCAATGCCTGCGCCATGATGTCGGCGCTGCGCGCGGCGGGGCCTGCGCACCGCTTTGATCTGTTCATCCTTTCGGACACGCAGGACGCGGCCATCGCGATGGCCGAGCAGCGTGCCTTTGCCACGTTGCGCGCGGCACTGCCGCCCGATTGCGCGGTCTGGTATCGCCGCCGGGTGCAGAATACCGGGCGCAAGGTGGGCAATATCGGGCAATGGCTGGAAAACTGGGGGGCGGCGCATGACGCGATGCTGGTGCTCGACGCCGACAGCCTGATGAGCGCCGAGGCGATTGTCGCACTGTCGGACGAGATGTCGGCAGATCCCACGGCGGGCCTCATTCAATCGGCGCCGATGGTGGTGGGGTCGGACACGCTCTTTGGCCGGATGCAGCAGTTTTCGGCGGCGGTCTACGGCACGCTGCTGTCCGAGGGGCTGGCAGGGTGGACCGGGTCTGAGGGCAATTACTGGGGCCATAACGCCATCCTGCGCACAAGGGCCTTTGCCGATTGCGCGGGGCTGCCGGAGATGCCGTCGCTGACCGGGCAGGGTGGGCTGATCCTGAGCCATGATTTCGTTGAGGCGGGGCTGTTGCGGCGGGCCGGGTGGGCGGTGCGCTTCATGCCCTCGGTCAAGGGCAGCTATGAGGAGCCGCCTGCCACCCTGATCGACTATGCGCTGCGCGACCGGCGCTGGTGCCATGGCAACCTGCAACACCTGAGCCTGCTGGCGACGCGCGGCTTTCATGCGGTGTCGCGCTTTCACCTCTTTCACGGCGCGATGAGCTATCTTCTGTCGCCTGCTTGGTTCGGGCTCTTGGTGATCTGGGCGCTTCTGGGCAATGGGCATAACAGCGTGATCAGCTATTTCTCGCTGGAAAACCCGCTCTACCCGGTGTGGCCGGAAATGAGCCGGGTGAGTTCGGTTCTGATCCTGCTCTTCATGTATGGCATGTTGCTGGCCCCCAAGCTGATGGGCGCGGTGGCGCTTGGGCTGACGGATGTGCCGATCCGAAGCTTTGGCGGGGCGGCACGTTTTGCCGTGTCGCTGGTGGTCGAGATCCTGCTGTCGATCCTGTTCGCGCCGATCATGATGGTGCAACAGCTGGTGGCGGTGCTGCGTTCGGTCATCGGGATGCGCCCGATCTGGTCCCCGCAGGCGCGCAAGGGCGGCGATTACAGCCCCGGCACGGTGCTGAAATTCCACCTGCTGGAGACGGTGAGCGGGGCGCTGCTTGTCGTCGGGATGGCGGCGGGCACGGTATCGCTTTGGCTGTTGCCGATCGCGATCAGCCTGATCGCCGCCGTGCCGCTGTCGATGCTGTCGGGGCTGCGGCTGGGCGAATGGCGCGGTTTGCGTGACGTGATGGCGACGCCCGAGATGATCGACACGCCGCCGATCCTGCAGGATGCGCGCGCGCATCGCGCTCTGTTCCGCGCGGCGGATGCGCCGCCGATTGCGGCGGAATAGAGACTGTTTCGTGGTCCGGGAGCGGGCGGCGCGGGATCTCGGATCAATGCGAGATCATCCATGGCCGTGCCGCCGGAAAGCTCTTGGAGCCGTCGGGTCGGTGCAGTGTACGACTGGGCAGTTTCTTTGACGCCGAACCGCAGCACGAACAGCCGGGGCCGTGCGATTTGGTGGATTTCGGGGCATGTTGCGCGCGTTCATTGGTGGCGATGGCCGTGCGCCGCGCGCCGTCCATGTTGGCGAAGGCGGGCGCGCGTAGCAGCACGCGGGGTGAGGATGCGGCGCAGGTCGGACAGGCGCAGGGTCGGTCAAAGTCGGCCATGGCGGCAAAGCCGGTGAACGGACCGCAATCGGGGCAGCTATAGTCATAATAGGGCATGTCTGTCTCCGGGTTTGGGGGCTGGGCGGGCCGTGAGCGACCCGCCCGAACGCATGATCAGAGATCGGGGGCGAGCGGGATATCGACCGAGCCATCGAGATGTTTGGTCGGCCCGTCAGAGCCCGGCATGATGTCGAACTCGAAAATCTCGTTCGGAAGCCAGAGCGTTGCGCAGGCGTTGGGAATATCCACCACGCCCGAGATATGGCCCTGCACCGGGGCGGTGCCGAGGATGGCATAGGCCTGTGCGCCGGTATAGCCGAACTTCTTGAGATACTCGATCGCGTTCAGACAGGCCTGACGGTACGCGACATGCACGTCGAGATAGTGCTGGTGCCCGCTCTCATCGACGGAAATGCCCTCGAAGATCAGGTAATCGTCGTATTTCGGCGTGATCGGGGAGGGTTTGAAGATCGGGTTCTTGATGCCGTATTTCTCCATCCCGCCCTTGATCAGTTCGACCTGGATATGCAGCCATCCGGCCATCTCGATGGCCCCGCAAAAGGTGATTTCGCCGTCGCCCTGGCTGAAGTGCAGGTCGCCCATCGAAAGGCCTGCCCCGTCGACGTAGACCGGGAAATAGCAGGTCGCCCCGCG
>NZ_JAVJUC010000029.1:0-98200 GCF_040219995.1 Roseovarius sp. | reverse complement strand
TCATAGGGCGCGGCACTGGGGTCACGTCACTCGACGGCGAGCGCCATATCGAGCAATTCCTGCCCGTCGGCGACCTGCTCGACAAAGGCCTTGTAGGAGGTTTCCTGGGCGATGGCGCGCCATGCATCGAACTCTTCCTGGCTCATATGAGCGATCTCGACACCCGCCTTCTCGTACACCTCGACAGAGTTGGCATCCTGCTTCTTGGCCTCTTCAAGGTAATAGGCCTCGGCCTTTTCCGCCCCGGCCATCAGCGCGGCCTGCTGGTCTTCGGACAGCCCTTCGAAGGTGGTCTTGTTCATCAGGAGCGGCTGATACATGAACCACAGCGCCACGTCGCCCGCAGGCGTGTAGCAGCTCACCTGCTCGTAGATCCGGTAGGAGACGAAGGACGAGGACGAGGTGTTGGCCGCATCCAGAACGCCGGTTTGCATGGCATTATAGATTTCCGACGACGCCATCGAGGCGATGGAGGCCCCGGCACCCGCCAGCATCTGCTCGAATGCCTTGCCCGCCGCACGGGTCTGAAGACCCTGAATGTCATCAGGCTTGGTGATGCACTTTTCCTTACCGGCAAAGCCGCCCGCGAGATAGCCATGCACCAGCACCATCACGTCATCCTCGGCCATCTTGGCCTCCAACGCCTCCATGAAGGGGCTGTCGGACAGGCGCGCGGCGTGGTCGTGGTTCTTGACCAGCCCCGGCATCAGGGTGAGGTTGTACGCCGGTTGTTGGCCGCCTGCGTAGCTGAGCGGCAGAACCGTCATGTCAAGCTGACCACGGCTGAGCGGGGTGTATTGCTCGCGCGGTTTGAACAGCGACTTGGAGCCGAAAATCTTGATCTCAAGGTCGACATCGGCGGCGGCTACTTCATCGGCGACGATTTGCGCCACCTTGTGACGCACGTCGTTGTTGGACCACTGATGCGACAGGCGCAGTTCGGCGGCGTTTGCCATTCCTCCCAGAAGCAGCGCGCTTGCGGCGGTGGCCGCGAATAATGTGTGTTTCATGTATTCCTCCCATAACTGCCGTGAGCCTGATGGCTCGTTAGCATGCGTGCAGTCTTTGGAGTTTTGAGTTCAGAGTCAAGATTTTTGTATACAAGAAATTTCATCTTGCGCACAAAGTCTTTGCCCCCTAGAGTTTTCTGCATGTCACAACGCCGGGCCGATATCATTGCGGATGCGCTGGAAGAGCTTGTCTTTACCGGCGGGTTCAACGATGGCGACCGGCTCGACGAAATCCGCCTTGCCCGTCAATTCGAGGTGTCTCGCACGCCGATTCGCGAGGCGCTCGGACGGCTTGTGGCCTCGGGCCTGGCCGAGCAGATACCCCGCCGAGGGGTGTTCATCCGGCAGCCCGGCCCGGTCGAACTGATGGAGATGTTCGAGACCATGGCCGAGATCGAAGGCGTGTGCGGACGGCTTGCGGCACAGCGCATTTCCGAACCCGCGCTACGTGATCTTGACGCGGCAAATGCGCGGTGCACGGCGGCGGTCGAGGCAGGTGACACCGATGGCTATTACCGCGAGAACGAGCAGTTTCACCACGTGATCTATCACCAGGCGGGCAACGGTTTTCTAGAGCATGAAGCGCTGAGACTGCACCGGCGACTCAAGCCGTTCCGCCGATTGCAACTCCGGTTGCGGGGACGGATGCAACAATCCATGGCCGAGCATGAAGCAATCGTCGCGGCCCTGCGCGCGGGCGAGGCGGAAGGGGCGGCGGAGGCGTTGCGGGGGCATGTGGCGATTCAGGGTGAGAAGTTCCACCTGTTGATGTCGAGCCTGCGCGACGCGGCGGAGTGAGCGCGGCGGTGGCCCTTGGCCGCATGGTGGTGTAAGCCGCGCGCATGTCCGATTATGCGCCGCCCACAGACCCGCTCGAGATCCTGCATCACGACCACGAAATCGTCGTGGTGAACAAGCCCGCGGGCCTGCTCAGCGTGCCGGGCAAGGGCGAGCATCTGGCCGATTGCCTGATGAGCCGTCTGCAGGACGCGTTTCCGACCGCGCTGCTGGTGCACCGGCTCGACCGCGATACGTCGGGTGTGATGATCTTTGCGCTCACCCCCCATGCACAGCGTCATCTGGGCCTGCAATTCGAGAAGCGGCAGGCGAAGAAAAGCTATGTCGCACGGGTATTTGGGCTGCTTTCACCCAAGACCGGCGTGGTCGATCTGCCCTTGACCGTGGACTGGCCCAATCGCCCTTTGCAGAAGGTTTGCCACGAGACCGGGCGTGCGGCATTGACCGAATGGCGGGTGCTGCGGCAGGGCGAGAACGAGAGCCGCGTGCGGCTCAGCCCCAAGACCGGGCGCAGTCATCAGTTGCGGGTGCACATGCTCAGCCTAGGGCATCCGATCCTCGGTGATCCGCTCTATGCCAGCGGCGCGGCGCGGGACTATCCGCGCCTGATGCTGCATTCCGAGGAGTTGCACCTGCGCCATCCGGACGGGGGCGCGGGTGTGAAATTTCGCGCAAAGGCCCCGTTCTGAAACCGTCAATCAGCGGGCTGCATCGCGTCGGTATTACGTCGGTATTACGTCGGTGTCGCGTGCGGATCACGCCAGCCCGCCCTGCACCGGTGCGCCGCTCTCGCGCGAGGCGCGGGTGACGGCCCCGCGATAGCGATAGCGCGCCCATTCGCGGCGCAGGTTTTCCAGCACGCCGCGCGCCCTGCCCTGCATGGTCGTGTCGTCGAGCGTATCGGCGACATCGCTGACCCCGGAGGGGTGGATCGCCGCCGGGCGCAACCCGGTGTGCCAATGGCTTTGCACAAACGTACCGACCGGGCGGTCGAAACTCTCGGTCAGGCGCAGGAGGTGATCGGCCGCGTCCCAGCTGACCATCTGCGCGGTGCTGCACAGCCCGGTCTGTTGCGGCACGCTGAGCACGCAGGGGCCCACGGTGTCGACAAGCGTGGCGGCCCCGTCAGATGGCCGCGTCTGGAACTGGATCAGTCCAAGCATGTCGATATTGGCAAGCGCGAGGCGCAGCGCGTTCGCATAGGGGTCGGGCGCGAGGGCCGCGTCATCCTCAAGAATCAGGCCGAAATCGAGATCTCGGCGGACGATCTCGGCCCAGATCTGGCGGTGACTGAGAAAACAGCCGATCTCGCCCGCGCTGAGACCGAAGGGATAGGCGGGCGCGAAAAGCCGCGCGCCCACGCAAGCGGCGAGATCGGTCGAGGAGAGCGCGCCCCCGTCGACGGCGGGCCAGATCTCGCCTTCCATCCCACAGCCCGCCACCACCTCGCGGGCATTGTCACGGCGCGCCGTGGTGCGCGTCAGATGCAGGACAAACGCGCGCCCCGCCACCGGCTCAGGCGTCCGGGGTCCAGCCCGAGACCGCCTTGACCTCGAGGAAATCCTCGATGCCCCAGACACCGCCTTCGCGGCCATAGCCCGACTGTTTCATGCCGCCGAAGGGTGCGCCCGCGCCGCGCGACTGGCCGTTCATCTCGACCATGCCGGAGCGCAGCCCGCGGGCGAGCCGGTTGGCCCGTGCCCCGTCACTGGTCTGGACATAGTTGGTGAGGCCGTAAGGCGTGTCATTGGCGATCGCGAGCCCGTCTTCCTCGGTATCGAACGAGATGATCGACAACACCGGGCCGAAGATTTCCTCGCGTGCGATGGTCATGTCGTTGGTGACATCGGCAAAGACCGTTGGGCGCACGTAGAAGCCCTTGTTGAACCCCTCGGGCCGTCCGGTGCCACCGGCGACAAGGCGCGCGCCCTCGTCGATGCCTTTCTGGATCAGGTCCTGGATCATGTTGAACTGCACCTCGTTGACCACCGGGCCGATATGGCGGCCTTCCTCGCTGGCGGGGCCAACGGTGAGCGAGGCGGCGACCTCGGCCGCCTCTTCCACGGCGCTGTCGTATTTATCGCGCTGCACCAACATGCGGGTCGGCGCGTTGCAGGACTGGCCGGTGTTGTTCATGCAGTGGATGACGCCACGCTTGACGGCCTTCTCGTCGGCATCGGCAAAGATCAGATTGGCGCCCTTGCCGCCCAATTCGAGGCTCACTCGCTTGAGCGTGTCGGCGGCGGATTTCGCGATCAGCTTGCCCGCCCGCGCGGAGCCGGTAAAGCTGATCATGTCGATATCTTCATGCGCCGAAAGCTGGCTGCCCACGCCCGCGCCATCGCCGTTGACGAGGTTGAAGACGCCCTTGGGCAGACCGGCCTCATGGATGATCTCGGCGAAGACCACGGCGTTGAGCGGCGATTCCTCGGAGGGTTTCAGCACCATGGTGCAGCCCGCTACCAGCCCGGCGATGACCTTGAGCGTGACCTGGTTCATCGGCCAGTTCCACGGCGTGATCATGCCGACGACGCCGACCGCCTCGTGGATGATGCGGTCATTGGGGGCGTGATCGCCAAGGGGGGCGTCGAATTCGAACTCGCGCGCGGCCTTGAGGAAGTTGGTCATGTGCCAGACGCCTGCGCCCACCTGCTGCTGGCGAGCCATGTCGATGGGTGCGCCCATCTCGACGCTGATCGCCTGCGCCATGTCCTCGCCCCGGGACTTGTAGACCTCGAGAATCTTCTCGATATGAGCGATACGCTCGGCCACGGGGGTGGCCATCCAGCCCGGAAGAGCGGCGCGGGCGGCGGCCACGGCGGCATCGGTATCGGCCTGCCCGCCGAGCGAGATCACCGCGCAGGGCTCTTCCGTCGAGGGGTCGATGACGTGATGCTCGCGCCCCGCGATGGGATCGGCCCATGTGCCGTTGATGTAGAACTGTCGTTTCTCGATCATCTGATTGACCTCCGTAAATCTGGCGATACTGTGTCAGCGTGCCGGGCGGCCCGCAAGGCGGGAAATCCTAGGTCCGCGCTGATTTGATCAAATCACGTATGTTCACCGAAACATCACATCAAGGAGGAGGCAGAAAATGGGCCTGCGCATCAATGACACGATCCCCGATCTGACCGTGACAACCGATCTGGGAGAGATTTCGCTGCATGACTGGGTCGGCGACGGCTGGGCCATCCTGTTTTCGCATCCCAAGGATTTCACCCCGGTCTGCACCACCGAATTCGGCGCGGTCGCGCGGCTGGCGGAGGAATGGCAGAAACGCGGCTGCAAGGTGCTGGGCGTGTCGGTCGACGGGGTCGAGGATCACGTCAAGTGGAAGGCCGATATCGAGACGGTCGGCGGGGCCGCACCGCGGTTTCCGATCGTCGCCGATGAGGGGCTGGAACTGTCCAAGGCCTTCGACATGCTGCCCGCCGAGGCCTATCTGCCCGACGGGCGCACGCCTGCTGACAGTGCGACGGTGCGGTCGGTCTTCATCATCGGGCCGGACAAGCAAGTCAAGCTGATCATGACCTACCCGATGACGGTAGGGCGCAATTTCGGCGAGGTGCTGCGCGCGCTCGATGCGCTGCAGACCACGGCGGGGCATGGCGTGGCGACCCCGGCCGACTGGACGGTGGGGCAGGACGTGATCATCCCGCCAAGCGTCAGCGACGCGGATGCGACGGCGAAATTCGGCGCGTATGACGCGGTGCTGCCCTACCTGCGTAAGACCAAGCTGCCCAGCTGAGGGACTGCGCCCAAGCGCTTTGAAAAGCGCTTGGGAAGCCGTTTTTCAAACGGCTTTGGCGCGCGTCGGTGCGGATGGGACCCAATCGCTTTGCAAAGCGATTGGCAAGCCGTTTCAAACGGCTTGACCGCCAACCCTGACCGGCGCGCTCAGCGGACCACGAAGACCGAGCATTTGGAATGCCGCACCACGCGGGCGGCGTTGGGGCCGAGCAGGTAGTCGCGGAAATCGGGTTTGTGCGCGCCGATCACGATCAGGCTTGCGCCATCGGCCTCGGCCACGCGCAGGATCTCGTCATAGGCGTTGCCGGTGACCACGAGGTGGCGGACCTGCGCGTTGGCCTCTTCGCCGACCACCCCGGCCACAAGGTCGTTGAGCCGCCGACGCGCCTCTTCCACCGCCTTGTCGTGGTGGTGTTCCTCGAAATAGGTGCCGACCACGCTCATCCCGTAATCGGGGACCACGGTGATCACGTCGAGTTGCGCGTCATCGAGCGCCGCGAGCCGGGCGGCGGCGCGCAGCACATGATCGTCACGATGCGGGTTGCTGACATCGACGGCGCAGAGAACAGGACCGGTCATGCGGTGACTCCTTGCTTGGCCTGGGGCTCTCGGGACATGCGCCCGCGCTGCAGAAGGGCGACGAGGCCCAGCAGGATGAACGCGGGGATGAAGATCAGCTCTTGCGGCCATTGCGCGACCGGGGCCTTGACCGAGGTGATCGTGACCGGCTCGTCGCCGTAAAAGTCATAGCCCTGCATCGTCTCGGAGAAGGGCGTGCCGAACATCGGTTCCTCGAGCAGCACCTGATCGCCCTCCGGGATGAGGGTGAGGCCATATTCCTGCAGGAGCGCGGCGCCGTCCTTGCCCTCGGTCGCGGTCAGAACAAGCGTGGTGTCCTTGGGCTCGCCGCTGATGAAATCGGGCCCTGCGACCACCATGCGCAGGTCCTGACCGGCGCTTGCGTTGTCGAGCGCCTGTTCGAGGTTGGCCGGTTCCACCATCTCGAAGGGCGGCTGGATGCGGTTCATGAAATAGTCGGGACGGAACAGCGCGAAGGCGATCAGGATCAGCGCCACGCTTTCATAGATGCGGTTCTTGGTCAGGAACCAGCCCATCGTGCCCGCCGTGAACACCAGAATCGCGATGGTGGCCACGATGAAGGTGATGATCCCTTGGGTCACCGTCACGTCGATCAGCAGCAGGTTGGTGTTGAAGATGAAGACGAAGGGCAGCGCCACGGTGCGCAAGCTGTAGAAGAACGCCGCAAAGCCGGTGCGGATCGCGTCGCCGCCCGAGACGGCGGCGGCGGCGAAGCTTGCCAGCCCCACCGGGGGCGTCACATCGGCCATGATGCCGAAGTAGAACACGAAGAGATGCACCGCGATGAGCGGCACGATCAGCCCCGATTGCGCGCCGAGTTCGACCACAACGCCCGCCATCAGCGACGACACCACGATGTAGTTGGCCGTGGTCGGCAGGCCCATCCCAAGGATCAGGCTGAGAATCCCGACGAAGACCAGCATCAGCACGAGGTTGCCGCCCGAGACGAACTCCACCAGGTCGGCCATCACCTGCCCCACACCGGTCAGCGTCACGGTACCGACGATCACGCCCGCCGTGGCGGTGGCAAGGCCGATGCCGATCATGTTGCGTGCGCCCGCGATCAGCCCGTCGAGCAGGTCAAGCAGGCCCGCGCGCATGGTGTTGGCGATGTCGCTCTGGCCACGGAACATCGCCTTGAGGGGGCGCTGCGTGATCAGGATCACGAAGAGCAGCGACGTCGCCCAGAAGGCCGAGAGGCCGGGCGATTTCTGCTCGATCATCAGGAAGTAGACCAGCACCACGATGGGCAGAAGGAAGTAGAGCCCGGCCTTGTAGATCTCGCCCACCACCGGCAGGCGCACGTCCTCGGAGTTGGGGTCGTCCGGCTCCAGATCGGGCACCCCGGCGGCGAGCCACAGGAGTGCGAGATAGGCCACGACCAGAAGCCCCGAGAGGACCAGCCCGGAATTGTCGGGCATCGCGGCGACGATCCAGCCCACCGGGTATTGCACCCCGTAGCACAGCCCCGCGAAGCCCGCGAAAAAGACGAACATCCCGCCGATGGTGCGCCCGAGGCTGACCACGCGGTCGCCCAAGGTGGGCATGTTCTGTTTCACCGCCTCGAGATGCACGATGTAGACCAGCGCGATATAGCTGATCGTGGCGGGCAGGAAGGCGTGAGTGATCACCTCAACGTAAGATATGCCGACATATTCCACCATGAGGAAGGCTGCCGCCCCCATCACCGGGGGCATGATCTGGCCGTTTACGGACGATGCCACCTCGACCGCGCCGGCCTTTTCCGACGTGAAGCCCACGCGGCGCATCAGCGGGATGGTGAAGGTGCCGGTTGTGACCACGTTGGCAATGGACGAGCCGGAAATGAGGCCGGTGGCCGCAGAGCCCACCACGGCCGCCTTGGCCGGGCCGCCACGCAGGTGGCCGAGCGCACCGAACGCCATCTTGATGAAATAATTGCCCGCGCCTGCCTTATCCAGCATCGCGCCGAACAGGACGAAGAGAAAGACGAACTTGGTCGAGACCCCGAGCGCGATGCCGAACACGCCCTCTGAGGTGATCCACATGTGGCTCATCGCCTTTTGCAGGCTGGCCCCCTTCCAGCGGATCACTTCGGGGATCCAGTCGGAGGCCCCGAAGAACACGTAGCATAGGAAGATCGTGGCGATGATCGCCATCGCCGGGCCGAGCGCGCGGCGCGCGCCCTCGAAGAGGATGATGAGGCCCGCGAGTGCTGCCCATTTGTCGGTATGGTCGGCAAGACCGCCATTGTTGACGATCTTTTCGTAGAAGAAATAGCCGTAGAGCGCGAAGAACGTCCCCGCGAGAGCCAGCACCCAATCATAGATCGGCACATAGGTGCGGGGGCTTGATTTCAGCATCGGATAGGCCATGAAGGCCAGAAAAATCGCGAAGGCGAGGTGGATCTGGCGGGAATTGTTGATCAGGTCGCCGGGCAGGACGTAATTGGCGAGCGGCGAGGCGAGAAGCACCTGGTAAAGCGACCAGACCACCGCCACGACCGCGAGCAACAGCGCCACGGCGCCTGTCGGATTGCGCGCGCCGCCGTCGTTGGAGGCGACCATGTCCTGAAGTTCGTCCTCGCTGAGCGGGCCCTTGCCCTTCGCGTCATCGGCCATATGTCCCGTCTCCCTGAAGCGCCGCGATCAACCCGCGATCTGTTATGATCACTTTGAAATAAACCATAAGGGGATGGCAAGGGCGGCGTGCCGCCCCTGCCTGAGGTTCGGAGTCGTTATTCGACCCAGCCCTGTTCCTTGTAATACTTCGCCGCGCCCGCATGCAGCGGTGCCGAAAGACCGGCGGTCGCCATTTCCTGCGGGTCGAGATTGGCGAAGGCGGGGTGCAGGCCGCGGAAGTCGTCGAAGTTTTCGAAGACTGCTTTCACAACCGTATAGACCGCATCCTCGCTGACCGCGTCAGAGCTGACGAAGGTGGCGCCGACGCCGAAGGTCTGGGTGTCCTCGTCATTGCCACGATACATGCCGCCGGGGATGGTGGCAGTGCGGTAATAGGGGTTGTCGTTCACGAGGCCCTCGACCGCGTCACCTGCGACGGTGACGAGCACGCTGTCACAGGCAGTCGTTGCCTCCTGAATCGAGCCCGAGGGGTGGCCGACGGTGTAGACCATCGCGTCGATCTGGTTGTCGCAGAGTGCTGCGGACTGCTCGGCGGCCTTGAGCTCGGTGGCGAGCGCAAAATCGTCAGTGCTCCAGCCCTTGGCCTCCATCAGCACTTCCATCGTGCCGCGCTGACCGGAGCCGGGGTTGCCGATATTGACGCGCTTGCCCTTGAGGTCATCGAAGCTGGTGATGCCGGCGTCGGCGCGGGCCACGACGGTGAAGGGCTCTGGGTGGACCGAGAACACCGCGCGCAGGCCTTCGAACGCGCCATCCTCTTCAAAGCGCGACGTGCCGTTATAGGCGTGATACTGCCAGTCGGATTGCGCGACGCCGAACTCGAGCTCGCCCGCGCGGATGGTCTTGATGTTGTAGATCGACCCGCCAGTGGATTCGACCGAGCAGCGGATGCCGTGATCCTTGCGGCCCTTGTTCACGAGGCGGCAGATCGCGCCGCCGGTCGGGTAGTACACGCCGGTGACGCCGCCGGTGCCGATGGTGATGAACTCCTCGGCCATCGCCGCCGGGGCCATCAGGGTTGCCAATGCGGCCCCCGCGACAGTGAATTTGAACTTTGAAAACATCATGATCTCCCTTGCTTGATGTTTGGTGGTTAGGGTTCAGCCGTCCCAGACCTCTCCGAGGCGGCGGCTGCTTTCTTCGACCCGTGCGATCCGCTGATGGGCGGCGGGGCCAGCGCGGCTGACCATTATGCCGATCATGGCCTCGACGAGAACCATCGTGGTCACATAGGACGAATAGAAATGCGGGCTGTCGGTCGGCACCACGAAACCCGCAGAGGCATGGCGCAGCGCCGGACAGCGGTGGCTGTCGGTGATCACCACCACGTAGGCCCCCTGCCCCGCCGCCAGTTGCGCGGCCTCGATGGAGCGGGTGGAAAACGGCGGCTTGGTGACGACGATGAGCGCGTCGCGCGCATCGAGATCGGCGAGCCCGGCACCGAGCGAGGCGCCCATGCGGCTGGCCATGGACCAGTTGCCGGTGCAGAAATGTGCCATATAGGCGAGGTATTCCACCACACCGGTGGAGCCGAGCGCGCCCAGCAAGAGCACGTTGCGTGCCGCTTGCAGGCGATCGACCGCCGCTTCGAGCAGATCCTGGTCCATGTCGCGCAGAAGGGTCTGGAGGTTGTTCTGGCAGGCCCCGACATGGGCCTCGAAAAAGCCGCTCTCGCCCGCCTCATGGGCGTTCTGAAGCCGCGCGGCGCGGTCGGCGAAACTGTTGACACGCTGGCCGATCTTTTCGCGCATCGCCTCGCGCAGGCCCTCGAAGCTCTGGTAGCCGATGGCTCGCGCCAGCCTTGAAAACGTGGCCGGGGCCAGTCCGCTATCCTGCGCCACGGCGCGCAAGGACCGGGTCGCGGTATCGACAGGGTGCGCCGCCACATATTCCCCGGCCTGCCGCAGCTTGTCGCTGAGGCCGTCGAAATTCTGCGACAGTCTGTGTTCGAACGAACTGTTCAAACCGGCACTCCCTGACGTTGTATTTTTTGAAACAAGTGGTTCCATCTGTTTCACAGCTTGTCAACAGGTGATTCATTTGTTTCAGTCGGGCGAACAGCAAGGATGCGCGCCATGACCCATGTCTTTCCCCGCCACACCAAGGCCCGCCCGCCCCGCGCGGCACGCGGTGACGGCGCTTATATCATCGACGAGACCGGCAAGCGGTATCTCGACGGCTCTGGCGGGGCGGCGGTGTCGTGCCTTGGGCACTCCGACCCGGACGTGACGCAGGCGATCAAGGATCAGGCCGACCGAATCGCCTTTGCCCATACCGGGTTCTTCACGTCGGAGCCTGCCGAACGGCTGGCCGACCGGCTGATCGCCCATGCGCCGGAGGGGATCGAGCGGGTCTATTTCGTCTCGGGCGGGTCCGAGGCGGTGGAGGCGGCGCTGAAACTCGCGCGGCAGTATTTCCTGGAGAAAGGCGAGCCGTCGCGCACCCGGTTCATCGCCCGGCGGCAGAGCTATCACGGCAACACCTTGGGCGCGCTCGGCACCGGCGGCAATGCCTGGCGGCGCGAGCCGTTTGCGCCGCTGATGGTCGAGACCTCGCATATCGCGCCCTGTTATGAATATCGCGGGCGTGAGGCAGGCGAGACGCCTGAGGCCTATGGCCTGCGCGTGGCCGATGAGCTTGAGGCGGAATTGCACCGCATCGGGCCCGAAAACGTCATCGGCTTTGTCGCCGAGCCGGTGGTGGGCGCGACGCTGGGCGCGGTGCCATCCGTGCCGGGATACTTCAAGCGCATCCGCGAGATTTGCGACCGGCATGGTATCCTGCTCATTCTTGATGAGGTGATGTGTGGGATGGGGCGCACCGGCACGCTCTTTGCCTGCGAGCAGGACGGCGTGCGCCCCGATATCGTGACCATCGCCAAGGGGCTGGGCGCGGGCTATCAACCGATCGGCGCGATGCTGTGCTCGGGCGAGATTTACGCCGCCATCGAGGGCGGATCGGGGTTTTTCCAGCATGGCCATACCTATATCGGCCATCCCATCGCCTGTGCCGCCGCCGATGTGGTGGTGAGCAAGCTGACGGATGGCGGGATGACCGAGCGCGCGGCGCGGATGGGCGAGGTGCTGGGTGAGGCGCTCACGGCGCGATTCGGCCAGCATCCTCATATCGGCGACATTCGCGGGCGCGGCATGTTTCGCGGGCTGGAACTGGTCGAAGATCGCGAGAGCAAGACCCCCTTTGATCCCGCGCGCGGCATCAACAAGAAGATCAAGGCGGCGGCGTTCGACGCGGGGCTGATCTGCTACCCGATGGGCGGCACGATTGACGGGCGGCGGGGCGATCATGTGCTGCTCGCCCCGCCGTTTATCCTGACCGAGGATCAGGTGGGAGAGTTGGTCGACAAGCTGGCCAGTGCGCTTGATGTGGCGCTGGCATGAGGGCGCTGCCCCGGCTGATGGTCGCGCCCAACGGCGCGCGGCGCGGCAAGGCGGATCACCCCGCGCTACCCGTGACCCTGCCTGAGATCGTGGAGACCGCGCGGGTGTGTTTTGACGCGGGGGCGGACGGGCTGCATTTGCATCTGCGCGACGCAGAGGGTCGGCATCTGCTCGATGCCGGGGCCTATCGCGAGGCCTTGGCGGAGTTGCGCCGCGCGGTGCCGGAGATGGCGGTGCAGGTGACGACCGAGGCGGCGGGGGCCTATGCGCCGCCCGTTCAGCGGGCGGTGGCGCTTGGCTCGGGGGCGGATCTGGTGTCGGTCGCCTTGCGCGAGATGGCGGCGGAGGAGGCGGAGGCGCCGGGGTTCTACGCCGCCTGCGCCGAGCGTGGCATCGCGGTACAGCATATCCTGTATGACGCAGGCGATTTCGATCTGCTGGCGCGCATGGTGCCCGAAGGTCTGCGCGATGCGACGGGGCTGCAAATGATCTTCGTGCTGGGACGCTACAGCGACGGGCAGGAAAGCGATGCGCGTGATCTTGAACCGTTCGTAGAGCGGCTGGCGGCGCGGGAGGCACACGCCGACTGGGCGCTCTGTGCCTTTGGCCGGGCCGAGACCGACTGCCTGCGTGCGGCACATACGGCGGGCGGCAAGCTGCGCGTCGGGTTCGAGAACAGCCTGTGGCACGCGGATGGCCGGATCGCGCGCGACAATGCCGAGCGGGTGCGGGAGGTGGTGGAGGCGTGTGGTCTGGAATAGGGGTGGATGGGCTAATGGCCTTGAGCGGACATCGCACCCCGCCAGAAGGTGCCGCGTGATCGCAGGGCCGGGGACTGGCGATGCAGCGGTCGTGGCGGGCACTTTATCCCAGCCAAATCATTCTAAACTCAACACGTTGCGCCACCCCTCAAATCGCCAGGCCGCGGGCCGGCCCGGCGATCGCGCGGCACCTTCGGTGCGTTTCGCGCGGGATGCGGCAACGGCAGCTTCAGGCCAGAATCGCCCCTCACAGCGCCGTTTCGAGACGCGACCACTCCGCCGCTGTCCCGGCGAGGCCGAGGCGGATCCAATGCGGCGAATAAGGGAAGATGCGCGACCAGATCTGGTGCCGCGCGAGGTGCTCTTGTGCGGCCGCCGCATCGGGCGTGGCGTAGGTGCGGAAAAGCGGCGTGCCCCCCACCAGTGACCAGCCCGCGCGGAGGCCGAGCGTATCGAGCCGAGCCACGTCGCGGGTGAGGCGGGCAGTGGTCTCTGCCTGCCACGCGGTGTCCGTCAGCGCCCGCAGCGCCACCTCGATCGCGGGGCCGGAGACGGGCCAGGGCCCGGCCATGTCGGCGAGGGTGCGGGCGATGCCGCCGGATGAAAGCGCAAAGCCGAGGCGCAGCCCGGCGAGCCCGTAGAACTTGCCGAAGGAGCGCAGGATAAGGATATTCTCCGGCCCCGAATGCAGGTGCGGGGCAAGCGACAAGTCGGTCTCGGGATCGGCAAAGCTTTCGTCCACCACCAGCAGCCCGACATGCGCCGCGAGGGCGGCAAGGCGGGCGGGATCGTGGCGCGCACCGTCGGGATTGTTGGGGTTGACGACAATGGCGCACTCGGCCCCGGCGAGGGCGTCGATCTCTGGCACATCCTCGACCGTCCAGCCTCGGGCGCGCAGGGCGGCGGCATGTTCGTTATAGGTCGGCGAGAGCACCCGCGCGAGGCCCGGCACGGCCAGATGCGGCACCGCCTGAATAGCCGCCTGCGCACCGGCGAGCGGGGTGACATGGGCGCGCGTGCGATAGCAGGCGGCGGCGGCCTCGCGCAGGGCGGCCATGTCGGATGTGGTGGGTAACTCGGCCACCGCATGCCGGGAGAGCTGCGGCATGGGGTAGGGCACGGGGTTGATGCCCGTCGACAGGTCGATCCATTGCGCCCTGTCACCGCCGAACCGGTGCATCGCGGCATCGAGATTGCCGCCGTGATCACGAGGCGTTTTATCCATGCCGCCTTAGACCAGCCAAAGCCCCAGAAGCGCAAGCGCCATGAGCGTCATGGCGCGGGCATAGAGCGACAGCGCGCGGTGCATGTCAGCCGCCTGCGGGTCGGGCGCACCGGGGTTGAGCCAGGGCTCGTCGCTCGCATGGGTGCCATAGATGCGCGGCCCCGAGAGGCGGATGCCGAGCGCACCGGCCATCGCGGCCTCGGGCCAGCCGGCATTGGGCGAGCGGTGGTGGCGGGCGTCGCGGGCCATGATGCGCAGCGCGCGCAGGGCATGGCGTGGGGTGGCGAGGGCAAAGAGCAGCCCCGTCAGCCGCGCCGGGATCAGGTTGGCCAGATCATCGAGCCGCGCGGCAACCTTGCCGAACGCCTCGTAGCGGTCATTGCGGTGGCCGATCATCGAGTCAAGCGTGTTGATCGCCTTGTAAGCAGCGATGCCCGGCAGGCCCAGAACAGCCCCCCAGAAGATCGGTGCGACGATGCCGTCTCCGGTATTCTCGGCGAGGCTTTCGATGCCCGCACGGGCGACGCCTGCGGTGTCGAGCATGGCCGGGTCGCGGCCCACGATCATCGCCACGGCGCGGCGCGCGGCCTCCAGATCGCCGCTGACCAGCGGTTTGGCGACGGCGGCGACGTGATCGCGCATTGACCGCAGTGCAATGAGCGGCCAGGCTAGAAGCCCGCCGATCAGCCAGCCGAGCGGACCATTGGGGAGCATCGCCTGTAGCATCGCGGCTGGAAGCGTGGCGGCGGCGATGGTGATCAGGGTGGTGAGTGCGCCCATACGCAAGCGTATGCGATGCGTGCCAGTGTTGAACCGCGCCTCAAGCGCCGCGATCAGGCGGCCGAGCCATGTCACCGGGTGGCCGATCCGGGCATAAAGACGGTCCGGCCAGCCCAGGAGGAGGTCGAGCGCAAGACCGGCCAGCATCATCGCCGCGAAGCTCATGCAGCACCCCCGGTGCGAAAGCGCAGGACGTCGCGCAGACCGGCCTCTTGCAGCGCGGCTCCGGCCCCATCGGGCTCGGTTCCGGGGGCAAAGATCAGCGCGCGGGCGGGGCCGGTATGCGCGCGGGCAATTCCCAGGGCACCCAGATCACGCGCCAGATCGGGGATCGGGTCGGCAGGGCCGCGATGGACGGTGCAGCGGCGCGCGGATTCGGTGGCGATGCCGGCGAGGGCCGCGAGATCGCCGCGCGCGGCAGCCCCGGACCAGAACGCCACCAGATCGGCGATGTCGGGAAAATCCTCATCGCCCGGATCGGTGCGCTCTGCCGCGCCCCAGAGCCCGCCGACGATCTCGGCCTCGGGAAGGCTTGGCAAATCGCGCAGCACCTCGGCCCGGCGCGAGGCCCAGAGCAGGCGGTCGGGATGTGTATGCATCAGGGGATCGCTTGCGCCTTCGACCGCGAGACAGGCGCGGGCCAAGGCATCCGGTTCACCGGAATGGCCGAGAGCACGGGCCGAGGCCACGAGACAGGCGGTGGAGGCCCCTGCCCCCGCGCCAAGCGGCATGTCACAGTCGAGCGCGGGCCAGTCGGGGGTATCGAGCCCGAGCGCGGCGGCGAAGGCATCGAGCCGTGCGGCGTCGAAGAGCGCGGGCAGGCGCAGACCCGTCCCCGGTGCGCGCACTGAGAGAGCCGGGCAGGCCAGCGTGATCAGCGCGACCGGGCCATCGGGGCCAAGCCGTCCTTGAATCCATTCGCCGAAATGACCGGGCACGGTGACGGGGGTGCAGGGCATGGCGGCGGGGTCTCTCATCTGCTGTTTGGCCTGCGCCGATGTGTCATGCGCCGCGTGAAAAGTCGAGCGGGCGCGGGAGATTTCGGTTTGACGTCCATTGATGGCAATGTAATAACATTACACAGCTTGATCTACGAGGTGCCCCATGGCCGTAACCGATCCACGCCTGCCCGTCACCGTCCTGTCCGGATTTCTCGGGGCGGGCAAGACGACATTGCTCAACCGTGTGCTGAACAACCGCGAGGGCCGCCGGGTGGCGGTGATCGTCAATGACATGTCCGAGGTGAATATCGACGCCGATCTTGTGCGTGCCGAAACCGAACTGAGCCGCACCGACGAGACGCTGGTCGAAATGTCGAATGGCTGCATCTCCTGCACCCTGCGCGAGCGCTGGCCGGATCACGCGCAGGCGCAGGACTATCTGCGCGCGCATTGGCAGGAGCCGTGGGGCGACCGGCGACAGGAGATCGTATTCGTCGGGGCGGGCATCGACTGGGCCGCGCTGCGCGGCAGGTTGGACACCGCGCTGATGCAGGATGAAGGGGCGGAGGATTTGCCCGATCCGTTCCCGCGCTGGCGGCGGGCAGAGGCGGCGGCATGACGCTGGCGCGTGAGATCCTGCACGGGGCGACGATTGGCGTGGGGGTGGCGGACCGTGCCGACGACCTCGACGTGATCGCGCGACCGGGGGTGGCAGCGGCGCTGTGGCGGCGGCGGGTCGATCCGGACTGGCAGGCATGGATCGACGGCCTTGCCCCCGCGAGGCTGCCGCGCCTGCGGGTGATCCTGCGGCCCGACATGGTGCGGGATGCCGCGCGCGCCGCCTGCGATATGGCGGGATTGGGCGAGGGCGTGGCGCGCAACTGGCTGGTCGAGGATATCGGCATGCTGGCGGATCACTTTGCCGGGCTGATGCGGGCGCGGTTCCTGCGGCTGCGGCTCGACGTGATCGAGACCGATGCCTGCCGCCGGTTCCATATCGACGCAGTCCCTGCGCGGCTGATCTGCACCTATCGCGGCACCGGCACGCAATACGGGATCAGCGTGGATGGCGATGTGCCGCGCCGGGTGTTCACCACGCCGACCGGCGCGCCGCTGGTGCTGCGCGGCACTCTGTGGCCGGGTGATCCGCCATCGGGGCTGTTGCATCGGTCGCCGCCCATCGAGGGGAGCGGCGAGACGCGGCTTTTGCTGGTGCTCGATCCGGTAGACGATCCGGAGGAGGCGATATGAGCGGCAGGAATACAGGGCGGACAAGCCTGCGCCAACGTCGTCGGAGCCTCGATCCGATGCGCGAGTTCGACCGGCTGCCGCCCGCGCTGCGGGCCTGGCTGGCGCGGGCCTGCCTGCCCTGGGGACCGCGCTCGGTCTTGCGCGCCTATCAGCGTGCCCTGCGTCAAAGCGGCGATGCGGCGCACGCGTTGGAGGCGCTGAACGCGATCGAGGCGCGGCTGATCGCGCGGGATGCGGCGCGGGTCTGGGGCAATGCGCATCCGGCGGGACTGGGCGAAAGATCACCGAGCGCGGAGCGTCCCTGCCCCGGATGTGGATAAGCGGCCGCGAAAAAGACTCGACATAACCGGAATATTGGTTATATTTACCCCATGAGTATCACGAGCCCCAATGCCCGCGCGCTGGCAGCCCTTGGTCATGACGCCCGCCTGTCGATCTTTCGCCTGCTGGTCAAGGCGGGGCATGACGGGCTGCGGGTCGGCGATATCGGCGCGCATCTGAGGCTCGCGCCTTCGACGCTGGCGCATCACCTCTCGACGCTGGTCGAGGCGGGGCTGGTGGTGCAGCGCAAAGAGGGGCGCGAGGTATTCAATAGCGTGGATTACACGGCGATGCAGCGCGTGCTGGGGTTTCTGACCTCGGAATGCTGTGCCGGTGTCACCCTGCAGGCCAAGGACGATGCGGCATGAGTTTTTTGCACCCTGAAATAACCAGAATTCCGGAGATATGGATATGACCGACACGAGCCTTTCCCCGACCGGCCCCGCCGCATGGGCCCGCACGCTGTGGCGGGATCACCGGGTGTGGCTGGCCTCGGCGCTGATCTTGGCGGTGGTTGCGCTGCTTGATCCGGCGCAGGCGCGCGACAGCCTTGGCTTTACCGCGCAATCGCTGCTGAATACCGCGCCCTTCCTGATCCTGTCGATCGGTGTGGCGGCCTGGGCCACGGCGACGGGGGCCGACAACCTGATCGCGCGCGCCTTTACCGGGGCGCCGGTGGTGATGATCGGGTTGGCGGCATTGGCCGGGGGCCTGTCGCCGTTTTGTTCCTGCGGGGTGATCCCGCTGATCGCGGCATTGCTGGCCATGGGGGTGCCGCTCTCGGCGGTGATGGCGTTCTGGCTGGCCTCGCCGGTGATGGACCCGTCGATGTTCGTGCTGACCACGGGCGTTCTGGGACTGGAATTCGCGCTCGCCAAGACGCTGGCGGCCGTGGGTCTTGGCGTCTTTGGCGGTGCGGTGGTGCATGTCATGTCCCGCGCGGGCGGGCTGAGCGATCCGCTGCGCGAGGGGATCGGAAATGGCGGCTGCGGCGGGGCCAAGCTGCGCGCGCCGAAGCCGGTGGTCTGGCGGTTCTGGCAAGAGCCTGAGCGGCGGGCCAAGTTTGGACGCGAGGCGCTGAACGTGACGCTGTTTCTCGCCAAATGGCTGACGCTGGCCTTTCTGCTCGAAAGCCTGATGCTGGCCTTTATTCCGGCAGAGACCGTCACCTCGGTTCTGGGCGGCAGCGGGCTCGGCCCCATCGCACTTGGCACACTGGTTGGCGTGCCGGCCTATCTAAACGGCTATGCCGCGCTGCCGCTGGTGGGCGGGCTGATCGCGCAGGGCATGGCACCCGGCGCCGGGCTGGCGTTTCTGGTGGCGGGGGGTGTGACCTCGCTGCCCGCCGCCATCGCGGTCTGGGCGCTGGTGAAACCGCGGGTCTTCGCGCTCTATATCGCGCTGTCGCTGAGCGGGGCGTTTGCCGCCGGGCTTCTGTTTCACCTTTGGAGCATTGCGTGAGACAGTTTGAAATCGAGATCGCCGGGCTGGAGCCCGGCACCCGCCTGCTGGCCCCGGCGGGCATGTGCAGCCCGCATGATGCCGTGACCCGGACGACCGTGACCGGCGGCGACATGCGCGGCGTGACGCTGGAGGCGGAGTTGGGGCTGGCGGCGCTGTGGATAGAGGCGGCGGGCAGCACGCTGACCCTGACCCATGACATCGCGCCCGCGCCCCAAGGGCAGCGCTATCCCGAAGTAATCTTTGCGCCACGGGTCACGCCCTATACCGTAGCCGCCGAGGATCTGGTCCGTGCCAGCCAAGAGATCGCCGCCCGCGCGGGCGGCGGCATGGCGGGCCTGCGCGCGCTGGTGGCCGAGGCCGAGGCGCGATTCACCTACGCCCATCCCGAGATACGGTTCAACGACGGAACCGACGCCGTGCCCTATCTCTCTTGTGGCACGACGCCCGGCTCTTGCGTCGATATCAACACCTATCTCGTGGCGAGCCTGCGCGCAGCCGGGTTTGAGGCGGGGTATATCTACGGCTACTTCTTTCCGGCGGAAAAGGGCGGTGTGACGGACGATGCGCATTGCTGGGTCGTCACCCGCCACGCGGGCGAGGTGCTGGAATGGGATATCGCGCATCACATCAAGGCCGGGCTTGGCCCGACGCAACCGGCGCTTGATCCGCGCCCCGGCTGGCGCGTGGCGCTTGGGCATTCGATGGGGCATGCCTATCGGCTCGATGACGGCACGGCCCGCTTCAAGCTTTTGTCAGAGCCGATGCGGGCGGGGCCGGATGGCGCATGGCATCACGTGCCGCTGGTCGCACGCCTGCCCGCGCCCGTGGCCGAGAGCGAGTTGCGCGTTCTTGCATGACCCCTGCCCTACCCGGGCCTGGAATACCCTCGGGTGGGGTCGCCCTGTTTGCCGAAAAAGCAGGCAGGAGCAGTCCGCCAAGCTGCATTTTCACGCGTATTCCACGCATCACCCTACATTTTCTGTTCAAAAACAGCCTCGTTGCGGTGTGAGAATATCGGTGTAAGCTGATCTTCTTTGGATGCGGGAACTGGGATGGCGGAGTGTTTTGACGAAATGTGGGGCGATACGGGCGGTTTGCGCGCGCCTTATCGCGGCTTTCACGACTGGTTCGCCGAGGAAGACCCCAAGCGTTTACGCGCCAAGCAGCGCGAGGCCGAGGAAATATTCCGGCTGACCGGCATCACCTTCAACGTTTATGGCCGTGCCGAGGCCGAGGAGCGGCTGATCCCGTTCGACATCGTGCCGCGCATCATGTCGGGAACCGAGTGGCACCGCCTGTCGCGCGGCATCGAGCAGCGGGTGCGCGCGATCAATGCCTTTCTGCACGACATCTACCACAATCAGGAGATCGTGAAGGCGGGGCGCATCCCGCAGGAGATGATCGCCCGCAACGAGGCCTTTCTGCCGCATATGATCGGGGTCGCGCCGCCGGGCGGGGTCTATACCCATATCGTCGGCATCGACCTTGTCTGCACCGGGGAGGGCGAATTCTACGTGCTCGAGGACAATGCGCGCACGCCCTCGGGGGTTAGCTACATGCTGGAGAACCGCGAGACGATGCTGCAGATGTTCCCGGAACTCTTCTCGCGCAACCGGGTGCAGCCGGTGCAGAATTACCCCGCCAACCTGCGCCGCTCGCTCGCCGCCTGCGCGCCGCCTGCGGCGGGGGTCGATCCGGTGGTCGCGGTGCTGACGCCGGGGATCTTCAATTCCGCCTATTTCGAGCATGCCTTTCTGGCCGATCAGATGGGCGTGGAACTGGTCGAGGGGCATGATTTGCGGGTGGTGGACGGGCGCGTCGCGATGCGCACCACCTGTGGTTACAAGGCCATTGACGTGCTCTATCGCCGGGTCGATGACGAGTTCCTCGATCCGCTCAACTTCAACCCCGAGAGCCAGCTTGGCGTACCCGGCATCATGGATGTCTACCGCACCGGCGGCATCACCATCGCCAACGCGCCGGGCACCGGCATCGCCGATGACAAGGCGATCTATTCCTACATGCCCGAGATCGTCGAATTCTACACCGGCGAGAGGCCGCTCTTGCAGAACGTGCCGACATGGCGCTGTTCAGATCCCGACTCGCTTGCCTATGTGCTCGACAATCTCGCCGATCTGGTGGTCAAGGAGGTGCATGGCTCGGGCGGTTACGGCATGCTGGTGGGGCCGACCGCCAGCAAGAAGGACATCGCGGCCTTCCGGCGCAAGCTGAAGGCGCGGCCCGGCAATTACATCGCGCAACCCACCCTCAGCCTGTCGACGGTGCCGATCTTTTCGCGCATGGGGCTGACACCCCGGCATGTCGATCTGCGGCCCTATGTTCTGGTCAGTCCCGAGGGCATCCGGATCACGCCGGGCGGGCTGACGCGGGTGGCGCTGAAGAAGGGATCGCTCGTGGTCAACTCCTCTCAGGGGGGCGGCACCAAGGACACATGGGTGCTGGAGGACTGAGGCGATGCTGGGCAAGACCGCGAATGGAATTTTCTGGATGTATCGCCTGCTGGAGCGGGCCGAGAACACCGCGCGCCTGATCGAGACAGGGCAGCGCATCGCGCTGACCCGGCTGAACGAGCCTGACGCGGAGTGGCGGCCGGTGCTGCAATCGGCCTCGGTGCTGGATGCCTATCTGGCGGCCAACGAGACGGTGACCAAGGATGCCGCGGTGGACTGGCTGCTGCGCTCGCACGAGAACCCGTCTTCGGTGCTGTGCTGCATCGAGCAGGCGCGGCAGAACGCACGCATGGTACGCACCGCCCTGACCGGCGATGTCTGGGAGGCGATCAACGCCACCTACATGCATGCGCGCGAGACGCTAGCGCGCAAGGTCGGGGAACGCGATCTGCCCAACGTGCTGCGCGCGCTGCGGCAGCAGGCGGCGCTGGTGCGCGGCATGACCCACGGCACGATGATGCGCAACGAGATCTACGATTTCGCACGGCTTGGCACCTTTATCGAACGCGCCGACAACACCGCGCGTATTCTCGACGTGAAATACTATGTGCTGCTGCCCTCGACCCTTGCGGTGGGCAGTTCCATCGACAATGTGCAATGGGAAAGCATCCTGCGCTCGCTCTCGGCCAAGGGCGGGTTTCGGATGGAATACGGCTCCAAGCTGGCGCCGCGCGAGATCACGCATTTCTTGGTGCTGGACAAGCGGATGCCGCGCAGCCTGGCCTTCTGCACCTCCAAGATCCGCGACAACCTCAACTATCTCAATCGCGGCAATCGCGATCCGGGGCCGTCGCTACGGCTGGTATCGCAGATCGAACAGCAGTATCTTTCGCATGACCTGGACCAGATTTTCGAGTTTGGTCTGCACGAGATGATCACCGAATTGCTGGGCGCCTTCTCTGGCCTCGCCCGGCAGATCGAGTTGGATTATCGCTTTTATGAGTGACTCATGCGCCTGACCATTCATCACGTGACCAGCTATCGCTTTGCCGAACCGGTTCGGTTCGGCCTGCAACAGGTGCGCAAGACGCCCAAGACCACGCCGCATCAGACCGTGGTCAGCTGGCGCACCGCGATCACCGGCGGCAAGAAGGAACTGAGCTTCGAGGATCATCACAACAACACCACCGAACTGATCAGCCTTGATCGGGATACGCAGATCCTCGACGTGCTGAGCGAGGGCGAGATCGAGGTGAGCGACACCCATGGCATCGTCGGGCCGCATCGGGGGCCTGCGCCGCTATGGCTCTATGGTCGCGCCACGCCGCGCACCGAGGCGCGCGAGCAGGTGCGCGCCCTCGCCCGCCGTCTGGCACCGGGCAACGATCTGGACCGGCTGCACGCGCTCTGCGGGTTGATCCGCGAGGCGGTGGCCTATGAGACCGGTGCATCGGAACCCACATGGAGCGCCGAAGACGCCCTGAGCGACGGGCGTGGCGTGTGTCAGGATCACGCCCATATCTTCATCGCCTGCGCGCGGCATCTCGATCTGCCCGCACGCTATGTCTCGGGCTATCTGATGATGGACGACACCACCGATCAGACCGCGATGCACGCCTGGGCCGAGGCCTATCTGGACGGGATCGGCTGGGTCGGGTTCGATGTCTCGAACGGGATTTCGCCGGATGCGCGCTATGTAAGGGTGGCAACGGGGCTGGACTATTCCGATGCGTCTCCGATAACTGGCATGCGGATCGGCGGGCTGTCGGAAACGCTCGGCGTCCAGATCAAGGTTGTTCAGCAGTGAAGGCACAAGATGACCTATTGTGTGGGCATGGCCCTGAAAGACGGCCTGATGTTCATGTCCGACACCCGCACCAATGCGGGCGTGGACAATATCTCGACCTATCGCAAGATGGTGATCTGGGAGGTGCCGGGGCAGCTTTGCCTGACGCTTCTGTCCTCGGGCAACCTTGCCACCACGCAGGCGGTGATCAGCCAGCTTGAGGAACGCGGCAAGGCGCATGACGACCGCAATCCCGATCTGCTGTCGGCACCTTCGATGTTTCAGGCCGCACGGATCGTCGCCGAGACCCTGCACGAGGTGGTGGCGACGCATGAAACCGGCGGGATGAAGGCCGACTCGGCGTTTCACGCGACGCTGATCCTTGGCGGGCAGATCGCGGGCGGGCCGCCGCGCCTTTTCCTGATCTACCCCGAGGGAAATTTTATCGAGACCACCGAGGATTCGCCGTTTTTCCAGATCGGCGAGACCAAGTACGGCAAGCCCATTCTGGTGCGCGCCTATGATAAGGATCTGAGTTTCGAGCAGGCGATGCGGCTGTTGCTGGTGAGTTTCGATTCGACGATGAAGGCCAATCTCGGGGTGGCGCCACCGTTCGATTATCATTTCTACGCCGCTGACAGCCTGAGCCGGGGCCGGTCGGGGCGCATTCAGGGGGATGATCCCTATTTCAACCACATCTCAGAGGCCTGGGGGCAGGCGCTGAAGGATGCGCTCAGGAGCCTGCCGGAATATTCCGAGGGCTGATCAGCCTCAGGCGAACCGCGCGCGCGTCCGGTTGGCGAAGGCCACGAGCGACAACATCACCGGCACCTCAACGAGCACGCCGACCACCGTGGCGAGGGCCGCGCCGGAATTGAGGCCGAAGAGCGAAATCGCCACCGCGACCGCCAGCTCAAAGAAATTCGACGTGCCGATCAGCGCGCAGGGAGCGGCGATGTGGTGCGGCACCTTGAGCATCCACGCCGCCGCATAGGCCAGCACGAAGATGCCGTAGGATTGCACGAGGATCGGCACCGCGATCAGCCCGATCACCATGGGCCGGTCGAGGATCACCTGACCCTGAAGGCCGAAGAGGATCACCACCGTCGCGATCAGACCGATCACCGACCACGGCTTGACCCGGGCCTGAAACGCCGCGATGCGGGCCTCGGACGCCAGCCTGCGCCGGGTCCAGATGCCTGCCGCCAAGGGCAGCGCCACGAAGAGCAGGACCGAGAGCAGCAGCGTTTCCCACGGCACGGTGATGTCGGTCACACCCAGGAGGAACGCCACGATCGGCGCGAAGGCAAAAACCATCACCACGTCGTTCACGCTGACCTGCAAGAGGGTGTAGCTTTCGTCGCCCCTGGTCAGTTGCGACCACACGAAGACCATCGCCGTGCAGGGGGCCGCGCCCAGCAGGATCAGCCCGGCAATATATTGCTGCGCGTCGGCGGGCGCGATGAGATCGGCGAAGATACCCTCGAAGAACAGCACCGCAAGGGCGGCCATGGTGAAGGGCTTGATCAGCCAGTTGACCGCCAGCGTGATGCCGAGGCCGCGCGGCTGCCGCAGCACGTCGCGCAGGCTGGAGGGGTCGACGCCGACCATCATCGGATAGACCATCGCCCAGATCAGCACCGCCACCACGAGGTTGACGCTGGCAACCTCCGCCGCCGCGATGGCATTGACCAGCCCCGGGATGGTGTTGCCGATGGCGATGCCCGCGATCATCGCGAGGGCGACCCAGAGGGTCAGGTACCGCTCGAATGTGCTCATGTCGAAGTCTCCGATCCTTGGTTGGCATCGAGCCGCCCGGATGCGAGGGCCGAGGCGGCGATCATCACGCTCGCCGTGCCCAGCATCAGCGGCAAGCCGCCCAGCTGATAGGTCAGCCCCGAGAGCACCGTGCCCAGAAGCCGCCCGCCCGCATTGGCCATGTAGTAGAAGCCCACGTCCATTGTCACGCGCTCGGCTTGGGTGAAGGCGAGGATCAGGTAGGAATGCAGCGCCGAATTGACCGCGAAGATCGCGCCGAACGCCAGAAGCCCCGCCACCAGCGTGATCGTGAGCCATGTCTGCGGGCCATCCGCCGTCAGAGCCGCAACGGTCAGGGCCACCGGCACCGCGAGCAAGGCCAGTGCCCAGCCCCGTGCCGCGCGGATCAGGTCACCTTCGGGCCGAGATGCCGCGCGCATCAGGCGCGGCGCGCCGGCCTGCACCGCGCCGTAAAGGATGATCCAGCCCGCCATGAACGTGCCGATCATGAAGAAGGCCGCGCGATTGCCCGCCTCGGACCCGTCCGAGAGCACGCTGTAGAAATAGACCGGGATGCCGACCACGAACCACACGTCACGCGCGCCAAACAGGAACACGCGTGCCGCGCTCAGCCAGTTGACGTTGGCGGATTTCGAGAAGACCTCGGAAAACTTCGCCCCCTTGCGGCCTGTGGGCAGGCCCGGCGGCATGGCGAGGGCAACGGCCAGCAGGATCACCGCCAGCACCGCCGCCATCGCCCAGACCGCGCCGACAAATCCGATGCCCGCCAGCAGCGCCGCCCCCAGAAGGAAGCCCAGCCCCTTGACCGCGTTCTTGGAGCCGGTGAGTGCGGCGACCCAGCGGAACAGCCCGCCGTCGCCCTTGGGTGCCAGCAGCTTGACGGCGGATTTCGAGGACATCTTGGCGAGATCCTTAGCGACCCCCGAGGCCCCCTGCACCACCATCACGTAGGCGACCGAGAGCGCGACGGTCCAGGCGGGATCGAGCTGCGCCAGCGCAATGAGCGCCACCACCTGAAGGCCGAGGCCTGCATAGAGCGTCGAGGTCAGCCCGAACCGCGCCGCGATCCAGCCCGCGGAGAGGTTGGTCACCATGCCCGCGATCTCGTAGAGTACAAAGAGATAGGCCAGCTGCACCGGAGTGAACCCGAGCGTGTGGAAGTGCAGCAGCACCAGCATCCTGAGCGCGCCATCGGTCAGCATGAAGGCCCAATAGGCCGCCGTGACGGCGATATAGGCGCTGAGGCCTTCGGGACGTGCGGTCAAACCGTGGCCCCCACCATCATGGCCACATCGACGAGGCGATGCGCATAGCCCATCTCGTTGTCGTACCAGGCATAGACCTTCACCTGCGTGCCATTGATGACCATCGTGGAGGGCGCATCGACGATGCCGGAACGGGTGTCGTTGGTGTAATCGGCACTGACCAGGGGCCGCGTTTCATAGCCGAGGATGCCGGCAAGCGGCCCGTCGGCGGCGGCCTGAAAGAGGGCGTTGACCTCTTCCACGCTGGTCTCGCGGTCCATCTCGAACACGCAATCGGTGATCGAGGCGTTGAGCAGCGGCACGCGCACGGCGTGGCCGTTCAGGCGGCCTTTCAATTCCGGATAGATCAGCGTGATCGCCGTGGCGCTGCCCGTGGTCGTCGGGATCAGCGAATTGAGCGCCGAGCGGGCGCGGCGCAGATCCTTGGCGGGGCGATCGACGATGGTCTGCGTGTTGGTCACGTCATGGATCGTGGTGATCGAGCCGTGCTTGATGCCGATGGCCTCGTGCAGCACCTTGACCACAGGGGCAAGGCAATTGGTGGTGCAGCTTGCCGCTGTGACGATGCGGTGGCGGGCGGGCACATAGATGTCGTGATTGACGCCGTAGACGATATTGGCGGCACCGCCATCCTTGACCGGGGCGGAGACGACCACCTTTTTCACGCCCGCGTCGAAATAGGGGGCCAGCTTGGCCTCGGTTTTGAAGACGCCGGTGCAGTCGATCACCACATCGACGCCCTCGAGCGGCAAGGCGTTCAGATCGCGCGTGCCGATGAACGGCAGGCGCGTGCCGTCGATGGTGACGCTGTCCGCGTCATGCGCAAACACGGCATCCCACCGGCCATGCACCGTGTCGAATTCCAGCAGATGGGCGTGCATTTCCGCATCGCCCACGGCGTCGTTGATCCACGCGATCTGTGCGCCGCGCTCCAGCAGCGGCTTGAGGATCAGCTTGCCGATCCGGCCGAGACCGTTGACCGCGTAAACCGTCATGCCTCGGCCTCGTCCGCCGCGCGGCCGATCTCGTCGACGGCGGCCTGCAGGCTGACGCGGTCGAGCGTTTCGACGGGAAGCGCGGCGAAGGCGGTGATCCGGTTCTTGAGCGCGCCATAGGCCTGTTGGAAGGCGAGGCTTTTCTGCGCGTCGGTGCCAGTGGCCAGCACCGGGTCGGGGGTGCCCCAATGGGCGCTGACGGGCTGCCCTTGCCAGGCCGGGCAATCCTCATTGGCGGCGCGGTCGCAGACGGTGAAGACGAAATCCATCACCGGGGCATCGGCGCCGGTGAACTCGTCCACATGCTTGGCGCGCAGGGCAGCGGTGTCATGCCCCTTGGATTTCAGCACCTCGAGCGCGAAGGGGTTGAGCTCGGAAAACGGCCGGGTGCCAGCGGAATAGGCGGTGAACCGGTCGCCCGCCATGTCACGCAGCAGCGTTTCGGCAAAAATCGAGCGGGCGGAGTTGCCCACGCAGATGAAGAGGGCGTTGTACTTTCTGTCGGCCATGTCCGGGCCTCCTTGCAGGGTTTGGGGCAGGGTTGAGGCGGGGGCGCAGATATCGGGCCGCCCGCGACAGCAATCATTGAGCAGGTATTCGAAGGTGCGACGCACCTCTGTCATGTTCATGGAATATCGGAGCGACGTGCCGTTACGCTCCTGCGTGACCAGCCCGGCGCGCATCAGCGCATTGAGGTAGGCCGAGAGGGTCGAGGCCTTGAGGCTGAGCGCCTCGGCCAGCTCGCCCGCCGGAACCCGGTCGGGATAGCGCCGCATCAGGAGCCGGAACAGGTCCAGCCGCTGCGGATGGCCGAGGGTGGCGAGCCTGTCGGGAATCTCTTTTTCCATATTTCGTGAATATGTGAAATACGAGGAGGAGTCCAGTGAAGGTTTGGTGACAGGGGTGTGACAGATCGGGAGACGGACGCGCGGGGCGGGTGGTGCCCTGCCCCGCGCGTGGCATTCGGTGTTACTTGACCGCTTTGCCCCCGATCACGGGGGCGGTCTTGCCACTGTTGGAATTCGCGGTGGCAAGGACCTTGGGCGTTTCCTTTTTCGGCTTCTTGGCCTCGCGGTTGCCTCGGTTTTTTTCTTTGGACATGGGTCCGACTCCTGAAAGATCCCGGCCGGGCGGGATGCCGGGCCGGTCCGTGCTCAGGGGTTCAGGGGTGCCTGACAGGGTCAGGGCGATGAGCCCTCGGGCGCAGCAGGCACGGCGCGGGGCCGGTGCTGCGAGATGTAAGATATGCCTGCCGCGTCGCGCCGACAAGGGCCGTGATGAGGCCGCGCGGTCGACGGGCCGCGGTGCGGCGATCCAACAGGGGTTATGGGCACTTTATGGCTGCCAAATCCGAAGAACATCGGAGCGGCGCGCAGGTGGCGGCCAAATCGCCGTGCCGGGGGGCGGCCCGGCGATCGCGCGGCGGCGCAGCAAGCTGCGCCTTGGTTCCGCGCGGTGGCAAACTTGCCGAGCGAATATTTGTACACCTTGGTAATGCCGATATGTATTGTAGCATGTTGCTTATGTCTCATAGCCTCGACGGTGAAATCTAACAAACCACCCCTTTGCTGTTACCGAAATCGTACGACGGCGGTTGTCAGTTTCATCTACTTCCGAGTTTATAAGATCATGATTCTCTAAAGGTGATATTTGTCCGCGCATTGCCTGAGCTGACTTAAACTCGAAGAGTTCATAGTCGGATGGGCTTATTGAGCCACCTAACACGCAAAGATCGTCGAATAACTTCCACGCGCGAGGAGTGATTTGCGTTGCCTCTGCATATGATTGACTTTGCTGAGCCAACCAAATTTCGAATAACTCGTAATAACCGTTGTGATTGTTTTTGTCGCAATAGTCGTTTTCGTAAAGCCAAAGCGCGAAGTCGCCCGAGAACTTGAGTGCGTCCCGCAGATTGTTATTCAAAACGTTATACAGGTGTTGAAAAGCGGGTATGGATACCGGGGCGCATGCATGTTTATCAATCGAGAATATAGATACTCTGCTTTCGATAAGGTCTGAAATTACCTCTTGGTTCAGAGGCTGCAGTTCAAGAGGTTCTTGCATCCTTCCTTGCAGTCGAGCGCTTGTTGCAACGCTTTTCACTATACCTCGCGCACCACAGACCACCCAACGAATTCCATGCTTTGCTAGGATG
Source organism: Roseovarius sp. (assembly GCF_040219995.1). Lineage (GTDB taxonomy): Bacteria > Pseudomonadota > Alphaproteobacteria > Rhodobacterales > Rhodobacteraceae > Roseovarius. The sequence goes on along the minus strand of NZ_JAVJUC010000029.1, from coordinate 68,889 downwards.
TCGTCTCTCATCTCCTCCAGCAACTCCCGAGCGTTTTGGGAAGTATTCAAAATCTCCAAATTATCTAAAATACAGACAATTCCACCGTCAGCATTGAAAGCCTTTTTGAGCAAGGTTTCCACAATTGTAAAAAAACCGTGATTATCAAAACCAACCGTCTGGTTTGGCGCGCGTCCCGCGCCACCGCCAAATCCCGCTAATGCAGCAGAGGCTTGGTGAAAGATTGGGTTCTCCAGCCAAGCCTCCAATGGTTTGAGATTGAATTGGAGATCGAGCCGGTCTTTAAGCGACTTCTCGTGTTCAATAAAATGAGAAGCTATCTTGCCATAAACTTTCCTCTTAAAATCGACGGCCGTTTCACTGGATGAAAGTTGAAACGGATCCTGCAAAAGAATGATTGAAGCTTTTTGTTTTTTTTCAGTTTCTCGCTCTAACTGATAGCCGGCTACTAGTACCAAACTCGTCTTACCAACGCCGTTTGGCCCTTCTATACATACCGTGCTTCGCATATTCTCTATGCGATTACGAAGGCTCTTGAGTTCTTTTTGCCGTCCAACTAGAAGCTTTTCTCCTTTCTTATCTGCTCCTACTGGATGGGTATCATAAAGGTTTTTCGCAAACCCGAATTCTTTCCACATAAGTTACCACCAAGATCCTATTTCACGCCGCAAACCTAGACAAAAAAACCATAAATGAAAATCCCGGTATGGTGGAATTTGATGCGAACTCAAACATCCAACTCCTCCACGAACCGCGCGTTCTCCGAGATATACTGGAACCGCAGTTCCGGCTTTTTCCCCATCAGCCGCTCCACGAGGTCGCCGGTCTGGCCGGGTTCGTCCTCGTCTATCGTCACGCGGATGAGTTTTCGGGTGGCCGGGTCCATCGTGGTTTCCTTGAGGTCCTTGGCGTCCATTTCGCCCAGACCCTTGAAGCGGCTGTAGTCGATCTTGCCCTTGCCGCCGAGGCCCTTTTCCATCCAGGCGTCGCGCTCAGCCTCGTCGAGGCAATAGACCCGTTTCGCGCCTTGCGTCAGCCGGTAGAGCGGCGGGCAGGCAAGGTAGAGGTGGCCCGCGTCGATCATCGGGCGCATCTGGGTGAAGAAGAAGGTCATCAGAAGCGCCGCGATATGCGCGCCGTCGACATCGGCGTCGGTCATGATGATGACCTTGTCATAGCGCAGGTCGTCGAGGTTGAATTTGGTCCCCAAGCCCACGCCGAGGGCCTGTGTCAGGTCGTTGATCTCCTGATTGCTGCCCAGCTTGGACGAGGCCGCGCCGAGCACGTTGAGGATCTTGCCCCTGAGCGGCAGGAGCGCCTGTGTCTTGCGGTCGCGGCCCATCTTGGCAGAGCCGCCCGCCGAGTCGCCCTCGACGAGGAAAAGCTCGGTGCCGTCGCGGGTGTTCGAGGTGCAATCGACCAGCTTGCCGGGCAGGCGCAGCTTCTTGGTGGCGGTCTTGCGGGCGGTCTCTTTCTCCTGCCGGCGGCGCAGCCGCTCCTCGGCGCGCAGCACGAGGAAATCGAGGATCGCGCCGGCGGATTTCTTGTCGGCAGCCAGCCAGTTGTCGAAATGGTCGCGCACCGCGCCCTCGACCATGCGCTGCGCGTCGGTGGTGGCCAGCCGGTCCTTGGTCTGGCCGACGAATTCCGGCTCGCGGATGAAGCACGAGACCAGCGCGCAACCCCCTGATATGAGGTCTTCGCGGGTGATCTGCGCGGCCTTGCGGGTGTTGCTCAGCTCGCCATAGGCCTTGATGCCCTTGAGGATCGCGGCCCAGAAGCCTGCCTCATGGGTGCCACCCTCGGGCGTGGGGACGGTGTTGCAATAGGACTGGATGAAGCCGTCGCGCGCGGGCGTCCAGTTGATCGCCCATTCCACCTTGCCGGGCACGTTGTACTTGTCGCGGAAATCGACCGATCCGGCAAAGGGGCGCTCGGCATAGGTGGTGCTGGTGCCAAGCGTCTCGGCCAGGTAGTCGGCGAGGCCGCCGGGGAATTTGAACGTCGCCTCCTGCGGGGTTTCGCCGTCACTGATCTCGGTTTTCCAGCGGATTTCCACGCCCGAAAACAGATAGGCCTTGGAGCGCGCCATCTTGAAGAGGCGCGCAGGCTTGAGGCTGAGCGAGCCGAAAATCTCGGGGTCGGGGTGGAAGGTGACGGCGGTGCCGCGCCGGTTGGGGGCCGCGCCGACCTTTTCCAGCGGGCCCTGCGGCAGGCCGCGCGAGAACGCCATGCGATACAGCTCTCGGTTGCGCGCAACCTCGACGCTGAGGTGGTCCGACAGCGCGTTCACCACCGAAGAGCCGACGCCGTGCAAACCGCCCGAGGTCTGGTAACTGTCGCCGGAAAACTTGCCGCCCGCGTTGAGCGTGCAGAAGATGATCTCGAGCGCGGTCTTGCTGGGGTCCTTGGGATGCGGGTCAATCGGGATGCCGCGCCCGTTGTCGCGCACGCTGACATGGCCATTGGCGTGCAGTTCCACCTCGATCCATGTGGCATGACCCGCCACCGCCTCGTCCATCGAATTGTCGATGATCTCGGCCACCATATGATGCAGGGCGCGATCATCCTTGCCGCCGATATACATGCCGGGGCGGAGGCGGACGTGCTCCATATCCTCGAGCACCTGAATGGAGGAGGCGTCATACTCGGATTTCGGGGTGGGCGAGAGAAGATCGTTCATGCCACTGCTCTTTGCTTTTATGGGTTGGCGGGCATTATGGCAGAGGGGGACCGGCGGGGAAAGGGATTGCGCACCCGGCCCGGTGTCGCGCAGTTGTAATTTATGCAAGAGCGCAATGTGGAAAACTGCAACGGCTTTGCCTCAATTCAGCCACAGTTAAAAAACAACCTCAACGTGTAGTTGGTTCCGCTTCCTGTTTTGTTTGGACGAAACCTCAATGCGGAGACGAAAGAGAATGAAATACTGGTCAGCCTCGGCGCGCGCCGCCGAAAACTGGGTCGAAGTTCCACCCGGATATCGCAAATCCCACGCATGGACGCCGCAGATCGGCGATATCTTTCCCAACTTCAACGTGCCGAGCACGCAAGGCAAGATCGCGTTCCACAACTGGGCCGAGGGCGGGTGGGTCTATCTGTTCAGCCATCCGTCGGCGTTTTCCCCGATCTGCACGACCGAACTCGCTTCGATGGCGATGATGTTGCAGGATTTCGAAGACGCGGGCGTCTCTGTCGCCGCAATCTCGATGAGCGCGCAGGAGGAGACCGCCCGCTGGGTGGCGGATGTGGAAGACACGTTCGGTCTCGATGTGGATTTCCCGGTAATGTCCGATCCCGGCGGGCGCATTTCGCGCGAGATGGGGCTGATCCATTCCAAGGAGGCTGCCGGTTGCACGATCCGCAAGAGTTTCATCATCGACCCGTCGCTGAAATTGCGGATGATGTTTGACTATCCCACCCTTGTCGGAAGATCGAGTGAGGAGGCGCTGCGGGCCACGCTGGCATTGCAGGCGGTAGATCGCACATCGCTCGGGGTTCCGGCGGATTGGCAGCCCGGCGACGATCTGCTGGCACGTCCGAATGACTTTGCCGATCCCGACATGGATACGCGCTATGGCGACAAGTGGACGCGCATGTGTGACTACCTGAAGGTCGTTGACGCGGGGGCTGTCAACTGATCGGCGGCGCGCGCGGGGCTCAGCCCGCGCGCGCCCTGAGCCAATCGGCCATTGCGGCCGCGTCGATCTGGCCCTGAGCGAGGCGGATGATCTGCTGACCGGTGTCCTCGACATCCCATTCCATATACACCCCGTGCAATTCGAGGCAGAAGTTCATCGCATCGAACGCCGTGCGCTTGTTGGCATCATTGAAGCAATGCCCCTGCGCGATCGCCTCGGCATAGGCGGCAGCGAGGTCGAACACGTCCTCGATCATGCCGTAGAGAATGCGGTTGTCGACCCGCGCCAGTGCGCCTTCCAGCGATTTGTCGCGGGCACGACCGGCCAGTTCCCCGGGATTGAGCGCCGCATCGTGAAGTGCCTCCACCAGATCGGGAGTCAGCAGGACAACGCTCATTTGTCTTTGAGGTAGTCGAGAACCGGCTGCACCCTGTCACGCGACGATCGGAGATAGGCCATCACCTCGTCCATGGTCGCATTGCGCGGCTCGTCCTGGAGGGTGGCGGCCTCGGGCACGAGATAGCCGATGCATTTGGAGTTCTTCATGATCGCCACGGGCTTGCCCCCCGCCGCGTCGAGCACTTTTTGCGGCTCGCGCAGTTCGGTCATGGTGCAGATCTGGTTGGTGAAGAGGCGTTTCATGGAATGATCCTTATATTGCACATTTAAATATACACCTGAATGGATATTACTTCAATATGCCACGCAGATGATGCAGGCACCCAACCAGTGCCGCGTGATCATCGGTGACGAGTGAGATGGGCATATCGCGCATGATTTGCGAGTACGGCCCCTTGGAGCAGAAGTGGCGATGACACTCCAGATCGTTGAAATGCGGGGCGATGGCGCGGGCCAGACCGCCGATCAGATAGACGCCACCGGTACTCATATGGGTGAGTGCCAGATCACCCATTACAGTACCCAGTATATGCCCGAACATTTCGAGCGTCTGACGCGCATCCTCTGCGCCGGTCTCATATCCGGCGATGATCCGATCCGGAACCTGCTCTTGCCCGGTGCGCAGCCGGTGCAGTCGCGAAAGGCCCGGTCCCGACAGGAACGCCTCATAGGGTTTGTGCGCCACCTCGCGCCCAAGGGCGGCGATCAGGTCGTTCTCGGCCGCGCCCATATGCGGCAAGCCGGAATGCCCCGCCTCGGCGGGCGGCACGAAGAGGCGCTCGCCCACCCGATGCGCGACCGCGATATTGCTGCCGGTGCCCAGCCCCATGACCATGCGCGGGCCGTCCGGGTCGGGCAACCCCGCGACGAGCGGCACGATGCTCGCCGGTGGCAGGTCATCGAGTGCGTGGGCCTGCGCCTGCAGGTCGTTCAATAGATGCACGGCTTGCGCGCCGGTGGCGCGGGCGATCTCGGCTGCGTCGATGAACCAGTTGAGGTTTGTCAGTTGCGCCGTGCCCGCACGCACCGGCCCGGCCACCCCGGCGCAGACCGCATCGACCGGGGTTCCATCGAGATAGGCCACCATCAGGGGCGCGAGTCCTGCGAAGTCGGCATTGGCATAGCGTCGCGCCGTGCCGGGGCAAAGCCCCTGCCCCGTAGCGCGCGCCAGCCGGGTGTGGCTTGCGCCGACATCGGCCAGCAAAACCTCAGCCATCGCGCCAGCGGGCGACGGTGGCGCGCGCCGCTTGTGCCAGCAGCAGAACATCCGCCGCCACCGCGAGGAATTGCGCGCCCCAGTCGCGATAGCGCAGCGCCACCTCGTGGTCGGTCGCGAGGATGCCTGCGGCCTTGTCCGAGGCGGCGATGCGCTGCAAGGCGTCGCGGATCACCGTCTGCACCTCGGGCACGTCGCTATCGCCGAGATGTCCCATGTCGGCGGCAAGGTCAGACGGGCCGATAAAGACGCCGTCCACGCCCTCGACCGCAAGAATATCGTCGAGCGCGTCAATGCCAGCGCGGGTTTCGACCTGCACCAGCAGGCACATCTGCGCATCGGCGGTGGCGACATAGCCATCAACCCCGGCGAACATCGTCGCGCGGGCGATCATCGCCCCCGACCCCCGAATGCCCGCAGGCGGGTAGCGCATCGCGCGCACCAGAGTGCGGGCCTGATCGGCGCTTTCGACCATCGGGATCAGAAGCGTCTGCGCGCCTGCGTCAAGCACCTGCTTGATCGCCCAATCCTCGCCCATCGGAAGGCGCACCACAGGATGCGTCGGATACCCATGCATCGCCTGCAACTGGGCGGTGATAGTGGGCAGGTCGTTGGGCGCGTGCTCGCCGTCGATCACCAGCCAGTCGAACCCGGTCGAGGCCATCAATTCGGTGGCGTATGGATGGGCGAACGCGCCCCAACAGCCATATTGCATTTCGCCGCGCTGCAACGCGGCCTTGAACGGGTTGTGCGGGGCGGGCATGGCGCTCTCCTCTGTCATGGTCAGGCGCAGCATAGACCGCGCCACCGGGGAATGGCGAGAGGAGAGGTGGTTGCAATCCATACCACAAGGCGCGGGGTCGTCCCGGACTGACGCCCCCGCATGGACAGTGCCGCCGCTCTGTGGTCTGACTGACCGCGAGGAGGCGGTGCATGTCGGAACATCTCAAGGGGCTTTTGATCACCGCGCTCGGCGTTCTGTTCGTGGTGCCGGATTCGCTTTTCGTGCGCCTGATCGAGGGGGATGCAGCGAGCATCGCGTTCTGGCGTGGGATCATGGCAGGCGGCGTGATCCTGCTGGGCGTTCTGGCCGTCAATGGCGCGCGCGGCTTTGCCGAGGTGGCGCGCACCGGGCGGCCAGGGTTGATCTATACGGTGCTGATCGGGGCCACCGCGCCGGGCTTTGTCTTTGCCGTCAGCCTGACAAGCGTGGCCAATGTGGTGTTTATCCTTGCCTCAATGCCGGTCTTTGCCGCGATCTTCAGCCGGGTGTTTCTCAAGGAGCCGATCAGCCGTCGGATGATCCTGACCATGCTGGGCGTGTTCGCCGGGCTGGCGGTGATTGCGCGGGGATCGGGCGAGACCCATGGCGCGCATTGGAGCGGCGATCTGGTGGCGCTTGGGGTCTCGGCCAGTTTCGCCGCGGCGATGACGGCGGCAAGGCAGTTGCGCGCGGTGTCGATGATCCCGGCGATTCCGGTGGCGATGATCGGGGCCTCGTTGGTGATCTGGCCGCTGGCGCAGCCTGTGGCGGTCTGGCAGGTCGATTGGCCGCTGATCCTAGCGCATGGGGCGTTCATCAGCGTTTCGACCTGCCTGCTGACGCTCGGGCCTCGTTATATCGCCTCGGCGGAGGTGGCGCTGCTTATCCTGCTGGAATCGGTGCTGGCGCCGCTGTTGGTCTGGGCGATGATCGGCGAGGACCCTGGGGCCTGGACCATTCTGGGCGGCGCGGTGGTGATCGGGGCGCTCTTCGTGTCGAACCTCTGGGCGCTGATCTACCAGCGCCGCTTGCGCAATCGGCCGCAACCGCGCACCGGGCCGCCGGTCTGAGCCTCAGCTGTCGCGGTAGATCACGAAGCAGGACCAGCCGTCGTCGCGATGCCCGCGGTCGTGATAGCCTGCGGCGCGCAGGCACCGTCCCGAGGCCTGGTTTTCGGGATGCACGAAAGCCACCAGCCGGTAGAGCCAGTCGTGATCGGCAAAGGCGCGCCGTGTGGCGCAACGCACGAGGTCGCGGCCGAGGCCCCTGCCCCAATGCGCGCGGCCCAGCCAGTAGCTGAGTTCGGCGGTGTCCGCACTGCTGGGATCAGGACCGAAGGCAAGGCGCATCTGCCCGACGGGTTGTCCATCGAGCGTGACGGCCAGAACGTCATGGTGATCGCCCAGCGCGGAAATCTCGATCAGGTCGCGCGCGAGGGTCTCGGTCATCTCGCCGGGCCAGTCCTCGTGCATGTAGCGCCAGACCTGCGGATCGCCGAGAAGCTGCCGGAAGGTGGGCAAGTCATCGCTCTGCCAGCGGCGAAAATCGAGCAGGCGGTTGGGCTGCACCTTCCACGAGAGTGGCGCGGAGGGCACGGCGTTGGGGCAGACCGCCTCCCTGTCGGCGATGACCCAGCCGATCTGCATCGGGTCATAGGCCAAAGGCACGCCGTTGGCCTCGCACCATGCTTTTTGCTCGGGGTCGAGACGCCCGTTCCAGCGCGACGAAAGCGAGGACGCAGGACCATGCCCTGCGGGAAACGATTTATTGCTTCGATCCGTCACGTCGCGGCTCCCCAGTCGGCGGCGATACCTGGTCGCAAGTTCTAGGGATATGTGGAAGCGCGCCCGCCATTCAAGAGCGCGGGGATGACGGGCATGCTCAATGGATGCGCCGACGCGGTGGGGACAGGGACTAGAACTTGACCGTCACGCCGGGCAGGTTCAGCGCTTTGATCAGGTCGCGCAATTCCTGACGCGCGGCGATATTCGAGATGTTGAGGCCCTTGACCCCGATATCCTTGAGATCGAGCAGCGTCAGACCGCGCGGGAACAGCTCGCGGAAGATCACCCGCTCGTTGAAGCCGGGTGCCACGCGAAAGCCGATCCGGCGCGCGAGGTTGTCGATGGCGCGGCCCATCTTTTCCTTGTTGACCATCTGCTGCGCGCCCACCCGGTTGCGCAGCACGACCCAGTCGATCGCCTTGAGCCCGGCCTGCGCGCGCAATTGACGCGCATTCCAGACCATTTCTGAATAGACCGACGGCCCGAGGATTTTCTGCCCGTCACCGTCGATATTGGCGAGCAGGTCGAAATCGATGAAACTGTCGTTGAGCGGCGTGATCAGCGTATCGGCGAGGCTATGCGCCACCTGGCTGAGGCGGGTATGCGAGCCGGGGCAGTCGATGACGATGAAATCGCTGTCGGGTTCCAGTTCCGCCACCGCCGCCGAGAGCCTGCGGTCATAGACGTTTTCGCCCGGTTTGAGCTGATCGGCGGCCACTTCGGGAAGGTCGTGATAGCGCGGGCTGGGCAGATCGAGCCCCTCTGCCTCGAGGAACCGCTTGCGATTCTCGGCGTAGCGGCCAAACGTCCGCTGCCGCAGATCGAGGTCAAGCGCGCTGGTCTTGTGGCCCATCCGTGCAAGCGCTGTTGCCACATGCATCGACACGGTCGATTTGCCCGCGCCGCCCTTTTCATTCCCGACGACGATGATATGCGCCATGGTCCCGTTCCCCTTGGTCGCGGGGTGCGCGGCCTGCACGCCCCCGGTATTTTTGTGTGACTTTACCTGTCCGCATCGCAATAGGGAAGGTGCGCTGGCGCGGTCAAGCGCCATCGCCATGGCGCGTGCGTCTTTCGCTGGCACCTCATCCGCCCCGGCGCTAGGGTCGCGCGCATGACCGAGACCGCACTTATCTATTCACCCGATCAGGCCGAGGCCCATGACCGCATCGCCGAGGCGCTGCGCGGCGTCGGCGTGGACCTTGAAGAGGGGCTGCTGACGCCTCCGCGTGAAGGCAAGCAGGCGGTTCTGGCGGTGGTGGGCAAGGCCGGGTCAGGCAAGACGCTATTGCTGGCCGCGCTCTATCGCGCGTTGGAAGAGGCGGGGGTCGATGTCGTCTCGGGCGATTGGGAGGGGCGCAAACGGCGTGACCGGCGCACGCTGGCCATTCTCGCCCCCACCAACAAGGCGGCGAGCGTGCTGCGCATGCGCGGGGTGCCCGCGACCACCATTCACCGCATTCTCTATACCCCGGTCTATGACCCGGAATATGAAAAGATCGCCGAATGGCTGGCCGGGAATGGCGACCGCCCCGAGGTCGAGGGGCTGACCGATCTGGCGCTTGACCGGGCGCTGGCGTTCTACCAGAGCAACAAGTCCATTCCGGGGGCCTTGGCGGCAGCGGGGCTGCGCGGCTCGGATTTCATCACCGGCTGGAAACGTCGGGAGGAGCCGCTCGATATCGGGTTCGTCGATGAGGCGAGCATGCTGGATGCCCAGCAATTCGCGGATTTGCAGGAAATCTTTCCGACCCTGCTGCTGTTCGGCGATCCGGCGCAATTGCCGCCCGTCAAATCCAATGACGGGATGGTGTTCGAGACCTTGCCCGCCCCTGCCCGGCTGGAATTGAGCCGAATTCATCGGCAGGATGCCGACAATCCGATCCTCGATCTGGCGCATGCGCTCGCTGATCCGGCGCTGGAGTTCCACCAGTTCGAGCGGATGATCGAGGACGCGGCCAAGCGCGACGAGCGGGTGCGATGGGCCGAGCGGGTCGAGGTCGATCTGATGGCACGCTCGCCGGTTCTGGTCTGGCGCAACGCCACGCGCATCCGGCTGATCAACGCGTTTCGCGCGGTGCATGGCGCGCCCGAGACGGCGCTGCTGGAAGGCGAGCCGCTGGTTTGCGACGGCATCGAGCTGCCGCTCAAACATCGCAAGAAGCGGCTGGATCTGGAGGCGCGCGGGCTGATCAAGGGCGCGCAGGTGATCTATCTCGGCCCCGGCAAGCAGCCCGGGTTTTCGCGGCTGCATGTCATCGGGGCCGAAGACCCGCGACTGTCGGCGGCCTCTATCGTCAAGATCGAGAAGCCCGACGAGGAAGAGCCGTTCATCCCCTATGCGGCCAATATGGGGGCGACCTTTCTGCATGGCGCGGCGGTGACGATCCACAAGGCGCAAGGGTCGCAATGGCGCGATGTGCAGGTCTTTGCCCCCGATATCTATGCCGCCGCCCGGATGGGCCGATCCGAGGCCGGACAACCGCTTTGGAAGCGGCTGGCCTATGTGGCGATCACCCGCGCCGAGGAACGGCTGCATTGGGTGGTGCGCAACCGGCTGTCAAAACCCACCGCGCCGCTTCGCATCGACGATCTGCGAGCCGCGCCGGTGCCCTTGGAACTCGAACAGGAGGAAGAGACATGAAAACCGTTCTCGTCACCGGCGCAAGTGCCGGTATTGGTGCCGCCTGCGCGCGCGCCTTTCTGGCGGCAGGCTGGCAGGTCGGGCTGATGGCGCGCCGCCCCGAAGCGCTGGAGGCGGTGGCCGAGGGGCATGAGCGCGCGGTGATCCTGCCCGGCGACGTGACCGACCCGCAGGACGTGGCGCGCTGCTTCGCAGATTTCACCGCCCGAACTGGACGGCTTGATGTGCTGTTCAACAACGCGGGCAGCTTTGGCCGCGCGGCGACGATTGACGAGTTGGGCTATGACGAATGGCGGCAGGTGGTCGACGTGAACCTGCACGGCATGTTCCTCTGCGCGCAGGCGGCTTTCGGGCAGATGCGGCGGCAAGATCCGCAGGGCGGACGGATCATCAACAACGGCTCGATCTCGGCCCATGCCCCGCGCGAAGGATCGGTCGCCTATACCACGACCAAGCACGCGATTACCGGGCTGACCAAGACGCTCAGCCTCGATGGTCGCGCGTATGACATCGCCTGCGGGCAGATCGACATCGGCAACGCGCGCACCGAGTTGCTGGAAGGGATCATCGCCGCCAATCCCGGCAACCCGCCGCCCACGATGGACGTGGCCGAGGTTGGGCGCGCGGTGCTGCACATGGCCGAGTTGCCCCCCGAGGCGAATGTACAGTTCATGACGCTGATGGCGACCAAGATGCCATTTGTCGGGCGCGGCTAACCCTGCAATGCCCCTGTCAGAGCTTGTTCGTGTCATCCTGCTGGTCTTTGCAGCCGTCACCTGTGTGGTGATCGGCGACACGGCGGGCAAGCTGATGACATCGGGCGGGGTCGATCCTTTCTTCGTGGCGTGGTCGCGCTTTGCCTTGGCGGGGCTGGTGCTGCTGCCATTCAGCGGGCTGACGCGGGATGAGGTGCCGGAACTGTTTCGCTGGCGCATCCTGCTGCGCGCGGCGGCCATCGCGGCGGGTGTGTCATGCATTCTGACGGCGCTGCGGACCGAGCCGCTGGCCAATGTGTTCGGTGCGTTCTTCATCGGGCCGGTGGTGTCCTACGTGCTGGCAATGATCTTTCTGCACGAGCGCCCGACGCTGTGGCGCAGCCTGCTGCTGGCGCTTGGCTTTCTGGGGGTGATGCTGGTGGTCAAGCCGGGGTTCGGCGCGACGCCCGGCATGGGCTTTGCGCTGGCCGCAGGCACGTTCTACGGGGGCTATCTGGTGATGACGCGCACCGTGGCGGGCGCGCACCGGCCCCGATTTCTGCTGATCTCGCAACTGCTGATCGGGAGCGCGCTGCTGACCCCGCTTGGCGTGACCGGCGAATTGCCTGCGTTCGACATGCGCCTGTCGCTGCTTGTCGCGCTGAGCGCCGGGGCCTCCGCCTGCGGCAATTTCATGCTGGTGATCGCCAACCGCACCGCCGAGGCCAGCCTGATCGCACCGCTGGTCTATAGTCAGTTGATTTCCGCCACCGTGCTCGGGGTGCTGGTATTTGGCGACTGGCCGGATGGCTGGTCGCTCTTGGGGCTGGTGCTGATCGCGCTGTCGGGGATCGGATCGCTCTGGGCCAGTCACAAGCGGGCGCTACCTGGCCTGCGCCCGTAGCTGTCGGATCGGGCGCGCGGGGAACTGATCGCCCTGCGATGCGTTCACCAAGGGGATGTTTTCAAAAAGGAGAATGATGTGCCCGCCACTGGCGAACCGCAAACCGCGAGCGACGTGGTCAAACAGGCGCGCAAGGCGCTCGATGGCGCGACCTCGAGCGTCGGCGAGGTGATCGACGCGCTCGGTGTGGCGAGCTACACGCCGCTTTTGATCGTGCCGTCACTGGCGCTGGTTTCGCCGCTGAGCGGGGTGCCTGGGTTTACCAGCGTCTGCGGCCTGCTGATCGCGGCGGTGTCGCTGCAACAGATCCTGCAACGCCCGAGCCTGTGGCTGCCCGGCTGGCTGCGCCGCGCGACCATAAGCACCGAGCGTGCACGCAGTGCGATGCTGTGGTTCACCCGCCCGGCGCAGTGGCTTGATACCTTCACCAAGCGGCGGTTGCGGGGTCTCGTGACACCGCCGCTTGCGCGGCTGCCGCAGGGCATCTGCCTGATCTTCGGAATGGTGATGCCGCTTTTGGAGCTGATCCCCTTCACCTCGTCGATACTCGGCGCGATCATTGTCGTGCTGGCGACGGGGATGTTCATGGGCGACGGGCTATTGGTGCTGATCGGAATGATGCTTGCCATGGCGGTGACCGGTGGCCTGGTCGTCCTGATCTGAGGCTGGCTCAGTCGTCCTTGCGGTCGGGCAGACGGTCATGCGAGGTCGCCGCCATCTCTTCAATCTCGGCCTCGGTCATCGTTTCATACATGTCTTTCGAGGCGCCTTGCAGATCGGCAACTTTCGTCTCGCCCCGCTTGGCGGCGAGGGCCGCCCCGGCGGCCTTTTGCTGTGCTTCGGATTGCGCGGGCATGGGTGGCTCCTTTGGGTGCACACCAAAAATCAGCCCGCGAGGCGTATCCCCGCGGGCTGATCATTGCGCTCAATTGTCGGCCTCTTGGGCGGTGTCGGAAATGGCATCCCCGGCATTGCCGATGTCCTGCCCGGCGCCTTCCACGGTTTCGCAGGCGCTGACGAACGCGAAGGCGATGAGCGAGAGAAGCGAAATGCGTTTGCGTATCATGGTGACCTCCAGTTTCATTGCTGAATACCAAACGCCGTAGCCCCCGGATGGTTCCAGAAAAAATCCGATTGTCCGCGGTTTTCAGACGGCGTCTTCGCGCACCTCGTGCCAGGCGATGGGAAAGACGACATGCAACTCGAAGCGATCGGGCAGATCCTCGGTTTCCAGCGTGCCGTTGAGTTGGGTCGCAAAGGATTTGATGAGGCGCGAGCCCAGCCCGGTGCTGCTGGCATCATCGATCGCAGAATCGTTTTCCGCGCCGGCCCTCGAATTGACGATACTGAGGCAAAGATTGCCGTCGTCCTGCGATTTCAGCGCGATATTGATCCACGCCTCACCCTCCGCGTTCACGCCGCAATACTTGACCGCGTTCATCGCCGCTTCGGTGGCCAGAAGGGAGAGTGGCACCGACTGATCGGGGTTGATCTCGACCGGGTCAAGTTGTGTCGCGACCTTGATCTGCTGGCCGCTCTCGTCGAGGGTGCCGACGATCACGAGTTGCTGGATGATATCCTCGAGCAGCTTGTCGGCGCGCAGCATCGACAGTTTGCGCGCGAGATAGAGATAGCGGTGAATGGCCGAAAGCGCCATCACCCGATCCTGCACACGGCGCAACAGGCGCTGTGCCTCGGCGCTGTCGGTGGCGCGGATCTGCATGTTCATCATGCTGGAAATCAGTTGCAGGTTGTTCTTGACCCGGTGATGCACCTCGCGCAGCAGCACGGTCTTTTCCTGCAAGTCTTCCTCGCGGCGGCGATCCTGCTCCGACAGGCGACGTGTCATCGCGCGAAAGGCGTCTGCCATGACCTCCAGCTCCTCGGGGGCGTCATCGAGCCGCGCGTCGCCCAGATCATCGTAACCGCCACTGGCATAAAGACGCATCCACGAGCGCAGCCGCCGCACGTGGCGGATCACCAGACGGTGCACGCCGACATAGGCCACGCCGATGGTGATAGCCCACATCGCGAAGGGAAAATAAAGCGCCAGCGCCTGCTCGAAGATCGGCATCTGGATGCCACGCCCCTGCGGCATCCAGCTGCCAAGCACAAAGACCCGACCCGAGACGATGGGCGAGACCGCGAAATCGCGGGTTTCGCCTTCGCGGCTCTTGCCACGAAAGGTCTGCCGCCCGGAGGCCGCGAGATCCTGCAGGCTGTAGTCGGCAGGCAGCACGGAGCGCCGGTTCTCGGTATAATCCTCGGTGGCGATGATGTCGCCATCGGTCTTGAACAGAACAAGATTTACGTTCTCGCCTGCCTGCGAGAGCGCCCCGTTGAGTGCAGAAACCGGTACGGCGATCCAGACAGTGCCGACAAAGCGGCCCTCGTCGATGACCGGCACGGTAACGCTGAACGTGGCGATCCCGCCCAAGAATTCGAGCGGGCGCATCAGCACCGCCTCGCTCCGCTGGTCGATTTCCGGAAGGGCATCGAGAGGGCTTTCGGTGCTGGCGCTGACGTCTCTTGAGGCACAGATCAGTCCGCGTGCGTTGTCGCGGTAGCCCGCAAAGGCGAAATTGTCGGATCGTTCCACCACCTCGGACATCACCGCGCTACAGGTGTCGCCCGACGATTGCAGTGCGGAAATCTGAACCGCCAGTGTCTCGGCCGAACTGATGGCCGAGCGGATGACCTCGCGGCTTTCGCCGACCGCCTGCTGCGTGCGTTGCAGAAGGGCGGATTCGGAAAGCGACTGGCGCTCCTGCAGGACCTTGTTGGTCTGATAGACCGAGATCAGCCCAAGCGGCAGGATGGCGATGCTGAGAACCACGATCAGTTGCGTGGCAAGACGGGGTTTGAGAGCGCGCCGGGACAGCACGGGCCGGGCACTCATGCCGCAGGCGTGCCCTGGACCACGGCGAGCGTCGCGGCATCTGTCATCTCAAGTTCGTCCTCGTCATCGAGATGCATCAACTCCGCCAGCCGCTTGCGGGCGCGGTTGGTGCGGCTCTTGATTGTGCCGACGGCACAGCCGCACATCTCGGCGGCGTCCTCATAGGAGAAGCCCTCAGCCCCGACGAGTACCAGAACCTCGCGCTGTTCGTCGGTGAGTTTGGCGAACGCCTCGCGGAAATCGGTCATAGCAAGATGTCCGTCATGGGCGGGCTTTTCCGACATTTGCCCGGCCATCGTGCCGTCGGGGTCCTCGACCTCGCGGCGGCGCTTGCGATAGAGCGAATAGTAAGTGTTGCGCAAGATCGTGAAGAGCCAGGCGCGCAGATTGGTGCCGGGCTGGAACTTGTCGAAATTGCCCCACGCCTTGACCACCGCGTCCTGCACGAGATCATCCGCCGTCGCCGGATTATGCGTCAGGCTCATCGCGAAGGCGCGCATTGCTGGCAAATGCTCAATCAGTTCGTCTCTGGGATCGGGTTGACGGGTCACGAGTCATCCTTTGACGATTGCTCGGAATTGTCCTGGGATTCTTCGGGCTCGTCACTCTCCTGCGCGCGCAACTGGTCTAGCAATTGCGAGAAACGGTCCGGCAACGGCTCTTTCACCGTGTCCGAATAGACGCGCCGGAGATTGTCGTCGATCTGCTGTTGCAATCTTGAAGTCCTGTGTTTGTTTGCCATTGTGCCGCTTTTTCTGCCATGCTTGAGCGGGCGGTTTTTTTCGCCCGAGCGGGAACCTAACACGCCAAGCCGCGTTTGGTTCCATGCACAGTAACATTTTTTCGAGGATGCCATGACGGAAACCCAAAGCCAGCCTGACCTCGCGCAGAACATTGCGGAAGAGTTGCCCTATCTGCGGCGCTATGCGCGGGCGCTGACCGGCAATCAGAAAACCGGGGATCACTACGCGGCGGCCACGCTGGAGGCGCTCTTGGCCGACAGGGACGTGTTCGATACGGGCCTGTCGCACAAGGTGGCCCTGTTCCGGGCGTTTCACCAGATCTGGGTCTCGTCCGGCGCCCCGGTGGACGAGATGGGCGAGGCGGATGGGGCCGAAGCCCGCGCGCAGTGGCGGCTCTCGACGCTGACGCCCAACACGCGCGAGGCGCTGTTGCTGCACAGTATCGAGGGGTTCCAGACCAGCGACATCGCCGCCATTCTGGACGTCAGCCCCGACGAGGCGCACGAGTTTCTAAGCATCGCGCATCGCGAGATGTCGGGCGACATTCGCGGGCGGATCATGGTGATCGAGGATGAGGCGATCATCGCCATGGACATCACCGCCATCGTCGAGGGCATGGGCCATGAGGTGACCGGCAATGCCCGCACCCGCGACGAGGCGGTGACGCTCGCACGGCGCGACCCGCCGGACATGATCCTTGCCGATATCCAGTTGGCCGACAGATCCTCGGGCATCGACGCGGTCAATCACATTCTCGAAGAGATCGGCGAGGTGCCGGTTGTCTTCATCACCGCATTCCCCGAACGGCTGTTGACCGGTGAGCGGCCAGAGCCTGCCTTTCTGATCACCAAGCCCTATTCCGAGGATCAGGTGCTGTCGGCGGTGAGTCAGGCGATGTTCTTTGCCAGCACGGAGACGTTGCAGGGCTGATTGCCAGCCCGTGAGATCGGAAAAGGCCCCGCACCGGCGAGGTGCGGGGCCTTTTTACGTGTTTGGTCCTTGAACCGACCCAAGTCAGGGCGAGCGGCCCTTGAGCGCGCGCACGACCATCGCCACGACGAAGAGAACGAGGAAGATCACGAACAGGATTTGCGCGATCCCCGCCGAGGCCGAGGCGATCCCGCCAAAGCCGAAGACGCCGGCGACAAGCGCGACGACGAGAAAGGTGAGTGCCCAGTAAAGCATGAAAGCCTCCATTGCTGAGTTTCCGTTGCGTTGAAAACCCCCGAGTGCGGCAAATGGTTCCGAAGAAAATACCGGAGCCATGGTTCGACCCGGAATTTTGACTGGTTTTTCGGGAACTTCCATCGCGCGTCCGCGTTGACCGTGTAACGCAACACGAAACGGAGGGCCGCAAAATGGCACAATCGAGAACCACCGACGCATCGCCGCAAAAGGACATCGACCAACTCTCGGAGCAGATCGCGACGCTGCGGCAGGATATTTCCGACATCTCGCAGACGCTGTCCGGGCTGGGCCGGTCGTCGCGCGACGCGGCCAGCGAACAGGCCCGCCAAAAGGCCGCCGACCTGCGTGATGCGGGCGCGCGGCAGATGCACAACGCGCAATACCGCGCCGAGGAAATGGGCCAGCAGGCCGCCGATCAGGTGCGCAATCAGCCTGCAGCGGCGGTCGGGCTGGCTGTTGGCCTCGGCTTTCTGCTTGGGTTCATGACCGGGCGGAAGTGACCGATGACCGGTTTCTTCTCGAGCATGGGCGCGCGCCTGCGCAATGCGGCGCGCGCCACCGCGTTCAGCGTGATGGGCGTGGTATTTGGCCTTGCGGGATTGGGATTTCTGACCGTGGCGCTTTGGATCCTGCTGGCCGTGCATGAAGGCGTGCTCGTTGCCTATACGGTGATCGGCGCGCTTTATCTTGTGCTCGGGCTATGCCTGATGGCGCTCGGGGCGCAGGGCGGCGGGGCAGATGAGCCGCGCCGGGCTGACCCACCGTCAGAGCAGCCCAAGGATCCGCTGGTGCAACTTGCCGAGGGCTTTGCCATGGGTATGCAGGCCGGACGGGCGATGCGCGAGCGGCGCGACTAGCGCCGCCGCTTGATCGTGCCCATGAGCGCCTCGCGGAGCATCTCGTCGGTGAAGGGGCGCACCAGCATGCCCCAGCCAAGCGCGTGGGCGTGGGCCGCGTCATCCTCGCCGATGGTGAGGATGACATGCGCGCCATGTTCGGCCAGACGCCGGTCAAGACCCAGTTCCAAGACCTGCGTCAGGCGCATTTCCAGAAACACCGCCGAAACTGCCGGTTCCGCGCTCAGATGCGGCGTGATCTCGGACGCGTCGCTGACATGGATGGTGCGGCACGGCCCCATATCCGCAAGCGATCCCATGATATCCTCTGCAATCAGCGCGTCGCGCTCCAGCACAAGGAAGACGGGTATCACCGGATTCGTGGTTTCGGGCATTGCATTGTTCATTGTATCGATCTCGGGCATGCTTCTTGGGTAGAGCATGCAAGGCACCCCCGCATTTAACTGTGACATATCGGGAAGGAAATATTCGATGGCGACTTCTTGCCGAAACTGCCCATTGCGCAAGCTGTCGCTCTTTGCCCCGATGAGCGAGCACGAAGTCGATTTCATGCAGGATTTCAAGACCGGGGAATTGCAGGTCGATCCGGGAACGACGCTGATGCTGGAGGGGTCGAACAGCCCGCAGCTTTATACCGTGCTGGAGGGGATGGGCCTGCGCTACAAGACCATGGCATCCGGCGACCGGCAGGTTCTCAATATCGTTCTGCCGGGGGATTTCGTCGGGTTGCAGGCCGGTGTGATGGAGGAAATGCAGCATTCCGTCGAGGCAACCACAGCGATGACGCTGTGCGTGTTCGACCGGAAATCGCTGTGGGCGCTGTTTCGGGATCAACCGGAGCGGGCGTTTGATCTGACATGGATCGCCGCCGTCGAAGAGCATTTTCTGGGCGAGGTTCTGGCGCTGATCGGACATATGAGCGGGATCGAGCGGATCGCGCGCGCCTTTGTGCGGCTGCATGATCGTGGCATGGCGCTCGGGTTGGTGGAGGGCGCGGAGATGCCCCTGCCCTACCGGCAACAGGATCTGGCCGACGCGCTCGGCCTGTCCCTGGTGCATACCAACAAGACGCTCAAGCATCTGCGCGAGGAGCGCATGGTGTCCTGGCGCAACGGGACGCTGCGGTTTCTCGACTATGACAAGCTGTGCGATATCGCCGGTCTGGACGGGGCGCGTACCCCGCTCACGCGCCCTCTGATCTGAACGATCACCCCTCCGAGGCCGGGACGAGAGCGCTGCCTTCGACGCGCTCTTGTGGCCACCAGTCAGGATGATGCTCGCGGATATAGCGCAACAGCCCCTCGCGCAGACGCATCTCTGTGGCCCAGCCGGTCGAAGGGTCGGGCGACATGGCGTAGAACGATATCTCCATCCCCTGCGCGTTGTGATCGGTCACATAACAGGCGATCTGATCATGCTCGATCACGCCCTCGTCGTTGCGTGCCAGGTCTATGAACCGGTCGCGCAGCACGTCGCTGTCGGCGCTGTGATCAAGACGTAGCCGGACGGTGTGCATGATCCGTGCATCCTTGACCGACCAGTTCTCGAAGGGTTTGGAAACGAAATAGCGCACCGGGACGATGATCCGCCGCTCGTCCCATGTGCGCAGGCGCATGAAGGTGTAGAAGATGCTTTCGACATAGGCCCACTCGTCCTCGAAGAGCACGCTGTCGCCGATCCGCACCGGCTTGGCCAGCGCGATCTGGAGCGAGGCGAGGATATTGCCCAGCACCGCCTGCCCAGCGATGCCCAAGAGCACCGTCAGCACACCCGCTGAGGCCAGCAGCGTCATCCCGACGGATTGAAAGAGGTTGAGCCGTGCCAGCACGTAGAACGCGGCAAACCCCACCATGAAGAGCACGATGACCCGCCGCAGCGCGTAAATCGAGGTATAAAGCTCGCGCTTGTCGAGACTGCGCGTGTCGTCGATATCGCCGACATAGCGCAGCGTGACGCGATCAAGGATCGCATCGACGATGCGCAGCGCGGCCATCCCCACACCAGAGGCCATGATGATGACGAGCAAGGGCTGCACGATGCTGGTGACCGGACCCGAGAACGAGACCGCAAGGCTGAGCACGACCTGCGCCAGCACCGCCACGGCGAACAGCGCCAGCGGGAATCCCGCGCGGGCGAACGCGTGCTGCAGAAAGCCGTAAGGGGCCTTGCGCGCGAGCATGGTGACCATCGAATTGACCGACCAGCCGATGCCGATAAGCAGGCCCAGCATGATCGGCAGGCCGATCCATTCCCAGATCCGCAGACCGCCCAACTGATCCTTCATACGGTCGGGGATGTATTGCTCGAAGGCGCGCGGGCCGTAGGCATCGTGCAGCGCTACGACATCCTCGACCGTCTGCGGTGTAAAGAGCCAGACCGGCTCGCTGTCCTCGCCTGCCTTGTAGCGCGCGATGCGTATCTCGTAG
Source organism: Roseovarius sp. (assembly GCF_040219995.1). Taxonomy (GTDB): domain Bacteria; phylum Pseudomonadota; class Alphaproteobacteria; order Rhodobacterales; family Rhodobacteraceae; genus Roseovarius. Next base: position 48,733 of record NZ_JAVJUC010000029.1, on the reverse strand, counting down.
GCGCGGCCGTTCAACTCGAAGAGCTTGATCCCCAGATCGCGGCGCACCTCTCCCGGGGCGTTGCCCTCGCTGGCGGATTGCGCAACCTTGGCATCTAGGCGTGAGGGCAGACTGGACCAATCGACCCAGACGCGGCGATCGATTACCTGATATAACTGCTGCGCGACGCGAACCGCGCGGTCAACCTGACGTTCCGGATCGACCCGAGACAGGTTAAGAACATGCGCGGCCGCGTCGAACTGGCCCGCGCCCGCATATTCGACAAAGCTGCGCATCGCTGCGCGCGGTGTCGAGAGATCAAGATCATCGGGCGCAGGGCCAAGCCCCTCGTTCAACGCCTCGGCGGAGTACCACGCATCTGGTGTGTCTTGTGCGGCGGCCACCGTGCAGAAAAGAACGGTGGCGCAAAGGAAGAACAGGCGGGCAAAGGATACCATGATTGCCAAACGCCCGAGGGGGCGAATGGTTCCGTCATGGTCGTCTGTCTGGACTGCATTGTCGCTTAAGGCAGGGTCACCACGTCATGCGTGCCCAGATCGGGCCGCGCCTTGGACCCGAAGGCCGCACGGGCGATTTCAGCCGCGAATTGCGTACCGCTTGCCTCGACCGTCCAGATTTCGGCCTCTTCCGGCGTCAGTTCCAGCAGCACGGCGCTCGACTCCTCCGGCCCGCCCTCGAAAAAGGCCGAGGCGAAGACACTCCAGAGCTCGTTGAGCTTGTCGCGGTCACGGCTCACGGTGATCGGGCCGCTGAGGCAGGCGTAAAAGCGTTCATCGGGGCTCTGGATGGTAAAATGCGCGCGCCCGCTTTCGGCCCCGGTCTGTGCCAGTTGGTTGTCCGAGGCACACAGAAACCAGACCGTGTTGCGCGCCGCATCGGCATGGGGGGTCATCGGGCGCATGTGCAGCCCTGCCCCTTCGATACCCATCATGCCCGCAGTCTGATCGTCCAGCCGTTTCCAGAGGTCTTGCTTGAGGTCGTTTTTATCAGTCATCACGACACCCTCCGGCACCAGTTGTCGATCTCTTCTTCGGCTTCTTTCTTGGAGCGTCCATATTTTTCCTGGATCAGACCCACGAGCTTTTCACGCTCGCCCGCGACGCGCTCCAGATCCTGATCGCTCAATCGCGCCCACTCGACGCGGGCATTGCCCTTGAGTTTGTTCCATTTGCCTTGGATTTGTTCCCAGTTCATGACGCACTCCTTTCGGTTGCGATGCTCTGTCGGGACAACGCTGCCACGCGGCGCGTTGTTCCGCGCAAAAGCCATGGAACATTCGCGCGCGGCGTGCGTTGTGTCGGCATGATTAGTCCTCATTCCACTGGTGATCCGATCGTGCGGGTGGCCGTCATCGTGATCGCAGTGACGCTCGGCTTCGGGACGTTGAAACTCGGCGCTGACATTTTCGCGCCCATGGTTCTGGGGGTCGTGACCGGGGTCATCCTCGCGCCGATGACGGATGTCTTCGAGCGGTGGGGCCTGCCTGCCGGGTTGGCCTCGGCAATCATGCTTGTCCTCGGGGTGTCGGGGATCGCCGTAATGGGGATACTGGTGGAGCCGCTGATCTGGCGCGTGGTCGAGCATCTGCCGGCCATCAAATGGGAACTGAGCGCCATCATCGGAGAGTTTCGCGGCCTCGTCCGGGGGTTCGACGCGGTCAACCGCGAGGTCGAGGAAGCGCTTGGCACCCAAGCCCCCGGCAGCGGCGAGACCGAGAGCGAGAATGGACCCGACCCGATGCCGACCCTCACCAGCACGCTGTTTCTTGCCCCGGTGGTGCTGGCGCAGGTGCTGATCTTTGGCGGGACGCTGTTCTTCTTTCTGCTCACGCGCAAGGGCATCTATCAATGGCTGGCGCACTGGATCGGCACCTCGCGGGACACCGCGATCATTCAGCGCCGCTTTGCCACCGCCGAGCGGCTGGTGGCGCGCTATTTCCTGACGATCTCGATCGTCAATGCCGGGCTTGGGGTTGCGCTCGGCACGGCGCTTGCCCTGATCGGCATGCCCGCGCCAATCATCTGGGGGATCGGCGCCGCGTTGTTGAATTTCATTCTCTATGCCGGGCCGATGGTCGTGGTGGGCGCGCTTTTGCTTGCGGGGCTGATTGTCTTTGACGGGCTGATGATATTTGCACCGGCGGCGATCTTTCTTACCCTCAACATGTTCGAGGCGCAGTTCGTCACGCCCTCGATGGTGGGCAAGCATATTTCGGTCAACCCGCTACTGGTCTTCGTGTCGCTGGTGATCTGGCTGTGGATCTGGGGGCCGATCGGCGGGATCGTCGCGATCCCGGTACTGGTCATGGTCTTGGTCATGCTGGACATTTTCGAGGTCGACAGCGAGATCGGCGCTGAGACCGCGATGTCGCAGGGCACCGCAGACAACAGCAACTGAAGGCTCAGACGACCTCGTCCGGCAGGCCCGGGACCGGCGCGGCGACATCCCGTGCCACGTCCGAATCGTAGCGCACCAGAAAGCCCTGCCGCTTGCTGGGCGGCAGCGCGCTGTTGCTCTCCACAAGGCGCTGCCAGTGCTCGAACGCGATTTGCGGGTCAAGATACGCGGCGTCCGATTGCGGCGGCAGCCAGTGCCCCATCACGCGGCGGCGCAGTTCCTCGACATGGGCGGGCTGATCGAGGTAAAGCCCGGCCTCGCTATCCCACCGCATGCTGCGCCCGTTGAGATTGGCCGAAGACAGGATCGCCCCGAAATCATCAAAGATCGAAACCTTGGAATGCACGTAGACCAGCGGCGCATCCTCCAGCGCATCGCGACCGTCGCTGTCGGTCTTGCGCGGCTGCACCGGTGAGGCCACCAGAAACCGATCCGAGCCGAACGCGCGTTGCAGCCGTGTCAGGCAGCGCACCTGCTGGTATTCGCCGTAGCGCAGATCGAGACCCTGATTGCTGTCAAAGGCGGCGTCCTCGGGGGCGGCGGGCAAGACGACGATCAACCGCAGATTGGGACAGACGCGGGCGCGCATCGCAAGCGCGCGCGCTAACGGCATGTGCCGCAGAAACTGCGTCTCCAGATAGATCAGATGGCGGGCCTTGCCGATCGCTTCGATATGGCGGGTTTCGATCTCGCGCAGCACGGTTCGGGGGGCAAGGCGCAGCGGCATGCCACGACGGCGCCGCGACAAGGTGCGCAGAAAACCGGGTGCGGCGGGGGACGGGGCCGACCGTCCCGCGACACTGTCGAGAAAACTCTCCAGATGGGCCTGCGCGGCCTGTACCACGGGGCCCGTCACAATGGCCTGAATATCATGCCACGTGCGTTCGGCGGCGCGGCGGTGACGCTTGGTATCATAGCGCCGCTCATTGAGGTCGAGCCCGCCGATATACAGCGTCTCGCGGTCGAAAACGGCCATCTTCTGGTGATGGGTTGCCGGAAAAAGATCGACCGGGCGGAGCGGAAAGCAAAGCTGACCGTCACCATTCTCGTAGCAGATTTTCTGCAACCGGGGCGTCTCGATCCGGAAGCGTTCGCGCTCCGGCTCGCTCATCTCGCGCCAGGTCTGGGCAAGCTGGTTCATCTTGTGGCGCACGATCGGATAAAGCACCAGACGCGGCACGGTGCCGGTGCGCGCGTCGTGCAGCGCCAGCGTGAAATCGAGCCGCGCGGGTTCGCGCGTCAACTCACGCACCGCCGCGACCTGACGCAGCGTGCGCCAGGCCAACTGATGCAATTCCGGCGCGGCCACGGGATCGAAGTCGGACGTCACAAGACGCACCGCGACACCGCGATCGAGCGTGTGGACCAGAAGGTCCATCCACGTGGTGCCGATCTTGCGCGCCTCAGGCGAGCGCAATCGCGTGGCAAGGTCGATGACACGGAAACTGGCGATGATCTCGGATTTGGCCGTCAGAAACGCCCGCTCGAACGCAGGATAGGCTTCCTCGGCAGTGACCAGCACATCGAACTGATCGACAGTCGCTGCGATGGCGGGCTCCGGGTCTGCGTCTTGCGTGGTATGCGGTGCTTTTTCCATAATCTCGCTACAACGTGTTGTTTGGCTCCTTCACGTCCAGAAATCTTTCTCACGCGGTCCGGAGGATTTGTTTTCCGAAAAAGCCCCCGCCCTGCTGGGGACGGGGGCCAGGCACCCGGGGTATCAGCGGGTGACCCGGGATCATCGGGTATGGGGACAGGCATGAACCCGGGCAAACCAGCGTATGTGGCGCTGGCTTCAGTCAACCAACCCCGTGGAGCGGGAAAAGTTCCATAGTCTCAGCTCTAGCTCACAGCCTCAGTGCTTTGGGGCCTGCGATGTGCGGTCTGGCGCGGGATGCAATTCGCCCTCACTGTCGGCGATGTGATCGGCGACGACGGCCTGTCGCTCACCGGCAGGCCGGGGCGCGCCGATCGTGGTATCGTGCCCCGTCTCAAGCTCGATCTCGGCATTGAGCAGCGCCCCCAGAAGCACGACATAGGCGCTGAGATAGAACCACAAGAGCAGCGCGATCACCGCCCCGATGGAGCCGTAGACCTCGTTCAGGGATCCGAAATTGCGCAGGTAGATCGAGAACGCGACCGAGCCTGCGGCCCATGTCACAAGGGCGAAAACCGCACCCGGGCTGATCCAGGCCACCCGCGCGCCGCGCCGGTTCGGACCATGACGATAGAGCAACCCGATGGAAAACAGCACAACGCCGAGAAGGATTACCCATTTCAGCGCGCTGATCAGCGCCTCCACCCCGAAAGGCAGCACCATCAGCGACAGGATGATGGGGACGAGGATGACGGCGGCGAAGGCGATGATCGCCACCCCGATCAGCAACAGGGTGAGGCCGATCGCCACCACGTAGCGCCAGAGCGGGTTGCGGCGGTGCTCTTCGCGGTAGACGGCATTGAGCCCGCGTATCAGGGCCGCCACACCATTGCGCGCGGTCCAGACCGCCAGCAGGAGCGAGATGATGCTGGTTAGTTGCAGCGTCGAGTCAGTCGAGCGGATCAGCGCCTCTATCTGACCCTCGACGATGCCATAGGCCGCCTCGGGCAGGAGTTGCTGCGCCATGCCAAGCTGGCTGGCGATGGTCTGCGGATCGGCGACGATCCCCCAGATCGCGATCAGCGCGGCGATGGCGGGAAAGATCGACAGCATGGTGTAGAATGCCACACCTGCCGAAATCAGACCAAGATTGCGGCTGTCGGATTCGCCCATGACCCGGCGCAGGACACGCCACCACGCGCGCCCGTTCAAATCCCGGGGGCGTGTCGCGTCGCGTGCTTCGCTAAAGGCATCGCTCATGGCTGTGCGCTATGCCGAGCGCGGCCCGGCAATGAGCCAGATGATAAAGCCCAGAAGCGGCAGCAGAAGGACCAGCAAAACCCAGAGCACCTTCTTGCCGGTGCTTTCGGCCGATCCGATCACGGACACGATCGCCCAGACGTCGAGGATCAATAGGATGATCCCGCCAAGTCCTGTCACTTCGAGCATGTGGTCTCCTTTTCTGTATTCCTGCCGCTTGCTCACGCGTGCGACGCACAGGGATAACGCGACCGGGGCGATCCGGTTCCCCAGAAAAATATGGGAAATTTTTGGCTGCGGATGAAACAACCGATGCACCCCGAGGGTTGTGGTTCCGAGGTGCCGGAACGCATTGGCGCCGACGGAACACAACCCGGAAGGAGCAAGACCATGAAACGTTTTCTCGCAACCACAGCCATCGTGGCCCTCGCGGCAGCGCCGGTTATGGCCGATATGCACTCGGAGAATGAGAGTGACATGAAGGCGAGCGAATCTGCCGAAATGTCCCAAGGTCAGTCCGACAAGGCCGCGAAATCCAACGCGAGCGCCAAGGTTGGCGACAAGACCATCCACGCCGCCGACATGATCGGCGAGCCGGTCTATATCCGCAGTGAAGACGCGTCAGATGAAGAGATCGCAGACAGTGTGAGCCAACCTGCCGATAACTGGGAGCGCGTGGGCGAAATCGGTGATCTCATCCTCACGAAGGATGGCGAGATCGACTCCGTGACGCTTGACGCCGGCGGCTTTCTCGGGATCGGCGAGAAGCATGTCAGCACCGGCATGGACGAGCTGAAGTTCGTCTCGTCCGAGGGCGGCGACAACGCCGAAGCCGAAGCAGGTGCCGCGCGGCATTTCTACGTCGTGTTCACCGGCGACCGCAGCGCGCTTGAGGACCGTGACGAGGTTGACGAGCAAAGCGAACGCGACAGCGGCAACAGCTTCTGGAGCGACGAGTCGGAAAAGCAACGCTCGCAAGAAAAGAATGAGGGTCAGGCCAGCAACGAGAGCACTGGCAATACCAGCAGCGAGCAGGCCAGCAACAACGCCTCCGAGCAGGGCACGCAGACCGCGTCTGACGATTCCGACATGTCGGGTCAGGCCAGCCAGTCGGCCGAGCTGACCACCGATCAGCGTGACGCGTTGACCGCAGAGGATCTGCAAGGGCTGTCGGTCTATGGCAGCAACGACGAAAGCATCGGCGAAATCTCGGAGCTCGTGGTGAGCGACAATGGCGACATCTCGCAGGTCGTCATCGATGTCGGCGGCTTCCTCGGGCTTGGCGAAAAGCCGGTTGCCCTTCCGTTTGATGAAGTATCGTTGCGCGAGGGAGAAGAAGACATGGCCGACACGCTGCATGCCACGGTCGCGCATAGCAGCGAAGACCTTGAAGGCATGAAAGAGTGGGAAGGGTAACGCCCCTTCACCCCAGTCTCATCTTCGGGCCGGGCTCTGAGGAGCCCGGCCTTTTTCGTGTCTGAAAGCCGGGCCTCGTGGGCCGTGCTCAGCCGCGCCGCATGATCTGGAATGCTGCGGATGCACCCCAACCGGCGGCAATGGCAATGGCCAGCGACATCAGCCCGTAGAGCATCGGCTGTTCGCGCGACAGGGTGAAGAGCCAGCGTTCCAGCCCGACCTTTCGCACCTCGATCACGGTCTGATACTGCGATACCACACGGCCCTCTCGGGTCAGGAAGATGCGGGTCTGATAGGCGCCTTCGGTCAGGTTGGCGGGCAGGCTGATCGCGGTGCGAAACAGCGTCTGCTCATCCAGCACCACCGCGCTTTCGCGCATCTGATAGGCGTTCTGGTCACGCTTGATGCGAATGAGCGCATCGGTGAAATTCTCGACATCGACATTGGGGGCCATGCTCGCGGCCCCGACCGACCGGATCGCGCGCGGGATCGAGATGCGGTGACGCAGGTCTTCGGTATTGGACAGCACCTTGTCGAGCGGGCCGGTGGTGGCCACGGCGTAGAAACTGGGCGCGGCGTCGAGATCGACCATGTCGGTATTGACCCAGATGCCGAACTGCCGGTCCTTGCGGCGCACCTGCACCGGCAATGACGGCCCGGAGACGGTGATCACCACGTCGAGCGCTGTTTCGGGGATCGGAGCCTCGCGTTTGACCGCGCCGAAGATCAGGATTTCCGATCCGTCGAAGGTCGCGGTGATCGCCACCTTGTCGCTGGACAGGCCCAGCACCACCTCTTCGGCGCGCAAAGGGGCGGCGGCGAGGATCAGCAGGGCGGCCAGACGCCACAGCATCAATGCCCCCCCGCCGCGCCGAGCGAGTAAAGCTCGGAGGGCTGCAAAAGCAGATCGAGCGCCAGTTTGCCACAGACCACCAGCACCATCATCGCCAGCAGGATGCGCAGCTGTTCGGCCTTCATCTTGGTGCCGATCGAGGTGCCGATCTGCGCGCCGATCACGCCGCCCACCAGCAACAGCACGGCAAGTGCGATATCCACGGTATAGTTCGTTGTGGCGTGCAGCATCGTGGTAAACGCGGTCACGAAAATGATCTGAAACAGCGAGGTTCCCACCACCACCTTGGTCGGCATGCCCAGCAGGTAGATCATCGCGGGGACCATGATGAACCCGCCACCGACACCCATGATCGCCGCGAGGATGCCGACGCTGACCCCCACCAGAAGCGGCGGGATCACCGAGATATAAAGGCCCGAGGTGCGGAACCGCATCTTGAACGGCAGGCCATGCACCCAGCCGTGTTTCTTGCGCTTGGGGGCCGCACCGCGCCGGGTGTTGCGGATGGCGCGCAGGCTCTCGATGAACATCATGCCACCGACGACACCAAGGAATACGACGTAGCACAGCTTGACCAGCAGATCGACCTGACCCAGGGATTTGAGGTAGTTGAACAGCACCACGCCCAGAGCGGCCCCGAACAGGCCGCCAATGAGCAGCACCGTGCCCATTCGGAGATCCACCGTCTTTCGCCTGAGATGGGCCAGAACCCCCGAGAAAGACGAGGCAACGATCTGGTTGGCCTCGGTCGCGACGGCGACGGCGGGCGGGATGCCGATGAAGAACAGGAGCGGGGTCATAAGGAACCCGCCACCGACCCCGAACATGCCCGACAGCACTCCCACAAGCCCGCCCAACCCCAGAAGCAGGAAGGCGTTGACCGAAACCTCGGCTATGGGGAGGTAGATTTGCATGGTATCCCTTAGCCTCATCCCCGCTTTCATTGCAAGGGACAGCGCCCGGCGAAACGCCGCAGGCCCGATCAATTCTTATTAACTGGACTTAACTTTCGTGATCTTCGAATGTTGGCCCGGTAATCAGGGGTTTGCAAAGGACCAAGCCCCACGCTATCCGACAGCCCGCTCCAGCGCCGGGTAGCGCAGGCCGAGGGTCACGCCGCGCGCGACAAAGCTGATCAGAAGCGCCAGCCACAGCCCGTGATTGCCGAGCGACGGCACCAGTGCCGCCGCTGCCGCCACATAGACCACGAGGCTGAGTGCCATCATGTTGCGCATGTCGCGCGAACGGGTCGCGCCAATGAACACCCCGTCGAGCATATAGGCGGCAAGCCCGAGGATCGGGGCGGCGGCCATGTAGATCAGATAGCTGCGCGCCTCGGTCTGCACCTCGGGCACCTTGGCCATGAGATCAATGATCGCGCCGCCGAAACTCGCAAAGCCGACCGCCAGCGCGATACAGACCACCAGCCCCCAGAAGCTGGTCATCAGCGCCCCGCGTCGCAAGAGCGCCACCGCGCGTGCGCCGTAGGCCTGCCCCACCAGCGCCTCGGCGGCGAAGGCGAAGCCGTCGAGCGCATGGGCGGTGATGTTGAGGAACTGCAACAGCACCTGATTGGCCGCCAGCGTCACGTCGCCGAAATCCGCGCCCAGAAACAGGAATGAGATGAAGATGATCTGGAGCATCAGCGAGCGCAGCAGGATATCGGTATTCACCATGGCCATGTTGCGCAAACGTGCGCGGTCAAAGACGCGCGGCCAGTCGCGCCAGGCGGGCACGCCAAAGGCATCGCGGCAGAACCAGAACCCGAGCGCCAGGCCGCCCCATTCGGCGATCACCGTGGCCTGCGCCACGCCGGTCACGCCCATATCGAGCCACAGCACGAACCACAGGTCGAGCCCGATATTGACGCCGTTCATCAGCACCTGGATCAACAGCACCGCGCGGGTGCGTTCCTGCGCAATGAGCCAGCCGGTCATGCCGAAGAGCGCGATCATCGCAGGCGCAGACCAGACGCGAATCGCCATGTAGTCGCGTGCGAGGGCCTCGACCTCGGCACTGGCGGGGGAGATCTGGAAGGCGGCCCAGAAGATCGGCACTTGCATTACGATGACGAAAACGCCCCCGGCAAAGCCGATCATCAGCGCGCGGGTGATCAGGGCCGCGACCTCGCCGGTCTGCCCCGCGCCATGCGCCTGACTGGTGAGCCCCGTGGTGCCCATCCGCAGAAAGCCGAAGATCCAGTAGATTCCGGTCAGGATCACCGCCCCGATGCCGACCGCGCCGATGGGGGCGGCGAGCCCGATCTGCCCCACCACGCCGGTATCCACCGCGCCCAGAATGGGCACGGTCGCGTTGGAAATGACGATCGGCAGGGCGATCCTGAGGACGCGGGCATGGGTGACCGCACGGGCGGCGTCACTCATCGCGGCGCGGCATCAGGAAATGGCCGGTGGCCTGCGCGAAGGGGCGCGAGCGGTTGTCCTGCCACGCCTCGACGTGCACGGAGGCATAGCGCCGCCCCGAGCGGTTGACCTGCGCACGGGCATAGGCATCGCGCGGCAGGCCGGAGCGCAGGTAATCGACGGTGAAATCAATCGTCTTGGGCAGGCGCGGCAGGCGGCCCTCGGTAAGCGTCTCGACCTGCACCTTGCCGCTCTCGATCTCTTCCCACAAATGGCCCCAACTGAGCCCGATGATCGAGGTGATTTCGAGAAACGCCGCCGTCGCCCCGCCGTGCAGGGCCGGCAGAAGGGGGTTGCCGATCAGCTTTTCATCGAACGGCATCACGGCGGTCAGCTCGTCGCCGCGGCGCTCGAACTGCACGCCGAGAAAGCGGATGTAGGGGACACCCTCCACCAGCGCCTTCAATGCGGCATCGCGGCGTTGCTTGACCACTTGCACGGGTTCGGGACGGGCGCGCGCCATCAGCCGCCCTCCACGGTGAATGTGCCGGTGGCGGTGGCGACAGGGCGCGCGCTGTCGTCGTCCATCGCGCGGGCGCGCACGAAGGCGACGGACCGGGTGATGTGATAGCATTCGGCATGGGCGCGGATCGCCTGCCCCGGTGTGGCGGGGCGCATGTAGTCGATGCGCAAATCAATGGTCGCGGTTCCGCCGGGCGAGGCAGGATGGCTCATCGCTGCCGCCCCGCAGCAGGTATCCATCAGCGCCGAGACAGCGCCACCGTGAATCACCCCCGTCTCCGGGTCGCCGATCAGGCGCTCGTCGTAATCCATCTCGATCTCCGCGTGGCCCTCGCCCATTGCGGTCAGGCGCATACCGAGCGCGCGGGCATGCGGCAGCGCCTGCATGAACTGCTGCGCGATCCGGTTCTTTTCGTCATCCATGGGCATCCCCGCTGCGATCTTGCGCCCTTTATGGAGTGCAACGGGCCGGGGCTGCAAGAGCGGCGGTTGCGCGGCGCGCGCCTTGGCCCTAACCTGCCCGTGCAGGAGGGCCGGGTGATGGCGGAGAACAGACTGTCCTTCAAGGAGATGTGCGCGAAATACGACGTCACGCCGCGCACGTTGCGTTATTACGAGTATATCGAACTCTTGCAGCCGGAGCGCGAGGGCAGGTCACGCTATTACGGGCCGCGCGAATGTGCCCGGATGACGCTGATCCTACGGGGTCGGAAATTCGGATTCGCGCTCGAGGATATCCGCCAATGGCTGTTGATCTACGAGCATGAGGGCACCGACGCGCAGATGCGCAGCTGGATCGACCTTGCCGACCGGCAACTTGAAGAGCTTGCCGAACAGCGCCGCCAGATCGACGAGGCGATGACCGAGTTGCGCCAGTTGCGCGACCAGACGGCGGCGAATCTCGACTGAAACAGGCTGACGCAGGGGCAAGGAAATGTCCCGCCATGCGCCTTTACCTTGCCTTATCTTACGTCAATTCAAAAGTGACGTGACGTAGCGGTTACGTAAAGCCGCGCGGCTGTTGTAACCATAGGGGACCCGACGCAGATAGTCGCCAGATGCTCTGCGACGAGGCAACGCTATGACTGATGATGTGATGACTATCCGGCAGATGTGCGAGGCGTTCGACGTCACCCCGCGCACCCTGCGATTTTACGAGGCCAAGGAACTGCTCTCGCCGATCCGGCAGGGACAGCGCCGCCTCTTCACCCGGCGCGACCGCGCGCGGCTGAAACTGATCCTGCGCGGCAAGCGCTTCGGCTTCAGCCTCGAGGAACTGCGCCAGCTGCTCGATCTCTACGACAAGGGGGATCAGCAGCACACCCAGATCGCCCGCGCCTACGAGGTGGCCAAGGCGCGTCTGGCCGAGATGGAGACACAGCGCGACGAGTTGGAGGCCGCGATCTCCGAGTTGCGCGAACAGATGACATGGGGCGAGCGTATGCTGGCCTCGCTCAAGGACAACCGCGACGCCGCCGAGTGACACCGGCACGGCCATTCTTTAGGGAGAGAGAACCAGATGCCAAGCTACACCGCACCGACCCGCGACATGCAATTCATCCTGCATGACGTGCTGAACGTGTCAGAGCAGGACACGCCGGGTTATGCCGAACTTGACCGCGATTTCACCAGCGCGGTGCTGGAAGAGGCGGGCAAGATTTCCTCGGAGGTGCTGTCGCCGCTGAACCCGGTGGGCGACAGCGAGGGCTGCGTTCTGGAAAATGGCGTGGTGCGCACGCCCAAGGGCTTCAAGGCGGCGTTTGACCAGGTCCGCGAGGGCGGCTGGACCGCGCTCGATCTGCCCGAGGAATACGGCGGCCAGAATATGCCTTATGTGCTGGGCACCGCCGTGGGTGAGATGTTCTCGGGCGCCAATCAGGCGTTTACCATGTATCAGGGTCTGACCCATGGCGCGGCCTCGGCGATCCTTGCGCATGGCTCGGACCAGCAGAAAGACACCTATCTGCCCAGGATGTTCTCATGCGAGTGGACCGGCACCATGAACCTCACGGAACCGCATTGCGGCACCGATCTGGGCCTGATGCGGACCAAGGCCGAACCGCAGGAGGATGGCAGCTTCAAGCTGACCGGGCAGAAGATCTTCATCTCGTCCGGCGAGCATGACATGGCCGACAACATCATCCATCTGGTGCTGGCCAAGATCCCCGGCGGGCCCGACGGTATCAAGGGCGTGTCGCTTTTCATCGTGCCGAAATTCATGGTGAACGACGACGGCAGCCTCGGCGACCGCAACGGCGTGTCCTGCGGCAAGATCGAAGAGAAGATGGGCATTCACGGCAATTCCACCTGCGTGATGAATTATGACGGCGCAACGGGGTATCTGCTGGGGCAGGAACACAAGGGCATGCGCGCCATGTTTACCATGATGAACGAGGCCCGGATCGGTGTTGGCATGCAAGGGCTGGCACAGGCCGAAGTCGCCTATCAGAACGCGCTTGCCTATGCGCGCGACCGGCTTCAGGGCCGCGCGGTGACCGGCGATGAAAACCCCGACGGCCCCGCCGACCCGCTGATTGTGCATCCCGATATCCGCCGCTCGCTGATGGATCAGAAGAGCTTTATCGAGGGCGCGCGCGCCTTCATGCTCTGGGGCGCGGAACTGATCGACCGCTCGCATCGCGGCGAGGACGCGGAGGCCGAGGGGCTGATCTCGCTGATGACGCCGGTGATCAAGGGCTTTCTGACCGACGAGGGCTATGACATGACCGTGCTGGCGCAGCAGGTCTATGGCGGGCATGGCTATATCGAGGAATGGGGCATGTCGCAGTTCACCCGCGACGCCCGTATCGCGATGATCTACGAGGGTGCGAATGGTGTGCAGGCGCTCGATCTGGTGGGGCGCAAGCTGGCGCAGGACAGCGGCAAGCACGTCATGGCCTTCTTCGAGATGGTCAAGACCTTCCTCAAGGAGAACGAGGGCAACGAGGCGCTGAAGAAAGACTTCCTCGACCCGCTCAAGGCGGCCTCGAAAGACCTGCAGGCCTCGGCGATGTTCTTCATGCAGAACGGCATGAAAAACCCCAACGCCGCGCTTGCCGGATCCTATGACTTCATGCACCTTTTCGGCCATGTCTGCCTCGGGCTGATGTGGGCGCGGATGGCCAAGGCGGCGCATGCGGCGCTGGAGGCGGGCACCTCGGATGAGGCGTTCTACCGCACCAAGCTGGCGACAGGCCGTTTCTACATGAAGCGCCGCCTGCCCGCGACCGCGCTGCATCTCGCGCGCATCGAGAGCGGCGCGGAGCCGGTGATGGAGCTTGACGCCGAGGCTTTCTGATAACGCGGTGGGTTGAACCCCACCCTACGGGAGGAGGAAACGATGCCGAAACGCTTTCGCCTGACGCGCCGCTTCAACGCGGCGATGACCGAGGACGGTTATCGCCGGTTGCGCAAATTCAGTCAGGAGGCGGGGCTCGATGAGGGCGAGGCGCTGTCCTTCCTCTTCGAGAATTTCGACAGCGTGATCGACGAGGACACGTTCGCGCACCGGCTGCGCATCTTCAATTCGGAGCTCGACGCGCGCAAACGCTGACCATTCAGGGACGGGAGGCCCAGCCATGACATGGATGACGGACGAGCACCGGATGCTCGGCGAGATGACCGCCAAATTCATCAATGATGAATGGCGGCCGCATTACGAGCGCTGGCGCAAGGCCGGGATCATGGACCGCGAGACATGGGTTGAGGCGGGCGAATTGGGCCTGCTCTGCCCTTCGATCCCCGAGGAATACGGCGGCGCGGGAGGCGATTTCGGGCATGAGGCGGTGATCTGTCTGGAGCAGAGCCGGGCCAATCTGGCCAGCTGGGGCAATCCGATCCATTCCGGCATCGTCGCGCATTACATCCTTGCCTATGGCAGCGAAGAGCAAAAGAAGACATGGCTGCCCAAGATGGTCTCGGGCGAGATGGTCGGTGCGCTCGCCATGACCGAGCCCGCCGCCGGATCGGACGTGCAGGGGATCAAGACCCGCGCGGTGCGCGACGGCAACGCCTATCGCCTGTCGGGGCAAAAGACGTTCATCACCAACGGCCAGCACGCCGACCTGATCATCGTCGCCGCCAAGACCGACCCCAAGGAAGGGGCCAAGGGCATCTCGCTCGTCGTGGTCGAGACCGAAGGGGCCACGGGCTTTGCACGCGGGCGCAACCTTGAAAAGGTCGGGCTGCATGCGGGCGACACGTCGGAATTATTCTTCGACAACGTGGAAATCCCGCCCGAGAACATCCTTGGCGGCGAAGAGGGGCGCGGCTTTTATCAGATGATGGAGCAGCTGCCGCAGGAACGGCTGATCATCGCCTGTGGTGCGCAGGGGGCGATGGAGGGCGCGGTGGAACGCACGGTGCGCTATGCCAAGGAGCGTCAGGCCTTTGGTGGACCGATCCTGCAATTCCAGAACACCCGCTTCAAGCTGGCCGAATGCCAGACCAAGACCGCCGTCTGCCGCGCCTTCATGGATGAATGCATTTCCGAGCACATGCGCGGAGAGTTGAGTGTCGAAAAGGCGGCGATGGCGAAGTATTGGCTGACCGATGCGCAGGGCGAGGTGCTGGATGAATGCCTGCAACTGCATGGCGGCTATGGCTACATGCAGGAATACGACATCGCCGAAATGTGGGCCGATGCCCGCGTGCAGCGCATCTATGGCGGCACCAACGAGATCATGAAAGAGCTGATCGCGAGGGCGCTGTGATGGTCCGGGCGGTGGCACATATGGCAAATGCCGGATGCCTCCGGCGGGGATATTTGCAGCAAGATGAAGGAGCGGAGGACCACCCTGCCGCGCGCACGGGCCACTTGGCATCAGGCGCGACGACAGGGCTTCACCTTGCACGTCCATCGGCTTCCCAGCCTGTGACGCCATGCCATCAAAGCGCATTAAACTTAATCAATGATGAACAGCCCCCTGCTTCATCTTACCAAAAATATCCAAATCCAACACCGCAACCGGGAGCCACGCCATGACGATCAAACTCCACTGCTTCGGCGAGAGCGGCAATGCCTACAAGGCGGCGCTGGCGCTGGAGCTTTCCGGTCTCGACTGGGACCCGGTCTTCGTCGATTTCTTCGGCGGCGAGACGCGTGGCGACGCGTTTCGTCACATCAACGTGATGGGCGAGGTCCCGGTGCTGGTGGACGGGGACACGACCTTGACGCAATCGGGCGTCATGCAGATGTACATCACCGAGAAGACGGGAAAATTTGGCGGCGAAACACCGCAAGAGGCCCGTGAGGTGATGCGCTGGATGTTCTGGGACAATCACAAGCTCAGCTCTCAGGCCGGGATGACGCGGTTCCTGATGAACTTCCTGCCCGAGGAAAAGCGCCCCGCAGAGGTGATCGGCTTCATGCAGGGGCGGCTCAAGGCCGCCTATGCTGCGCTCGATGCCCATCTGGGGGGCCGCGACTGGATCGTGGGCGATGCGATCACCAATGCCGACCTGAGTTGCTGCGGCTACCTCTTTTACCCCGAGCCTTTCGGCTTCGACCGCAAGGACTGGCCCAAGATCGACCGGTGGCTCTCGAATATCGAGCGCCTGCCCGGCTGGAAACACCCCTATGACCTGATGCCCGGCAGCCCTGCTGACCGAGCGTGAAAAAGGAGACCGAGATGACAGATGCCTATATCTATGACGCCGTGCGCAGCCCCCGCGGCAAGGGCCGCAAGGATGGCGCGCTGCACGAGGTGACCGCCGCGCGGCTCTCGGCGGATATGCTGAACGCGCTGAAAGAACGTAGCGGGCTTGAGGGTCACGCCGTCGAGGATGTGATCTGGGGCAACGCCACGCAGGTGATGGAACAGGGCGGCTGTCTTGCGCGCACCGCCGTGCTGGCCTCGGATCTGGACGAGCGTATTCCCGGCCTCTCGATCAACCGTTTCTGCGCGAGCGGGATGGAGGCGGTGAACCTGGCCGCCAACCAGGTGCGCGCAGGCGCCGGGGACGGTTATATCGCGGGCGGGGTCGAGATGATGGGCCGCGTCGCCATGGGCAGCGACGGGGCGGCGATTGCCGTCGATCCCAGCATTGCCATGGACAGCTATTTCGTGCCGCAGGGGATTTCGGCGGATATCATCGCCACCGAATACGGGTTCAGCCGCGATGATGCCGACGCGCTCGCCGTGGAATCGCAGCGCCGCGCCGCCGCCGCCTGGGAGGACCGCCGCTTTGACCGCTCGATCATCGAGGTCAAGGATCAGAATGGCCTCTCGATCCTTGATCGTGACGAATACATGCGCCCCGGCACCGACATGCAGTCGCTCGGGGCCTTGAAGCCCAGCTTCAAGGATATGGGCGAGGTGATGCCGGGCTTCGATGCCGTGGCCAAGCTGAAATACCCGCACCTTGAGGCGATCAACCACATTCACCACGCCGGTAACTCCTCGGGTATCGTGGACGGGGCGGCCGGTGTGCTCGTGGGCAGTAAGGCGTTCGGCGAGAAATGGGGCCTGACCCCGCGCGCGCGCATCCGTCAGACCACCAAGATCGGCACCGATCCGACGATCATGCTGACCGGCCCGGTGCCCGCCACCGAAAAGGCGCTGAAAGACAGCGGCATGGCGATCTCGGATATCGACCTCTTCGAGGTGAACGAGGCGTTTTCCGCCGTCGTCCTGCGCTTCATGCAGGCGTTTGACGTCGATCATTCCCGCCTCAACGTCAATGGCGGGGCGATTGCCATGGGCCATCCGCTCGGGGCCTCTGGCGCGATCATCATCGGCACGCTTCTGGATGAGCTGGAGCGCAGCGGCAAGGGCACCGGCCTCGCCACGCTCTGCGTGGCCTCCGGCATGGGCGCCGCCACCATCATCGAACGCGTGTAAGGGGAGACTGCGACAATGACCGATTTCACCATGAAAAAGGGCGCTGATGGCGTCGCGATCATCACCTGGGACGTGCCCGGCAAGTCGATGAACGTGATGAACCAACAGGGCTTTCTCGACCTTGAGGCGCTGATTGATGACGCGCTCGCCGATGACGGCGTCAAGGGCGTGATCCTGACCTCGGGCAAGGAGGGGTCTTTCGCCGGGGGCATGGATCTCAACATCATCGCCAAGATGCGCGACGATGCGGGCGATGAGCCTGCCAAGGGACTCTTTGAGGGGGTAATGGGCATGCACGCCATCCTGCGCAAGATCGAACGCGCGGGCATGGACGACAAGAACAAGGGCGGCAAGCCGATCGCCGCCGCCCTGCCCGGCACCGCGCTTGGCATCGGGCTGGAAATCCCGCTCGCCTGCCACCGGATCTTTGCCGCCGATAACCCGAAGGCCAAGATCGGCCTGCCCGAGATCATGGTCGGCATTTTCCCCGGCGCGGGCGGCACCACGCGGCTGGTGCGCAAGCTGGGCGCGATGTCGGCCTCGCCGCTCTTGCTCGAAGGCAAGCTGAACGACCCCAAGAAAGCCAAATCCGCCGGGGTGGTGGATGAGGTCGTGCCCGCCGATCAATTGATCGAAAAGGCCCGCGAATGGGTGCTCTCGAGCCCGAATATCGTCAAGCCCTGGGACGAGAAGGGCTACAAGATGCCCGGTGGCGCACCCTATCACCCGGCGGGCTTCATGACGTTCGTGGGCGCCTCGGCCATGGTTAACGGCAAGACCCAAGGCGCGTTCCCGGCGGCCAAGGCGCTCTTGTCGGCGGTCTATGAGGGCGCGCTCGTGCCGTTTGATACGGCGCTCAAGATCGAGGCGCGCTGGTTCACCAATGTGCTGATGAACCCGTCCTCAAGCGCCATGATCCGCTCGCTCTTCATCAACAAGGAGGCGCTGGAGAAAGGTGCCAACCGTCCCGACGTGCCGGATCAGAAGGTTAAAAAGGTCGGCGTCATGGGCGCGGGCATGATGGGCGCGGGCATCGCGCTTGTCTCGGCCATGGCCGGGATGGAGGTTGTCCTGATTGACCAGAAACAGGAGGCCGCCGACCGCGGCAAATCCTACACCGCCGATTACATGGACAAGGGGATCAAGCGCGGCAAGGCGACGGAAGAGAAGAAGCAGGCCGCGCTCGATCTGATCACCGCCACCACCGAGTATTCGGCGCTCAAGGGCTGTGACCTGATCATCGAGGCGGTGTTCGAAGACCCTGCCGTCAAGGCCGAGGCCACCAAGAAGGCACTGGCCGAGGCGGGCGAGGATTGCATCTTCGCCACCAACACCTCGACCCTGCCGATCACGGAACTGGCCAAGGCGTCTGACAATCCTGAGAACTTCATCGGCATCCACTTCTTCTCGCCTGTCGAAAAGATGATGCTGGTCGAGATCATCAAGGGGCAGAAAACCGGCCCGCGTGCCGTGGCCAAGGCGCTCGACTACGTGCGGCAAATCCGCAAGACGCCCATCGTGGTGAATGACGCGCGGTTCTTCTACTGCAACCGATGCATCATCCCCTATATCAACGAGGGTATCCGCATGGTGGCCGAGGGCGTGGCCCCCGCGCTGATCGACAACGCCGCGCGGCAGTTGGGCTTCCCGGTCGGGCCGCTGCAACTGGTCGATGAGACCTCGATCGACCTCGGGGCCAAGATCGCCCGTGCGACCAAATCCGCCATGGGCGACACCTACCCCGACGCCGCCGTCGATGAGGTGATCTTCTGGATGGAAGGCGAAGGGCGGCTCGGTCGCAAGGCCAATGCCGGGTTTTTTGAGTATGACGAGAAAGGCAAGCGTCTCGGCTATTGGGAGGGCCTCGCGCAGAAATACCCCCGCGCAGAGGAACAGCCCGACCTGCACGAGGTGCAGCACCGGTTGATGTTCGCGCAAGTGCTTGAGGCGGTGCGTGCGCTGGAAGAAGGCGTGCTGGAGGATATCCGCGAGGGGGATGTGGGCGCGATCCTCGCCTGGGGCTTTGCGCCCTGGTCGGGCGGGCCGTTTGCCTGGCTCGACATCATCGGCACGCCCTATGCCGCCGAGCGCTGCGACCAGCTGACCGAGAAATTCGGGCCGCGCTTTACCACGCCCGCACTGCTGCGCGAGATGGCCGACAAGAACCAGGGCTTCTATGCCCGGTTCGGCCAGCAGTCACAGGCGGCGTAAAAGAAAAACCCCGCGTGCTCAAACCGGGCGCGCGGGGTTTCTTTATGGCGAAAATACTCAGAATCCCCGGCCTGCCACGCAGCAGCGCCGGGGGTCTTCATCACAGCGGCACGAACCCGCCCTGGCTTGCGCTGTATTGTTCCAGCGATCCGCTGCCGATTTCGTGCCAGAGCCCGTGCAGCGTCAATTCGCCCGAGGCCACCGCCGCCTCGACGAAGGGAAAGCTCATCAGGTTTTCCAGCGACACCATCACCGCCTGTTTTTCCAGCGCCTTGAGCTGCGCCGCCTCGTCGCCCATGTCCTTGACCCGCTCGTAGCCGGGCCGCAGGATATCGAGCCAGCGGCCCACGAAACTGGTCTGCTCCTCGAGTTCCGGCGCATGGCCCGCGCACATCTGCTGGCAGCCCTTGACGCCGCCGCAGGCCGAATGGCCGATCACGATCAGATGCGCCACCTTGAGCGCGGTCACCGCGAATTCCACCGCCGCCGAGGTGCCGTGCTGCGCGCCGTCGGTCACGTAGGGCGGCACGAGGTTGGCGATGTTGCGGTGAATGAAGAACTCGCCCTGGTCCGCGCCGAAGATCGAGGTGACATGAACGCGGCTGTCGCAGCAGGAAATCACCATCGCGCGCGGATGCTGGCCTTGCTGGGCGAGGTGCCGATACCATGCCTGATTTTCCGTATAGCTGGTGGCCTTCCATCCGTGGAAGCGATGCACGAGATAGGTCGGCAGGGGGCGGGCGTAATCCATGGTCTCTCCGGCGCTTGGGGCGGCTCACGGCTGGATAATCGGTATTCACCTCGAATTCGAGCCATAATTTGCAGGCGCGGAAACCATTTGGGAACCGCGCAGATGCCATTCTCTGCCGCGCCGTGGGGGCAAAGGCACGACAAGCGGGTGAGAAGGTGAACAACGTGGAACAACCGACGGTGCTGCAACAGCACGAATGCGTGCGGCTCGATGCCGACCGGCTGGAGGCGCTTTATCTGGAATTGGGCGAGACGAGCGCCGAGGATGTGGTGTGCCGCGCGCTCGAGGAACTCGCGGCGCGGCTGGGTCATGCCGAGCGGTTCTACCGCGAGGGGCGGTTGGATGAAATGCGCAAGAGCAGCCGCAGCCTGATCGCCATCGCCGATCAGATCGGCATGGCGTTGCTGGCGCGGGTGGCGGGGGATGTGACGGGCTCTATTGACGCGGGTGATTACAACGCGCTTGCGGCCACCTTTGCGCGGCTGTTGCGGATCGGTGAACGCTCGCTCTGCGAGATATGGGAGGCGCAGGACACACCCTTTTGAGAGCCGCGATTTGGCGGTTGCAGGCGGCGCAATCGGGGCTAGGCTGGCGGGGATCACCCGTTGCAAAAGGTCCGCTGATATGAGCCTGACATTCGCCGCCCCCGACAGCCCCGCCATCCCGCTGCATGTGGTGGAGGAGGGCGCGTTCGACGGCTGGCTCGACGCGCAGTCCCCGCAGGTCGCGGCCTGGGTGCGCGCCATGGGCTTTACCGCTGCGCTTGGTCGCGTGCTCGCCGTGCCGGACGCGGCGGGTGGCATCGCCTTGGCGCTAGCGGGTTATGGCAGCGCCACCTCGCGCGCCCGGGGCCGGTTTCATCTGGCGGGCGCGGCAGCGGCCCTGCCCGAGGGCACCTACCGGCTGGAGGGGCTGCCCGAAGAGGCGGCAGAGACCGAGGCGCTTGGCTGGCTGCTGGCGCATTACGCCTATGAGCGCTACCGCGAGCAAAGCCCGGCCAAGGCGCGGCTGATCGCGCCCGAGGGCGTCGATGCCGGGCGGCTGGAGGTGATCGCGGCGGGCGAGGCGCTGACCCGTGACCTGATCAACACCCCGGCCAACGATCTGGGCCCCGATGCGCTGGAGGCTGCGTGCCATGCCATCGCCGATCAACAGGGCGCGCGGCTCACCTGTACGCGCGGTGCGGACCTGCTGGAACAGAACTTTCCGCTGATCCACACCGTCGGGCGTGCCGCCGCGCAAGCCCCACGCCTGATTGAGATGACATGGGGGGAGAGCGGGCCCAACCTGACGCTGGTCGGCAAGGGCGTCTGTTTCGACACAGGCGGCCTCAACCTCAAGCCCGGGGCGTCGATGGGGCTGATGAAGAAGGACATGGGCGGCGCGGCGACGGTACTGGGGCTCGCGCATATGATCATGGCGCTCGATCTGCCGCTGCGGCTGCGGGTGCTGATCCCGGCGGTGGAAAATGCGGTTGCGGGCAATGCGTTTCGCCCCGGTGACATCCTGACCGCGCGCAACGGGATGACCGTCGAGGTCAACAACACCGATGCCGAGGGGCGTCTGGTGATGGCCGATGCAGTGGCCTACGTGGCCGAAGAATGCCCCTATCTGATGATCTCCATGGCCACGCTCACGGGGGCCGCGCGGGTGGCGCTCGGGCCGGATCTGGCACCCTATTACAGCGATGATGCGGGCTTTGCGGCGGCGCTGGAAAGTGCCGCCGCGCGCGTCGCGGACCCGGTCTGGCGGCTACCGTTTCACACGCCCTACGAGGCGATGATCGAGCCGGGGATCGCCGATCTCGACAATGCGCCGTCGGGTGGTTTTGCAGGCTCGATCACCGCCGCGCTGTTCCTGCGCCGCTTTGCGGGCGGGCTCAATTACAGCCATTTCGATATCTACGGCTGGACGCCGAGCGCGGCCCCCGCACGGCCCAAGGGCGGCGTCGGCATGGGGGCGCGCGCGTTGCTGGACGCCTTGCCGGGGGTGCTGAACCTGTGAGCGCGCCGCATCTCATCGGCTGGCCGCTGGTCGATCTGCGGCGCGCGCCCGAGGGTGCGCGCGACCGGCAATTGCTGATGGGCGAGGCGGTGGAGATCGTGCCGCCGTCATCCTCGGGCCTGACCCGAGGATCTCCCGGCTGGGTGGCGGTCAAGGCGCTGCGCGACGGCTATCCCGGGCATATCCCGGAGGCGGCGCTGACCACCGGCAGCGTCACCCACCGCGTCTGCGCCCGCGCGACGCATGCCTATGCCGCGCCCGATTTCAAGAGCGCCGAGCGCCTGAGCCTTAGCTTTGGCGCGCGGCTGGAGGTGCTGGGGGAGAAGGGACGCTTTGCCGAGACCCCGCAGGGTTACGTGCCGCGTGTTCACCTCACGCCGCTGGCGGAGTGGGAGACCGACCCTGTGAGCATCGCCGAACTTTTCCTCGGGACGCCCTACCTCTGGGGCGGCAATTCCGCCTTTGGCATCGACTGTTCGGGGCTGGTGCAGGCGGGCTGCCTTGCCTGCGGCCTGCCTTGTCCCGGCGATAGCGGCGATCAGGCGCGTGCCCTGGGCGAGACGCTGCCCGAGGACGCCACCCTGCAACGCGGCGATCTGCTCTTTTGGCGTGGGCATGTGGCCTGGGTTGCCGACCCCGGCACGCTGCTCCATGCCAATGTGCATCACATGGCGGTGGCTTATGAGCCTTTGCAGGCCGCCATTTCCCGCATCGCGGCGCAGGGCGACGGCCCGGTGACCGCCCGCAAACGACTGAAAGGACTGACATGACTTCCGATCCCTTCTTCCATCCGGTCTCGGGCTTCGAGATGCCACGCTTTGCCGGGGTGCCGACCTTCATGCGGCTGCCTTATGTGCCCAAGGGACATGCGCGCTATGACGACGTGCAGATCGGCCTCGTCGGGGTGCCGTGGGATAGCGGGACCACCAACCGGCCCGGCCCGCGCCACGGACCGCGACAGTTGCGCGATGCCTCGACCATGATCCGCGCGCAGCATCCGACCTCGGGCATGCGCCCGTTCGAGGCGGTGAATTGCGCCGATCTGGGGGATGTGGGGCCGAACCCGGCGGATATCATCGACAGCATGGCGCGGATCACCGAGTTTTACGACGGGGTGACGGGTGCCGGGATCATGCCGCTGACAGCGGGCGGCGATCACCTGACGACGCTGCCGGTGCTGCGGTCGCTGGCGCGGCGCTCAGCCCTGGGCATGATCCATTTCGACAGTCATACCGATCTTTATCATTCGTATTTCGGCGGCACGATGTATACCCACGGCACCCCCTTCCGCCGCGCGGTCGAGGAAGGGCTGCTCGATCCCAAGCGCGTGGTGATGATCGGGCTGCGCGGCACCATGTATGACACCGAGGACCGCGATTTCGCGAAGGCCGAGGGTATCCGCCTGATCCTGATCGAGGAATTCCATGCGCGTGGCCCCGAGGACGTTATGGCCGAGGCGCGCGAGATTGCGGGCGATAGCGATACCTATGTCAGCTACGACATCGACTTTGTCGATCCGACATTTGCCCCCGGCACCGGCACGCCAGAGGTCGGTGGGCCGAACAGCTATCAGGCGTTGCAGGTGGTGCGCGGGCTGGAGGGGGTGAAGATCGTGGGCGCCGATCTGGTCGAGGTCTCGCCGCCCTTCGATGCCTCCGGCAATACCGCGTTTCTGGGCGCGTCGATCATGTTCGAACTGCTCTGTGTGATGGCGGGGGTCCGCAGCGCGCAATAAGCACCCACGCCACACCGCCATAGGGAGTACGCAGTTGCCTGCACATCGCGTGCGGGCCTATGTTGCGCGTTTGAGACAGGTCGAAAGATTTGCAAAGCTCCATTTGCGAGCCACTCGCGCAAAAGTGATACCCATGCCATGGTGGATAAAATTGAGAGTTTGAGACGGTGCCACCCGAGCGATTGCGGCCTGAGCAGAGCCCCTGCCCTGCGCGCATTAGGCTGGACCAGATATTCAGAGCAGGATCAGGGATTTCCAGAATGAAAAGATTTTTCTTCGCGACAACGACGGCACTGGCACTGGTTGCCGGCTCTGCTGCTCTGGCGCAAAGTCTCACAATCAACGGTGACACGACTGGCGCGCCTACGTGGAACAGACCCATAGGTGCCGGGCCTACATTGTCAGGTGCCGGCACTGCGACACCGTTTCAGACGGTTAACGTGACGATCACGCAGCCGCTGTCGTTCTCAGCCGAGACTACAGTAGCCGGGTTCGACACTTATCTGCACCTCTACCAGACCAGCTTTGACCCCAATGCGCAGCTGACGAACCTTGTAGCGGGCAACGATGATGGCGGGACGGGCCTGTTGTCGCTGATCAATGCAGCCAATGACGGACCGTTCACGCCTGGTGAATATATCGTTGTCGTGGGCGGCTTCGACAATCTCGATTTCGGCATCTATACGCTGGTTCTCAACGGCGCGATCGTCGGATTTGCGAACGCACTGCTCGACGAACTGGAAGCAACGGCGGGCACGTTCGCGCGTCTGAGCACCCGCCAGAGCTTTGGCAACACACGCAGCGGCGCACAGAACAGCTTTGCCACTCGGGACCTGCAATCGCCGCTCGGGTTCGGCGGTGACGTCGAGGGGGCACCGGTCGTGTCCTCGAAGAACGGCCAGCTGATGGGCAGCCTTTATGTGTGGGGCGAATTCACCGGCCTCCGGGCAGACCACAAGGGCGGCAATAGCCAGCGCGAGTTCTTCAGCACGGGCCTGCAGATCGGCGCCGACGTCGCGCTCGACGACAATTTCGTCGCCGGTCTCTCTGCCGGATACAATGATCTGGAAGAGCGCAGCACCAACATCGAAACCGAGGGCGATTTTTTCTACGTTCAACCCTATCTCGGCTATCGCCGCGGAGCATGGTCGGCAGAGGCATCGCTGATGTACGGCCAAGCCGACTATGACCAGGTCAGCATCGGCGGCACGGGCACGGCGGACAGCGATGTCTGGGCCATCGGGCTGTCGGTCGCGCGCGATCTCGAGATGAGCAATGCGATTACGCTGACCCCGATGGCCTCTGCCCGCTACGGCGAAGAGGACATCACCGGCAAATCCGGAACGCTTGCCGGGGCAGGCTCGACAACGGTCGATTTCAGCGAATACTCGGTCGGAGCACGCTGGACCCGGAACACCGGCAACGGCATGAACTACGTCGGTCTGCATGCCGACTACGTTGACAGCAGCGCGCCGCAGGCGCTCGCCGGGGGCGGTTTCGACCCCGAAGGCCTGAGCGGACGCGTCGAATTCGGCGGCGGCATCCAGGTGACAGCCAACAGCAACGTAAGCATGGGCTTCCAGATCGGCGGTATCGGTTCGGATCTTCCGGATTATGCCGGGCAGGTGCGCTTTGGCATGAATTTCTGAACCTGTCACACTTGTCAGGCAAAAGGGGCGCAGACCGGACCGTCTGCGCCCCTTTTGCCGTCATGGGGCCCCATTGGCATGAGTGCACCGCTCAGAACTTGCCCTGTTCCAGCGCCTCGATCCGCGCCTTGAGCGCGTCGTTTTCCTCGCGCGCCTTCTGGGCCATGGCGCGGACCGCGTCGAATTCCTCGCGGGTGACAAAATCGCGATCGGCGAGCCAGCGGTCGATCATCGACTTCATCGCCGTCTCGGCCTCGTCCTTGGCCCCCTGGGCGACGCCCATGGCATTGGTCATCAACTGGCTGATATCGTCGAGCATCTTGTTTCGGGTCTGCATGGCATGTTTCTCCGGCGTTACATCTCACCCCCATATATGGCCCGAGGGCGGTCGATCACAAGGTTGACTTTCCCCGCGCAGCAACGGCACAGAGGCACCCATGCAGGCCATGATCCCCTTCCCCGATATCGCGCCGGAGATCTTCTCGATCTCGCTCTTCGGCATGGAATTCGCGCTACGGTGGTATGCACTGGCCTATATCGTTGGGATCGTGATCGGCTGGCGGATCGTGGTGGCCAGCGTCCGGCGTCCGGCGCTCTGGCCCAACGACAGTGCGCCGATGGATGCGCGGGCGGTCGAGGACCTGCTGACTTGGGTGATCCTCGGCGTGATCCTTGGTGGCAGGATCGGCTATGTGCTGTTCTACCAACCCTCCTACTACCTCGCCAATCCGGGTGAGATCCTCGCCGTCTGGCAAGGCGGCATGGCGTTTCACGGCGGGCTGATGGGGGTGGTTCTCGCGGTGGTGGTGTTCTCGGCGCGGCGCGGCATTCGCTGGCTGTCGGTGGCGGATGTGCTCTGCATGGTGACGCCGGTGGGTCTTTTGCTGGGGCGCATCGCCAATTTCATAAATGCGGAACTCTGGGGGCGGCCCACAGACCTGCCCTGGGGTGTGGTCTTTCCGAGTGCGGCGGCACAGGATTGCCCGAATGTGCTCGGGCTTTGCGCCCGCCACCCGTCGCAACTTTACGAGGCGGCGCTGGAAGGGCTGATCCTCGGGGCGGTGCTGTTATGGCTGGGCTGGCGGCGCGGTGCGCTGAAAACCCCCGGCACGCTGACCGGGCTGTTCTTTGCAGGCTACGGCGCGGCGCGGTTCCTGGTGGAATTCGTTCGTCAGCCCGATGCGCAATTCGTCAGTGAAGGCAATCCGCTGGGGCTGGCGTGGCATGTGGCGGGCTATGGCCTGACCATGGGACAGATCCTGTCGCTGCCGATGATCGTCTTCGGCATCGGCATGTTCCTATGGGCGCGCAGGGCCCGCCCGGCGTGACGGCGCTCGGGCGTCATATCGCCGCGCGGATCACCGCCACTGGGCCGATCACGTTGGCCGATTACATGGCGACCTGCCTCATGCATCCCGAGATGGGCTATTACGCGACGCGCGATCCATTGGGGGCGGCGGGCGATTTCACCACCGCGCCGGAAATCAGCCAGATGTTCGGCGAATTGCTTGGGCTGTGTCTGGCGCAGACATGGCTCGATCAGGGGCGTCCCGCACCCTTTGCCGTGGCTGAACTCGGGCCGGGACGTGGTACCCTGATGGCCGATATATTGCGCGCCACCAAGGGCGTGCCGGGGTTTCATGCAGGCGCGCAGGTACATCTGGTCGAGACCTCCCCTACCCTGCGCGAGAGGCAGGCGCAGAGCATTCACCATGAGAGCTTGGCATGGCACGACAGGGTCGAGGACTTGCCCGATCTACCGCTCTTTCTGGTGGCGAACGAGTTTTTCGACGCCCTGCCGATCCGGCAATTCCAACGGCAGGGCGCGGCCTGGCACGAGCGGGTCGTGGGACTACGTGACGGGGCGCTGACGTTCGGCCTCGGCGGGCCGGTGATCCCGCCCGATCTGACGCATCGGCTGGCGGACACGCGGGACGGCGACATCGTCGAGACCTGCGCCCCGGGCCGCGCCATCGCCCAAGAGATCGGCACGCGCGTGGAGGCGCAGGGCGGCACCGCGCTGATCATTGATTACGGTGACTGGCGCTCGCTTGGCGATACGTTTCAGGCGGTGCGGGATCATGCCCCGACCGATCCACTGGCCGCGCCCGGTGACGCGGATTTGACCGCGCATGTGGATTTCGAGGCCCTGGCCGAGGCCGCGCCCTGTGCGCATGCCCGCCTCATCCCGCAGCGCACGCTGCTCTTTCGTCTGGGCATCGAGGCGCGCAAGGAGGCGCTGGCGCGCAATCTGACCGGGGCGGCGCGCGACAACCACCTGGCGGCATTTCAACGCTTGACCGGCCCCGAGGAAATGGGGAGGCTCTTCAAGGTGCTCGCCCTGCATCCAAAGGCCCTGCCACCTCCGCCCGGATTTGACCCATGACGCTTGAAATCCTGACCTCGGACAGCCTCGCGCCCTTGCGCCACGGGTTCTTTACCCGGCGGGGCGGAGCCTCGTCAGGCGTGTTCGCGGGTCTGAATTGCGGGCCGGGGTCGTCGGATCAATCCGAAATCGTGACGATCAACCGCGCCCGCGTGGCCCAGGCGATGGCGGTGGAACCCGCGCGTCTCGTGACGGTGCATCAGGTGCATTCGGCGGATGTGGTGGCGGTTGACGGGCCGTTGGCCGAGCGGCCCCGCGCCGACGCAATGGTGACGGCGACACCCGGCGTGGCGCTTGGCGTGCTGACGGCGGATTGCCAGCCGGTGCTGTTCGCCGATACCGAAGCCGGGGTGATAGGTGCAGCGCATGCGGGCTGGCGCGGTGCGCTTGACGGGGTGCTGGAGGCGACGGTCGCTGCGATGGAGGGGCTGGGTGCCAGGCGCGACCGGATCACCGCCGTGATCGGCCCCTCGATCAGCCAGGCGGCTTATGAGGTGGGGCCGGAATTCCTTGAGGATTTCATGGCCGAAGACCCCGCCTATAGCCGGTTTTTCGCCAACGGAGAGAATGGGCGTTATCAGTTCGATCTGCCCGGTTTTGGCCTGCATTGCCTGCGTCGTGCGGGTGTGGGCGATGCGGAATGGACCCGGCATTGCACCTATGGTGACGCTGCGCGGTTCTATTCCTACCGCCGCGCCACCCATGCGGGCGAGGCCGATTACGGGCGGTTGATCTCGGTGATCCGGCTCTAGGGTCGCGGGGGACTATTGGCCTGGAGCGGGCCTCTGGTTGACACCCCCCGCGAGTCGCGGCCGGATTTCCTCAGCTGTGGATCGGGCCGTCGCCGCAGGCGAGGGCGGCCTCGCGCACCGCTTCGGAGTAGGTCGGGTGCGCGTGGCAGGTGAGGGCCAGATCCTCGGCGCTCGCGCCGAACTCCATCGCGACGCAGATTTCGTGGATCAGATCGCCCGCCATCGGCCCGATGATATGCGCGCCCAAGATGCGGTCGGTCTCCTTGTCGGCGAGGATCTTGACGAACCCTTCGCCCGCGAAATTCGCCTTGGCGCGGCCGTTGCCCATGAAGGAGAACTTGCCGACCTTGTAGGCACGCCCTTGATCTTTCAGGCTTTCTTCGGTCTCACCCACATTGGCGACCTCGGGGTGGGTGTAGATCACGCCGGGGATGACGCCGTAATTCACATGGCCATGCTGACCGGCCAGCACGCAGGCGACGGCCATGCCCTCATCCTCGGCCTTGTGGGCGAGCATGGGGCCCTCGATGGCGTCGCCGATGGCGTAGACGCCCTTGATATTGGTCTGCCAGTGGTCGTCGGTCTTGATCTGGCCGCGCTCTGTCATCTCGACACCGAGGCTGTCGAGACCGAGGCCATCGATATAGGGTTTGAGGCCGGTGGCGACGAGGACCACATCGGCGTCAAGCTGATGTTCGCTGTCGTCCTTGCGCAGTTTGTAGTTGACCTTGGCCTTGGTCTTGAGCGCGTCGACGGATTGCACGGCGGCGCCCATGACGAATTTAATACCCTGTTTTTTCAGGATTTTCTGGAAGTTCTTTTGCACTTCGCCATCCATGCCGGGGGTGATCGCGTCGAGATATTCGACCACCGTCACCTCGGTGCCCAGACGGGCATAGACCGAGCCCATCTCGAGCCCGATGACGCCTGCGCCGATCACCACCATGGTCTTGGGCACCTTGGGCAATTCCAGCGCGCCGGTGGAGGTGACGACCACCTTTTCGTCGATCTCGACGCCCGGCAGGCTGCTCGCCTCGGAGCCCGATGCGATGATGATAGTCTTGGCCTCGTGGGTGTCGTCACCGACCTTGACGCGGCCCGCCTCGGGGATCGAGCCCCAGCCCTTGAGCCAGTCTATCTTGTTCTTCTTGAACAGAAATTCGATGCCCTTGGTGTTCTGCCCGATGACGTCATCCTTGTAGGCGAGCATCTGTTTCCAGTCGACCGAAGGCGACTTGCCCTTGAGGCCCATCTTGGCGAAATTATGCTCGGCCTCGTGCAGCATGTGGCTGGCGTGCAGGAGCGCCTTGGAGGGGATGCAGCCGACGTTGAGGCAGGTGCCGCCCAGCGTCTCGCGGCCCTCGACCACGGCGGTTTTCAGGCCCAGTTGGGCGCAGCGGATGGCGCAGACATAGCCGCCGGGGCCGGAGCCGATGATGATCACGTCATAGGATGCCATGGGTCAGAGTCCTTTCGTTTTTGCGCGTCGGTATCGCGTCGGTATTCTGTCGGTATCGCGTCGGTGGGGTTTGGGGGCGCTGCCCCCTTGGCCTGCGGCCAATTCCCCCAGAATATTTTTGGCAAGATGAAGCATCAGACGAGCGCCGCCAAGAGCATGAGCAGCGTGGCGAGAAAGCCCACCGCCCAGATCAGCGAGCGCCACGGGCGCAGGCCGAGGTAGTAGGCCGGGATATAGACCACGCGGGCGGCGAGGTAGGTGTACGCGCACGCGGCGGTGACGGGGGTGGACTGATCGGAGAGCGTGACGGTAACGCAGGCGATGGTGAAGAGGATCAGCCCCTCGAAATGGTTGGCAAGCGCCCGGCCCAGACGGGCGGTGCCGTCGGACATCTGTTTCGACGGTTCGCGGTCGCGGGCGGACATGGTGTAGCCGGGGCCAAGTTCGAGGTTCGCCGGGACCGCGTAGAGCAGGTATTGGACGACCTGCAGGAGGGCGGCGAGGGTGAGGGCGGTGAGTTCGGGGGTCATGTAATCTTCTTATCAAACTTCTTGCCAAGTTTCTTCGCCGATTTCCGAACTTGGCGATGGACCTCTCGTATGGAAATTTCGTCCGCCCAAGACCACTGCAAGAGCCTTTGAGCGCCTTGCCAATCTCCACCACGCTTGTTTAGCGGCGGTTCGATCGCCGTGATCAGCAAGGCCTCAAGTTCTACAAGCGGGGCACTTGCATCTAGTTTGATGTCCTGTTCCGAGTCGATTGGTTCTTCGCGGGGGTCAATCGTAGCTTCATCGTGGTTATATGGAGAAGCTTGATCCAAACCGAACCAAGAAAAATGCGTCCATCTGCCTCTATTTTCATTTCTAGTATGCGCCCATAGGCGATTACCTAGGCGCGCATTTCCGGTTCCTGCCCGCCCCACATACAATGGTGCGCGATTGACGTCTTGAAGAATATAAACTCCCCTTTGGTTGTTTACTAAGAACTGCGGTTCATCAGGTTCTGTCCGCCAGTTTTGATAAGTTGGTATCCAGCCGCATATCTCGAATTCGTCCCATTCGACTTTTTCCAAACTAAAGTGAATCCCGAAACATTTGATCGACGACATTCCCATTTCCCCCGATGCGGATCACAGATCCATCAGCAACCGCCGGGGGTCTTCGAGCGCCTCTTTGACGCGGACGAGGAAGGTGACCGCACCCTTGCCGTCGACGATGCGGTGGTCGTAGCTGAGGGCGAGATACATCATCGGGCGGGCCTTGATCTCGCCGTTGACGACCATCGGGCGCTGCTGGATCTTGTGCATGCCGAGGATGCCCGATTGCGGCGGATTGAGGATCGGCGAGGACATCAGCGAGCCGTAGACGCCGCCGTTGGAGATGGTGAAGGTGCCGCCCTGCATTTCGGCCATGGAGAGCTTGCCGTCGCGGGCGCGGGCGCCTTTCTCGGCGATGGCCTTTTCGATCGCGGCAAAGCCCATCTGGTCGGCGTCGCGAATGACCGGCACGACGAGGCCGGTCGGGGTGCCCGCCGCGATGCCGATATGCACGAAGTTCTTGTAGACGATATCGGTGCCGTCGATCTCGGCATTGACCTCGGGCACTTCTTTCAGCGCGTGGCAGCCGGCCTTGGTGAAGAAGGACATGAAGCCCAGTTTCACGCCGTGTTTCTTGTTGAACTCGTCTTTGTATTCATTGCGCAGCGCCATCACCTCGGTCATGTCCACCTCGTTATAGGTGGTGAGCATGGCCGCCGTGTTCTGGCTGTCCTTGAGGCGGCGGGCGATGGTCTGGCGCAGGCGGGTCATCTTGACCCGTTCCTCGCGGCTCGCATCCTCGGCGGGGCTGGGCGCGCGCGGCGCCTGTGCCGGGGTTGATGCGGCGGCGGGGGCCTGTGTTGCGGCGGCGGCGGCCTTGGCCACGTCCTCTTTCATCACGCGGCCATCGCGGCCCGAGCCCTGCACCTGATCGCGGCTGACGCCCTTTTCGGCCATCGCCTTTTTCGCCGAGGGCGCATCTTCGACATCCTTGCCGGAGGCGGCGGGTTTGTCGTCGCTGGCCTCATCCGACGGCTCGGGGCGCTTTTGCGGCTCGATCGTGCCATCGGCGGCGCCGGAGAGGATGGCGAGCTTGCCGCCGGCCTGCACGGTGTCGCCCTCTTGCGCTAGGATTTCGCACAGCGTGCCGGCGGCGGGGGCGGGCACCTCGACCGAGACCTTGTCGGTCTCGAGCTCGCACAGCATCTCGTCCTGCGAGACGCTGTCGCCGACCTTTTTGAACCAGGTCGAGACGGTCGCCTCTGAGACGGATTCGCCAAGCGTGGGGACCATCACGTCGGTGTTGCCCTTGTCGCCGTTGCTGCCCGAGGCGGCCTGTGCGGTCTTGGACTTGTCGTCCTTGGTCTTCTTGTCGTCTTTGGCCTTCTTGTCGTCCTTGGCGGGGGCGGATTTGGCGTCGCCCTCGGTGATGGTGGCGAGGAGCGCATCGACGCCCACGGTCTCGCCCTCGGCAGCGACGATCTCGCCCATGGTGCCAGCGGCGGGGCTGGGCACCTCGACGGTCACCTTGTCGGTTTCCAGCTCGCACAGCATCTCATCCGCGGCGACGGGATCGCCGGGCTTCTTGAACCATGTGGCCACGGTCGCCTCGGAGACGGATTCGCCAAGGGTGGGGACACGAACTTCGGTGCTCATCACTTATTTCCCTTCGATGGTCAGCGCGGCATCCACCAGCGCCTCTTGTTGGTCTTTGTGCTGCTTGGCCAGGCCCGTGGCGGGCGAGGCGGCGGCGGCGCGGCCGGCATATTGGGGCCGCTTGTGCTTGGCCTTGATGCGCGTGAGCACCCATTCGATATTCGGCTCGATGAAGGACCAGGCGCCCTGGTTCTTGGGCTCTTCCTGGCACCAGACCATTTCGGCCTGCTTGAAGCGCTCCAGCTCCTTGACCATGGACATGGCCGGGAACGGGTAGAACTGCTCGATCCGCATCAGGTAGACATCATTGATGCCTCGCTTGTCGCGTTCCTCGAGCAGGTCGAAATAGACCTTGCCGGAACACATCACGACGCGCTTGATCTGCTTGTCGGGGGCGAGTTCGGTGTCCGAGAGCCCGTATTGCGCATCGTCCCACAGCACCCGGTGGAAGGAGGAGCCGGTGGTGAATTCCTCGGTCTTGGAGACCGCCATCTTGTGCCGCAGAAGCGATTTCGGCGTCATCAGGATGAGCGGCTTGCGGAAGGTGCGGTGCAGCTGGCGGCGCAGGATGTGGAAGTAGTTGGCGGGCGTGGTGCAATTGGCCACGATCCAGTTGTCGCCGCCGCACATCGTGAGGAACCGTTCCAGACGGGCGGAGGAGTGTTCCGGGCCCTGCCCCTCGTAGCCATGCGGCAGAAGGCAGACGAGGCCGGACATGCGCAGCCATTTACTCTCGCCCGAGGAGATGAACTGGTCGAACATGATCTGCGCGCCGTTGGCGAAGTCGCCGAACTGCGCCTCCCACAGGGTGAGGGCGTTGGGTTCGGCGAGGGTGAAGCCGTATTCGAACCCCAGAACGGCGTATTCCGAGAGCATCGAGTCGATGGCCTCGTATTGCGCCTGCCCCTCGCGGATGTGGTTGAGCGGGAAGTAGCGGTCTTCGTCATCCTGGTTGATCAGGGCGGAATGGCGCTGGCTGAAGGTGCCGCGCGTGCTGTCCTGCCCAGACAGGCGCACCGGGTAGCCCTCGGTGAGCAGCGAGCCGAAGGCAATCGCCTCGGCGGTGGCCCAATCAAAGCCGGTGCCGGATTTGAACATCTCGGCCTTGGTGTCGAGCAGGCGCGAGACGGTCTTATGCAGGGTGAAATTCTCGGGCGCGGTGGTCAGCGCGCGGCCGATTTCCTCGAAGGTTTCGGGTTTGATCGCGGTTTCGCCGCGCTGGTAATCCTCGTCCTTGCGGTCGAGATGGGACCATTTGCCGTCGAGCCAGTCGGCCTTGTTGGGGCGGTAGTCCTTGCCGGCCTCGAACTCGTCGGCAAGATGCGACTGGAACGCCGCCTTCATGTCCTCGATCTCGCCCTCGGGGATGAGACCGTCCTTGACCAGCCGCTCGGTATAGAGCGCGAGCGTGGTCTTCTGCTGCTTGATCTTCTTGTACATCAGGGGGTTGGTGAACATCGGCTCGTCCCCCTCGTTATGGCCGAAGCGGCGGTAGCAGATGATGTCGATCACCACGTCCTTGTGGAACTTCTGGCGGAACTCGGTGGCGACCTTGGCGGCATGCACCACGGCCTCGGGATCGTCGCCGTTGACGTGGAAAATGGGCGCCTCGACCATCAGGGCGATATCGGTCGGATAGGGCGAGGAGCGGCTGAAATGCGGCGCGGTGGTAAAGCCGATCTGGTTGTTGACCACGATATGCATGGTGCCGCCGGTCTTGTGCCCCTTGAGGCCCGAGAGGCCAAAGCCTTCGGCCACCACGCCCTGCCCGGCAAAGGCCGCGTCGCCATGCAGCAGGATGCCCATGACCTTCATCCGCTCGGTGTCGCCCAACTGATCCTGCTTGGCGCGGACCTTGCCCAGAACGACCGGGTTCACGGCCTCGAGGTGGCTGGGGTTGGCGGTGAGCGACAGGTGCACCTTGTTGCCGTCAAACTCGCGGTCATGGCTGGCGCCGAGATGGTATTTCACGTCGCCCGAGCCGTCGACCTCTTCGGGTTTGAAGGAGCCGCCCTGAAACTCGTTGAAAATGGCGCGGTAGGGCTTGCCCATGACGTTGGCCAGCACTGACAGGCGGCCCCGGTGGGGCATGCCGATCACGATCTCCTCGATCCCGAGATTGCCGCCGCGCTTGATGATCTGCTCCATCGCCGGAATGAGGCTCTCGCCGCCATCGAGACCGAAGCGCTTGGTGCCCATGTATTTCACATGCAGGTATTTCTCGAAGCCCTCGGCCTCCACGAGCTTGTTGAGGATCGCCTTGCGCCCGTTGCGGGTAAAGCTGATTTCCTTGTCATAGCCCTCGATCCGCTCCTTGAGCCAGGACGATTGCTCGGGGTCGGAGATGTGCATGTATTGCAGCGCGAAGGTGCCGCAATAGGTGCGTTTGACGATGGCGAGGATCTCGCGCAGGCTCGCGACCTGAAGGCCGAGCACGTTGTCGATGAAGATCGGGCGATCCATGTCGGCCTCGGTGAAGCCGTAGGATTTCGGGTCAAGCTCGGGGCGGTGGCCGTGATCGCGCAGGCCGAGCGGGTCAAGCTCTGCGATCAGGTGGCCACGGATGCGGTAGGCACGAATGAGCATCAGCGCGCGGACGGAATCGAGCACGGCACGCTGGATCGCCTCGTCGGTGACCTCGACGCCCTTCTCGGAGGCCTTGGAGGCGATCTTCTTGCCTGCGTCCTTGAGTTCCGCCTCGGCGGGCCATTCGCCGGTCAGCGCGGCGGTCAGGTCATCCGAGGGCATCGGCGGCCAGTCGGCGCGCGCCCAGGAGGGGCCGGCTGCCTCGGCGCGGACATCGTCATCGCCATCGCCAAGCGCGTCGAAAAAGCCGCGCCACGCCTCGTCCACCGCGTTCGGATCGCTGGCATAGCGGGCGTAAAGCTGCTCGAGATACTCGGCATTGTGCCCCTGCATGAAGCTGGAGGCGTGGAACTGATCGTTTGGGGATTGGTCGGTCATTGGTCTTTTTCCTCTACTCAAGGGAAATGACGATATGCGAGCAGTCAGAATTTCTGAAAGTGCCCATGGCCGTTCCAATATTCATTCCGCCGAAACCGTTTTTGGCTCTATATTCCATAAACACCTTATGAGTTCCGCTACTAGATACCGGCGTTACACTCGTGCTTATGTGTTCGAAGCTACCAGGATCACGCATTCGATCTTCAATATCTCGTTTAAAGTTCGCGTGTGAGCCATCCCAGGCGCTTAGGCAGTGAAAACCCTTCCTCTTTTTCTCCGCTTCTTCCGCTTGCGCAAGTTCGGTCTGTGCTTGTTCAACTTGCGAACGAGCCGCTGCCTCTTCCGGAGTCTCCGACGAACCTGAAAAGAAAAACCAATAAATCAGCCCACATATTACTACTAGGCCAACGATGCCAGAAGCCGTATCCTTTGCGGAACTTTCTGCTGAAGCCGCCTCGTGTTTGGCAAGCTTTTTCTTGATCTCTGCTAGTTCTTGGTTCGTGAGCTTGTCGCTCTCTTTTCTTGTCATCTCTTGAGACTCCGGTTTTCGAGGCAGGACAAGACGCGATCCAGCTCAAACATTCACGATCTAGTGTGGCGATGAAAGCCAATCTTTGCATTCACCTAAGTTGTTCGCCCGATCGCCTTGAGCACAGCCTCGCCGAGGCCCGCGGGGCTGTCGGCGACGACGATCCCGGCCGATTTCATCGCCTCGATCTTATCGTCGGCGCCGCCCTTGCCGCCCGCCACGATGGCACCGGCATGGCCCATGCGGCGGCCCGGGGGGGCGGTGCGCCCGGCGATGAAGCCTGCGGTGGGTTTCCAGCGGCCGCGCTTTTTCTCGTCGGCGAGGAACTGTGCGGCGTCTTCCTCGGCGCTGCCGCCGATTTCGCCGATCATGATGATGCTCTCGGTCTCGTCATCGGCGAGGAACCATTCCAGCACGTCGATATGCTCGGTGCCCTTGATCGGGTCGCCGCCGATGCCGACGCAGGTCGATTGGCCAAGGCCCACATCCGAGGTCTGTTTCACCGCCTCGTAGGTCAGTGTGCCGGAGCGCGAGACCACGCCGCAGGAGCCGCGCTTGTGGATATGGCCGGGCATGATGCCGATCTTGCAGGCATCAGGCGTGATGATGCCGGGGCAGTTCGGGCCGATGAGCTTGGAGGTGGAGCCCTCCAGCGCGCGCTTGACGCGCATCATGTCGAGCACCGGGATGCCTTCGGTGATGCAGACGATGAGCTCCATCTCGGCGTCGATCGCCTCGAGGATACTGTCGGCGGCGAAGGGCGGGGGCACGTAGATCACCGAGGCGTTGGCCCCGGTCTCGTGGCGCGCCTCATGCACCGAGTTGAACACGGGCAGGTCA
Organism: Roseovarius sp.; assembly: GCF_040219995.1. Lineage (GTDB taxonomy): Bacteria > Pseudomonadota > Alphaproteobacteria > Rhodobacterales > Rhodobacteraceae > Roseovarius. The sequence continues at coordinate 11,511 of NZ_JAVJUC010000029.1, read as the reverse complement.
AGATGCGTCGCCCCGCCCTTGCCGGGGGTGACGCCGCCGACCATCTTGGTGCCATAGGCGATGGCCTGTTCAGAGTGGAACGTGCCCTGCGAGCCGGTGAGGCCCTGACAGATCACTTTGGTATTTTCGTCTACGAGGACTGCCATCTTGGCGTTCTCCTGTAATGAATTCGCGGGAGAGGTGGGTTGGCACCCACCCTGCGGGATCAGCCTTTCACAGCCTTCACGATCTTTTCGGCGCCGTCCTTGAGGTCGTCGGCGGCGATCACGTCGAGGCCGGAGGTGGAGATGATCTCCTTGCCCTTCTCGACATTGGTGCCTTCGAGACGCACCACCAGCGGCACCTTGAGGCCGACCTCTTTCACTGCGGCGATCACGCCCTCGGCGATCACATCACAACGCATGATGCCGCCGAAGATGTTGACGAGGATGCCCTTGACCTGCGGATCGGAGGTGATGATCTTGAATGCCTCGGTGACCTTTTCCTTGGTCGCCCCGCCGCCCACGTCGAGGAAGTTGGCAGGCTCTGCACCGTAGAGCTTGATGATGTCCATGGTGGCCATCGCCAGACCCGCGCCGTTGACCATGCAGCCGATCTCGCCATCCAGCGCGATGTAGTTGAGGTCGTATTTCGAGGCTTCGAGTTCCTTGGAGTCTTCCTCGGTGGTGTCGCGCAACTCGGCGATGTCCGAGTGGCGATACATCGCGTTCGAGTCAAAGCTCATCTTGGCGTCGAGACATTTCAGATCGCCCTTGTCGGTGACGATCAGGGGGTTGATCTCGAGCATCTCCATGTCTTTTTCGACGAACATCTTGTAGAGCGTGCCCATCAGCGCCACGCATTGCTTGATCTGCCCGCCGGTGAGGCCGAGATTGAAGGCGATGCGGCGGCCGTGGAACGGCTGATAGCCGGTCGCGGGATCGACCGAAAAGCTGAGGATCTTTTCCGGCGTGGAGGCCGCGACCTCTTCGATATCCATGCCGCCCTCGGTGGAGGCGACGAAGCTGACGCGGGAGGTCACGCGGTCGACCAGCAGGGCGAGATACATTTCCGTCTCGATGCCGGAGCCGTCCTCGATATAGATGCGGTTGACCTGCTTGCCGGGCGCGCCGGTCTGCTTGGTCACCAGCGTGCGGCCCAGCATGCGCTTGGCCTCGTCGGCGGCCTCTTCCACGGATTTCGCGAGGCGCACACCGCCTGCGTCACCGGCACCGGCCTCCTTGAACTTGCCCTTGCCGCGGCCGCCGGCGTGGATCTGCGCCTTGACCACCCAGAGCGGTCCGTCGAGCGCGCCTGCGGCTGTCTTGGCCTCTTCGGCGCGCAGAACCACGCGGCCATCCGACACCGGGGCGCCGTAGGAGCGAAGCAATGCCTTCGCCTGATACTCATGGATATTCATGAAACTGTCCCGTTTTGCTGCGATCAGGACAGGTATAGACATAGAATCATGCCCGCCTTAAACGGTTTTTTGCGGTTTCGGGCCAATTCGGGTGCATAAAGGGATTTTGTGATCACGCGGCTAAAACGTGTGATCACAAATCAGCCGTGCTTAAAATCCAAACAGAAACGAATCGAGTCTCTTTGGAGAGCACTGTTTGTATTCCGTTACGAATTTACTTTCCAATAGGTAGTTTTCCAAAGTCAGGATGCACCTCAAGACTGCACGACGCCTCAGGATGGAGGCCGAATCAAGGCAAAAACAGTCTGTTTCTGGCAAGTTTGACAGAATTGAGACAGAGATCCGGCTGATTCATGTTAATTTATTTGTACACATTTTGCTGCTCGGGTGAATGCGTCGGCGAACATCCTCGTGGGGGCGGGGAAACGCGAAAATTAGTGACACCCAGGTCGCAAAACCAGTATTAGGGGAGATTAAGACATGACACTCAGGATTAAGACTGCGGCTGGTGGGCTGTTGCTCAGCCTCGGTATGGCAACGGCAGGTTCGGCGGCAACATATGACTTCCTCGCTGCCGCCAATGCTGGCGGAGGGATTGGGGAGTCGATTTACGCGACCTATGACACGTCCCCGTTTTTCACGGGGCCGAATTTGAGGATCACGGCATCTGCGACAGATGACAATGCCGGTGATACTGAACAATTCGTCTATTTCGACAACAACAATGCCGGTATCGGTGTATGTAAGGATGCGACATCCGGTGCGGCGATTGGCACGGCAACCAACGGCGGGGGCAACCAGTGTGACCCTGCCAGCGACGACGGCATAACAAGTGTATCCGAGACGCTGACGATCGAAGCCACGGAAACCTCCGTGATCATCGAAGCGCTCTGGTTCAACGCCAATCACGACAACGACCCCGTGACCTCTGCGAGCTACATGATCAACGGCGTCACGTATGACAGTGGTGACATGGTACCTGACAACGTCTCTGGCACGGGAAACTACAGGATTGATCTTGGGTTCGCCTTGGCCCTCGGCGACAGTTTCTCGATCACGCCAACAGATGGTTCACCGAACTCTTACATGTCTGCGATCGCAGTTTCGGCGGTGCCCGTCCCCGCTGCAGGCCTCCTGCTTCTGACCGCCCTTGGCGGGCTGGGACTGGCGCGGCGGCGGCGGCGCGCAGCCTGACATTGGTCTAAACACGGCAGAAAGGCCGTCCCGAGTGATCGGGGCGGCCTTTTCGTTTCCATCTGAGCGATTCCTGATCAGGCCAGCGAGCTGTCGATTTCCTTGCAGGCCTTGACGAGGCCTTTGACCGCATCGACGGATTTGTCGAACATCTCCTGCTCGTCCTTGTTGAGCGAGATGTTGACGATGCGCTCGATGCCGCCCGCGCCGATCACGGTGGGCACGCCGACATACATGCCCTTGACGCCCACTTCGCCATCGCACCAGGCGGCGCAGGGCAGGACACGTTTCTGGTCCTTGAGATAGGCCTCTGCCATCTCGATGGCCGAGGTCGCGGGGGCGTAGAAGGCCGAGCCGGTCTTGAGCAGGCCGACGATCTCGGCGCCGCCGTCACGGGTGCGTTGCAGGATCGCGTCGAGTTTTTCCTGCGTGGTCCAGCCCATCTTGATCAGGTCGGGCAGCGGGACGCCGGCGACGGTGGAATAGCGCACGCAGGGCACCATCGTGTCGCCATGCCCGCCCAGAACGAAGGCGCTGACGTCTTTCATGGAGACGTTGAATTCCAGGCTGAGGAAGTGGCGGAAGCGGGCGCTGTCGAGCACACCGGCCATGCCGCAGACCTTGTTCGCGGGAAGCCCTGAGAACTTCTGCAGCGCCCAGACCATCGCGTCGAGCGGGTTGGTGATGCAGATGACAAAGGCGTTGGGCGCGTTGGCGGCGATGCCCTCGCCCACGGATTTCATGACCTTGAGGTTGATGCCCAGAAGATCGTCGCGGCTCATGCCCGGCTTGCGCGGGACACCGGCGGTGACGATGCAGACATCCGCGCCCGCGATATCCTCATAGGACTGCGTGCCCTTGAGGGCCGCGTCGAACCCTTCGGCGGGGCCGGATTCCGCGATGTCGAGCGCCTTGCCCTCGGGGGTGCCTTCGGCAATGTCGAACAGCACGATATCGCCCAGTTCCTTAAGCGCGGCGAGATGGGCGAGGGTGCCGCCGATCTGTCCGGCGCCGATCAGCGCAATCTTGGGTCTGGCCATTGGATAGTCTCCATCGGTTGAAAAGTTGCGCTTGGGCGTAGTCGGATTTTTGGCTTCATGCAAGGGTGCTGCGCTGCGGCAAATGCGGGGCCGGGGCTGTTGTATGCGCATGCATGCCGCTAAAGTGCAGAAAATCGCTGAGTTTAGGGTGCGGGCCATGGGCTGGGACGTGTTTGCAATCGGGGTGCTGGCGGCGCTGTTCGCGGGGGTGTCGAAGGGGGGATTCGGCTCTGGCGCGGCGTTTGCGGGGGCGGCGATTCTGGCGCTGTTCGTGGAGCCGGGCATGGCCCTGGGCATCATGCTGCCGCTCTTGATGCTGATCGACGTGGCCACGCTGCGGCCCTATTGGCGGCAATGGGGGCGCGAGGAGGCGTGGTTCCTGATCCTCGGGGGGCTGCCGGGCGTGGCACTTGGTGTGGCGTTTTACCGGGTGGCGGATGCGGATCTGTTGCGCCTGCTGATCGGGGCGATCGCGATTGGCTTCGTGCTCTGGCAGGTGTTGGTGCGAAGCGGCGTGATCCGGGGGGCGCGCCGCGCCTTGCCGGGATGGGCGGGGATGCTGGCGGGGATGGTCGCGGGATTTACCAGTTTCGTGAGCCATGCGGGCGGGCCGCCCGCCGCCGTCTACCTGCTGTCGCGCGGGATCGACAAGACGCGCTATCAGGCGACCACGGTGATCCTGTTCTTCGTGCTGAATATCGCCAAGGCGGGGCCTTATGCGGTGCTGGGATTGTTCACCGCGCAGACCCTGCTGATTGATCTGGCGCTGGCGCCCTTCGCGTTACTCGGGGCGTGGATCGGGGTGCGCGCGCACCGGATCGTGCCGGAGCGGGCGTTTTTTGGCATTACTTATGTGTTACTGGCGGTGACCGGGGCCAAGCTCATCTTTGATGCGCTGTGACGCGCTCAGGCGTCGCTGCCGGGTTTGGGGAGAGGGGCGGCCATCGCCTCGAACGCCTGACCGCTGGCGATCAGGCAGGTCAGCCCGTCGGGCAAAGTTACGGTGATCGTCCAACTGCCGGAGGTTTGCGAGGCGAACACCTCCATCACCGCGCCCTGCGCGCCGAGGCCCATGGAGTGCCGCGTCTCGCCATACGCGGTGGCGAGGCGGTCCACCACAACATCACGTGGGGCGCAGTTGCCGGGTTGCGCCTGCGCGCCGCCCGCGATCAGGGCAAGCACGGCAAGGCCCGGGATCAGTCGTTTCAGCATCGTCTCATCCTTTCTGCGATTTGTCCCTGCCGTCCGGGGACGAGAGTGGCCAAGGAAAGGTGAACAGGCGGTTAACGCGGCGGGTAAAGCCGGGGGCAGGTGCGCGATGCTGCGTCGCGGCGAGAAAAGGCTTGAACGTTTCCTCCGAAAAGTGCCATTCCTGCGCAAGAATATTACAAGCAACAGAATCCAAGAGAGGGCAGACCCATGGACAGCAACGCGCATCCCTATCGTTCGGTGCTCTATATTCCCGGCTCCAAGGAGCGGGCGCTGGAGAAGGCGCGCGAGTTGCCGACCGATGCGATCATCTTTGATCTGGAGGATGCCGTCGCCCCCGATGCCAAGGCCGAGGCGCGCGCCACGCTGGTCGAGGCGCTGCGGCAGGGCGGCTATGGCAAGCGGGCCAAGATCGTGCGAATCAACGCGCTGACCACGGAATGGGGGCTGGAGGATGCCCGCGCGCTGCGCGATGCGGGGGCCGATGCGATCCTGCTGCCCAAGGTCAACAACCCGTCGGATATCGACAACCTTTCCGAGGTGATCGGTGCCAACCTGCCGGTCTGGACGATGATGGAAACCCCGGCCTGCGTGTTCAACGCGCGCGATATCGCCGCGCACCGGCAGGTGACAGGGCTGGTCGCGGGCACCAATGACCTGACCAAGGATCTGGGCTGCCGGGTGCGGGCCGACCGCCTGCCGCTGATGACGGCGCTGCAACGGATCGTGATGGCGGCGCGGGCGGCGCGGATCGTGGCGGTGGATGGGGTTTACAACCGGTTCCGTGATGGTGACGGGCTCAAGGCCGAATGCGAACAGGGGCGTGATCTGGGATTCGATGGCAAGACGCTGATTCACCCCGCGCAGATCGAGATCGCCAACACGGCCTTTGCCCCAACGAATTCCGAGTTAGAGCTAGCCGAACGACAGATAGCCGCCTATGAAGAAAGCCGGGCCTCGGGGCAGGGCATCGCGGTGGTCGACGGGCAGATCGTGGAGAATCTGCATGTCGTCGCGGCACAGCGCATCCTTGCCCGCGCGCAGGCGATACGAGACATGGCAGCGGAGTAGCAACCAATGACGTACCTCATCCTCGGGCTGATCCTCTGGGTCGCGGCGCATCTCTTCAAACGGGTGGCCCCCGATCTGCGCGCACGCATGGGCAATGCGGGCAAGGTGCTGGCGGCAGTGGGCATTCTGGCCGGTCTGGTCCTGATGATCTATGGCTATCGGCAGGCGGAGGTCTTCAACGTCTGGTTCCCGCCCGCCTGGACGGTGCATCTGAATAACCTGATGATGCTGGCCGCCGTGTTCGTCTACGGCATGAGTGCCACCAAGGGGCGGCTGCGCGGCGCGATGCGGCATCCGCAGCTGACCGCCGTCAAGATCTGGGCGGTGGCGCATCTGCTGGTCAATGGCGATCTGGCCTCATTGGTTCTGTTCGGCGGGCTGCTGGCCTGGGCCGTGCTGGAAGTGGTGGTGATCAACCTCTCGGAGGAATGGAACCGCCCGCAGCCGGGCGAGGCCAAGAAGGACGTGATCCTAGTTGTCATCACGGTGGTGATGTTCCTTGTCATCACCCTCATTCACAACTGGCTGGGTGTCTGGCCGTTCCCGGGGTAAGCCTATGAAACTCTATCGTTTTCTCTCTGCCGACGACACGTCGGAGTTTTGTCACAAGGTGACGGCGGCGCTCAATCAGGGTTGGGAGCTTTACGGCGATCCGACCTACGCCTTTGACGGGGCCAATGGCGTGATGCGCTGCGGGCAGGCCGTGGTGAAGGAGAAAGAGGGCGACTATGCGCCCGGGATGAAGCTGGGAGAGCAGTGACGATGAAGACCAATCCGGGGCGGTTCTTCGAGGATTACAGGCTGGGAGAGGTGATCCGCCACGCGGTGCCGCGCAGCGTATCAGGGGGCGAGCGGGCGCTTTATCACGCGCTTTATCCGGCGCGGCTTGCGCTTTATTCCTCGAACGAGTTCGCCCGCGCGAGCGGCTTGCCCGACAGCCCGATCGACGACATGGCGGCGTTTCACATCGTGTTCGGCAAGTCGGTGCCGGATATCTCGCTCAATGCCGTGGCCAATCTGGGCTATGCCGAGGCGCGCTGGCTGCGCCCGGTCTATCCCGGCGACACCCTGCGCAGCGAATCCGAGGTGATCGGGCTCAAGCAGAACTCGTCCGGCAAGACCGGGGTGGTCTATGTGCGCACCACGGGGTTCAACCAGCATGACCTACCGGTGATGGAATTCGTGCGGTGGGTGATGGTGCGCAAGAACAACCTCGATGCGCCTGCCCCCGAGGCGGTGGTGCCGCAGACGGAGGCGGTGGTGGACCCGAGCGATCTGGTGATCCCGGCGGGGCTCGATTTCAGCCATTACGATTTCGGGCTGGCCGGCGAGCCGCACCGGGTGGGCGATTACGAGATTGGCGAGCGGATCGACCATGTCGACGGCGTGACCATCGAGGAAGCCGAGCACATGATGGCGACGCGGCTGTGGCAGAACACCTCGAAGACGCATTTCGACGCCACACCGCGCGCGGACGGCAAGCGGCTGATCTATGGCGGGCATGTGATCTCGATGGCGCGGGCGCTGTCGTTCAATGGCCTCGCCAATGCGCAGATGATCGCCGCGCTCAATGCAGGCAGCCACGCCAACCCCTGTTTCGCGGGCGACACCGTGCGCGCGTGGTCAGAGGTGCTGGATCGCGCCGAGGTGGATGCGCCGGGCGTGGGCGCGCTGCGCCTGCGGCTGGTGGCGACCAAGGGGGGCGAGCCGTTTACCCTCAAGGGCGAGGATAGCAAATACCTGCCGCATGTGCTGCTCGATCTCGATTACTGGGTGCTGATGCCGGTGTGAGGCGGGTTTGGCCTTAAGCTGCCGTTGCCGCATCCCGCGCGAAACGCACCGAAGGTGCCGCGCGATCGCCGGGCCGTCCCGCGGCCTGGCGATTTGGAAGGGCGCGCAACGTGTTGAGTTTAGAATGACTTGGCTGGGATAAAGTACCCGCATCTGCCGTTGCATCGCCAGTCGCCGGCCCTGCGATCACGCAGCACCTTCTGTCGGGGTTCTATGTCCGCATCAGGCCATTCGACACCGACGCGGCCCCCGCTCAGCCCGCCGTTTCCGGATCGAACCCGGCCTCGCGCATGAGCCGGTTGGAGGCAGACTCGATCTCGTCTTCGAGCCGTGCCATGAACGCCTCCTTGCCCAGCCCCGCCTCGATGCGCGGCAGGAATTCCACCACCCCGAGGCCCGGCTTGCGCAGGATGCCCTTGCGGGGCCAGAACACACCCACATTGGTGGCCACCGGCACGCAATCCTGTCCCAACTCGTGATAGAGCACGCCGGAGCCCACCTTGTAGGGGGCCTTGACCCCCGGCGCGATGCGGGTGCCCTGCGGGTAGATGATCAGTTGCCCGGGTGCCAGCCGCCCCTTGCCGACATCGGCGACCATCTGCTTGATGGCGGCGCTGCGCTTGCCCCGGTCCACCGGCACGCAGCCGATGCGCAGCGCATATTGCCCGATCACCGGCGCATACATCAATTCGCGCTTCATGATGAACTTGCCCGCCGGGACCGACCCGTAGATCAGGATGATATCGAGGAAACTCTGATGTTTGGCGACGATCAGCACCTCATCCTCGGGTGGCGTGCCGCGCACCTCGGTGCGCAGGCCCACCATCCAGCGCGCGGCCCAGCGCACGACGCGGCACCAGGCATGGCAGGCGGCCAGCGCGCCCTTGCGGCTGAGCAGCGCCCAGGGCAGGTAGAGCAGCCCCAGAACCGGCATCATCGCATAGATGAACACCACGAAAACCAGCGACCGCAGCCATTGAACCGCCTGCATCACGGCATCTCCTCCAGCGTCTTGCGCGCCGCAGCCCGGGTCGCGAAAAACGCGACCACGGCGGCCAGAACCGGCACCACCGGCGGCCAGAGCCAGTGCCAGCCCTGAAACCCGAGCCCGGTCAGAAATCCGCCCGCCGCATCGGCGCTTGGCAGGGCGAGAATGGCGAGACAGCCCACCGCCATGCCAATGGCGGCCCCACCGAGGGCGCGCAGCGTGAAGCGCCGCACAAAGGCCCGCGCGATATAGCTGTCGCGCGCGCCCACCAGGCGCAGCACCTGTATGACCTGCGCATTGGCGGCAAGGGCGGCGTTGGCCGCCAGCGTGATCATCGCCGCCGTCGCGCCGCCGATCAGCACCAGCGACAGCCAGCCCAGGAGGCGCAGCCGGTCGGCGGCGCGCACCAGCGGCGCGCGCCAGCGTGTGTGATCGTCGAGCACCGCGCCCGGCACCTCGGCCTGCAGGCGCAGGCGCAGGCCATCGGCATCAAACCCCTCGGCGGTTTCGATCACCTCGATCAGGCGGGGCACCGGCAGTTGATCGATCGGCAGGTCCGGGCCGAACCACGGCTCGAGCAGGGCGGCCTGTTCGGCATCATCAAGCGCGCGGGCGCGCGCGACGCCGGTCGTCGTCTCAAGCACCCGCAGCGCGGCGGCGGTCTGGGCCGCCATCTGTGCCTCGGGGGCCGAGATGCGGACCGTCGCGGTGCGCGCCAGCTCATCCCCCCAGCGTTCGGCCAGACGCCCCGTCGCCAGCGACAGCGCCAGCGCGAAAATCGCCAGAAACGCCATCGCCCCCGCGCTGAACAGCGTAAGCCATGCGGTGAAGCCGGTGGGCGGCACCACCCGGTCCGCCTGCACATCACCGATCAGAAGATCGCCCAAGCCACGGATATCCAGCTTCACAGATCTGCCCCCGCCAGTTGCAGGCGCCGCGCCGCGATGCGCAGCACCCGCGCCTGCACATGTGCCTTGGCCGCCCGGATCAGCGCCAGATCATGGGTCGCGATCAGGATCGTCTTGCCCATCAGGTTGAGCTCGATCAGCAGACGCAGCAGGCGCTGCGACATCTCCCAATCGACATTGCCGGTGGGCTCGTCCGCGAGGATCACGTCGGGCGACATGATCACCGCGCGCGCCAACGCCGCGCGCTGCCGCTCGCCGCCCGACAGTTCCGGCGGGCGCGCCTTGGCCCTCTCGCGCAGACCGACCCAGCCGATCAGTTCCTTGAGATTGGCCCCCTCGGCCAGCAGATCGCGCCCCGACACGCTGAGCGGCAGGGCGATGTTGTCCTCCACGCTGAGGTGGTCGAGAAACTGGCAATCCTGATGCACCACGCCAACGCGCCGCCGCACGGTGGCGATATCGTCGCGCCCCATCTCGCGCCGGTCCTGCCCGAACAGGCGCAATTGCCCCGAGGTGGGCACCAGCGCGCCGTAGCACAGCTTCAGGAGCGTGGTCTTGCCCGCCCCCGACGGCCCGGTCAGGAAATGGAACGATCCGGGGCTGAGCGACAGCGACACCTCGCTGAGCAACTCGCCCCCGCCATAGTTGTAAGCCACATCTTCCAGCTCGATCACGGGCTGCCCCTCAATACGCATATCCTCCCTAAATGCCCCAGAGGCCACACATGTGCAATGATCGAGCGCGTGATTCGCTTTGCTCTTTTCCCAAGGCAAAGAAGCGCTTATGCTTTTGATCGAGGACAGGGGGCCGGATAACGGCGACACGGAACAGGCGACAGGTGGCACCATGAGGCTGACTTGCCCGAATTGCGGGGCGCAATACGAGGTCCCGGAGGCGGTGATCCCAGCCTCGGGGCGTGATGTGCAATGCTCGAATTGCGGCGATACCTGGTTTCAGCATCACCCCGACCATGCGCCCGCCGAGGCAGAGGATGTGCCGGACGAATACGCGGCCCCGCCTGACGCCGCCGCCGAGGCAGACCCGGAGCCTGCGCCCGAACCGATACCTGAACCGGTGCCCGAGCCGACAGCCGAGGCCGCACCCGAAGAGCCGCCTGCGCAGCGCAGGCTTGATCCGAACGTGGCCGATATCCTGCGCGAAGAGGCCGAGCGCGAGCGCGCTGCCCGCGCGGCCGAGGGGGCGGGCGGGCTTGAGACCCAGCCCGATCTGGGCCTTGCCGATCCCGGCATATCCGAGGATGAGCGCAGCCGTCAGGCCCGCGCCCGGATGGAACGTCTGCGCGGCGGCGGTGAGACGCCACCGCCCGCGCCCTCCGAAGAGCAGGTCGACGAAAGCCGCGACGACGATATCGACCCGTCCTCACGGCGTAATCTGCTGCCCGATATCGAAGAGATCAACTCGTCACTGACTTCAAGCGGGGAGCGCGGCGACACGGCGTCGGCGGCGGCAGCGGAGTTGCCTGAAGAGGTGCCGATATCCAGTCGGCGCGGCGGCTTTCGATCGGGGTTCCGGCTGGCGGTGATCACCTTCGTGGTGGCCACCATCGTCTACCTGACGGCATCCAGCATTGCGCAGATGATCCCCGCTGCCGAGGCCCCGCTGGCGCAATATGTCGAGGCGGTGAACGCGGCGCGCACGCAGCTCAACGATCTCGTGTCGCGCGTCATCGCGCAGATCGGTGGCCCGGCGAACTGAACCGCGCAGCCCATGTCCGATGTCGTGCATGGGGCGGACGGATGGCGGGTATTTTGGTCTGGAGCGGACGTTAATTGGCCCGTAGAAGGTGCCGCGCGAGCGCAGGGCCGGGGACTGGCGATGCAACACCCGTGGCGGGCGCTTTATCCCAGCCAAGTCATTCTAACCTCGACACGTTGCGCGCCCTATCAAATC
>NZ_JAVJUC010000028.1:0-40674 GCF_040219995.1 Roseovarius sp. | reverse complement strand
TCCCCCACCAGATCCTCGGGTCAAGCCCGAGGATGACGGGGAGGTGGGGTCGCGTTGCAGACAGGAGAGCGACCGGCCTGCCGCGCGATGGCCGACGCGCGCGGGGGCGATCCGACCGATGCGCATGTCACTTTATCTCAGCCACATCCGCGTGACCTTCATACGGTGCACCCAGCCTCACCAAATCGCCGCCGCGTGGGGGCGCGTCGGCGATCGCGCGGCGGGCCTGCGGCCCTCGATTCCGCGCGGGGGAGAAGCCGCTTAGTGGATCGACATACATTTCGGAAAATTATTTGCACGCGGCGAAAAATCCACGAATGAGCGTCGATGCAGACGTCTCCGTAGAAGCTATGAGACTAAAATCGTCGGTCTATCGATCTGCACGGCCTATCGCCTTTCATTGTTCGATACACCGTGGAACCACCAAGCACCGCATGGAAAAGTTTACCAGATATGCGGTCAATAGTTATTCGAGACCGATACCCCTCTGTATTCTCAGGGTCATAATCCAGAATTATGCGATCACTCTCGTTAGAATAGGACCAGCGCGAACCGTTAATCCAAGCAAAGTCGTCTTCAAGCTTAATAACGTACTCCACATTTTCCTGGTCGGACACGCGTGTAGCTTCACACTCCAGAATTTTTTCTGCAGCAAGCGCCATATTTGCGGTAGCCGTGCCAAGGGCGAAAACAAGTAACGCCAATCCCCACATTAGATAATCACCTCGCAAACTTCTTATACTTCACCCGCTTCGGCTCCAGCGCATCCGGCCCCAGACGGCGCTTCTTGTCTTCCTCGTAATCCGAGAAGGCGCCTTCGAACCATTCGACATGGGCCTCGCCCTCGAAGGCGAGCATGTGGGTGCAGATGCGGTCGAGGAAGAAGCGGTCGTGGGAGATGACCACGGCGCAGCCGGCGAAATCGACGAGGGCGTCTTCCAGAGCGCGGAGGGTTTCGACGTCGAGATCGTTGGTGGGCTCGTCGAGGAGCAGCACGTTGCCGCCCTCTTTCAGCAGCCGCGCCATGTGGACGCGGTTGCGTTCGCCGCCCGAGAGCAGCGAGACCTTTTTCTGCTGGTCGCCGCCCTTGAAGTTGAACGCGCCGCAATAGGCGCGCGAGTTGATCTGGGCGTCGCCCAGCTGGATGATCTCGGCACCGCCGGAAATGGCTTCCCACACGGTCTCGTCGGGTTTCAGGTCATCGCGGGACTGATCGACATAGGACAGCTCCACCGTGTCGCCGTAGTCGATGCTGCCTTCGTCCGGGTTCTCCTGCCCGGTCAGCATCTTGAAGAGGGTGGATTTGCCCGCGCCGTTGGGGCCGATCACGCCGACGATACCGCCGGGGGGCAGCGAAAAGCTGAGATCCTCGATCAGGAGCTTGTCGCCCATGGCCTTTTTCAGCCCCTCGACCTCGATCACCTTGGACCCGAGACGCGGCCCGTTGGGGATGACGATCTGGGCGCGGCCGACCTTTTCGCGCTCGGACTGGCCTGCCAGTTCGTTATAGGCGTTGATCCGGGCCTTTTGCTTGGCCTGGCGGGCCTTGGCACCCTGCCGCATCCATTCCAATTCGCGCTCGAGCGTCTTCTGCTTGGACTTGTCTTCCTTGGCCTCGCGCTCCAGCCGCTTGGCCTTTTGCTCCAGCCAGGCGGAATAGTTGCCCTCGTAGGGGATGCCGCGGCCGCGGTCCAATTCCAGAATCCAGCCGGTGATCGAGTCGAGGAAATAGCGGTCATGGGTGACGATCAGGATCGTACCCTTGTAGTCGATGAGGTGCTGTTGCAGCCAGGCGATGGTTTCGGCGTCGAGGTGGTTGGTCGGTTCGTCGAGGAGCAGCATGTCGGGCGCTTCGAGCAGCAGCTTGCAGAGCGCAACGCGGCGTTTCTCGCCGCCCGAGAGGGTGGTGACATCGGCATTGTCGGGCGGGCAGCGCAGCGCCTCCATCGAGACGTCGATCTGGGCGTCGAGATCCCAGAGGTTGTCGCTGTCGATCTCGTCCTGAAGCTGCGCCATCTCATCGGCGGTCTCGTCCGAGTAGTTCATCGCCAGTTCGTTGAAGCGGTCGAGCTTGGCCTTTTTCCCGGCCACGCCCAGCATGACGTTTTCGCGCACGGTGAGGCTCTCGTCGAGATGCGGCTCCTGCGGGAGATAGCCGACCTTGGCGCCCTCGGCGGCCCAGGCCTCGCCGGTGAAGTCGGTGTCGAGGTCGGCCATGATCTTCATCAGGGTGGATTTGCCCGCGCCGTTCACGCCCACGACGCCGATCTTCACGCCGGGCAGAAAGCTGAGATGGATGTTCTCGAAGCATTTCTTGCCGCCCGGGTAGGTCTTGGAGACGCCCTGCATGTGATAGACGTATTGATAGGCTGCCATCGCTCTGGCCCTCCGTTGCGTGTGGGGTGATCAGAGGTGGTGATAGCGCCCAAGGGCGGCGGGGGCAATGGCTTGCGCGCGGCTCGGCGGTTCAGCTTTCCATCCAGATGGTCACCGGGCCGTCGTTGAGCGGCGACACTTTCATATCCGCGCCAAAGCGCCCGGTTTCGGTTGGAATGCCATGGGCCGCGATCCGGGCGGCGAAATGCTCATAGAGGCGGCGGCCCTCGTCGGGGGCAGCGGCGGTGGAAAAGCCGGGCCGGTTGCCGCGCGAAGTGTCGGCGGCGAGGGTGAACTGGCTGATCACGAGGGCAGAGCCGCCCGCATCGACGACCGAGCGGTTCATCTTGCCCGCGTCATCGGTGAAGATGCGTAGTTTCACGATCTTTGCCGCCAGCCGGTCGGCCTCGGCCTCGGTGTCGCCCTGCATGGCGCAGACGAGGACCAAGAGGCCCGGGCCGCATTGGCCGATGGTGTCGCCCCCGACGGTGACGGAAGCCTGGGAGACACGTTGCAGAAGGGCGCGCATGGGACCACCTTTGGTGCGGGGATTTGATACGGGTCAAGGCCGTGGTGCCGGTGTTAGAGTAGGCTTGCGCCGTCTTCAACGTGAAGGAGGATGCATCATGGTTGAAAAATCGCATACTGCCGGGTTCTGGCCGCAGCTATATGAGCCGCTGCGCAATTTCGGCACGCGGGTGGCGGATTGGCTGGCCCCGGCTTCGGATGCCTCGTCGGACGAGGCGGCGTACCGGATCACGATGGAATTGCCCGGTGTCGAGGAGAAGGACATCGAGTTGTCGGTGCATGACGGGGTGATCAGCATCAAGGGCGAGAAAAGCGCCGCGCGCGAGGAAAAGGGCGAGACGTGGTTCTTTACCGAGCGCCAGTATGGCAGTTTCAGCCGCTCGTTCCGGCTGCCGCCCGATGCCGATGGTGAGAAGGTGGAGGCGCATCTCAAGGACGGTGTGCTGAGCGTGACGATCCCGCGCCGCGACACGGCCGCGCCGGAGGGGCGCAAGGTGGCGATCAAGCGGGGGTGAGGGGGAGGGTCACCCCGATGGGTGCTCAAGAGACAAGCCGCGCGGGCGACCGACTGCGGGTGGGCGCTGCTACGGTCGTGGGGCGCGCTTTATGGTAGCCGAATACTGCAACGTTTGCGCGGGTTTGCGACGTTGCAAAAGCGCCCGCCCGGGGGGCGGTCGGGCGCTCGCGCGGCGGCGTGCAAGCACGCCTTGATCCCGCGCGGGGGCAAAAGTCTGACCACCGCTTCAGCGGCTGCTCCCTACCCCCGTGGATCGAACACCTCGTTGAGGTCTGCCCGCGTGGTCCGGAACGTATTGGCGGGGTGATCCGGGTCGGGCAGGCCGAAGGAAATGGCACAGAGGATCAACCGGCTGTCGGGCAGATCGAAATGCCGCCGGATCATCGGCGCGTAGGCCGCGACCGAGGCCTGCGCGATGCTGCCGACGCCAAGCGCCGTTGCCGCGAGCATGAAGGCGGTGACGAAGCCGCCGGTATCCATCGCGCCGTAGGGTCCGAGGGCGGCCTCGGAATGGACGATGGCCACATGCGGCGCGCCGAAGAGGTGGTAATTCTGCATGCTCTGCTCGGCCCGGGCTGCACGGTCATTGCGGGCGATGCCCACGGCCTCGTAGAGTTGCAGCCCGCATTCGAGGCGGCGCGCGCCATGCGCGCCCGGATAGCTTTCGGGCCAGGGCAGGTCGGGGGCGGGGGTGTCATGGGTCACGGCCTCAAGCAGGGCGTGGCGAAAGCGCTCGGTTTCCGTGCCCTGCGTGACCGTCACCTTCCAGGGCTGCGCGTTGCACCACGAGGGCGCGCGGCTTGCGGAGCGTATGATTTGCTCGATCACGTCTGTCGCCACCGGATCGGGCAGGAAGGCGCGGCAGGACCGGCGCGCATCGAGAATAGTGTGGAGCGTGTCGTGGGCGTTGGTCATTCAGGCTCCTCTGTGCCGGGCCATGTGTCGGAGAGACGGTAGCCCTCGGGCCAGGGGTCTTCGGGGTCCAGCATAAGGGTGGATTGCCCGGTGATCCATGCCCGGCCCGCGATTTCCGGGCGGATCGCCGCCAAGGGGCCACAGGTGGTGGCCCCGAGGATGCGCCCGTCAAAGCGCGCACCGATGAGCGAGGTGGCGCTGTAGCGGTCGTCTTGGGTCATCTGCCCGCGCGCGTGCAGGAGCGCCATGCGCACCGAAAGGCCGGTGCCGGTGGGCGAGCGGTCGATCTTGCCGGGGCGGATGGCGACGGCGTGGCGGGCATGGAACGCGTCGCCGTCGCGCTCGGGCGGGGTGGCGAAAAGGCAAAATGAGATATGCCGCCAATCGGGGTTGGTGGGGTGGTCAAACCCGAGTTGATCGGTCGCGGCGCGGGTGATGCGGGTGCCGGTCTCGGCCAGCGCCCGCGCGTTTTCAGGGGTCAGCGCCAGATCGAGTGTGTCGGGATCGACCACCACGAAACTGTCGCCGCCAAAGCCGGTATCGACGGTGATGCGCCCCAGCCCCGGCACGTCAATCGTCGCGTCGAGTTGGCAGGCGAAGGAGGGCAGGTTCTCCAGCGCGATGTCGGTCACGCGGCCACCTTCGCAGCGCGCGCGCACCGCCACCAGTCCGCCGGGGGCCTCGAGCGTGAGGCGGGTTTCGGGCTCCGTCATCGGCAGGATGCCGGTCTCCAGAAGCACGGTCGCCACGCAGATCGTATTGGAGCCGGACATCGGCGGGGTGTCGCAGGGCTCCATGATGATGAAGCCCATGTCGGCGCGGCTGTCCACCGGCGGCACCAGCAGGTTGACGTGACGAAAGACGCCGCCGCGCGGCTCGTTCAGCACGAAACGGCGCAGCCGGTCGTCGCGGGCGATGTGGCGGGATTTCTCCCACATGGTGGCGCCGGGGGGCGGGGCGACGCCGCCGGTGATCACGTCGCCCACCTCGCCGCCCGCATGCGCCGTGGTGATCTGGATCGCGACGGTGGAGCGCATCAGAAGCCGCCCTGTTCAAGGGCGATGAGATAGCCGATGCCGCCTGCGATAGCCGCGCCCAGAATGACAGCCACGGCGATTTTCCATGCCGACCACGGCCGTTCGCCCTGCACGCGGCCGGTGCGGGCGTTGACCACGAAGCGGTAGGTTTCACCGCGGTATTTATAGGCGGCGAGCCATAAGGGGAGCAGGATATGCTTGAAAGTGACATCGCTGATGGCGGTGTCGATGTCGTGGATGCGTTGCCGGTCGCCGCCGATATCGAAGCGCACGTCGCGGGCGATGGTGGCGTCCATCTTGTCACGAGCCTGGCTGAAGCCGTCGTCGAGGTCGACGCTGTAGCCCTCGGCGCGGAAGCCTGCGAGATATTCCGGCGTGTAGGGCTCCAGTGCCGACAGATCCCACGGCTCCAGCGCGTCGGTGAAGCGTTTGGGCAGCGAGGTGGAGGCCAGCACCAGCACATCGTCGAAGAAGCGCGCGACCCGGCCCGAGACGGCGCGCCAGCGAACCTTGGCGACCTGAACGGTCTGGCGCTTGCCGTCGCGCATGACGGTGCGGCTTTCATAGTAAACGGTGCCGCGCTCGCCGCGATAGTGCGACTTGGTGTCGGCGTCGAAGGTCCAGTAGGGGACGTAGATGCCTTCCATCTTGCGGCCTTTTCTGGCGTAGTCCTGCAGGCCGTTCGGCGCGAACCAGAGACGGCCCAGCCAGTCGGTCATCGCTTTGCGGGCCTGCGATTCGTCCAGCGCGAAGGGCAGCAGCGCGCGCGGCTTGATATGGCGGTGCGTGCCGGTATCGGTGACCACGGGTGAGGCGCAAAACGGGCATTCGGTGGCGTGGGTGGCGTCGCCCAGTTCGACCTGCGCGCCGCAGCTTGTGCATTTGGTGGTGCGGGTCTCTTCCATCTCCTGCGCGGGAAGCTGGTCGCGGAGCGCGGCGCGGAAATCGAGTTCCTTGATGCCGCCCTGCCACGGACCGCCGGTCTCGATCTCGGCCACGTCGCCGCAATGGTCGCAGATCAGCTGGCCCGCGCCGGGATCATAGCGGTAATCCGACCCGCAGCTTGTACAGGGAAAGCGGTGATCCGTCACCGACATGTCCTGCCCCCCTTCTTGCTAAAGTCACAGGTCATCTGACCGTTTACCTGAATGACCCCGCAAGACAAGGATGCACAATGACTGACCTCGCGCTCTACGACAATCTCACCGACGCCATCGGCGCGCATGGTGCATGGAAATTCCGGCTCAGGGCCGCGATCCGGAAGGGGGCGGATGAGGCGCTTGTGGCGCAGGCGGGCGACCATCACGGCTGTGCCTTCGGTCGGTGGCTGGACAGTCTGCCGAGCGACGTGCGACTGGAGCAGGAGGCGAGTGAAACGATTGTGCGGCATGCCGAGTTTCATCGTGCGGCATCGCGTGCGGCGCAGCTGATCAAGCAGGGCCGATCGGATGCTGCGAGTGAGATGCTTGAGGCGGAATTCACCCAGGCGTCGCAGGCGCTGACCGTGGCGGTGTCGCGCTGGCGGATGACCGCGAGCCATTGACCGGGTGACGCGCGGCATCGCGATCACAGAATGTGGTGAATGGCGCGCGGGGTGATCCGCCGCAGCGCGCCGTCGCCAAGCGCGGTGTGACGCCAGAGGTTGAAGACCGCGTGGAGCGCCGTCGTCGCGAGCAGCGTCAGCAGCAGCGTGCGCGCGGTGGGGCCGGGCAGGGGCGTGGCGAGCGTCTCGGCCAGAAGCGCCACGGCGCCCCAGCCGAGGAGCGCGTAGATCGCCCGGTGCAGCCATGGATGCAGGGCGCGCACCGCCCCTTCGAGCTTTGGCCCCGGGCCGCTCATCAGCCCGAAGACCAGTGCCAGCGCGCACATGGTGAGCGCCGAGGCGGCGTAGAGCAGCGAGAGCCATGTGGTCACCCCGCCATCGCCCAGCACGAAGAGCAACAGCAGCAGGTTCAGCCAGTGCAGCGTGATGGTGGCGCGGCGGCGCATGGGGTCACGCGCCCGGCGGGGGCGGCGGCATGACGGTGAAGAGCTGTGCCAGTTCCGCCACGTCCTCGGCGCGTTTCCAGCCGTCCTGACCGGCGGTCCAGACATGGCTGTCGCGGGTCAGGCTGCCTTCGGTCACCATGCGCCCGAGGCGGGCCTTGGAATAGGGGCCGTGGGTCTGGCCGTCTTCGGCGATATGCCAGACATGTTCGACGGGCGGCGGTGGCGGGGGCGCTGCGGCGGCAGCCTCGGGGCGCGCGCCCCATGGTCCCGGATTGCGGCTCTGATCGGCCATCTGCTGCGCCATCGCCATGCCCATCCCCATGCCAAGGCCCGCGCCGATGCCGCCGCCGCCCGACGGGTTCTTGGCCGCCGATGTCATCGCCTCGGCGGTGGAATACTGGGTAAAGCGGCCCAGATCGCCCGCGAGGCCCATCGAGGTGCGCTTGTCGAGTGCCTGTTCCACGGCGGGCGGCAAGGATATGTTTTCAATGTAGAATTCCGGGATTTCCAGCCCGTATTCGGCGACCACGGCGGTGATTTCACCGGCCACCAGCTTGCCCAGATCGGCGGTGTTGGCGGCCATGTCGAGGACCGGGATGCCGCTGCCTGCGATGATGCGGCTGAACGCCTGCACGATGATGTTGCGGATCTGGAAGCTGATCTCGTCCATGGTGAATTCGCCGTCGGTGCCGACGATTTCCGACAGGAACTTCGCTGGGTCGCTCACACGCACGGTATAGGTGCCGAAGGCGCGGATGCGGGTCGGGCCGAATTCCGGATCACGCAGCATGATCGGGTTCTTGGTGCCCCATTTGAGGTTGGTGAACCGGTTGGTGGCGACGAAGTAGATTTCCGACTTGAAGGGCGAGCGAAAGCCGTGATCCCAGTGTTGCAGGGAGGTCATGATCGGCATGTTGTTGGTCTCGAGCATGTAAAGACCGGGGGTGAAGACATCGGCCAGCTGCCCCTCATGGACGAAGACGGCGGATTGGCCTTCGCGGACGGTCAGCTTGGCCCCGTACTTGATCTCGTGGCCCTCGCGCTCGAAGCGCCAGACCATGGTGTCGCGGGTGTCGTCGGTCCAGTGGATGACGTCGATGAACTGGCCGGAGAGGAAATCGAAGATGGGCATGTGAAAAGCTCCTGTAATCGGGGGGTCAGACCGGCCCGCCCGCGCGCTCATCCAGAAGGCGGCGGATGATGGGGCGGGCCTCGTCGGGGGTCATGCCGGGTTTGAGATCGGGGGAATAGAGCAGGCGCAGCAATTCCTCGTCCTGGGTGGTTAGCCAGGCGAATTCGTCGTCGTCGTTGAAGATCGAGGGCCGGGCGGCGGGGCTGTCATCGGCGAGGCCGAGGCCCTGCGCCAGTTCCTCGTGGACGCAGGATTCGCGCATCAGCGGGGGATGTTCGGCCCTGATCCATGCGATGGCCTGGGTATAGATGTGGGGGTCGCCTTTGCCGGAGAAAGCCACGACCAGACAGTGGATGCTGCGCGGCATGGAGCGGAAGATGCCCATGGTGGCCGGGTCGATATCCGGCACCATCTGGCGAATTCGGGCAAGCCCCTCGGCGCGGTCATCCTCGGCCATGACCAGAACGTGGAAATTGGGATTGCGCGTGCCTGCGCTGATCGGGTGGCGCGCGGCCTGCGACAGGCGGTTGGCATAGGCGGTGATGGTGTTGCGATCCTGCACCTGCTGATCGCGCGGGACCGAGGCGCCGAATTCGACGCCCATGCGCACCGGCCCCTGCCATTTGCGCAAACCGCCCGCGCGCCCCGAGGAGGGGCGATAGCCGCCGCCGGGGGCGTATTCGTCGAAGAACACGATCCGCTCGAAATTGCGAAGGAGATCGGTGTCGGTATAAGGCGTGTCCGGCCCGCCGCCATCGGTGCGCAACAGGCCCCGCGACAGCAGGTTGCGCTCGATCCGCTCGTAATAGCTGGCAAGTGCGCGGCTTTCATAGGAGGGGCCGGGCTCGGGGAGAGGTGCGCCGCCCGGCGGGCGCGCCGTCGGGCGTTCTGCAGGGGGTGGGGCGGGCACGTCGCAGGCCGCGAGCGCCGCAAGGGCCGCGCCCGCAATCCATGCCGTGTACCGCTGTGCCCGCATGCCCCGGGTCAGCCCTTGGGCACGGCGGTGCCGGCGGTGTCGCCCGTGCCATCGCGTCGCGCCTTGGCCGAGGCCAGCGTGTCGCGCAATTCGGCCTCCATCTTCTTGAGGTCTTCCTCGGCCTTGGCGCGTTTGGCCTTGCCCTCGTCGGCGATCTGGAGACTTTCCTGAATGGTGCCAATCAGGTCGGCATTGGCCTTTTTCACCGCTTCGATGTCGAACACGCCGCGCTCCATCTCCTGCCGGATCATCTTGTTGCTTTCGCGCAGGTTGGCGGCGTTGGCGGTCAACAGCTCGTTGGTGAGGTCATTGGCGCTGCGCACGGCCTTGGCGGCCTCTGCCGAACGCTGGATGGTGACCGCCTGCGCCAATTGGGTTTCCCAGAGAGGCACGGTGTTGACGAGGGTGGAGTTGATCTTGGTGACCAGCGATTTGTCGTTTTCCTGCACGAGGCGGATCGAGGGCAGGGATTGCATGGTGACCTGACGGGTCAGTTTCAGGTCATGCACCCGGCGTTCGAGATCGTCGCGCGCGGCGCGCAGGTCGCGCAACTCCTGCGCGGTCATCACCTGGTCGTTCTCGGGCGCGGCCTGCACCTCGGCCTCCTTGGCGGGGATGTCCTTTTCGTCGAGTTCCTTGAGCTTGGCCTCGCCCGCCGCGATGTAGAGCGCGAGTTCGTCATAGAAGGCGAGCGTCTTCTCATAGAGCATGTCGAGCGACTTGATGTCCTTCAGGAGGGTGTGCTCATGCGCCAGCAGATCGTCGGTGATCTTGTCGATCTGGCCCTGCACCTCCTCAAAGCGGGCGGTGAACTTGGCGATGGGGGCGGCGCGGCCCAGAAGTTTCTCCCACCACGACCGTTCGCGGCGTACGTCAAGCTCGGAGACCGAGAAGCCGCGGATCGTGGTGACGATGCCGCGCAAGCTGTCGCCTGCCGGGCCCACATCCTTATTGCGCACGCCTTGCAGCATGCTCTGCGAGATTTCCTGCAATTCGGCCTGCGCGGCGGAGCCGAAAGAGACGATGGACCGCGTGTCGGCCATGTCGATTTCACCCATCCGGCGGGTGATCTCGGCGCTGGCGGGGGCGTCTGCCTGATCGAGCGCTACGATGGCATTGGCATCCGATGGCTCGGGCAGGATCGCGCGGCTGACGGCCTCGACATCGGCGAGGGCGGCTTCGGCCTTTTGGCGGGTGGTCTCTGACATGGATTGGTCCTCTTACGCTAAATCTCTGGTCTCAAGGTGAACGCCCTCACGCTCCAGCCGGTCGCGCAGCACCTCGATCTCGATATCGAGATCGGTGGTGCTGTCGGCCATGAGCGCGCGGGTCTTGGCAGTGAAATTCTGTTCGAGGTCCGACAGCAGCGCGAGGTATTTCTCGCGCGCCTCGGGGTTGGGGGCGCGGGTGGCGAGGTCGGCGTATTTGACCGAGGCGTCGCGCGCGCCCATCAGATAGACGCCCAGGAATTTGCGCGCCTTGGTCAGGTCGCGCGGGTCGTCCTCGACCGTGCGCAGCATGTCGCGCACGGTGATCTGGAACTGGTCGAGCCGCGATTCGAGCGCGCGGTCGCCGGTGCGGCGGATCGCGTCTGACATGGATTTGAGATACTCCTCGGCCTGATCGACGACGCGGGCGACGCGGTCGGTCTGAAAGCTGTCGACGCCCTCGCTGCCCTTGTCACGCAGAGGGTCAAGCCCGAAGGCGAGGCTGTGCAGCGCGGTGCCCGCGACCGCGTAGATCAGCGGCTCAATGAGGCCGCCGCCGGTGGCAAAGCCCGCGAGGCCAAGACCTGCGCCGGTGAGCAGAGAGGCGAAGATCTTGCGCGGAATGGCGGGACGGCGGGCGATCTTGCGCGCCTCATAGGCCTCTTGTGCAAGAATACCCTCGCGGGTGAGCCATGCGGCGAGCAGCAACAGCCCGAGGGCGGTGAGGTTGAGCGCCATCTCGACCGGGCCGGAGGTGAAGGCGCGCACAGTGAGGGGCAGCGGGGCCATGAAGAGCAGGTTGACACGCCCGCCCGCGCGGGTGCGCCGCGCGCCGCGATAGCCGCCGGTTTGGGCGGGGGGCGTGGAGCCGTTGCCGTCGGGGCTGAATTTTCCGCCGAAACGCTGCGCCATCACACGCCTCCTGCGGCGGCGACGAACAGGATCAGTGCCACCAGCAGGAAAAACGCCAGTTTCTGTAGTCCGGTCTCATTCATGACGCCCCCGGGGCCGGTTTCACTTGGGGATGAACTTAGGCGATGGGGGGCGGGCTTGCTAGGGGGAAGATTGCCCGATGTGGCGCAGGGTGCAGGGGGCGAAATCAGATGTTTCCGCCAAGCAGACCACGCGTGCGCCGGAGGGCTTGGCCGGGAAAACGCAGAACGGCCGGTGCAAGACCGGCCGCCCGTCTGAACCTTGCCCTGTGTCAGGGGATGATGCGGGTATATTTCATGCCTTCGAGCGAGGCCCCGGCAAGCAGACCCGCCTGCCCGAAGATCACCGCCACGACGGGGGCTGTGGAGGTCGTGGTTTCGGCGCGCAGGTTGTCGCCGCGATCATTGAAGACATATTCAAGATCGGCACCCGCGGCCCAGCCCGAGGAGCGACGGAACCGTTCCAAAGCCTCTTCGGTCATGAAAAAGAGCACATGGGCGAATTGCTGGGCCCCGAATTGCAGGCCGAAGCTGCCTTTGGTCGCGGAGTAGTAATCGACCGTGACACCGTCGATCTGAAGCGCGCCCTGGCCATAGCCGCCGCCGACAAAGAATCCGCCTTCGGTGATCACCGGCATGACCAGTATGCCGGTCGATTTCTCGGCGAGATCGCGGGTGCCGGGATAGTTGGCGAACATGTGGCTTTTGGTGGATGCGACGCGCGCGTCGATGCGGGCCGCACCCGGACTGCCGACGCCGTTGCCGCAGGCCGCAAGGAGCGGTGTGCCAGCCAAAAGGCCGAAGGTGAATCCACGTCGTGAAAGGTTGCTCATGTCATTGCCCGTTTCGTTGCCTCTGGAAATGCCGGTCTGGTGCCGGGTTTGATGCCACTTAGTATAGACAGGCCGACCGCTGCTGTCACTAGGGATTGCGGGCCTACGCGGGTTCTTGCGCGTATGGCATGTGTCAGGACAAGAGGCGGGCCACCTTGGGGGCGAAATAGCTGAGCACCCCGTCGCAGCCTGCGCGCTTGAAGCACATCAGGCTCTCCAACATGGCGCGTTCCTCGTCGATCCAGCCGTTCTGCACGGCGGCCATGATCATCGCGTATTCGCCCGACACCTGGTAGGCGAAGGTGGGCGCGCCGAAATTATCCTTCACCCGTCGGCAGATATCGAGATAGGGCAGGCCGGGTTTGACCATCACCATGTCGGCCCCTTCGGCGAGGTCACGCTCGACAAGGCGCAGCGCCTCGTCGGTGTTGGCGGGGTTCATCTGGTAGGTTTTCTTGTCGCCCTTGAGCGCCGCGCCCGCGCCCACCGCATCCCGGAATGGCCCGTAGAAGGCCGAGGCGTATTTGGCGGCGTAGGACATGAGCATCACGTTCGGGTGACCGTTTGTCTCGAGTGCGGCGCGAATGGCACCGATGCGCCCGTCCATCATGTCCGAGGGGCCGATTATGTCGACACCCGCCTCGGCCTGGCTCAGCGCCTGTTTCACCAGCGCCTCGACGGTGGCGTCGTTGATGATCTCGCCATTCACGACAAAGCCGTCATGGCCGGTGTCGGAATAGGGATCGAGCGCCACGTCGGCCATCACCGCGATGTCGGGCACCGCCGATTTGATCGCCCGGGTGGCGCGATTGGAGAGGTTGTCGGGGCTCCATGCCTCGGCGCAATCGGCGGTGCGGTTCTCGGCGGAGGTGAAGGGAAAGAGGCAGATCGCCGGAATTCCGAGATCGGCGGCCTCGCGGGCGGCCTCGACCACGCGGTCGATGGAGCGGCGCATCACGCCGGGCATCGAGGGCACCGGTTCCTCGACTCCCTCGCCGTCGCGCACGAAGACCGGCCAGATCAGATCGGCCGAGGTCAGCGTGTTTTCCGCCACCATGTCACGGATTGCGGGCGACTGGCGGGTGCGGCGCAGGCGGGTGGCGGGGAAGGCGGCTTGGGTCGGGCGCATGGGCGGACTTTCTGGTGATCTCGGGGTGTCAATTGAGTGGCATGGAAATTCGTGCATCTCAAGGGTAGGAATTGCCGCGCACCGGCGCTAAGAGGGGCGACGGTAGTGAAACAGGGGCGTGGCCTTGGACTGGTATGACAATGTGTTCGAGCTCATTGACATGCGCTCTTTTAGCAACCTCTGGTATTGGATCGCCTTGGCGGTGACGTGGTCGTCGGCCTCGCACTGGGTGCTGGGCGTGCCGTGGGACATGGCGATCCGTGCGCGCAAGAGCGAGAGCGACGCGCCGATGCGGGATTTTCAGGATCTTGTGCGGGTGAACACCAATCGCATTCTCTTTGTCGCGCGCGAGAGCGGATTGCTACTGGCCGGGCTGGTGGCCTTCGCCATGACCAGCGTGGCACTTATGGGGTTTGTCTATGACAGCGAGTTCGCACAGGCGATTTTCCTGTTGGGCTTTCCGCTGCTGCTGGTGGCGCTGCTGTCGGTGCGCACGGCGCATATCATCCAGGATCAGGCGCTGGCGGGCGAGGCGCTGATCAAGCGCATTCAGCGCCACAGGTTGCACATCCAGCTGATCGGCATGGCGTCGATCTTTGTCACCGCGATGTGGGGCATGTATCAGAACATGAACGCGAACGTGCTGAGCTGACCGGCACGGCGCGACGGAACGGGTGAGGCAATGAGCGATCACATCAAGGTGGGCGGCGCGCCCGAAGGCTTTGACGCGCGGCTGGTGCTGAAAGAGGCCGAGGCGTGCGGCGGGCCGGTCATCCATGTCGCGCGCGACGACAAGCGGATGGCGGCGATGGCGGCGGCGCTGGAGTTCTTTGCCCCCGACATGCCGGTTATCCGCTTTCCCGGCTGGGATTGCCTGCCCTATGACCGGGTGTCGCCCAATGCCGATATTTCCGCCACGCGGATGGCGACGCTGGCCACGCTGGTGCATGGCGCGCCCAAGCAGTTCGTGCTGCTGACCACGCTCAATGCCGCAACACAGCGCGTGCCCGCGCGGGAGGTGCTGCGCGAGGCCGCCTTTGCCGCCGCCGTGGGCGAGCGCATCGACGAGAAGGCGCTGCGCGATTTTCTGGTACGGATGGGGTTTTCGCAGGCCCCCACGGTGACCGAGCCCGGAGATTACGCGCTGCGCGGCGGCATCATCGACATCTATCCGCCGGGTGAGGCGGGGCCGGTGCGGCTCGATCTTTTTGGCGATATCCTCGATGGGCTGCGCCGGTTCGACGCCGCGACGCAGCGCACCACCGAGACGCTGGAGCGGATCGAGCTGGCCCCGGTGTCGGAGGTCATTCTGGACGAGGCCGCGATCCGGCGGTTCCGGCAGAATTACCGGATCGAGTTTGGCGCGGCGGGCACCGATGATCCGCTCTACGAGGCGGTGAGCGCGGGGCGTAAACATGCCGGGGTCGAGCATTGGCTGCCGTTCTTTCATGAGCGGCTGGAGCTGATTTTCGATTATCTGCCAGAGGCGTCGATCACGCTTGACGATCAGGTGGGGCCGGCGCGGGTGGCGCGGTGGGAGAGCATTGCCGATCAATACGAGGCGCGCCAGCACGCGCTGAGCCAGAAGAACCGCAGCGATACGGTCTACAAGCCGGTGCCGCCGGGTCTGCTCTACCTCGATGACGATGCCTGGCAGGCGGCGGTGGCGGATCGGCGGGTGCTGCAATTCGTGGCGTTGCCGCAGGCCACCGGGCCGGGGGTGATCGACGCGGGCGGGCGTATCGGGCGCAGTTTCGCGCCCGAGCGGCAACAGGAAAACATCAACCTTTTCAGCGTTCTGAAGGATCATGTTGACGCACGCATGGCCGAGGGGCCGGTGGTGGTCGCGTCCTATTCCGAAGGCGCGCGCGAGCGGATCGAGGGGCTGTTGGAGGATGAGGGCCTGTTGGGCGCGGTCACCATCCGCAGTGCCAAGGCGCTGGGCAAGCGCGGGCTGCATCTGGCGGTCTGGCCGCTGGAACAGGGGTTCATCGCACCGGGGCTGACGGTGATCGCCGAGCAGGACGTGCTGGGCGAGCGCCTTATTCGCGGGGCCAAGCGCAAGCGGCGGGCCGAGAATTTCCTGACCGAGGCGCAGGCGCTGAGCGCGGGCGATCTGGTGGTGCATGTGGATCACGGGATCGGGCGGTATCTGGGGCTTGAGGTGGTCACGGCGGCGGGGGCGGCGCATGAGTGCCTGGTGCTGGAATATGCCGAGAGCGCCAAGCTGTATCTGCCGGTCGAGAATATCGAACTGCTGTCGCGCTACGGCCATGACGAAGGGCTGCTCGACAAGCTGGGCGGCGGTGCGTGGCAGGCCAAGAAGGCGCGGCTCAAGGAACGTATACGCGAGATGGCCGACCGCCTGATCCGTGTGGCCGCCGAGCGCGAATTGCGCCGCGCGCCGGTGGTCGAGGCCGAGCATCACGCCTGGGAGGCGTTTGCCGCGCGTTTTCCCTATCAGGAGACCGACGATCAGCTGCGCGCGATCGAGGATGTGGTGGGCGATCTGGGCGCGGGCCGTCCGATGGACCGGCTGATTTGCGGCGATGTGGGCTTTGGCAAGACCGAGGTGGCGATGCGCGCGGCCTTTGTCGCGGCGATGTCGGGGTTGCAGGTGGCGGTGATCGCGCCGACCACGCTACTGGCGCGGCAGCATTACAAGGAGTTTGCCGAGCGGTTTCGTGGATTTCCCGTCAATGTGCGCCCGCTGTCGCGCTTTGTCAGCGCGGGCGAGGCCAACAAGACCCGCGACGCCATGGCGAGGGGCGAGGCCGATATCGTGGTGGGCACGCATGCGCTGCTGGCAAAGAGTGTGCGGTTCAAGAATTTGGGCCTGTTGATCATCGACGAGGAGCAACGCTTTGGCGTGGCGCATAAGGAGCGATTGAAGCAGTTGCGCTCGGACGTGCATGTGCTGACGCTGACCGCGACGCCCATCCCGCGCACGCTGCAACTGTCGCTCTCGGGCGTGCGGGATCTGTCGATCATCGGCACGCCGCCCGTCGACCGCCTGTCGATCCGCACCTATGTGAGCGAGTTTGACACGGTGACGGTGCGCGAGGCGCTGTTGCGTGAGCATTACCGGGGCGGGCAGTCGTTTTTCGTGGTCCCACGCATCAAGGATCTGCCCGAGATCGAGGCGTTCATGGCCGACGAGGTGCCCGAGGTGTCCTATGTGGTGGCGCATGGGCAGATGGCCGCCGGAGAGCTCGATGACCGGATGAACGCCTTTTACGACGGCAAATACGATGTGCTGCTGGCCACGACCATCGTGGAATCGGGGCTGGATATCCCGACCGCCAACACGATGATCATTCACCGCGCCGACATGTTCGGGCTGAGCCAGCTCTATCAGATCCGGGGGCGGGTGGGGCGCTCCAAAACCCGCGCTTATGCGTATCTGACGACCAAGCCACGGGTGCCGCTGACGCCCGGCGCGGAAAAGCGGCTGCGGGTGCTGGGCAGTCTCGACACGCTGGGGGCGGGGTTCACGCTGGCGTCTCAGGATCTCGACATTCGCGGGGCGGGGAACCTCTTGGGTGAGGAACAGTCGGGGCAGATGCGCGATGTGGGCTATGAGCTCTATCAATCCATGCTGGAAGAGGCGATTGCCAAGATCAGGTCGGGCCAGATCGACGGGCTGTCGGAGGCCGATGAGCAATGGGCACCGCAGATCAATCTGGGTGTGCCGGTGCTCATTCCCGAGACCTATGTGCCCGATCTCGATGTGCGGCTGGGGCTCTATCGCCGCTTGAGCGGGCTGGAGAGCAAGGTCGAGATGGAAGGCTTTGCCGCAGAACTGATTGATCGGTTCGGCAAGCTGCCGCGCGAGGTCAACATGCTGATGCTGGTGGTGCGGATCAAGGCGATGTGCAAGCGGGCGGGGATTGCCAAGCTCGATGGCGGGCCCAAGGGCGCGACGATCCAGTTTCACAATGACAAGTTCGCCTCGCCGCAGGGGTTGGTGGAGTTCATCAACGACCAGAAGGGGCTGGCCAAGGTGCGCGACAACAAGATCGTCGTGCGGCGCGACTGGAAGGGCGAGGCGGACCGGATCAAGGGGGCCTTTGCCATCGCGCGCGATCTGGCGGAGAAGGTCGTGGCCGAGAAGAAGAAGGCGAGCGGGCGCGCGGGGTGAGGTGATGTGGGGGGCGCTGCCCCCGTCGCCGCGAGGCGGCGACTCCCCCGGAATATTTCAGGCAAGATGAAGCTGGAGGTGGAGATGATCGAGGGCACGGCGGAGGGGCTGATCGGGCGAATGGTGCGGCGCGAGGTGAGCGCCGAAGCGGTGATGCGCGAGACGTTGGACCGCATCTCGGCGGTCAATCCCCGGGTCAACGCGATTGTCAGCCTGCGCGACGCCGCCGATCTGATCGCCGAGGCGCGCGCGGTGGATCAAGGCGGGCCGCGCGGGGCGCTGCACGGGTTGCCGATCGCGGTCAAGGATCTGGCCAATGTGGCGGGGTTGCCGACCTCGCAGGGCTCGCCGCTGTTCGCGGGGCAGGTGGCGGAGGGTGACGATCTCCACGTCGCGCGGATGCGCGCGGCGGGGGCGATCTTCATCGGCAAGACCAACACGCCCGAGTTTGGGCTGGGCAGCCATACGTTCAACCCGGTGCACGGTGTGACGGTAAACCCCTATGATCCCGCGCGGTCCTGTGGCGGATCGTCAGGCGGGGCGGCGGTGGCGCTGGCCTGCGGCATGCTGGCGCTGGCGGACGGGTCGGACATGATGGGCAGCCTGCGCAACCCGGCGGGCTGGTGCAATGTCTATGGCATGCGGCCAAGCTGGTCATTGGTGCCAAGCGAGCCGCGCGCCGATACCTTTCTGCATCAGTTGTCCACCAACGGGCCGATGGCGCGCAACCCGCGCGATCTGGCGCTGTTCCTGTCGGTGATGGCGGGGCGTGACGGGCGACAGCCGCATGGAATGGAGGCACCGGACCTGTCGGAGATCGCGCCGCGCGCGGCGGGGGTGCGGATCGGCTGGCTGGGCGATTGGGGCGGGGCCTGGCCCTATGAGGAGGGCATCCTGTCGCTCTGCGAGGCCGCATTGGGCGTGCTGGAGGGGCTGGGCGCGCAGGTCGAGGCGTTGGCCGCGCCCTATAGCCGCGAGGCGCTCTGGGAGGCGTGGGTGACGCTGCGGCATTGGGCGGTGTCGGCCAATCTCGGGCCGCTGCTGGAGAGCGGGCGGTTGAAGCCGGAGGCGGTCTGGGAGGTGGAGGCGGGGCAGCGCCTGAGCGCGCTTGATGTGCACCGCGCGAGCGTGGCGCGCAGCGGGTGGTTTTCCACCGCCGCGCGGCTTTTCGAGAGCCATGACGTGCTGGCCCTGCCGACCGCGCAGGTCTGGCCGTTTCCAGCCGATGAGGTCTATCCGCGTGCGATAGCCGGGCAGGCGATGGACACCTATCACCGCTGGATGGAGGTGGTGGTGCCGGCCTCGCTGGCGGGCTTGCCGGTGGTGGCGGTGCCGGCGGGGTTCGGGCCGCAGGGCCTACCGATGGGGCTGCAACTGATCGGCAAGCGCGGGGCCGACCGGCAGTTGCTGGAACTGGCCGAGGCCTGGCACGCAGCGACCGATTGGCCGGGACAGCGCCCGCCGGTGCTAAGCTGAGTTCAACTTGCATCTTTTTATAAGATGCGCCTGCCGCTAACCTTTGCCGAAACGGGAGAGGATGCGCGATGCCAGCAAGAGAGGTAAAGCCCCTGGGCGTGCCGGAGATGGGCGCGGTGCGGACGGGCATGCTGGGCGAGGCGCTGCGCCGGGGCTGGGCGGATATGCGACAGGCCCCGGGCTATGCGGTAACGTTCGCCGGGGTCTATGTGGTGATCGGGATGCTGCTGGCCTGGATCACGCTGGCCACGGGCAAGAGTTACTGGCTGATCTTCGCCGCTGTCGGCTTTCCGCTGGTTGGGCCGTTCGCAGCCGTGGGGTTCTACGAGGTGAGCCACCGGCTGAGCGAGGGCCGCGCGCTGGTGGCGTCGGAGATTTTCGCGGTGATCGCGTATCAGCGGCGGCGGCAGTTGCCGTCGATCTGCGCGATCATCATCATGGTGTTCCTGTTCTGGTTTTTCCTCGCGCATATGATCTTTGCGCTCTTTCTGGGGCTGTCGACGATGACCAATGTCTCCTCGTCGCTGGAGATTTATTTCACGCCCGAAGGGCTGAGCATGCTGGCGGTGGGCTCGGGCGTGGGGGCGGTCTTTGCGCTCCTGCTTTATAGTCTGACGGTGGTGGCGCTGCCGATGCTGCTGGATCGCGAGGTGGATTTCGTCACCGCCATGATCACCAGCCTGCATGCGGTGATCGCGAACCCGGTGCCGATGCTGATCTGGGCGGCACTGATCGCGGGGCTGACCTTTGTGGCGATGCTGCCCGCGTTCCTGGGGCTGTTCTTCGTGCTGCCGCTGCTGGGGCACGCGACGTGGCATCTTTACAAGTTGATGTGCGAGGACGGGGCGAAGGTTGCGGCAAGCGCGTCATAGACCAGCCGTATCCGGCGGCTGGTGTGCAATTCGCGGTGCGTGGTCAGCCAGACCGGGATTTCGAACCCCGGCAAGTCGGGCAGAACGCGCATGACATCGGGACAGGCGGCGGCGACCTCGTCCATCATCACGCCGATGCCGAGCCCCTTGCGCACCATTTCCCAGGCGACGGTGCCGCTTTCGGATTTCAGGGGAAAGCTGGCTTGCGTGGCGGGTATGCCGATGGCGGTGAGGCCGTCGAGCAACCGGTCACTGCCATCGAAGCCGATGAAATCGGCATCGGCGAGGTCCTGTGCCGTGACGGGTGTACCGATGCGGGCGAGATAGGATGGCGCGGCATAAAGACTGGCGCGGCTGGTATGGATCAGCCGGGCGATCAGGTCGGGCTCTGTCGGGCGCTGGTGGCGCAGGGCGATATCGGCCTCGCGGCGGCGCAGGTCGCTAAGCGCATTGGTGGCCACGATTTCAAGTTCGATGCCGGGGGCCTTGGCGCGGATATGCGCGAGTGCGGGGGGCAGGACATGGGCGGCAAGGGCGTCGCTGGCGGTGATGCGGACCTTGCCGGCGATGGCGTGGTTGCGCCCCGAGGCGGCGAGCGAAATGCGCGTCGCGGCGTCGCCCATGGCGCGGACATGCTCGACGAGATCGAGGCCCGACGGCGTGATCTCGAGACCGCGCCCGACGCGCTCGAAGAGGGCGATGCCAAGATCAGCCTCAAGGGCGCTGATCTGGCGGCTGAGCGTGGGTTGTGATTGCCCGAGGGCGCGGGCCGCCGCCGAGAGCGAGCCTTCCTCGACCGTCGCGAGGAAGGCGCGGATCTGATTCCAGTCGAAATGCATCGCGGGCCAATTCATACAAAAACGCATACATGAAATAGATAATTATGCAATTATCATGGGGCCGATTGGCGGCTATAGGCGCTACATCACATTCAGGAGCCACACCATGACCGCCGATGCCACGTTCTGGGACAAGATCGCCGACAAATATGCCGCAAGCCCGGTCAAGAATATCGCAGCCTACGAGGAAACGCTGACGCGGACGCGCGCCTATCTGGACCCGGCGGATAACGTTCTGGAACTGGGCTGCGGCACCGGGACGACCGCGCTCAAGCTGGCGGGGGATGCGGGCCATATCACCGCGACCGACATTTCGCCGCGGATGATCGCGATTGCGCAGGACAAGATCCTGCAAGCGGGGGCGGGGAATGTGACGGCGCGGGTCGCGACGGCAGCCGATATCGGGATGCCGGGCGCGGGTTATGACGCGGTGCTGGGGTTCAATTACCTGCACCTGCTGCCCGACATGGAGGGCACCATCGCGCAGATCCACGGGCTGCTGCGCCCGGGCGGCCATTTCATCTCCAAGACCGTCTGTCTGGGCCGCGCGCCGCATTTCAAGGTGCTGATCTGGGTGATGCAGAAGCTGGGCAAGGCGCCGTTCGTGCGGTGCCTTAAGGTCGAGACGCTGGAAGCTGTCATACGGCGTCAGGGATTCGAGATTGTCGAGACGGGCAACTATCCGGCGCGGCCGGTGAGCCGCTTCATCGTGGCGCGCAAGGTGTGACGGGGTGCGACCTGCGTCACGCCTCGCGGCCGTGTGCCTTGAGCCGGGCGTGGAGGGCGTGCGCCTCGGATGCCCCCGCCTCGAGCGCGAACACGTAGGCATGGGTCAGGTAGAAGCAGGACGCGTCGAGGTCGTTCACCGCGTCGGCCGCCTGCGCATAGAGCTTGATCAGCGCGCGGCGGTCGCCCGCCTCGTGCGCGCTGATCATGGTGGCGTCGAGATCCTTCATTCCGCGGCCCTCGCAAGGGCGCGATGTGCCTCGACCTTGCCCGCGACCCAATCGTGAAAGCAATGCGTGGGGCTGTCCATCACCGGAGAGAAGCGCCCGCCGTCGAAATGGGTCGCGTGGCGGCCCTTTTGCATGCCTTCGACGACGAAGATGTCCTCTTCAAACACGGTTTTCCAAAGCTGGGTGTTGCGCATGCGCAGCCCCTCGTCGCTGCGCGGCACCGAATAGTAGAGGTGAATGTGCTCGACGGTGCGCTCTGGCCCCTTCGGCTCGAGAATGATGGCGAAGGCGTGGTCGCGGTGCACGCCCAAGAGGACGTTGGGATAGGCCGCGATATATTCGGCCTGCTCGTTCCATTTCGCGCCGACATCCTCGAAATCGAGGAATTTCTCGCCGTTCTCGTTGGTCAGCTGGCGGTAGACCATCGTGCCCTGACCGGAATATTCGCCGGGTTTCTCGATGTGGTAGTGATCCTCGAGCTTGGAGTAGCTGTTGAGGCCGGGATGCACCCAGGGCAGGTGGTAGCTCTCGCAGTAATTCTCGACGGCGAGTTTCCAGTTGGTCTGGACCTCAAGCTCAAACCGGCTGTCATGGCCGCCGTGATAGAGCGGTAGGTCGAACTCGGACCAGCGGGCGATGAGGTCGGACATCGCCTCCTCGAACGGCGCGGCGTCGCCCGAGACGTTGATCCAGACGACATCGCGCCAGATATGGCTGCGCACCTCGTTGAGGCCAAGCTCATCGCGGCGGATAGACTCGTGGGTGTTGTGGCCCGGTCCGCCGACATGCGGGGTGGAGACGAGCGCGCCCTTGGTCGAATAACACCAGGAATGGTAGGGGCAGCGAATGGCGCCTTCGATCTTGCGCGGTTCCTCGACAAGGATCATGCCGCGATGGCGGCAGATGTTCTGAAAGACCCGCACGTCACCGTCCTTGTCACGGATGAGCAGCAGCGGCATGCCGAGAAATTCCAGCGGCTTGGCATCGCCCGGTTCCGGCACATCTGCGGCCACCGCAAGCCCGGCCCATTGGCCGAACAGCAGCGCGTGCTTTTCTTCCTCATAGACCGCAGGGTCGATGTAATGCGCGTTGGGCAACCCGTTGGCCTGTTCGACGCTTGCGCGCACGCGGCCAAGATCGGTCAGCGGCTGGGTCATCTGGTCTCTCTCCCGTTTGATTTAACGGGAGACTACCGGCGCGCGCGGCGTTCGGCGCATACGCTTGCGACCTCTGGATTGTCTCAAGGCGACATGCAGAGCGGGGTTTCGCGCCCCTGTCAGAGGCCGCGCGACATCGCCGCGACGCCGGTGCGGGCCATTTCCACGAGGCCGAGGGGGCGCATCAACTCGGCAAAGGCGTCGATCTTTTCCGGCGCGCCGGTGATCTCGAAGACGAAGCTGGAATGCGTGCTGTCCACGGCGTTGGCGCGAAAGATATCCGCAAGGCGCAGCGCCTCGACCCGCTTGTCGCCCTCGCCCTCGACCTTCAGGAGCGCCAGTTCACGCTCCACGCTCGCACCCTCGACGGTGAGGTCATGCACCTCGTGGACCGGTACGATACGGCCAAGCTGTGCCTTGATCTGTTCGATCACCTGCGGGGTGCCTGTGGTGACGATGGTGATGCGCGAGGTGTGCCCGGTATGGTCGACCTCGGCCACGGTCAGGCTGTCGATATTGTAGCCGCGCCCAGAGAAGAGGCCGATCACCCGCGCGAGCACGCCCGGCTCGTTATCGACGATCACGGTGAGGGTATGGGTTTCCTGCACATCCGAGAATTGCGGCCGCAGGTTATAGGCCGAATGCTTGGACGAGCCTTTTTTGATTTTCAGCGGGGACATTTATGCGTTCCTTGTTGAGGCGGTTTTGTCCCGGAATTTTTCAAAAATTCCGGGACGTTTTCTTTTCAAGAAAACGGGCTCACACCAGCACCGCGCCGCCTTCCTTGATGGCGTCCTTGGTGCTTGCCTCGCCCAGGAGCATCTTGTTGTGCGGCTCGCCCGACGGGATCATCGGGAAGCAGTTCTCGTGCTTCTCGACGAGGCAGTCGAAGATCACCGGCCCGTCGTAATCGAGCATTTCCATGATCGCGTCATCGAGATCGGCGGGGTCCTTGCAGACGATGCCTTTCGCGCCGAAGGCCTCGGCCAGCTTCACGAAATCTGGCAGCGCCTCGGACCACGAGGACGAGTAGCGCTCGCCGTGCAGGAGTTCCTGCCACTGCCGGACCATGCCCAGCCGCTCGTTGTTGAGGATGAACTGCTTGACCGGCAGGCGGTATTGCACGGCGGTGCCCATCTCCTGCATGTTCATCAGCCACGAGGCTTCGCCGGCGACGTTGATCACCAGTGCCTCGGGATGGGCCATCTGCACCCCGATGGAGGCCGGAAAGCCGTAGCCCATGGTGCCAAGCCCGCCAGAGGTCATCCAGCGGTTGGGGTCCTCGAAGCCGAGATATTGCGCCGCCCACATCTGATGCTGGCCGACCTCGGTGCAGATGTAGCGGTCATGCCCCTTGGTCAGTTCCTCGAGCCGGTGCAGCGCGTATTGCGGCTTGATCGTCTTGCCCTGCTGCTTGAACTTGAGGCAGTCGACCTTGCGCCATTCCTCGATCCGTGCCCACCATTTGGCCAGACCTTCGCCATTCACCTTGCGGCCGCGTGATTTCCAGACCTTGAGCACGTCCTCGAGCACATGGGCGATATCGCCGACGATGGGGATGTCGGTCTTGATCACCTTGTTGATCGACGACGGGTCGATGTCGATATGCGCCTTGGTGCTGTCGGGGCTGAACGCATCCAGCCGCCCGGTGATCCGGTCATCGAAACGCGCGCCGATATTGATCATCAGGTCACAGCCATGCATCGCCATGTTGGCCTCGTAAAGGCCGTGCATGCCCAGCATCCCCAGCCAGTGCTTGCCGCTCGCAGGGTAGGCGCCGAGGCCCATCAGCGTGGAGGTGATTGGAATGCCCGTGGCCTCGACCAGTTCGCGCAAAAGCTGGCTGGCGGCGGGGCCGGAGTTGATCACGCCGCCGCCGGTGTAGAAGACAGGGCGCTTGGCCTTTTCGATGGCGGCGACCAGATCGGTGATGCCCTCGATATCGCCCTTGACCTGCGGCTGGTAGTGATGCGTGCGCGCCTGTCGCGGACCGACATAGTCGGCGGAGGCGAATTGCACATCCTTGGGTATGTCGATCAGCACCGGGCCGGGGCGGCCCGAGGTGGCGACGTGGAACGCCTGATGGATCGTGTCCGACAGGGTCTTGGTGTCGCTGACCAGCCAGTTATGCTTGGTGCAGGGGCGGGTGATGCCGACGGTATCGGCCTCCTGAAAGGCGTCGGTGCCGATCATGAAGGTCGGCACCTGACCGGTGAGGACGACCAGCGGGATGCTGTCCATCAGCGCGTCCGTCAGGCCGGTGACGGCATTGGTGGCCCCGGGGCCCGAGGTCACCAGCACGACACCCGGCTTGCCGGTCGAACGGGCATAACCTTCGGCGGCATGCACCGCGCCCTGTTCGTGGCGCACGAGGACGTGACGAATGTCGTTTTGCTGAAAGATCTCGTCATAGATCGGTAGCACGGCGCCACCGGGATATCCGAATACGACGTCCACGCCCTGATCCTTGAGGGCCTGAACCACCATTTTCGCTCCGGTCATCTGACGTGTCATGTGCTTGTGCTCCGTGTATGACGTCATTTCAATTCGCATAAAAAAGCCCCCGGTCGTGAGACGGGGGCGCATGGGGAACCATCAGGGTGTCCGTTACCGGCCCATGCGCCACGTGCCTACGATGTCTACTAGCGTGTCCATCCCGCGCGACTCCTTTGCTGCGTGGCGGAGACATTAGGTCTGGTGGGCGGGGGCGTCAAGGCGATTTGGCGGATAAAATGTCGCCGGAAGGGGCGTTTTCTTTGCATTTGTTGCGTGAATTGGCGGTGATCGGTTGGATGGGGCCGAGATACGCGGGTGTTACAGGAATCAGTCATAGTCCGACGGGTCACAATCGCAGCCAGCCACGGGGGCCCGCCATGCATGATTTCGATGATCTTCACCTCTCTGCCGATGACTGGGACGAATTGCACGATCCGCGCCCCGAAGAGAGCGATTTCGACCGGGTGATGGCGGCGGCGCTGTCGCGGCGCGGGTTCCTGTCGGGGCTGGTGGCGGTCGGCTCCGGGGCGGCGGCGATGGGGCTGGGTGCGGTGCTGCCGGGTGCGGCTGAGGCGGCGGAGCGGTTCGGCTTTGTCCCGATCCCGGCGCAGACCGATGGCACGGTGCATGTGCCCGAGGGCTATGACTGGAAGGTGCTGATCCGCTGGGGCGATCCGTTGTTTTCGGACGTGGCCGGGTTTGACAATGCCACAGGCGGCGCAGCAGGCGACGCCGACCGGGTGTTCGGCGAGAACACCGACGGGATGGAACTGTTCAGCGTCGGCGACCGGCAATTGATCGCGGTGAACCATGAATATGTGAACCGCGACGTGAACCTGCCGCAGCGCATGGATGGCGCACCCGAAAACCTCGAAGATGTGCGCAAG
Source organism: Roseovarius sp. (assembly GCF_040219995.1). Lineage (GTDB taxonomy): Bacteria > Pseudomonadota > Alphaproteobacteria > Rhodobacterales > Rhodobacteraceae > Roseovarius. The sequence goes on along the minus strand of NZ_JAVJUC010000028.1, from coordinate 14,278 downwards.
TTGCAGAACCTGCAGGGCGTCACGGTGATGGAGGTGGCACCGGGCGACGATGGCTGGCGGGTGGTCACCGACAGCCCCTATACACGGCGGATCACGCATCTGACGCCGATGCGGATCAGCGGGCCTGCGGCGGGGTATGACCTGCTCAGGACCGAGGCCGATCCGAGTGGCACGCAGGCGTTGGGCACGTTCAACAATTGCGGGTCCGGGCGGACGCCCTGGGGGACGTATCTGACCTGCGAAGAGAATTTCAACGGCTATTTCGGTGCCTCCGACGAGGGGACCGCGCTTCCCGAGGATTATGCGCGCTACGGTATCCGGGCCGAGGGTAGGGGGTATGATTATCACAAGTATGATCCGCGGTTCGATGTCTCGAAGAACCCGGGAGAGCCGCGCCGGGCGGGCTATGTGGTCGAGATCGACCCCGCCGATCCGGCCTCGACCCCGGTGAAGCGCAGCGCGCTTGGCCGGTTCAAGCATGAGAACGCCGAGGTGGTGCTGGCGCAGGACGGGCGCGTGGTGGTCTATATGGGCGATGATGAGCGGGGCGAGTTCCTGTACAAATATGTCTCGGACGCAGCCTATGTGCCCGGCGGCGACACCGGGGCGCTGCTCGACGCGGGCACGCTCTACGTGGCGCGGTTCCTCGACAATGGCTCGGGCCAGTGGCTGGCGCTGACGCCCGAGACCACGGGGATGAGCCAGGCGGAGATCTGCATCCTGACGCGGCAGGCGGCCTCTACGGTGGGGGCGACGACGATGGACCGCCCCGAATGGGTGGCGGCGAACCCGGTCATGGCCGAGGGCTATTGCGCGCTGACCAACAACAAGAACCGCGGGATCAAGCCCAATGCAGGCGGCGATGCGACGCCGGTGGGCGGCCCCAACCCGAGGGGCGAAAACCGCTATGGCCAGATCGTGCGCTGGCGGCCTGCGGGGGCGGACCATGCCGCCGACGATTTCACCTGGGATCTCTACGTGATGGCGGGCAATCCCGGCGTCCACGAGGGGGCCGATGCGGGCAGCGCCAATATCCACGCGGGCAATCTCTTCAATTCGCCCGACGGGATGGCGTTCGACAGCACCGGGCGCCTGTGGATCCAGACCGATGGCAGCGACAGCAACGAGGGCGATTTCGCGGGCATGGGCAACAACCAGATGCTGGTGGGCGACCCGGTCTCGGGCCGGATCGAGCGGTTCATGACCGGGCCGAACGGGTCCGAGGTCACCGGGCTGTGCTGGTCCGCCGACCGGCGCGCGATGTTCGTCGGCATCCAGCACCCCGACGCGCCATTTCCGGATGGCGAGGGGCGGCTGCCACGCTCGTCCGTCGTGGTGGTGACCCGCAAGGATGGCGGTCTGGTGGGGTGAGGCATGCGGGGCCCGGCACTGCGGTGCCCTTGCTTCGATGCGGATCCGGCTGGGGTGGGCCGGGAAAGGCGCTTCGCGTCGTGGCGGCGGGTCAGGGGGCCTTGCGTCCTATGCTGCAAATGCGTTCGGCTCCTGTCAGCGCGCCGTGGACCCACCACGCTAGACGCAAAATTGCGAGAGCTGACTTTCGCTGCACCGTGCATGAATTCACACAGTGCGGGACAAAAGGTGAATTCGCTGCGGCTGCGCCAAGGTCTGCTTTCGAGAAACCGAGACGGCAAAAACGGTCGTTTTTGGGAGATTTTGAAAGAGCCGTTTGAGCGCATAGCGATGACTATAAAAGTGGCTCGGACTTTCTCTGGACAAGGATTGTAAGGAGCGAGGCAATCGCATTCTCATAAGCCTTGATGTCTGCTCCCGCATCACAGGCCAGTGCGGCCCGATCAAACATCGCCGATACCAAATCCGCGCAGATATCAATCTTGATGGTCGAAGCATTTTCCCCCAGCGCATCCTTAATCCCGTGACGCAACTCCCGACCGCCAGTTTCCATATCTATCCGGCGCATCTCTTCTGGGCCTAAGACGGCTGGACCTTCTAGCAATAATAACCGCACTCGCCCCGGCTTGCGCATGGCTTCAAAGTAGGCATTTGCCCCATGAACTAGCGCTTCTACGGAGGTTATTGCGTGGGCCGAATTAGCTTCGATCTCTCTGGCGATCTGTGCGGCTTCAGCCTCCGCTACAGCCTGAAACAACGCCTGTTTATCCTTAAAATGATGATAGAGCGCACCACGCGTCACCCCTGCTTGCTCTACGACTTCGGGGGTTCCCGTGGCTGCATACCCTTTCTCGATGAATAGGCGGCGAGCGACCCCAAGCAACGCACTGCACGTTTCTTGACTACGGTTTGAGTTTGAACGTCTCTCTTGCATACATACAGCCTGCATGTTAATTCATCATTTACATACATTGTGTATGTTTTTGTAAAGGAGCGCAAGCGATGAAACTGACCCAATACTACCCTGTTCTCATGGTAGAGGACGTTGCCGAGATCAGCACATTTTACCAGACGCACTTCGGTTTCCGGTCTCTTTTCGACAGCGATTGGTATGTGCATCTGCAATCAAGTGATGACGAGAACGTCAATCTTGCGATCCTTCAAGGGGATCACGAGACGATCCCCGAAGTGGCGCGTGGCCGTGCATCAGGAGTGCTGCTGAACTTCGAAGTAGAGGACGTGGATGCGATTTACGAGAATCTTAAAGCCAAGGATTTACCCATGTTGCTTGCGCTTCGTGACGAACCTTTCGGTCAAAGGCATTTCATAACGCGCGACCCGAGCGGCGTGCTGATCGACGTGATCAAGCCCGTTCCCCCGAGCGAAGAATTCCTTGCTCAATTCGCTGATGAAGCGTTACCCAAATGAGTCGACTTCTTGGGCTGATAATTTGCATTAGCCCAAGATCAACACTGCCAGAAACCGTCGTTTTTGGCATGAAACGCCCGATCACCAAGATCATTGAAAATTCTTGTGACCCAAACCCTTGGCAGAACTGACTTTGATTTGTCACGTTTTGGCCGCGCTTCAAAATGCGGACATTTGACCGTCGCGCAGCATTCTGAACTATGGGCTCTCACACGTCATTCGCCGCGTGATCCACTAGTGTCGGCTCTGGGAAACAACGCCGTTCACTGCAAGGGCATGAAGGATCGAGATGCGGACAAAGCGGGCTTTCGTTTCGGCTGCGACACTAGCCCAAAATGTGGAGAGCAAAAAACGCATCGCTTATATAGTTCCCAATTTTGCACGAAAAGAGCATGTGCTCTGGCATCCGTTTTTAGATCTAAGATTTTGGCGAAACCGTCCAGGTTTGCTTATTGATGACTAACGCATTGAAGCTGTTCGTCTGCTCTAGGCGATAGTGAGCAGCATCCGCTGATGTACGAAGTCGCGCAAAAATCTCAGTCATGCCAAGTTCGAAAAATCGTGCTTGCAAAGAAATGTCCGCACCATTCGCCCACTTGATAATCAAGCCATGTTTGTTGCGTGGGACTTGGAAGAGTACGATTTCTTTGATGTCCCGCCAATTAAAGTGATGTTCTGCATCACGACGAAAGAACAATCGCATTCGACACGTAAAACCGTCTTCCCTGAAGCAAATGTTCCCGCCAACCCGCTGCGGAGTGAGGAGCAAGTATAAGGCTGTACCAACGAACAGGGCCGCAATAGCTGACAGCCAATTGAACAGAGGGGGCCAGTCTAGAACACTTTCAATTCCGTCATGGTACACCGCGAGAGGGATCGGAAACCCAACGAGACCCCCAAGAATAAGGAGACACACACCCAGTCTAAGGTTGATCCAACGTGCGGGTCCAATATCTTCTGGCATCGGCTTTCAATTGCCTCCGAATTCACATTGCCACACGGTGGCATAACGCAAGCCCTGAAGCACGCATCATTTGGCAGAAGCCTTTTACACGTATGACGGCACGAGGTTGGTTGTGAGCCACATATAATACAGCATGCTTGGCCCTCTGCCGCTGTTAGGTCACTCGCAGCAAGTTCGCCTTTCCGGTAGCGCCGAATGGGCTCACAGCCCAAGTTCGCCGCACTTGGTACGTAAGGCCGCTTTCGGCGGCTTTCGGGACATCGTCCGGAATTTGCAAGGCCCGCTGCGCTGCGCATGACGTTCGCCCGATCCATGCGAGGCTGCGCTTGAAGCGTATCGCGTCCGGGTCCTGCAAGGTGACCGTCCGCGGAAACGCAGGGGTGCCGCGTCAGAGCCGCACGCCGGTGCCCTGGAGGACGCCGTGTTCCAGCGCGTAGCGGGTGAGGCCTGCGGTCGAGGAAATGCCCAGCTTGCGCTTGATGTTCTTGCGGTGGGTTTCGACCGTGCGCACCGAGATATCGAGCGTCTCGGCCACCTCGCGGTTGGATTTGCCCTGCGCCAGTTGCAGCAGGATGGTCTGCTCGCGGTTGGTCAGTTGCTCGCGGTCGGGCGCGTCGAACGGCGCAAGTGAGCCCTGTGCGCCGGTGCAGAGATACCGCTGCCCGGCCATGACCGCGTCGATGGCGCGCTTGATCTCGTCGGTGGGCACGTCCTTGAGCACGTAGCCCGCAGCACCGTGGCTGAGCGCCGAGGAGATGTATTCGGGGCTGTCATGCATGCTGAGGATCAGGATGCGGGTGCCGGGGCGGCGTTCAAGCAGGAGTTCGGCGGTCGACAGCCCGCCCAGCCCCGGCATGTTGAGGTCGAGCAGGATCACGTCGGGGCCGAGGTCTTCGACCCGGTCGATGATCTCCTGCCCGGTGCCGCAGGTGGCGATCACCGCGACGTCCTCGTAGCTTTCGAGAATCGACTGGATGCCTTCGGCGACCATCGGGTGGTCGTCGACGATCACGACGCGGATCGGGGGTGTGGTCATGCCTGTGCCTTTGTCCTTGGGGCGGGGTCGGGTTGGCCCTGCGGCTGCAAGAGGTGGGTGAGGGGGACCGAGGCCTCGATCCCGGTGCCCGATTTCGAGGAGGTGATGCGCAGCGTGCCGTCAAGCTGGTCGATGCGTTCCTGCATGTTGCGCAGCCCGAGGCCGCTGCTGCCGCCCTGCCGGGCCTGTGCCTCGTCGAGGCCGCAGCCATTGTCGGTAATCCGCAGGGTGGCCCCGTTGAGATGGCCGCGCACGTCGATCGCCACATGGGTCGCGCCGGAATGGCGCTCGATATTGGTGAGCGCCTCTTGTGCCACGCGGTAGAGCGCGATCTTGGCCTCGTCATCGAGCCGGTTGCGGAACACGACAGTGGTGAACTCGGTCTCGATGCCGGTGCGTTTGCCGAAATCCTCGGCCAGCGCCTTGATCGCGGGCCCGAGCCCGAGATCGTCGAGCACGCCGGGGCGCAGGTCGCGGCTGATGCGGCGCACCTCCTGGATGGCGCCCGAGAGGTGGGTGATGCCACGCTCCAGCGTGTCGGCGGCGCGCGCATCGCCCGCCGCCAGCCGCCGCTTGGCGGTGTCGAGCGCGTAGCGCACGCCGACGAGGATCTGGCTGATCCCGTCATGCAACTCGCGCGCGACGCGGCCGCGCTCTTCTTCCTGCGCGTCGAACACCCGCTGGGTCAGCCGCTTGAGCTTGGCATCGGCGAGGCGGCGTTCGCGGATATTGATGAAGAGCCCCGACACGAAGACGAAGAGCAGCGCTGCCAGCATCGCCGCCCCGATGTAGAGAAAGGTGCGTTCGACCCGGGCCTCGACCTTTTCGCGGGACTTGGCCACGGTGGCGACCACGTCGTCGATGAAGACGCCGGTGCCGATGGCCCATCGCCAATCCTGAAGCCCCGCCACATAGGCCACCATCTGTGCGCGTTCGCCGGTCGAGGGTTTGGGCCATTCATAGCTGTGATAGCCGCCGCCCGAGCGCGCCAGCCGGATCAGTTCGTCGGTGATCGGGCGGCCCGAAGGGTCTTCGAGCCCGGTCCAGTTGCGGCCGATGAGTTCGGTGCGGCGCGGGCTGACGAGGTTGGTGCCCTCATAGTCGAAGACGAAGAAATAGCCGTCCTGCCCGTAGAGCATGCCCGCGAGGATCTGTGTGACCAGCAGCTTGGCGCGGTCGTCATCGGGGGCGGCGCGGCCGTAGATGTTCACGACGGCGGTGCGCGCGATGGAGAGGTAATTCTTGAGTTCCGCGCGTTTGGCCTCGATCAGCTGCGCCTCCAGCGTCTCGATCTCGCGTTCCGCCAGTTGCCGCGATTGCAGCGTCACCACGACCGAGATTGCCACCGCCGTCAGGATCAGCGGCAGCGTCGCGATCAGGAAAAGCTTTTGCCCGTAATTGAGCCGCAGGCGGGAGATGAGCTGTCTCATGGTTCAGCGATACGGCGAAATCCGCGCGATATCCAGTATTTCGCGCTTCACCGGTCGGGTGTGTCCCAGTCGGCGGGCGGCACGTTGCGCCGCCGCAGCCGCAGCGCGAGGCCAAGCGCCACGCCGGTGCCGATGGCCACGGTCAGATCCGCCAGCACCGTCAGGATGAGGGTCAGTAGCAAGAGCGCCAGATCGGCGCGCGGCAGGGCCATGTAGCCGCGCCATTTCTGCGGCTCGGCCATGTTCCACGCGGTCAGGATCAGCAGGCCTGCCAGCGCGGGCATCGCCAGATAGCCCGCGAGCGGCGCTGCGAGCAGCATCACGATCAGGATGGTGAGCGCGTGCACCATGCCCGCCACGGGGGTGAGCCCGCCTGCGCGCACATTGGTGGCGGTGCGCGCGATGGCCCCGGTGGCGGGCAGTCCGCCGAAGAGCGCCGATCCGATATTGGCCGCGCCGCCCGCGATCACCTCGGCATTGGGGCGGTATTTGCCGCCGATCATCCGGTCGGCGACCGAGGCCGACAGCAGCGATTCCACGCCTGCGAGGAAGGCGATCACGAGGGCGGAGGGCAGAAGTTCGGTGATCCGCGCAAGGCTGAGGTCGGGCAGGGCGGGCATCGGCAGGGTTGCGGGCAGCGCGCCGTAACGCGCGCCGAGCGTGTCCACGGGCAGATGCCACAGCGCCACCGCCGCCGAGGCTGCCGCTACGGCGACGATGAGGCCGGGATAACGTGGTGCTGCGCGGCGCAGGACGACGATCAGGGCCATGGTGCCGAGGCCGATCATCAGGGCGGCACCGCTCAGCGTGTCGCGCGCCTGCCAGAGCACCGCGATCTTGTCGAGGAATTCACCGGGCAAGTCCTCGGTGGTCAGGCCGAGAAGGTCGCGGATCTGGCTGGTGGCGATGATGATCGCGATGCCGATGGTAAAGCCGTGGATCACCGGCTCGGGGATATGGCGCACGAGGCTGCCTGCGCGCAGCGCGCCCGCGATCAGCAGGATCGCCCCGGCCATCAGCGTGGCGAGGATCAGCCCGTCAGGACCGTACTCGGTGATGACGCCGTAGACCACGACGATGAACGCCCCCGTCGGCCCGCCGATCTGAACCCGGCTACCGCCGAGTGCCGAAATCAGGAAACCGCCGATGATCGCGGTGGTCAGCCCGGTGGCGGGGTCTGCGCCCGAGGCGATGGCGATGGCGATGCTGAGCGGCAGAGCCACCATCGCGACGGTGATCCCTGCCAGCACATCCACGCGCAGCATCGCGGCGGTATAGCCGGGCAGGGTGCTGAGGATCTTGGGCTTCATGCACCGTTTGAACACCCGCGGCGCGGCCTGTTCAAGCGCCATTTCGGTGGTTTCGGGCACCGCATGCGGAGCGCGCGAAGAATTTACCGGGAAAATGCCCGTTCTACGCAGTACTAGGTATTCTCAGAGTCAGAAACGCTGTCTAATGTCCGCGCACTCAAACGGGTCCGGGTGCCGCCGGAGCGAGGGCGGCATCTTTGATAATGGGGAGGAAAACCAACAATGGATCGTCGTTCTTTTCTGAAAAATACTGCTCTGGGTGGCTCTGCCGCCGCTGCGACCACACTGGCCGCACCGGCCTATGCGCAAGGCAATCGCACGCTGACCATGGTCACCACATGGGGCCGCGGTCTGGCCGGTGTGTTCGACGCCGCACAGCGCGCCGCCGACAACATCAACGGCATGGCCGACGGCGCATTGACCATCGAGGTCAAGGGCGCCGGTGAACTGGTCGGCGCCTTCGAGGTGTTCGACGCGGTGACCGCCGGTCAGGCCGATCTCTATCACGGGGCGGATTATTATTTCGTGGGTCAGCACCCGGCCTACGCGTTCTTTACCTCGGTGCCGTTCGGGATGACCGCGCAGGAACTGGTGAACTGGTATTACCATGACGGCGGTGCCGCGTTCCACGATGAGCTGGGAGAGATTTTCGGCCTGAAATCCTTCCTCGCGGGCAATACCGGCGCGCAGGCCGGTGGCTGGTTCTCGAAAGAGATCAACGGGCCCGAGGATTTCAACGGGCTCAAGTTCCGGATGCCGGGTCTGGGCGGTCTGGCGCTGGGCAAGCTGGGTGCATCGGTGCAGAACCTGCCCGGCTCGGAAGTGTATCAGGCGCTGGCCTCGGGGGCGATTGACGGCACCGAATGGATCGGCCCCTGGGCGGATGAAAAAGCCGGTTTCCAGGAGATCACCAAGACCTATTACACCGCCGGGTTCCATGAGCCGGGCGCGGGTCTGTCGATCGGCATGAACCGCGACGTGTTCAACGAACTGACGCCGGCGCAGCAGAAGATGGTCGAGATCGGCTGTGCCGAGGCGCATCAGTGGAACCTCGCGCAGTTCCTGGCCAACAACGGTGCGGCGCTGCAGCGCCTGCAATCGGCCGGTGTCAAGACGATGGAATTCCCCGACAGCGTCTGGGATGCCTTTGGCGAAGCGTCGAACGCCGTGCATCAGGAAAACATGGGCGACGACATCTACAAGCGGGTCTATGACAGCTACATGGCGTCGATGGCCTCTTCGTCGTCGTGGATCCAGAAATCCGACGGTGCCTATACCGCGCAGCGCGACCGGGTTCTGGGCTGATCCGCGCCAATATCGTACCATGACAGGCGGGCCCCGGCACCTCCGGGGCCTGCCACGTTACCCAACAGGGGGCGCTGCGGCCCGGCAGAGGCCGCGCGCGTGAGGGGGAGAGATGCTCGACGCTGTTCTCTGGCTGATCCAGAATATCGGCATGGCCTTTTACAATCTGGGCTATGCGCTGACCCATCCGGGCCTGTGGCTCGACTGGTCCGACAAGGAAGCGATCATGCGCTTCGTCTATTACGGCGGGTCGGTGGAGCTCTTCTTTGTCGCCTTTACCGCCTTTTTGGTGATCACCGGGATCGGCATGTGGAAACACGCCTTTCTGTGGGGCTGTGTGCGCGGGCTGGAAGGCTTTGCCAACACGGTGGGGCGCTTTTTCGCCTGGGCCGGGCTGATCATGGTGATCCAGCAGATCATCATCGTCTTCATTCAGCGCATCATTGCCCGGCCCGATATCGTTCTGGGCTTTGGCATCCCGCTGCAATTCGACATCAGCTGGTGGGCCGAGGAGCTCAAGCTCTATAACGCGATGATCGTGGCGCTGTGCTGCACCTACACCTTCGTTCAGGGCAGCCATGTGCGGGTCGATCTGTTCTACGCACCGGTGCGGCACGGCACCAAGAAGGTGATCGACATGTTCGGCTCGATCGTCTTCATGATGCCGATGGCGGTGCTGACATGGATGTATGGCTGGTATTTCATGTGGCGGCACCTGATCACGCCCAAACCGTCGGCCTCGGACACGCTGGACCGGCTGATCCTCAAGGCGCGGGCGGTGCGATGGAACGTCGAGACCATCGGCTTCAGCCCCAACGGGTTCAACGGCTATTTCCTGTTCAAGGTCCTGCTCGTGGCCTTTGCGGGCATGATCTTTCTGCAGGCCTGCGCGTTTTTCTGGCGCTCCTGGCTGGAGTGGAGGGAAGGGCCGGAGAGCCTGAACAAACATCTCGACCGCGACACGCTGGGCGCGGGCGAAGAAGCCTATGAAGGCACGCATTAAAGGAACTTTGGGACATGCTATTCGGACTTGATGGCGTCGAGATCGGCCTGATCATCGTCTTTATGTGCCTCTTCGGCGGCATCCTGTCGGGCTTTCCGGTGGCCTTTGCCATCGGCGGGGCCGGGGTGGTGTCGTTCGCGATCATCGCGGGGCTTGATAGTGCGGGGCTGCTGATCCATCAGGCGATCGACACCGGCAGCGAGGCCTATGACGCGCTGGTGGCGAGCGGGGTGCGGCCCGACGCGATCTCGATCTTCCGATACCCCGATCTGCCACGCATGGCGCAGCCGGTGTTTGACCGTGGCTGGGAGGTGGCGCTGGATCGCAACGTGTCGTTCATCGTCAACCGCATCAACGAGCGGGTGCTGGCCGGGGCTGCGATCGAGACGCTGCTGGCGGTTCTGATGTTCGTGATGATGGGGATCACGCTGGAACGCTCGAAGATCGCCAATGACCTGCTGACCACAATGGCCAAGGTGTTCGGCCCGCTGCCCGGCGGTCTGGCCGTGTCGGTGGTGGTGGTGGGCACCTTCCTTGCCGCCTCCACGGGGATTGTCGGTGCGACGGTGGTGACAATGGGCCTGCTGAGCCTGCCCACGATGCTGCGCGCGGGCTACTCCCCGCAGATCGCGACGGGTGTGATTGCGGCCTCGGGCACGCTGGGTCAGATCATTCCGCCCTCGATCGTGATCGTTCTGCTGGGCACGCTGGCGGGCGATCTCTATTCCGTGGCGCAGGACAACCGGGCGATTGCCGCCGGGTGTTCGGATGCGCTGACCTTTCTGGGCGAGCCTGCGGTGGTGTCGGTGGGCACGCTGTTTCAGGCGGCGCTCTTGCCGGGCATCCTGCTGGCGCTGCTTTATGCGCTCTATGCCTTTGGCTATGCGCTGGTGAATCCGTCGAAGGCCCCGGCGGTACAGCTGGGCGGCGGCACCGGTGGCGAGGTGATCACGCGCGGCGAGGGCTTTACCTGGTTCCTGGGCGTGCCGGTGGCGCTGATCGCGGGCACGATGCTGCTCTCGACACTGGGCATGGTGGGCACGCAGAACCTGACCATCGACAGCTTTACAGACATGGGCGAAACGGCATCCCTGCGCACCAATGTGAGCCCCGAGTGCCAGACCTCGATGATCGAGTTGCACGGGCAATCGGCCTGGGATGCGGCGGTGGCCGAGCAGGAGGCGATCGATGAGGCGGGCGGGGTTGAGCAAAGCGTGCGTCTGAGCCCCGAGGAGATCGAGCAACTGCGGCTTGAGAAGATCGCCGATGCCGCCCCCATCGGGACCGGCGTGGCGACGATCATGGTGCTGCTGGGCCTGACGCTGGCGATTGCGCGCGGTGTGGCCCCGTCGGCCAATCCCGCGCCGCTGTTGATAGGGGGGCTGGGTATCGTGCTGGGGCTTCTGGCGGATATTCTGCTCATCTCGCCGACCATGTCGTCGGGGGTGACATGGTTGATCCTCGCGATCCCCGTGGCGATGGCGCTTTATGGCTGTGCCCAGGGCGCGATGCGGATGGCCCGGAACGAGCTCATTCGCGTGGTCTTTCCGCCGCTGGTGCTGATCGTGGCGGTGCTGGGCTCGATCCTCGGCGGGATCACCAATCCGACACCGGCGGCGGCGCTGGGGGCGGGCGGGGCGATCATGCTGGCGGCCTATCGCAAGCTGCGCGATCAGGACCGATCGCCCCGGATCATCCTGTTTTCCACGCTTGCCGTGGTGGTGGCCATCCTGATCGGGATCAATTTCGATCTGCGGATCAACAACGAGGTGGTCAGTTTCGAGAGCTGGGTGGCGTTCCTTGCGGCCTATGCGGCCTATCTCTATGCCGCCTTTGGCCTGCTCTTTGCCTGCTGGGTGCTGTTCACCGGCGGGGTGCTGACCCCGGTGGTGCGCGAGACCGCCAAGGTCACGAGCATGGTGTTCACCATCCTGATCGGCTCGCAATTGCTGAACCTCGTGGTGATCAGCTTTGGCGGCGAGCATTACATTCAGGAATTCCTCAAGAGCTTCGACAACGAGTTCAAGGTCTTCCTGATCGTGATGCTGGTGCTGTTCATCCTCGGGTTCGTGCTCGATTTCCTGGAGATCATCTATATCGTGATCCCGATTGTCGGGCCGGTGATCTATGGCGGCAGTTTCGATCCCAAATGGGTGACGATCATGATCGCGGTGAACCTGCAGACCTCATTCCTGACGCCGCCTTTCGGCTTCGCGCTGTTCTACCTGCGGGGGGTTGCGCCGAAGGAGGTGACGACCGGGCATATCTATCGCGGGGTGTTGCCGTTCGTGCTTATTCAGGTGGCGGGGCTGGCGATCCTGTGGTTCTTCCCGGATATCGTGACGATCCTGCCGGCGCTGATGGCGAATTGAGGGGGGTGGCCTGATCGTGCCGCTACCATAAGCCGCGCAGCGTCGTGCCGCCCCCCGGCGCGGCGGCCCTTTGGGCCGCGTTTCGCGCAGGTGCCTCAATCCAATACCGCTTGATCCGGCAACAACCACCTCGGCCTCAGCCGCGCGGGTCGAGCAGCTTGGCGAGGATGCGGTTGCGGGTGATCTGGCCGAGGAGTTTGCCGTTCTCCTCCACGCCCACCGGCGTGTCGTGGCCCTGTGCCTTTTCCATCACCTGCTGAATGGTTGCGTCGGGCGGCACCGTCGAGGTGGGCGTGCCGGTCGCTGCCTCCATCACGTTGCGCGCGCAGAGCACGCCGAGCGGGTTCATATGGGCCACGAATTCGGCCACATAATCGGTCGCCGGGTTGGTGAATATCTCCTGCGGGGTGCCGCATTGCACGATGCGTCCGCCTTCCATGATGGCGATCCGGTCGCCCAGCTTGAACGCCTCATCAAGGTCGTGACTGACGAATATGATTGTGCGCCCCAGCTTCTTTTGCAGGTCGATGAGCTCGTCCTGCAAGTGGTTGCGGATCAGCGGGTCGAGCGCCGAGAACGGCTCGTCCATCAGCAGGATCGGGGCATCGGTGGCGAAGGCGCGGGCGAGGCCCACGCGCTGCTGCATGCCGCCCGACAACTCGCCCACCTTGCGGTCGGCCCAGTCGGAGAGATTGACGAGGGCAAGCTGATCGGTGACGCGCTGTGCGCGCTCGTCCTTTGGGATGCCCGCAAGTTCGAGGCCAAGGCCCACATTCTCGGCCACCGTGCGCCATGGCAGCAGGCCGAATTGCTGGAACACCATGGCGATATGGCGTTGACGCAAGCGGCGCAGGGTGGCGGCATCGGCATGGGTCACGTCGACCATCTGCGTGCCGTCATGCACCTCGACCATGCCGCGCGCCACCGGGTTGAGGCCGTTCACGGCCCGCAGCAGCGTGGACTTGCCCGAGCCCGACAGGCCCATCAGCACGAGGATCTCGCCGGGGGCCACTGACAGCTTGCAATCATGCACACCCAGAACCTGCCCTGTGGCGTGCTGGATATCGGAGCGCGATTGCCCCTCGTCCATCAGGGGCAGGGCGGTCTCGGGCGCGTCGCCGAAGACGATGGAGACGGATTTGAAATGAACGCTGACCTCGGTCATTTGCGGCCCTCCATGCGCAGCATCCGGTCGAGCACGATGGCGACGACAACGATCATCAGGCCCGACTCGAACCCGAGTGCGATATTGACCGTGTTGATCGCGCGCAGAACCGGCACGCCGAGACCGTCCGCGCCCACCAGCGCGCCGATCACCACCATCGAGAGCGACAGCATGATGGTCTGATTGAGCCCTGCCATGATCTGCGGCAGGGCGTAGGGCAACTCCACCTTCCACAGGGTCTGGCGGTTGGTGGCACCAAAGGCCTGCGCCGCCTCGAGGAGCGGCTGTGGCGTGTTGGAGATGCCCAGATGCGTCAGGCGGATCGGGGCGGGCACCACGAAGATCACCGTGGCAATCAGCCCCGGCACCATGCCGATGCCGAAGAACACGATGGCCGGGATCAGGTAGACGAAGGGCGGCAGCGTCTGCATCAGGTCGAGCACCGGCCGCATCGCGTCATAGAGCCGGGGGCGATGGGCGGCGGCGATGCCGATGGGCACGCCCATGGCCATGCAGAAGATGCAGGAGGACAGCACCAGCGTGAGGCTTTCGGTGGTTTCCTCCCAATAGCCCTGATTGAGGATGAAAAGGAACCCGAGCGCCACGAAAAGGCAGGTCTTCCAGTTGCGTTGAAGCGCCCATGTGAGGCCCACGAAGACGGCGATGATCACCAGCGGATGCGGGGTTTGCAGCACCCACAGAAAGGCGTCGATCAGCGTTTCCATCAGGATGGCCAGCGCATCGAAGAACCCGGCGGCATTGTCTTGCAGCCAGAGGAAGAAATCCTCGGCCCATGTCCCCACGGGGATCTTGTGATCGCTCAGCCACTCCATGGAAAAGCCTCGACTATTGAATTTTTGAAAGAACGAAAGACGCGCCGCCCGCGGCAGGGCC
>NZ_JAVJUC010000027.1:0-2875 GCF_040219995.1 Roseovarius sp. | reverse complement strand
CTCCATGCCGCCGAGGATGGTGAGATTGGGCCCGAGAGCACTGAGATCGGCATCGACGACGATTGAGCCCTGGTCGTCGCGGATCAGCGCCAAACGGCTGTTGCTGCCCGTGTTGAGAAGGACGTCGAGCTCCTTCTCCGTTAGGTTCAGCATGGCGTAATCCGCAGGCTGCGCGCGGATATTGGGCAGCAGGATCTGCGTCGGCACGGCCTCGACGATGGTCTTGCCAGTTCGGGTGCGCTCAAGCTGGCTTGCGTATTGCGTCATCATCACCGCGACGGTGTTCTGCTTGCGCGCGGTCACCAGCCAGTTCGACAGCCGCTCGGCGAAATACGCATTGTCGAGCGCCTTCCAGGCCTCGTCGATCACGATGATGGTGGGGCGGCGATCCTCGATCTCGCGTTCGACCCGGCGGAAAAGATAGGAGAGAACCGCCATCCGCTCCTTGTCGGCCTCGCTGTCGAGAATGCCGGTCAGATCGAAGCCCACCACATCCCCTTTGAGCGAGAACGTGTCCTCGAGGCTCTGCCCGAAGATCCAGCCATAGCGGCCGTCTTCGGTCCACTCGAGCAGGCGCTGGTGCAGATCGCCGCCATCATCGGTGGACACAAAAAGTGATGCGAAATCCCGCCAGTTCCGCAGGGCCGGATTGGAGGCCTGCGCGTTCTGGCGCACCACTTCCTGGATGCGATTGGTCTGTGCTGGCGTCAGGGGCTTGTCGGCGCGATAGAGCAAAGTGGTGAGCCAGTCCGACAGCCATGCCGTGCCGCGCGCATCGGTCTCGGTCCAGAGCGGGTTGAGGCCCGTGGGCTGACCGGCGTTCAGGGACGCGTAGCGCCCGCCATTGGCGCGGACCGCCATCTCCATACCAAGACGGTAATCGAAGACGAAGATCCGTGCCCCTGCGCGACGGGCTTGGGTCATCAGAAAGGCCGAAAGCACCGATTTGCCCGACCCGGGCCGTCCCATGATCAGGGTATGGCCGCTAGTGGGTTCTTTGTCGGGCGAGCCTTGTTCGTGATAGGAAAACCGGTAGGCGCTCTGCTCCGGCGTGGGCAAATAAGTGACGACCCGGCCCCATGGGGTTTTCGCGGCGGGTTTGCCGAGCTGTGTCCGGTGAAAGGCCGCAAAATCCGCGAAGTTGCGATTGGTGACGGCGCTGGCACGCACGCGCTTGGGCTGGTTGCCGGGATGCTGGCTGAGGTAATGGGCCTTTGCGGCGACCCGCTCACCGATCATCTTCACGCCTTCGGTCGCGGCGGCGTTCACGATCTCGGCGCTGAGCGTCTGCAGCTCTTCGAGCGTGTCGCAAAAGAGCGTCACGACCATGTGATGCTCGCCGAAGCTCTGGCGCTTGGCTTCGAGATCATCGGCGGCGATGTCGAGGGCTTCCATGAGCGAGAGGGCCGCGTCCTGGCTCGCCTGCATCTGCCGCTTTTGCCGCTTGATGCGGCCCGCCATGAGGTTCGAATTGATCGGCGTGAAGGAGTGCGTGACGATCATGTCGACCGGCAGGTTCAGCATGTCGAACATGGTGCAGGAGGTGCCTTCGGAATATTCGCCGATGGTGAAGCTCTTGCCGTAGCGATGGCCCACGACGCCTTCCGAGAGCTCGAAATGGTCTCCGTGAAAAGTCACCCGGGTATTGGCGACGTTGAAGGACAGAAAGCCGTAGGTATTGGCAGGGTAGAGCGGCAGCTCGGTTCCCGTGTTCAGCGCGCCCAGAAACCCCACCAATTCCCCCGATGCAGCCGACAGCAGGCGCGGCTTGAGCTCGGTGAGGCCCGAAAGGAAGACGTTCACGGCCTCGCCGAGGCGCTGCAGGCGTTTGCGAGTCTCCTCCCTCAGTCGGTCTGGCGCGCTGCGGCTGAGGAACGGCAGGAGGCTTTTGGGCGGTGGGCGGTGAATGACGGTGAGCGTCAGCGTCTTGTCGCGGAGCCCGCTGGTTTCGAGCTTGGCGCGCCAACGCCGGTCGACCTCGCCCGCGAAGCTGTCCTCACGAATTGGGTCCAGATCCGGTTTGATGGCCTTTGAGACCTTGTGGACGTAATAACTGAATTCTGGCCCAAGCTGCGCGACGATACGGGCAAAAAGCGCCGTCACCTTGTCGAGATAGGCGTCGTCGGTCGTATAGCTGTTGATCCCCTCGAGCCGGATGCACCGGAAGAGCTCGTTCACCCGTGTCCGCACGGTCTGGTCGTCAACGAGGCTCACATAGGGCAGCATATGCGCGAGGCGGGTCTCGCGCGCATACCAGTCCGGCGTCATTGTGCGGGCATCGAGCGCAGCATCACGGGCGTCATCACGGGGCATAGCTGTCCCCGCCATGGATGGACCTGTTGCGCGTGGGTGGCGTCTCCTGCAGCGCCGTCATCATCACGTCGATGAAACGCGGGTCCCAATCCGCGGCCTTCCACAGCACCGGATAGAGAAGGGCGGCGACACCCAGCACCGCGATATGCTGGACCCAGACGAACAGGAGCACCGAGCCAAAGAGCCAGACCATCGCATACATGATGGGCAGGCCCAGAAGCTTGGGCGGCCGCACGAGGCCGAGAAAGAGAGGCGCGCGCTCAGCCACCGGCAAAGACCGCGGCAACGATGGTGGGGGCAGCCGCGACACCAGCGATGCCCACGAGGACCCAAAGCGCTTGGCGCAGGTCGATGATGTTGAAGAACCAGCTCAAGAAAACGCCGAGGACCGCGAGTGTGGCGATGACCACACCAAGAGGTCCGGTCAGCGCATCGACAATGCCCTGCAACAAGCTCTGGATCGGGGAAAGATCGATGCTCTGTGCAAGGGCGGGCTCGGCAATGAATAGGAATAGCGCCAGCGAGGCGACAAAGAGGTTTGAAATCCAACTTGTTTGGAAAA
>NZ_JAVJUC010000026.1:0-18527 GCF_040219995.1 Roseovarius sp. | reverse complement strand
TTCCACGGCTGGCCGCGGACCCTCCGCATTTGCGCTTGCGACCGGGCCTCTTGCCCCCGTGCCGGGTGATCCCCATCGCAACAAGGAGTAACCCAAATGACCAACCACTACGTCGCCACCGTCCCCGTCAAGTTCACCGACACCGATGGCCAGGAGCGCACCCGTTTTCAGCGCGTGGGTGCGATGTTCCGCAACACCCGCAACGGGGATGGATCGGAGTTCTTCAGCCTCAAGCTCGACTTCCCGGTCGCAGTCTCGGAGCTGGTGATGTTCCCGCCGAGCGCGAAAGATCCCCAGGACTAAATACTCTGACGAGGATGGGCCGCCCCAGGACGATCTTGGGGCGGCCCGATCCCTGTTCCAGGGATGCCGGGTCCGGCGGTCAGATCGCCCGAGGCGACCTCACGAAGCTGCCGGTCGCTGCGCATTCAACGGACGCACTTCCCCCAGAATGATCAGGCCGCGACAGACCGGCCAGTCAGCCTCAAGGGGGCCATCCACAAAAACCGATCGGCCAGGGCCTCCCGGTTGTTGCGGCAGAGATTTGGCAAGCCAAATCTGGCCCTCCTTGACCCTGCCTGTCCGCCCTGTCGGTGGGGTTTGCGCCCGCCCGCGGTTCCGTCCGAACACATGCGCGTTCGGCCAGACCCTCGGGCGGGGCTGGTGGACGGGACCCCTAGGACAGGTGGTGCACCCGGTGGTGAGGGCGGCAGAGCCGCGTCCCTGCGGGCCGCGGGGGAAGCGGACACCAAGGCTGCCTGAGACTGAATGCGACGTAAGTATATAATTGACAGTTTTGTATATTATCGTAAGGTGGGGGCAGCCTTGGTGGAAGGTGGCAGGAAATAGGGGGTCTTTCTTCCGCATGTCCCGAACAAAACGCCTGACAGAGATCGAGAAGATGCAGATCGTCCGCGAGGCCGCGGAGGGTGTGTCGACGACCGCTCTGGCGACGCAGTTCGGGGTGACGGCACGGGCCGTGCGGTACGTCCTGAAAGCTGATGCCGAGCGCCAGACCGATACCGCTATTCCGGTTTCCGCCGTCAGTGTGAAGGTGACGGCCGCGGAGCTTGAGGCGCTCGACGCGGTGTTGGCGAAGGCGGGGATCAAGAGCCGGGCCGAGGGGCTGCGGCGGCTCATTCAGGCGGCAGGCGGGGTGTTCGTTCCTGACGCGCGGATGGCAGCAGAGATGGCGCGCTACCGCGCCTCGCTGCACGAGGTCGGTAATGGGGTCGCGCAGATCGCCAAGCAGATGGCGCAGGCCAACCGGCAGGGGCAGGGGGCTGGCCCGGAGTTCACCGAATTGCGCCTTGCGCAGATGCGCGGGCTGGCGCGGTTCATCCTGGATTCTGCTGACGAGATCGATCTGCTCCTGCGCCGCCGTCGGGACGCAATGCAGCTGCAGGCCACGGCCGCGCTGAGGGAGTTTGCGCATGCGGCTGAATGATGCCGTCCATGCCGTCACGGGCGAGGTCTTCCGGGATGGGTGGAGCCGCGTCCGGGGCTCGATGCAGGGGCTGCACGTGGCCAAGCAGACCCAGCTTGCGCGCGCGGCAGCAGGCCACCGGCCAGCGGTCTTCAAGGCGATCCGGGGCGGGGGCACGCATACCAAATCGCAGCTCGCAAACCAGCTCGATTACCTAACGACCAAGTCCACCCATATCGTCGACTCGAGCGGGTTTATGGATGGCAAGACGAAGCTCGAGGCGGGCGACATCAAGGACCTCACCGAGCGCTTTGCGAAGCGCTGGGATGCGGGCTTCAAGCCCAAGCTGGGCCAGACGACCCATATGCTCATGTCGTTCCCCATCGGCACGCGCGGGGAGGATGTGCGCGACATCGCAACCGATGTGGCCGAGCGGTTCTTTCAGACCGACGCGGGGCATTTCGACTACATCATCGCGGTGCATGAGGACCGCGATCACCCGCATGCGCATCTGGTGCTGAACCGCCGCTCGCAGGAGGGCGAGTTCTTCTTCTTGGGGCGCAACCACCGCTTCAACTATGACGACTTCCGCCTCGCCATGGTCGAGGAGGCGGAAAAGTACGGCGTGCGCCTGGAGGCCACGCGCCGGGTGGATCGCGGCGTGGTACATTACCCAGCCCCTACCCGCGAGGTTTATGCGGCGAAAGAAGAGGGTCGCGCACCCCGCGAGCGGGAACGTGTGGGGCAGGACTTGACGCGTACGCTGGCCGAGATCGCCAACACCAGAACCGTCTACCATTCGCTTGCCGCGGAGGCTTCGCGTGAAGCCCGCGAGGATATTGCCGCAGCACTCTTCCGCGCCGGCGAGGTGCTGGCGCGCGGCGGGCAGGTGGACCGAACAGGAGATGTGTATATGGCCGAGGATCAAAGCTTCGAGGATCTGAGAAGCCTCTATGCGGAAAAGCTCGCGCGGGTGCAGGGCATGATCGCCGAGAAGTCCGACGCGGAACGTCCCGTGTTGGAAAAACGCCTCATCGAGATCCAGACGCAGGTCCAACACATGCAGCCTCTCGGTTTGCGTTCGGGTTCGCTGTCAGAGGCGCCCTCGGAGAGCGGGATCTATTCCGAGGCCAATATTGACGCCAGCCAGCGCGCGCGACTGGCCGAGCCGGACTTGCGGTCGCGCATTGACGTAGCACTACGGGGCACCGGGATCAGCACATCGGAAGTGGTGGCCCGGATCGAGACCGGGGCTTCGAGCGCCGCGCTCGAGCATCAATGGATCGCAGATGATCTCGCCAAGGTGGCCGAGGCGCGCGATCTGAACCTCGAACGTAGCGCCGATCTGGAACAGGCGCGCGACATTCTCAATGACGTGCATGTGGAACTTGGCACGCTGTTGGAGCGTGAGAACGTACTGCGCCGGGATGGTGTCATGGAAGCGGAACCGGTCAGCGAGCGGTTCCATTATCACCCGGACGCGGTCCGGGCGATGGAAGGGACAATCCGTCAGGAGATGCGCGCAGAGGGCCTGACAGCGCAGCAGATCGAGGACCGGGACTGGAAGGTTGTCTCACGGGCGGAGCGCCGGATCGAGACGGAGCAGCGCGCGTATCTCGAGGCACACTCGGATCTGCTCGCACGCCCCGGCGATGTGATCGACCGGTCTGAGCCCTACAGGGAAACCATCACCGATGCGGCCCGCGCCAGCGAGATCACCCGCGAGGTCGACCGCATCATGGAGGGACGCGACGTCCGCACGCCCGTTGCAGATGCTGTCACGGATGACTTACGAGCGCGCTATCCGGACATGCCGTCCCACCTCGCCCGCGGGCTCGGCGCGACCTACGCGGCCGTCGTCGAAATACGCGACACGGAGGTCATCAATCAGGTCCGCCGCGAAAACGAGATGCGCGACGGGCTTGGGGTTGGCACGCGCGACGCACTCCTCGCAGCCCGCGGTGAAACTGCGCCGCAGTCTGACCGTGCCGACCGCCTTGCAGACGAGATTGCGCGTGTTCTGGACCATGAGCGGGCGGGGGAGTTGTCCGCGCCCTTCGAGACAGAGGCGGAGCGGGACGCCTTCCGCGACGAGATCGCGCGGGTACTGGACGTTCGCCAACGCGACCGGCTCACATCCGGCGATGCGGATGCGCTGGAGAAGGTTCTCGAGGACCGCCTCGACCGGCTCTATGTCGCCAAGGTCTATCTGCAATCGGATGCCGCGACGGCCAACACGGAGGCCTTGCGCCAGGTGGTCGATGATCTTGCCGACACCGAATATGAAAAACACCGCGCGACAGACGTGGATGGCGAGACCGAGCGGGGTCAGGTCCATTGAGCGCCTCCATGGGAAAAGCGCGGATCGCAACAGGGGTCTTGCTGGTAACGCTGGTGACCGGGGCCATGGGCTATACGATCGCCTCGGCGGTGCTGACCTACCAGGATCTCGGCTTCGGGGCCGAGATCGACTTTGCCTATATCGCGCAGAACTACATGGCGATCCTGGACCGCCGCCCGGAGGACGCGCAACTTATTCACCTGATCATCGGCAGCTTCGCCGCCGCCGGCCTGATGCTGAGCCTCGCCCTTTCAGGCTCGGCCCTCACACGCTTTGGCCAGACCCATTGGCAGACCGCGCGCGAGATGAAGGCCAATGGCTTCTTCGGGGCGCCAGGGACCGGGTTCATCCTCGGCAAGCTGGGGCCGCCGGGCTCCCGCGCCAACTACATCTGCTCCAAGGTCTTCCCCCATGCGCTGATCGTGGCCCCCAAGGGCCGTGGCAAAACCACGGGCTTTGTCATTCCGAACCTGCTGACCTGGCAGGGCTCCGCCGTGACGCTCGATGTGAAGGGCGAATGCTTCGAGGCGACGGCCCGGCACCGCGCAGCCCTAGGCGACAAGGTCTATCGCTTTGCCCCCACCGATTGGGAGGGCAAGCGCACGCATCGCTACAACCCGCTCCTGCGCATCTATCAACTGAAAGATCCCGCGCGCCAGCAGATGGAACTGCAGCTCCTGGCGACGCTCTTTTTGCAAAGCGACAACGACCGGGTGCAGGGCCTCCTCAAAGGCGGGATCGATCTCTTCGTGGCGGCAGGGCTCTTGGCCTTCCAGCGCAAGCGCCCCACCTTGGGCGAGATCTACCGCATCGCGGCCTCCGGTGGGAACAAGCAGAAGGAGTATTTCGCGCGGGGCCATGAGGTCGACAACAGGGCGGCCAAGCTGATCTTCACGCGGCTGGCGTCCACCAACAATGACACGCTGACCTCATACGTCTCGCTCCTGATGACCTCGGGGCTCGACCAATGGCAGAACCCGGCCATCGATGAGGCGACGGCGGTGTCGGACTTTGATTTCCGGACGATCCGCAAGAAACCCTTCTCGGTTTATCTCGTCGTCCAGCCGCTGATGGTGAAGCCGCTCGCGCCGCTGATCCGGCTCTTCTTCTCCGATCTTCTCTCCGCCATGCAGGAAAAGGACCCAGGGCCAGACGAGCCGTGGCCCGTGATGATTATGCTCGACGAGTTCAACCGCCTCGGCAAGATGCCCATCGTGGTCGAAAGCATCGAGACCCTGCGCACCTATCGCGGTCACCTCGCTGTGGTCACCCAAACCATCCCTGCCCTCGATGAAATCTATGGCGAGAACACCCGCCGTGCGCTGCAGGGCAACGCGGGCGTGAAACTCTATCTCACGCCCTCGGATGAAAAAACTGTCGAGGAGCTGAGCAAGGCGGTCGGCAAGACCACGAAGACCGTCATCACGC
This sequence comes from Roseovarius sp., assembly GCF_040219995.1. Taxonomy (GTDB): domain Bacteria; phylum Pseudomonadota; class Alphaproteobacteria; order Rhodobacterales; family Rhodobacteraceae; genus Roseovarius. The sequence goes on along the minus strand of NZ_JAVJUC010000026.1, from coordinate 13,332 downwards.
GCTCCCAGTCCATCGGCAAGAACCCCTTCGAGGGCCGCAGCCAATCCACCCGGACCGAAGAAAGCTCGTTGCTGCCTGAGGATGAGGCGCGCCGCCTGCCGCTCGACGAAATCGTCATGGTCATCGATGCGCAAATGCCGGTCCGGGCAAAGCGGATCCAGTATTTTGATGATCGGCTGTTCAAGGCGATCCACGCCGCACAGACGGGCGAGCTACCGTTTCCGGAGCCGGGGGGAGGGGGATCGCAAGGCACGCTGCCGCTGAGTGTGCGCGCCATGCCGATGACGCCGCCTGCGAACGGACCAAGTGGACCTGACGCCGTCGTGGAAAACTCAGCTCAGGCTTCTGGTGGTCAACTGTCACGGCAAACTGACGGCGTTTCAAAGAAAACCGCGCCCGTCGTTCAAGCTGTGATCGCCGAGGAACAGCGCCAGATGGAGATGGATTTTGGGAGCCAGGTTGCGGATGCCGAGGCTGCGAGCGTCGTTGATGAGGCGCAGATGCGCTCTGCTGTCGATGGTCTTGATACGTTGGAGGCAACTATGGAGCGGAGCAAGAACGGCGTACGAGAAGGGATTTAGTTATTCATATTGGTTCGTAGTCCGTTTTCGCGCGCTCAAGCCTAGCGCCAACGGTATCCAATTCCCATGGGCGCTGATTGTGAAGATCTCTGTGATCCCCAGATTTGGTCTGGCGAGTTTAATTGACTTTACGACAACCAGCGAATAGCGATTTAGAGGAACAAATTAAGAACGAAGCGGGGTTAATTGCATGCCGAAGAACATTTTAATTTTCTCGGATGGGACCGGACAAGTCGGTGGCATGAAGCCAGACCAACGGCTCTCAAATGTCTATAAGTTGTATCGTGCGGCCAGGCCCGGTCCATCCTCCCCGATCAAGCCATCCGAACAGGTTTGCTTCTATGACGCAGGCCTCGGGGCGGGAGAAGTTGGCGGGTTGACGTTTCAGCGAGTGCGCAACGTGCTTTCTGCGGCAGTAGGCACAGGAATCGATGAAAACGTTATCGATTGCTACGAAAAAATAATTTCCTACTACGAACCAGGTGATCGCATCCTTGTGTTTGGTTTTTCACGTGGTGCATACACCGCACGCGCCGTAGCTAACGTGATGAACCTCTGTGGCATCCCAACCAAAATGCCGGATGGATCTGCTGTCCCACGCTATGGAGCGCCGCTTAGGAAGATCGCAAGCGACGCAGTCAATTTCGTCTATAATCATGGGAACGGATACTCGCGCGGTCAGGAACCCTATTTTACCCGAAGGGAAGAGCTCGGAAGGCGGTTTCGACGAAAGTACGGTAGTTTCGTCCCAGGTGCGGAGGAAGATGTTCAAGGCAACGTACAACCCACGTTTATAGGCGTCTTTGATACAGTTGCAGCGCTCGGAAATGTAGTTGTTGGGTATCTCATAATCGCGAGTTTGGTGGCGCTTGGCGGTGTGTTCTCTGCGGCCTTGTACTGGTCTTGGCATTGGATATTTTGGTCCGCTCCAGGAGTGTTACTGGCGGTCATTTCATTTTGGTACATCAAGTTGCGCTGGTCGCAGTTCAAGTATTTTTCTCCCGATCCCGAAAAGCCATTGAGAATCTCGAATCCACGCGATTGGTGGTCAATCTGGAAACACGGTCACAGAGCAGTCTGGAACCGCAAAAACTATGACAAGTGGCTAGATTCCGATGTTGGGTTTGCCCGTCATGCATTGGCCATAGACGAGCATCGGAGAGATTTCCCACGGGTTAAGTGGGCGATGAAAGCCGAGGCGGCGAAAACAGCAGGCAGAAAGCCCGAATGGTTGAAACAAGTATGGTTTGCCGGGTGCCACAGCGATGTGGGCGGCAGTTATCTGGAACCAGAATCTCGACTCAGTGACATTGCGTTGGACTGGATGGTCAGCGAGTTGAAGGAATGCGTACCTGAGATAAAGATAAACAAAAGCATTCTTTTCCGATCTCCGGATCCAGTCGCTCTTCAACACGAAGAAACATACATGTTCAAGTTCGGCCCACTAAAGAGGAAGTGGCCGGCCAAACCACGTATCGTCGATCCAATTTTTAAGCTGCACCCATCGGTAATTCAGCGGCTAAAGGCTGACTCTGTGCCTCAAGTTGGTGAAGTGAAGCCCTACCGGCCTGAACAGCTTAGGGAGCACCCGCAAGCTAAGAAGTACTTCGAGGACTGATGATACCAGTAGTCAGCTTGGTGCAGGACAGGCAGAATGTGACGTACAATGGCGAAATGATGTGTGTTTCCTTCCAAGAAATTCGAACGAGTGGGGGCTGACTGATGAAAATGAAAAGCCTAAAAAAATACAAAGTGGGCGGCACAGGATCCAAAATGCAGCTAGCTATTCCGCTGCCTCAAACACCGGACGGACGCGTTTACCGCTATTCTCCGAATGAAATCGCGCATCCCCGACACTTCGTTCTTGGCAATAGGGAAGCCGGTTTTTTCGTCGAAGAGCACAAGCGTGAGCGGATGAGGCAGGAACCAGGGACGACAAAGACTGTATGTCCTTACAGTGGTGTCATCGGCGATGACGGGGACTTCACGCATCCGAAGGACCAGGAGGCCGCGATCAAGATCGTCAAACATGCGGCAATGCAAGACGTCGAATCTGCATTTTCGGAAATGCTCAAAGGCGTTGCTCAGAAAAGCCGCGGTGGGATCACTATCAAACCAGGTACACGTACACGTCGCCCAAACCCGCAATTTGGTCGACGTGATCTCATGCGCCTTCTTATTTGTGACTGCTGCGGGCGGGATTATGGTGTCTTCGCGATTGCGCTCTACTGTCCGGACTGCGGTGCCCCAAATATCGCACTTCACTTCGGGCGAGAAGTCGAGCTCGTCTTGCAGCAAGCCCGGATAGCAGAGGATCTGGGTGAAGACCGACAGGAACTTGCGTACCGTCTTTTGGGTAACGCGCATGAAGATGTTCTGACCGCCTTTGAAGCGGTGCAAAAGGTAGTCTACGTTCACAGGGTTTCTAAGGAAGAATCAGGTGTTGTGCCTGCCAAACCTGTGCGCAACGATTTTCAGAATGTCGAAAGGGCTCAAAAACGCTATGCTGAATTTGGCTTCAATCCGTTCTGCGTGCTGTCCGAGGACGAGCGAGAGCTGCTCAATCTCAATATTCAGAAGCGGCATGTGATCGGACACAATCTCGGTGTGGTTGATGCCAAGTTCGCAGAAAACGCGCGAGACGCGCGCCTGGGTGAAACCGTGGAACTAGTTGGGTCTGACATTCGAGAGTTCGCCAGGTTGTGCCAACTAGTGATTTCAGCGCTGGATGATTGGCTTGGGGACTTAAGCTATCCGATTGCCCCGAAGGCTAAGGAGGAAACGGGCGGCAGGAACGAACCCGAGACTAAGGAAGGCACAGTTGGGGATCTTGGTAGTCTGGCATCCAGGATTGGCCGTTGGCTCTGTGAACATTCGGTTTCTGGTATGCCTGACAATATCGACGAGGAGGGCATTCTAACGGCATTTTCGGATATGGAAGAAGGCGAGCTGAAGGAGGCGTTAGCTGAGCTTGAAATGGAGGGCTGTGTCGTGCTGTCGCATGTAATTGGAACGCGCCTCCCACGCATCCAAACGGCAGAGGAGCTCTTTCTGGTTTTTGACCCCCTTGTCTTGAAGTCGAGCCCGATCACAGACGCTTTGCATCTCGTCGATCTCGTTTTGGCGGGAGATGGCTCAGTGAGCTTATCCGACTTACATGATCAAAGCGGAATGGACCAAAGGCGGTTCAACCCGGCAGCAGGGATGATCGTGGCAGAGATTGGCGAAGGTCGTGTGAGCCGCACATACTCGCCTGACTATCCGGCGAGGTACTTCACGATGACCGCAGAGGACCGTGTCGCATTGAAGCGGCTTGGCAAACAGTTGACGGGGTAGGTGAAACCTCACGAACAATCCAGCACCCCAATGTTTGAGAGAGTCTTTGCAGCTTCTTTTCTAGGAAACTAAGTTGCGTAGATTTCGAGCTAGAAGTTTCCGGATTTCGAGAGGTGTGTCGCCAATACTTGACGCTAATAGGTCAACGACCTTCGAAACATCACCTGGCTGAACCGGCACACCGTCACGTTCGACGAATGGTCCGTCGGTCTCCGTCAATAATCGGTCGGTCGGTATGCCCTTGAGCACCGCATCAACCTTCGGTGTTGCGAACATGCGTTCGTTGATTGAGAAGTAGCACCCCATGTCCACGGCCCTTCGCGCCTCGCTGGCACTACCTGTGAACCAGTGCAGCACGACAGCGCCACGGCCCATAAGTAAGCTGGCCTCTACCATGTCGAGTACGTGCTTCGCACACCGGACGCTATGCAGACTTAGGACTTTATCACCAGCTTCAGCACAGAGCTTTAGAATTTTTCCGAACACTTCCTTTTGAGCCTCAAAAGATCGGTAGTGGCGCGGGCTTGCGTCGAGTCCGATTTCACCAACATATCGTGTCTGGGGCAGCAGGTCCGCGAAGAGAGCCAGTTCAGAGGCGCGTTCTGCGACGAGCTGCGGATGCAGGCCCAGGGCGACGCGCACGAACGGACTGTGCTCCGCCAACTCCTTGTTACGTGCAAATGCTCTTGGGGTGGTCGTGACGGCCAACGTTGCGGTCCTTGAGGAGTCACATATTCGGATCGCCTCTGCGAGGTCCGGATATAGATCGAGATGGGCATGGAAGTCGACGAAATCAGGTTTCATAAGGATCAACCTGGCTTGACGTTGACATCGTCGAGGATTGAGGCGACTTCGAGCACGCCACGACGAAAGACCTCCGCATAGGCGGGGATCTCCGCTGGAGCGTCAATCAACGGTCCAGGTTTGTGCACGAGGATGCCCGCGAGTTCCGGCCGTTCGCGTAGGCGGGCGACCATCATATGGAAGGAGCGCACATGCTCCCCTTCCGCCCTGTCGCTGCGAAGCGTCTGGGCCGATAGGTCTTCGACGGTGTAGAGTGTCGGGTCGTCCGATCCGAGCCCCGCCTTGAGTGACGCTCGGCGGATTAGGCAAGGGACGCAATAGCCGCAATGTCTCGGCGAGAGGCCTTTGTAGCGGGCCTTGGCCGGGGAGGAACAGGACATCGAAGAGCCGACGATAGTTCTCAGATAGGCCTTGTCCGCGCAATCGTCGGTCATCTCCCCCTTGGTCCGGTGTCGATAGGGGTTGTTGAGACTTACCTGTAAGCCGAGTCCATCCAGCAAACGCTGCATGCTCGCCATGAAGTGTGGGTGCGCGGTCCGGGTACTAAGCGCACCGAACCTGAGTGGGTCAAGAGGGACGTTAAGCGCGATCAGCCCGTTCTCTGGCACATTCACGGTCGTCTTAGTGCCGAACGATGCGGCTGCCAGAGAGGCCAAGGCGTAGAACAGGAACGACCGTCCTCGCTGCGTGTCTTCGGTCTGACCCGTGTCCAGCGCGTTCCGGTCGAAACCCAGACGGACACGCATCGATTTGAAGGCTTCGTCACCAAACTTCGTCTCCAACCGCTCTAACAGATATGACTGCGCTTTGGCCGTCTCCGCGTCCCAGTAATGGCTGACGAACAGTGGGTGCGTCCCTTCTGTAAGCGAGTCTATTGCCGCAATCAAACTGTCGAGGCCACCAGAGAAGAGACTGACTTCGTCCAGCCCGTGCAACGGAAGTTTGTCTGTAGCCACGCTGAGAGAGGATGCCTCCTTCGGTCGTAGCCTGAAGAACAGCCGCCAACGGTCTCCGGTCAGGAAACGAAGCATCTTGCCGATATGGTCTGCCTGTGCGGACCAGCGGTCAGGATCGCTGACAGGCAGGTACAGATCAATTTCCCGCGTCCATCCGCCCTGGGCGTTGATGTCACGGGATACCCGCGTGTCGGCGGCGTTCACCAGTCCGGCGAGGAGCGCGAGGTCGATCGCGGTCTCGGGCGTGGTGAGGCCGAGAGATGCCAGCTGGGCCAACGCCTGGCCCAGACCATAGGCTAGGCGGTTGTCACCATCGAGAAAGTCTAACTCATGCACCGACGAGTCACGCTGCAGGACGTTTACCTTGGCGGCATCGGTCTTACCGAGACGCGTGATCAGGCTGAAACGTTTCATTCCGCCTCTCCCATCGTTTGCATGAGATCGAAGGACGCTGCGTAGAGGTCGGAGACGAAGCCGTCTATCTGCCCGCTATCGAGCGATGAGACGGACTCACCGGAATCCTGGAACCTGTCCCTAACGCACCCGACAACGAAACTGTGCAACATTTTCTGGGCACGGTCCACGGCGGCTATGTCTGGAGAGAGTTTAATCGAATTGGTGCCTACCTCGTTCAGTATCCTTCCCTCGATAGAACGGGAAACGACGCCGATGAATATTTCTTGGAGATCGTCCTGCGTCAGCTCGTCAAAGTTTCCTATACCCTTGGCGGCGAGATCCGCGATCGTCTCCAACAAGGCGTCGCGTGCGATCGCCTCGTCGATCGTCCCCCCTGGGGGACAGAGCGCGTCGGTGAGTGCGACGAACACGTCCTGAGCCGGAGCCCCGGCCAGACTTTCGAGGTTAAAACGACGAAGCGCCTCTGCCGGACCATCCCGCGAAATCGCACTCGCCAGACCGGCAATACCGCCCGCGAGCGCGCGTGAACTTCCCAGCTGCCGTGCGGCCGCCCGACCGCCGCCACTGGCAGCAACGTACTTGCCGGCACCACGACGGATCGATCCGGAACTTCCATTCTTGGTGCCCGAAGTCATGTCGCTACGCGCGGACCCGTAGTTGGACCCCTGCGCGGGCGGTTGAATTGCTGGATAGGGGGTGGGGGCGGCTGGCGCGGTGTCCGATCCCTGTCCATCATCCGGTGTTCCATCCTGACCGTCTTGTGGCGGATTCTGCGGCGGTGCCGCGGGACCCGGAGCCGGATCACTCACCCATGACGGAACCATGGGCCTTCCCCCTCCGAAACTTCCCGACGTGCCCATCAGCGTTCACCTCGCTTGCGGCCCATGCTTGCGGCAGCCTTCGCCGCGGCGCTCAGGGCCGGGTTATCGCTCTGTTCGGCCCAATCTGACTTGAGAGCGTCGTACGCGGCCTTTGCCTCTGCCTCTGTGATGGCACCCGCCCAGCCCGTCATGACCCATGTCCCTACCTTGGTCACTGGCAGGTCCCTGAAGAAGCCGACAAGCGACGCCTGCAGGAACGGATGATGCTGGCAGATGGCGGCCAGCCCGTGCATGCCGTCTGGTTCTTCGACAAGGTCTTCGGCGTCGGCAACCTTGGCACGCAATGCGTCGAAGAGTTGTTCGGCCTCGACAGAGGTCAATCTCTTGATCTCCGTCGTGATCTGTTTGACTTGTAACGGCGGGCCCATGAGCTTGCCGAGCATCTCGTCAAGTTCACCGAGTGGTGTTTGTGACCCGTATCCACCACGCCGGTCACGGCTTACGAACACGTAGGGACGCAGGTCGACTTCGGCGAGAGTCGGCGGAATACCTGCCCACCGCTTAGCCCATTCGATGTTTGGCCAGTCGGGAAGTTGAACAGGCTCCTTGGCCTTGGGCGCTTTCTTCGCCGAAGACGCCTTTCCGTTGGCTTTGACAGGGACGGTCTCTGTGCCGTCCGATGCCGCGTGCGATTCTAAGGCGATCAACTCGTCTGAAAAACCGGTGTCCGCCGCGCCCCTCGCTAGTGCGTCGAAGACTTCCGGCGCGAACCGCTCTGCAAGCATCACTTTGGCGAGGACGCTCATATTCAACTCATCGGCAAATCCCCGTTCCTCGGCGATTGCGAGTCTCAGCGCCATCGTGTTGATGAACCGTTTGACCTGTCGAGGGTTACCACGCGAGCCGTCAGTCAGGATCGGGGCGATTCGATAGGCTATGTCGAGGGCCCGTTCTACGGCGTCCGGTATCGTTTCAAAAGCCACTTTCAAGCTGGTCCGGTCCAATCCGGGGCCAATCCAGGGTTTTTGGAGTGCGGCACGCGCTATCGGAACCAGTTTTTTAAAGGTGTCGGAGTCATCGCCACATTCGTTCAAGACGAGCAGCAACGCCACATAGATGCGCGTCTCGGTATAGCCGAGCGAGGGTAGACGGAACGGAACCTGGATAAGCTTTTCGAGATAGTTTCTTGCGTAGGTCGCGGGACCTGTGGCCGTCGGTAAGTCTGGGAAATGCTGCCGGACACAATATTCGATCATGCCCTCGTCGGCGGCGATAACGAAAGCTGCTCGCGGGACGAATAGGAAGAGACGAATTGCTTCTAGGGTCCCGATCGCTGTCTCGGGCAAACATCGGTCAAGGTCGTCGACCAAGACGACGAGCCTGTCGATGTCGGCGACCTCGAGTAGTGTTTCGAACTCTTGGCGGAACTCATGCATCTGTTGCGGTGTGCTCTCGGCCTCGGCGTCTTTGAGATACGCGCCGGCGCTGTCGACTACGCTCTTCAAGCTGTCCACCGAAATGGCTTCGGCCCCGGTTTTGACGACGGATGTCGCAGCCGCGTAGAGATCTGACAGCGTATCCGGGTGGGGTATCCCTGTCGCAACCGTCATGCCGTATGCGCCGGCTTTGCGCGCCATCTTCATCCAGTTGATGCGGCGATACAGTTTTTTTCCTTGGTCGATAACTTTCTGTGAGCCCGAACGGCTCTTCATCAACTCCTCGACGATCGTCTCGATAAGCACCGTTTTCGCGTCGTCAAACCCTTGGAACAGCCATCCGTTGAAACGTATGCACAGGACACGCTCGTCATCCTTAAACGTCTGTTCAACCATCATCAGGATACTGGATTTGCCAGCACCCCAGTCACCGTGGACCCCGACGCTGAGCGGTTCGTCTGACTTTTCGGAGACGACGCGTACGACCGTCTTTGCGACCGCTTCATAATAGAGCAGGTCGACTGCTGTCTCATTGTCGGCGACGATCATGGCGGGTTTCGGCTTTCAGTTTATGTATTTGTTTTTTTACGTACCATAGGTTATCTAATATCGACAAGATCAAACCGATCTCATGTTTACAAAAGGCACAATTAACCAACCATGAGTACGCAACGAGGTCAAAAGCTAAACTCGCTTCAACACATCCTTCCTGAAGGTTTGGTGGTCAGTGCCGCTTGGCTCGAGGACAGAGGCTACTCCAGCGCCTTGCGCGGAAAGTATGTCGCCAACGGTTGGTTGAAACAGCCAGCGCGCGGAATCTACACACGTCCGGGTGCGGAAACGAGATGGCAACATCTGGTTATATCCCTGCAGTCGTTGATGCGTCAGCCCGTCGCGGTAGGCGGCCTATCCGCCCTCGAACTACAAGGGTACGGCCACTATGTCCGGCTGGGCAAGGGGCACCGCGTCTATCTCTATACCGAGGCCCGCCTTGCCAAATGGGTTCGCGAAGTCGATCCGTCAATCCAATTTGAGCAACGAAATGCAAACAGGCTGTTTAAAGAGGCCGACATCGAACACGCAGTCACGGAACTTCCCGATCTCACGTTCCCTGCCAACCATACCGGAGCATCGCATGTATCAGGTGGGCTAAAACGATTTGTGTGGGGTGATCGGGAATGGCCAATGATCATTTCAAGCCCTGAGAGAGCGACTCTGGAATTCTTGGATGAAATCCCCAACAGACAATCCTTTGAACACGCAGCTGACCTGTTCACCGGACTTACGGATTTGAGTCCCCGACGACTTCAAAAGCTCCTCGAACGATGTGACAGCGTTAAGGCCACGCGCCTCTTCCTCTGGTTCGCAGAGCGATATCAGCATACGTGGTTGAAGCATTTAGACTTGGCAGAGATCGCTATCGGGAGTGGAAAGAGGGTGATCGCAAAATCTGGACGGTTAGACTCCAAATACCAGATTACGGTTCCGGAGAACTTGGATGGCCATTGACGAGCGCTATCGCCAGCAGGTCGAACTATTGGTACGGACACTGCCCTCCGTCGCGTCTGAGGATGTGTTCGCATTGAAAGGCGGAACCGCGATCAATCTGTTCGTGCGCGACCTACCACGTCTGTCTGTCGATATCGACCTAACGTACCTACCGGTCAACCCGCGTGGTGAGTCACTGACGGAAATTGATGAAGCACTTGAACGGATCGGCAGGTCGATCTCAGAAACCCTACCAGACTTACGGGTCCTTCCGAGCCGATTGGCCAAGGAACGAACGCTTAACCGATTGATAGTGCGATCACCACAAGCACAGATAAAAATCGAAGTGACGCCAGTCATGCGCGGATGTGTTTTTGAGCCGTCGATCATGGCCGTTTCTGAGAAAGTTGAGGACCAATTCAGCTTCGCCGAGACCTTAGTCGTATCACGTGACGATCTATATGCAGGTAAACTTGTGGCCGCTCTCGACAGGCAGCACCCACGCGACCTTTTCGATGTGCGGGATCTGCTGGCACATGAAGGCATAAGCGACACATTGCGACAAGCCTTCCTCGTCTACATCTTGAGCCACAATCGCCCCGCCGCCGAGGTTTTGGCCCCCAGACGAAAAGAAATAGAACAGGAATTCCAGAACAACTTCGTGGGTATGACGGCCGCCCCGGTACGGATCGAAGATCTGATATCTACACGAGAAGAAATGATCGAGATCGTCGTCGGTCAGATGCCTCAGGACCATCGAGAATTTTTGATCGGTGTCGAACGCGGAAACGTGCGATGGCAGCTTGCCGACCTACAGGAGGTTGCCGAACTGCCCGCGGTCCGATGGAAACTGTCAAATCTCGACAAGGTCAGCCCAGACCGTCGCGAGACATTTGCCGCCAACTTAGCGGCAATTTGGGATTAGGGCCTGACAGAAAGACCACCGATGAAACGAGAACTTGCATTCAATGTTCCTTCCCTGAATGAGATTGAGCGGGAGGCGATAATCCTGAACGCGGTCTGTCATCTTATCGACGACATGCTCAACTATGGCATGTTGGTCGAGAAATGGTCGCCTGATTGGAGCAACATCATGTTCCGGACCGGCGCGCATTCGCGACTGTTCAACATCCTTCTGGGCGACTTATTATCGATCCCAAATCCCAAAAAGGGTGGGCTAATGCCATTCGACCTCCCTCCGCCTCCGGAAGACGGGGACGGTTCCCATCGGACATATCTTCATTTCCTAAAATCGGTATGTGACGACCCGAAACTCGCCCCGGCGACTGCCCAACTAAGCGAAGCTGTAAGCGCCTTCGCATCTTGGCTTGATGGGTATACCATCATCGAGAAGGTTTGGTTCTCCTCCATGGACCTAGAGTTGGATATGAAAGTTCAACGCATCAAGGCTCTGAAGATGACAGGTGACATTGGGAAGCATAATTTCACCCGCCTAGAGGGCGTCGTGAAAAGTTTCCAATCAACGCTAGAAGCAAACGGCCACGTCAAAACAATGGAGGAATGTTATCTGGCATTGCCGGAGTTCCAAGAGTGGTTCTACGACCACGCATTCGTGTATCAATCCAGCCAAATCGCCGAGTTTCTAAGTGCCATAATCTGGGAGATACATTACTATCTCCAACCGGAATATGACCGTTCAACGGTATTTTGGTTTGATGAGAAGATGCACATGCAGATGTACAAATTCGAACCGCCAGCCGGACTGAACCAATCATTCGCTAAAGCTATGCACTGGGATCTGCTAAACATGGTGCGACGTCGACCATACCTGCCGCGCTTCATCGCGGGCGAAAATATCAAGTCAGAGCTTCTATGAAGAGCACGTGATTTGTTTAAGCGAGCTGACAGAAGTACAACCTAAGGGGTAAGTAGTCGGAACTCTACACCTAGGATGGCCAAAACACCGGCGCCGAGTTCCTCTGTAGCGTCCCATCCGGGCGTCAACGAAGGTGGAGTAAGGCAGAGTGAGGTGCTCCCCGAAAACTGGGCACTGACGTAAGCTCTAATTTGCTGTCTGTTGATCTTCACCACGAAGGAGATCGAAGATGTCGAAACGGAAACAACATGCGCCCGAGTTCAAGGCGAAGGTGGCGCTTGAGGCCTTGAAAGGCGAAGAGACTGTGTCGGAACTGGCGAGCCGGTTCGGTGTGCATCCGACGATGATAAATCAATGGAAACGTGCGCTGCTGGATGGTGCGTCCGGTGTCTTTGAACGCGGCGGGCGCAAGACGCCGGTTATCGATGAAGACCAGGTCAGGGACCTACATGCCAAGATTGGAGAGCTGGCGGTGGCCAACTCTTTTTTGGAAAGAAAGCTCAAGCCCTGGGGCGGGAAGTGAGGCGCGGCATGGTCGAGCGCGACCATCCGGACCTGTCGATTGGCCAGCAGTGCGCGCTGCTGTCGATCCCGCGATCGTCGTTCTATTACATGCCGCAGGGTGAGACGGAGCAGAACCTCGCACTGATGCGGCAGATCGACGTGCAATTCCTGGAAACGCCGTTCTTCGGTGTTCGTCAGATGACGTGGCACTTGCGGAATGAGGACCATGCGGTGAACGAGAAGCGTATCCGCCGGCTCATGCGCTTGATGGGATTGATGCCAATTTATCAGAAGCCCAACACCAGCAAGCCAGCGAAGGGGCACAAGACCTATCCATACCTCTTGCGCGGACTGCGGGTGGACAGGCCAAATCAGGTCTGGTGCGTTGACATTACCTACATGCCAATGCGCCGCGGATTCCTCTATCTGGTAGCGATCATGGACTGGCATACTCGGATGGTTCTCTCGTGGCGGATCTCGAATACGCTGGACGCAGACTTTTGCGTCGAGGCGCTGAACGAAGCGATCTATCGGTTTGGACCGCCAGACATCATGAATAGCGATCAGGGATCACAGTTTACATCCTTCGCTTGGACAGATCGCCTGCGCCGGTCGGGCATCCGCATCTCGATGGATGGCAAGGGCCGCTACCTGGACAACATCTTTATCGAGCGTCTGTGGCGCACGCTGAAATACGAGTGCGTCTACCTGCATGCCTGGGAGACCGGGTCGCAGGCACGCGCCGGTGTCCGCAACTGGATGGAGTTCTACAACTCTGCTTCATTGCGCCCATCTTTCTATGTTGTTGAAGAAAATAGGTTTTGCTGATCTGGGTGCGATACCGCGGGGTGTTTGGGGTTTTTCTGCGCCCGTTTCCTGAGTTGTTGGGCCGCCGTTTTTGACAATTCCGAGCGCTCGAATACCCACGGCCCGTCTGCAAGCGGATGGTTCGCCTCGATTTCACCTGCTTCCGCCGCCAACCGCAACGTTTTTGGGGCCACCCTGAGCAGCTTGGCCGCGCCGGATAGGTTGAGCCAAAGATCGAGGCCGCCGGGATCGGGCTTGAACACCGGAATTTTGCGGTAGGACCGGAGCGCTGTGATCCGCTCCCTGGTCCAGCGGTTTCCGTTGCCGGTGACGAGACCGTTCCGG
>NZ_JAVJUC010000025.1:0-48645 GCF_040219995.1 Roseovarius sp. | reverse complement strand
CGCAAGGCCGGATGACCGACCACCGCAACAACCTCACGCTCTACAAGCTCCATCAGGTGATACAGGGCGAACTCGACGCTGTGATCGACGCGCTGACGGCGGACGCGCAGGCCACGCTATTGGCCGAGATGACGTGAGCGCGCAGGCGGCACTTGTCGCGGCCACGCGGGCCTTGCAGGCGGCGGGGATCGAGGCGGCGGCCGGTGATGCGCGCGCGCTGATGGCGGCGGCCATGCAGGTCTCGCGTGATCGGCTGACCTTGCATCTGGGCGATGATCTCGATGCGGCGGCAGCGGCACGGTTTGACGCGATGATCGCGCGACGCATGGCACGCGAGCCGGTGGCGAAGATCATCGGGCGGCGCGAGTTCTGGGGGCGCAGCTTTGAGGTGACGGCAGATGTGCTCGACCCGCGCCCCGAAACCGAATGCCTGATCGCCGAGGCGCTGCGCGGCCCGGTCCCGGCGCGGTTGCTTGATCTCGGCACCGGAAGCGGAATCATCGCGGTAACGCTACTGGCCGAAATGCCCGGGGCACGGGGCGTGGCCACCGATATCAGCGCCGCGGCGCTTGAGGTGGCGGGGCGCAACGCGGCGCGGCACGGGGTGGACACACGGCTCGATCTTTGCCGCTCGGACTGGTTTTCGCAGGTCACAAGTGAGTTTGACCTGATCGTCTCGAACCCGCCCTATATCGCGGCGGACGAGATGCCGGATCTCAGCCCCGAGGTGCGCGACCACGACCCTGAGCGCGCGCTGAGCGATGGCGGCGACGGGCTTTCGGCCTACCGGATGATCGCAGTGGGGGCAGGGGCGCATCTGCGCCCCGGTGGCCGTATCGCGCTGGAAATCGGCTGGCAGCAGGGCGCGCAGGTGCGCGATATACTGACACGCGCGGGCTTTGCCGAGGTGGGCGTGCTGCCCGATCTCGACGGGCGCGACCGCGTGATCGTCGGCGTCTGGACCGCGAAACAGGGCGGATCGGTGCCGTCTGACCGCTAAAAACCGCGCAAAGTGAATAAAAATCTCGCTTTCCTCTTGTGCGGCGCGGTCCAGCGTGTTTAGTGGAGATTATCAAGACGGCGGATGCCCGATGAGGGCGGTCCCGCTTGATGCCAAGCCAATACATGTCCGATTCGACAGATTTCGGCGCAAGGACGCGCCAGTTCGGATCAAGCGACGCATTGACCACAAGGCTGGACTGCAAAAATATGAGATCATCCAAGTCACGTTCGCGGAACAAGCCGAACCGCAACCGCTCGGTCGGGAATATCGTCAACCGGGTCTTCGACAGCTCCGGCCCCGAGGGTAAGGTGCGCGGGACGCCGCAGCAAATCATCGAGAAATACAATCAGCTTGCACGCGATGCGCAATTGTCGGGCGACCGGGTCGCCACCGAGAATTTCCAGCAGCATGCCGAACATTACCTGCGCATGCTGGGCGAAGCGCAAAAGGAACAGGACGCCCGCCGCGAGGAGCAGGAGCGTCAGAACCGCGACCGTCAGGCGGATCGTGACCGTGATCGCGGCGATCGCGGGCAGGGCGGGCGCGATGACGGCCAGACGCGCGACGATAGCGACAGCGGTGGCCAGGGGCCGCGCCATACGCAGCCCGATCCGGCCCGCAGCACGCAGCCCGATGTGATCGACAGCAGCGGCGATAGCGAAAGCGGCCTGGTCGAGACGCCGGAAACCCAGGAAAAGCCTGCGCCGCAGAAACGCCCGCGCAAGCCGCGCGCCAAGAAGCCGCCGAAATCCGAAGGCGGCGACGACCAGCCGCAGGGGGATGAGGCCAAGGATGCCTCCTCTGGCGGCCCGGCGGAAGCGGCGGAATAAGCCGCCACGCGATGGACTGTTCAAGGGCGTGCGGCCAATCGGGGCGCGCGCCCTTTTGCTTGGGTTTGGCATGAGTATTTTCAGAAAGGTGACGGGCAGGGGCTTTTCAGTTCCGCGGCCCTGTCCTAAACCCGGCGCGCCGCCTATCCGGAAAGAGAGCACCGATGCCCAGTGACCGACCGCAGCCCGCCTTCGTGCTCGTGCGCCCGCAGATGGGTGAGAATATCGGGGCCGCCGCGCGGGCGATGTGGAATTTCGGCCTCGACCGGATGCGCATCGTGGCACCGCGCGACGGCTGGCCCAACCCCAAGGCCGTGGCGATGGCGAGCGGCGCGGGGCGTCTTCTGGACGAGGCGCAGCTGGTCGAGACGACGGCCCAAGGCGTGGCAGATTGCGCCTATGTTTTTGCCACCACGGCGCGGGCGCGGGGCCTGACCAAGCCGGTTTTCAGCCCCGAACGCGCGATGGCGCTGGCCGCCGAAAAGATAGCCGGGGGGCAGAAGGTGGCCGTGCTTTTCGGGCCAGAGCGCGCCGGGCTGGAAAACGATGATATCGCGCGGGCCAACGCGATCATCAACGTGCCGGTGAACCCCGAATTTGCCAGTCTCAACCTTGCGCAATGCGTGCTGCTGACCGCTTATGAGTGGCAGCGCGCCGCAGGTGAGGTGGTGCATGAGCGCATGGACATGGCCAAATCCGATTGGGCGGAGCAGATCGAGATCGAGAGGCTGGCGGAGCATTACGAAGAGCGGCTGGGCGAGGTGGGGTTTTTCTTCCCCGAGCACAAGGCCGAGAGCATGAAGAGCAACCTGCGCAACCTCTGGAGCCGGATGCCGCTGACCCGCGCCGATGTGCAGATGCTGCACGGCGTGTTGCGGCAGATGGTCCGCTGGAAGGAGCGCGGTTGAAGCGGGCAGGTCCGCGACCTAAGCTGTCAGGCGGTCGGAACCGGAAAGGCGGGACATGAGCGGGAAACGCAGTATTTTCGAAGAGGTGGGCGGCACCGAGGCCCCCAAACAGGCCCCCAAGGGTGGTATGATCGATTCCGGGCGGCGCGGCGCGCGGCGCGGTATCCGCATCTGGCTGATGATCCTCTTTGCGCTGGTGGTGGTGATGATCGCCGTGGGCGGGCTCACGCGGCTGACCGATAGCGGGCTGTCGATCACCGAGTGGAAGCCGGTGAGCGGGGCGCTGCCGCCGATGTCCGACGCCGTCTGGCAGGAGGAATTCGACAAGTATCGTGCGATTCCGCAATACGAGCTTTTGAACAAGGGCATGAGCCTTGCCGAGTTCAAGGTGATCTACTGGTGGGAATGGGGGCACCGGCAATTGGGCCGGGTCATCGGGCTGGTCTGGGCGCTGGGCTTTTTCGGCTTTCTGCTGGCGCGGCAGATCCCCAAGGGCTGGGCGGGGCGTCTGCTGGGCTTGGGTGCTTTGGGCGGGGCGCAGGGCGCGATTGGCTGGTGGATGGTGTCCTCGGGGCTTTCGGGGGAGATGATCGCCGTGGCCTCTTACCGGCTGGCGACGCATCTGGGGCTGGCCTTCGTCATCCTCGGGCTGATTGCCTGGTATGTCTTTATGCTTGGCCGTGAAGAGCGGGAACTGATGCAGGCCCGGCGCGGGCGTGAGGCCAGGCTTTTCAGCCTCTCCACCGGCCTGATGCATTTCGCCTTTCTGCAAATCCTGCTGGGCGCGCTGGTGGCGGGCATCGACGCAGGCCGCACCTATACCGACTGGCCGCTGATGGCCGGGGGCCTCCTGCCGCCTGACATGATGGACCTTGCCCCGTGGTGGCGCAATTTCTTCGAGAACCCCGGCACGGTGCAGTTCATTCACCGGGTCAGCGGCTATCTGCTGCTGGCCTTCGCCGTGGTGGCCTGGCTGCGCGGACGGCGCTCTGCGCATGGCATCACACGCGGCGCGTTTACCGCGATGTTCGCGGTGCTGCTGTTACAGATCGTGCTGGGGATCATGACGGTACTCTATATCGCGCCGTGGCATCTGGCGATTGCGCATCAATTCGTGGCGGTGGTGCTCTGGGTGCTGATCCTGCGGGCGCGGTTCCTAAGCCAGTATCCGCGCGCCACATCCATTCGGGGGGCGACGGCATGACGGCCTATGACGATCTGATGGCGCAGGAGCGCGACACGCAGGCGCTGGCACAAGTGGCCGGGCGGCTGGGCTGGGATCAGGAAACCATGATGCCGCGCGGGGCGGCAGAGCAACGGTCCGAGGAGTCGGGCGCGATGCAGGCGGTGCTGCACGCCCGGCGCTGTGATCCCCGGCGCGGCGATCTGCTGTCCGAGGCCGAGGCGGAGGTCAGCGACGAGGTCGCCCGCGCGCAGCTGCGCCATATCCGCCGCGACTATGATCGCGCCACACTGGTGCCTGGTGATCTGGCGGTGGCGCTCGCGCGGCTGACCAGCCGCGCGCAGGGGCAATGGGCCGAGGCACGCGCGGCGGATGATTACGCTGCCTTCGCGCCGGTGCTGGCCGAGGTGATCCGATTGAAACGCGAGGAGGCCGCCGCCGTGGCGCGGGGGCGCGACCTCTATGATGCGCTGATCGACGATTTCGAGCCCGACATGACGGCGGCGCGGCTAGACGCGATGTTCGCCGAGATGCGGCCCCGGCTGGTCGATCTGCGCGCCCGCGCGCTGGAGCGCGACTGGCCCGCGCTGGACGCGCATTTCGACGAACAGGCGCAACTGCGTCTCTCGCGCGAATTGGCACGGAATTTTGGCTATGATTTCGCGCGCGGGCGGCTCGACATGGCCGTGCATCCGTTCAGTTCGGGCAGCGGCGACGATGTGCGTATCACCACGCGGGTGAGCGAGCATGATCCGTTCAACTGCCTCTATTCCACGATCCACGAGGTCGGCCACGCCTGTTATGAGCAGGGCATCGACCCGGATTATCGCCTGACGCCGCTGGGGCAGGGCGTGTCGATGGGCGTGCATGAAAGCCAGAGCCGGATTTACGAGAACCAGCTTGGGCGCAGTCGAGCCTATACCGGCTGGCTGTTCGAGCGGATGCGCGACACCTTCGGCGATTTCGGAGTGGACGATGCCGAGACGTTCTATCGCGCGGTCAACCGGGTGCATCGCGGGTTCATCCGCACCGAGGCGGACGAGGTGCAGTACAACCTGCATATCATGCTGCGGTTTGATCTGGAAAAGGCGCTGATCGCGGGGGATCTGTCGACCGACGATCTGGAGGCCGCGTGGAATGACCGCTTCGAGGCCGATTTCGGCTATGCGGTGGATCGGGCCTCGAACGGGGTGTTGCAGGATGTGCATTGGTCGGTGGGGCTGTTCGGCTATTTCCCGACCTACAGCCTGGGCAATGTCTACGCCGGCTGTCTTTACCAGGCGATGCGCGGGGCGGTGCCGGATCTGGAGGTGCATCTGTCGCGCGGCGATCTGGGCGGGGCGACATCCTGGCTGCGCGCACAGGTGCAGCGCCATGGCGGGCGGTTTGCCCCCGCCGAGGTGATCGGGCGCGCCTGTGGAGGGGCGGAGCCCACGGCGGGGCCGCTGCTGGAGTATCTCGAGGAGAAATTCGGGAGGCTTTGAGGAGGGTAGGTTTTGGCCTCGAGCGGTCGTTTAGTTGCAGCGCCAATGCGCGGAATCAAGGCGCGGAACGCGCCGCCGCGCAGCGCCCGACCGCCCCCCCGGGCGGGCGCTTTTGCAACGTCATAACCCCGCGCAATCGCTGCAGTATTTGGCTGCCATAAAGCGCGCCCCGGAAAGGTTGCAGCGCCCACCCGCGGTCGGGCACAGCGCGGCTCATCTCGGAAACGTCAACGACAGCATCAGGCCCAAATCAACCGCCTTCCGACCCCTCAGTCATTCACCGCCTCATCCGCCTCGGTCTGCTCGATCCACTGCGCGAGGATCGAGCGCAGCAGGGCCACATCGCGGGTTTCGATCGCCTCGGACAGTGACTTGAGCGCCTTGGCAAGCTCGATCTCCGACAGGTGCCCCTCCTGCGCGCGCAGGATGCGCGGATGCAGTGTGGTCAGCATATCCGAGCCGATCAGCAGTTCCTCGTGCAGCTTCTCGCCGGGGCGCAGCCCGGTGATCTCGATCTCGATATCGCCGCGCGGATTGGCAGCATCGCGCACGCTATAGCCGGACGCCTCGATCATCCGGCGCGCGATGTCCTGAATGGCGACCGGTTCGCCCATATCGAGCACGAAGACATCGCCGTCGCGGGCGAAGGATCCTGCCAGCAGCACCAGTCGCACTGCCTCGGGAATGGTCATGAAATAGCGCGTGACCTCCGGGTGGGTCAGCGTTACCGGTCCGCCGCGCGCGATCTGATCGGCAAAGACCGGGATCACCGAGCCCGAAGAGCCCAGAACATTACCGAAACGCACCATCGAAAATCGCGTCTTGTCCGACCGGGTGGCCAGATCCTGCACGATCATCTCGGCAAATCGTTTAGAGGCCCCCATCACCGATGTCGGGCGCACCGCCTTGTCGGTGGAGACGAGGATAAAGCGTTCGACCCCCGCCTCGCGCGCGGCATTGGCGACGGTACGGGTCCCGAGTACGTTGTTGCGCATCCCCTCGATGGCGTTCGATTCCACCAGCGGCACGTGCTTGTAGGCGGCCGCGTGCAGCACCACGTCAATCTTCTTGGCGTGCATCAGCACGTTGACGAGGGCGGCGTCGCAGACCGAGCCGAGGATCGGGATGATCTCCAGTTCTGGGGCGAGACCGCGCAGTTCGCGCTCGATCTGAAACAGCACATGTTCGCCGTGATCCATCAGGATCAGGGTTGTGGGGCGGCATTGCACCAATTGACGGCAAAGCTCGGAGCCGATGGAGCCGCCCGCACCGGTCACGAGAATGCGCCGCCCGGCATAGACGTCGCTCACATCCGGCAACTCGTTCTCGAGTGCGTCGCGCCCCAGAAGTGCTGCCGGATCGACGGCGCGGCCCGTGGGACGGGTTCCGCCGTCATGTCGCCGCCAGAGGTGGCGCGCGCCCGATATGAGCAGATACACGATCCCCGTTGCGATGAAGAACCGCGCCGATGGTCCGGCTACCATCACCGCCGACAGGAGGATGCCGGTGAGGCTTGCAATTCCGGCGACAAGGGCAATCCGTCCCATGTCGCTGGTGAGGTGGCGGATCGGTGTGGCGCGGTGCAGGTCGAGCGCGTTTCCCAACCCCGCCGCGATCAATATGGGAGGCAGCGCCCAGAGACCCGATATGGCGAGCGCGCGCGCGTCACCGGTGAGCAGCGCACCGAGGGTGATGGCCAACAGCATCAGCCCCGCCTCGATCACCGCGTGCAGGATACGCCCTCGCTCGGGGCGCGGAAGGCGGGTCAGCCGGTGGGGCATGGTCGTCTCCGCAGGAAAGTGCCCCCAAATATTTGGGCAGCGTCATGGTATAATAGGGCGTGCCTCGGTCTTGGGGCAATGTTTCTCACCATGCCGTGACCGGATCCGGGCGGGAAGTGAAGGATATGTCCATAGCATGGGCTTGCGTGTCAGGCCGTGCGAGCTTGGGCGCTACGCCAATCGGCGAGCATCTCGCGGGGGGTTACATGGTGCACCGCGCCCGGCAAGAGCCGTGCCAGCCGGTTGCCATCGAGCGAGACCTCCGCCTGCGCCTCGGGCGGCGCTGCGCGCCAGATGATCGGGCAGCCCGCAGCCCGTACCAGATCCTCCATCGCCACGGGCGCGGGCGCTGCGATGTTGAGGAGATCGGGCAAATCGTCCGTGGCCAGCCGGGCCAGCCCGGCCAGCACCCGCGCCAGGTCGCCCGGCGCGACATAGCTGCGCCGCGGCCCGGCCCCATCCGCGAACCGGTCGAGCGTGACGCCGCGCGTCGGATCGTTCAGCGCAGGCGCGAGGCTGTCCGCGCCCACCACGTTGGCCAGTCGCAGGATCACATGATGCAGGCCGTCGCGGGGCAGGGCGGCGACGGTATGCTCCATGTCCAGCTTGGCGTGGCCATAGGCATTGACCGGGGCCGGGATGCGCGACTCGTCCATCGTGTGGCCGGGGCCGTAGATCGCGGCGGTCGAGATATGAAAGACGCGCTTTGCCCCGCAGGCGTGGGCCAGCCGAACGCCTTGCGCCACGAGGCCCACATTTTGCGCAATTGTCTGCGCGTCGCCCGATGTCTGCCCCCAGAGCGCCACCATTGTCTCGCAGAGGGGCAGGTCGGGGAGGGGGGTGGGCGCGCCGGGCCAGAGGATATCCGCATCGCCGCGCCGGGCGAGCCAGATGGGCTGTGGGCCGTCATCAACAGGCCACGCCATGCGCAACAGGCGGCCAAGCCGGCCATTCGCCCCGGTGATCAGGCAGCGAGAGGCCGGGGCAGCGCCTTGCATCCGCCCCGCCCCGCTCTCATTCCTCCGACGATGCCGTCTCGTCCTCGTCCTCGGCCTGCTCGGCGATCCACGCGACCGAGACGACCTCTTCGCCCTTGCCGGTGTTGAACACCTTGACGCCACCGGCGCTGCGCGAGCGGAAGGAAATGCCCATCACCGGCACGCGGATCGACTGCCCGCGCGAGGTGGCGAGCATGATCTGATCTTCCAGCGTCACCGGGAACGAGGCCACGAGTGGCCCGCCGCGCATCGCGCGGTCGATGGCGGCGACCCCCATGCCACCGCGCCTGCGCACCGGGTAGTCATGGCTCGACGACAGCTTGCCCGAGCCATTGGCGGTGATCGTCAGGATCAGGTTCTCGGCGGCTTGCATCTCCTCGAACCGCTCGGCGCTCAGCACGGCGTCGGCGTTGCCGTCTTCTTCGCCGCTCTCGTCCTCGGGGGCCCCGGCGGCGGCGCGGCGCATCTTGAGATAGGCGGCGCGCTCGTCCGATGTGGCCTCGAAATGGCCGATCACGGACATCGACACGACGCGGTCGCCGTTCTGCAACCGGATGCCGCGCACGCCGGTGGATTTGCGGCCCTTGAAGACGCGCACATCAGGCACCGGAAAGCGGATCGCGCGGCCGGAATTGGTGACCAGCATCACGTCATCGGCAGGCGAGCAGATGCGCGCATTGACCAGTTCCACGCCCTCGGGCAGGTCCATCGCGATCTTGCCGTTGCGCATGACATTGGTGAAATCCGACAGCGCATTGCGCCGCACATCGCCCGCCGAGGTGGCGAACACGATCTGAAGGTCGGCCCATTCCTCCTCGGCGCGGTCCACCGGCATGATCGCGGCGATGGAGACGCCGGTGGGGATGGGCAGGATGTTGACGATGGCCTTACCCTTGGATGTGCGCCCGCCAAGCGGCAGACGCCATGTCTTGAGCTTGTAGACCATGCCTTCGGTGGTGAAGAACAGCAATTGCGTATGGGTGTTGGCCACGAAGAGCGTGGTGACCACGTCCTCATCCTTGGTGGCCATGCTGCTGAGGCCCTTGCCACCGCGCTTCTGGGCGCGGAAGTCGGCGAGCGCGGTGCGTTTGATATAGCCGCCCTGCGTGACGGTAACGACCATCTCCTCGCGCTCGATGAGATCCTCATCCTCCATGTCGCCGGACCAGTCGACGATCTCGGTGCGGCGCGGCACGGCGAATTGGTCGCGCACTTCCGTCAGCTCGTCGCGAATGATCTGCATGATGCGCTCGCGGCTGGCGAGGATGGCGAGGTAGTCCTTGATCTTGCCCGCGAGGTCCTGCAACTCGTCGGTGACTTCCTTGACGCCCAGTTGGGTCAGGCGTTGCAGGCGCAGATCGAGAATGGCGCGGGCCTGCGTTTCCGACAGGTTATAGCTACCGTCCTCGTTGGCGCGATGGGTGGGGTCGTCGATCAGCGCGATATATTCGAGGATATCGCCTGCAGGCCAGCGCCGTTCCATCAGCTTCTTGCGTGCCTCGGCGGCATCGGCCGAGGAGCGGATGGTCGCCACCACCTCATCGACATTGGAGACCGCGACGGCGAGACCGCAGAGCACATGCGCGCGTTCCCGCGCCTTGCGCAGATCAAAGGCGGTGCGGCGCGCGACCACCTCTTCGCGGAATTGAACGAAGAGCGACAGAAAGCGATGCAGCGTCAGTTGCTCGGGCTTGCCGCCGTTGAGGGCCAGCATGTTGCAGCCGAACGAAGTTTGCATCGGGGTGAAGCGGAACAACTGGTTGAGCACCACTTCGGCGGTGGCGTCGCGCTTGAGTTCGACCACCACGCGCACGCCGTTGCGGTCGCTTTCGTCCTGAACGTGGGAGATTCCCTCGATGCGCTTCTCGCGGGCGGCCTCGGCGATCTTTTCGATCATGCTGGCCTTGTTCACCTGATAGGGGATATCGTCGATGACGATGGCATAGCGATCCTTGCGGATTTCCTCGGTTCGGGTCTTGGCGCGGATGATGACGCTGCCGCGCCCCTCCAGATAAGCCTTGCGCGCCCCCGACCGGCCCAGCATGAGGCCGCCGGTGGGGAAATCGGGGCCGGGGACGTAGCGGATCAGATCCTCGGTCTCGAGATCGGGGTTGTCGATCAGCGCCAGCGTGGCGTCGATCACCTCGCCCAAGTTGTGCGGCGGGATGTTGGTGGCCATGCCGACGGCGATGCCGCCCGCGCCATTGACCAGCATGTTGGGGAACCGCGCGGGCAGCACGGTGGGCTCGCGGTCCTTGCCGTCGTAATTGTCCTGAAAATCGACCGTCTCTTTCTCGATATCGGCGAGCAGAAAGGACGCAGGCTTGTCCATGCGCACTTCGGTATAGCGCATGGCCGCCGCATTATCGCCATCCATCGAGCCGAAATTGCCCTGACCGTCCAATAGTGGCAGCGACATCGAGAAATCCTGCGCCATACGCACCAGCGCGTCATAGATCGCGGAGTCGCCATGCGGGTGATACTTGCCCATAACGTCGCCCACGGCGCGCGCCGATTTGCGGTAGGGCTTGTCGTGGGTATTGCCACCCTCATGCATGGCATAAAGGATGCGCCGGTGCACAGGTTTTAGGCCGTCGCGCAGATCGGGGATCGCGCGGCTTACGATCACGCTCATCGCGTAATCGAGATAGGAGGTCTTCATCTCATGCGTGATGGAAACCGAGGGCCCGTCATATGCGGGGGGCATTTCATCTGTGTTTTCAGGGGGTTGAGGCGTATCGCTCACGTTTTTTACCGTCCTGTGATCTGGCGCTATATCTTGTTGGAACGACTATATCAGAGCCATGATATGGGGTGCAATGGCGCAACGGGGTGGCATTTGTCAGCCACACTCGCCGAGTGCCAACATACTGTTTTTATTGAAAAGTAATTTCTTTCGGGCATCATCGGAGGACAGGCAGTTAGTGGAGAGACATATGGAGACCTCTGAAACCGAACTGATGCTCAAGGGCTACGGGCTGACCACGGCGGAATTCTTCTACAGGATGCCCGACTATCAAAACGTGCTCAATACCTATCTCTGGCAGGACTATGACCTTGCCCCGGATCATCCGAAACTGTTCGAGTTCATCGAATTCTGGCAGCGCGAGATCGAGGGGCCGCTGCATTCCGTGCGCTTCACCCATCGCAAGTTGATCGCGCCCGGCGAATGGCGCAACGTGACCGGCGAATTCACCCTGCACTGAGTGTTGGATTGATACGCGGGCCGGGTTTGTTTAGGTGGAGCGGCTGCGCCGCGTAGGTTTTGCCGGATTGGGGCGATGCCCGCAAACCCCCGGAGTATCCTGAAAGGAGGACGGCCGCGCGGAGGGGCGACGGCGCGATACGATCGCCATTCTGGTGGTGACAGTCTCAGGGATTCAGGAAACATAGCGTCGTTGCGCTTTTCGCCCGCGCGGATATGCCCTATGCCAACTCCGAAAACTGGAGGCCCATTCCATGATGCAATCCACCGCACCGATGTCGCGCGACCTCGTCCTCGTGGGCGGTGGCCATGCGCATGCGCTGGTGTTGCGGATGTGGGGGATGGACCCGCTGCCCGGCGCGCGTCTGACGGTGATCGACCCCAATCCCGTTGCCCCTTATACTGGCATGCTGCCGGGGCTCGTGGCCGGTCATTACCGGCACGAGGAACTGGAGATCGATCTCGTGAAGCTGGCGCGCTTTGCCGGTGCGCGGCTGGTGGTGGGGGCGGCCACGCGGATTGACGCAGGGGCGCGGCGCATCACCGTCGCGGGCCGCGGCGAGATTGCCTATGACGTGGCCTCGGTCGATGTCGGCATTCATTCGGGCATGCCGGACCTTCCGGGCTTTGCCACCCATGGCGTGGCGGCCAAGCCGCTTGGCCCCTTCGCGCAGGCCTGGGACGGGTTCGTCGCGCGCGTGGCCAAGGGGGAGGCGCCGGCGCAGGCGGCGGTGATCGGCGGCGGCATCGCCGGGATCGAACTGGCGCTGGCGATGGCGCACCGGTTGCAGGGAGCGGGCGCACGGCCCGAGATCACGCTGATCGAGCGCGCGCCCGAGATTGCGCCCGACGCCCCGGTGGCGCGCGCGCGCCTGCTGGCGGCGCTGCGGGGCTACGGCGTGCAGGTGCTGACCGGGGCCGAGGTGCGTGCGATCTCTGAGACGGGCGTCGAGATGGCCGACGGGACGCCCATCCCCGCGGGTTTCATTGCCGGGGCGGCGGGGGCGCGGGCGCATCCTTGGCTGGCAGCTTCAAACCTGCCGGTGACCGATGCGGGCTTTCTGCGCGTCGGCCCGGATCTGCGGGTCGAGGGCTGTGAGACGCTCTTTGCCGCCGGGGATTGTGCTCACCTGGCCCATGCGCCGCGCCCCAAGGCGGGGGTTTACGCCGTGCGCGCGGCCCCGGTCCTGCGTGACAACCTGCGCGCGGCGCTGAGCGGGCAGGCGTTGCGCCCCTTCCATCCGCAGCGTCATTACCTCAAGCTGATCTCAATGGGGCGCAAATCGGCCCTCGCCGAAAAGGCGGGCCTGGCCTTTGCCGGGCCGGTTCTGTGGCGTTGGAAAGACCGGATCGACCGCAAGTTTATGGCGAAATTCGAGCCGCTGCCACAGATGTCGAAATCGGAAACCCCGCGCGTCAGAGCACTCAGCGAGGAGACGGTGCAAGAGCCGCTCTGCGGCGGTTGCGGCAGCAAGGTGGCTCCGGATGTGCTGTCGGGCATGCTGGCCGCGCAAGGTGGTGCCGCGCGTGCCGACATCCTGACAGGGCCGGGCGACGATGCCGCCGTGCTCGACATCGGCGGTGTGCGTCAGGTGCTGACCACGGATCACCTGCGTGGCTTTACGATGGATCACGGGCTGATGGCGCGGGTCGCGGCGCTGCATGCGTTGGGTGATATCTGGGCGATGGGCGCGTGCCCGCAGGCGGCGCTGGTGTCGATCACGCTGCCACGCATGTCCGAGCCGTTGCAGGCCCGCAGCATGTCCGAGATCATGGCGCAGGCAGGCGATGCCTTGCGTGCAGCGGGGGCAGAGATCATCGGCGGGCATTCGACGATGGGCGCAGAGTTGAGCATCGGCTTTACCTTGACCGGACTGCTGGAGGGCGACGCGATCACCACTGCCGGGGCGCGGCCCGGAGATGTGCTCGTTCTCACACGGCCCATCGGTTCGGGCACGCTCTTGGCCGCCGAGATGCGCGGGCAGGCGCGCGGTGGTGACATCCGCTCTTTCTTGGACGTGCTGGCCACCCCGCAGGGCGATGCGGCGGCGATCCTGTCCGACGCGCGGGCGATGACGGATGTGACGGGGTTCGGGCTGGCCGGGCATCTCTGGGCGATCAGCCGGGCCTCAGGCTGTGGCGCGGCGCTCGACCCGGCGGCGGTCCCGCTGTTCTCCGGGGCGGAGGCGCTGGCAGCCACGGGCCTGCGTTCGACCATCTGGGCGGCAAATCGCCGTGCGGCCCCCGTGGCCGGGGCCGGTGAGGATGCGCGCGCCATCCTGCTGCACGATCCGCAAACGGCGGGCGGGTTTCTCGCGGCGGTGGCCTCTGACGTGGCAGAGGACCGGCTGCGCGCCCTGCGTCTGGCAGGCCATGACGCGGCGATCATCGGACAGATGGAAGAAGGCGCGCCGGGCGTGCGCTTGCAGGGTGTTGCTCAGCCGTGACCGGCGATCAGGTGGCGCGCGGTTGCGGCCAGCGTCGCCTCTTCCAGGTCGGGCAGGCAAAGCGGCGCGGCCTGTCCCGGCCCGGCGATGCGAGTGTAACGCGGGTCGTAATGCGTGACGATCAGCGACTCGACCAGCCGCGCCAGATCACCGGTTGCGGCCAATGCGCGCCACTCCGCCACCTGGTCGTGCCCGTGATAGCGCACCAGCCGCCCGAGGATCGTGTCGAGCGTGCCCGGATCGGCGACGAGGTCTGCATAGTCTGACAGAAGATGCGTGACCCGCGCTGCCATTGGTGCGGTGATGCGCACCACCTCCGCCGCCTTCATCGCACGGGCGAGCGCGGGCGGCAGGTTGATCCGCCCGATCCGGGTGCTTTCGGCCTCGACAAAGACCGGGCGCGCGGGATCGAGCGCCGTGATGTGGGCCGCAAGCGTGCTCTCGAACGCCTTTTGCGGCGGTTGCCCGCCTGCGATCGGGCCAAAGACAGAGCCGCGATGGGCCGCCATCTCCTCGAGGTCCAGAACCTGACCGCCCTGCGCCGCGATATGGGCCAGCAGCCGCGTCTTGGCGGTGCCGGTGCCGCCGTCGATCAGCACGACCCGGGCCGGAAAATCCTGCTCGTAGAGCATGTCCGCCACGAGGCGGCGATAGCTTTGATAGCCGCCCGCCACGGTCTCCGCCTGCCAGCCGATCTGCTTGAGGATCACGGTGAACGACCCCGACCGCTGCCCGCCGCGCCAGCAATAGACCAGCGGCCGCCAGCCGCCGCCGCGATCCGCAAGCGGCCCCTCGATATGTGCGGCGGCATTGCGCGCCACCAGCGCCGCCCCGATCTTGCGCGCGAGGAACTTGTCTTCCTGCACATAGATCGTGCCGACGCGGGCACGCTCGGCATCCGAGAGCACCGGCAGGTTGATCGCGCCGGGGATGTGATCCTCGGCGAATTCCGACGGCGAACGCACGTCGATGATCTCGTCAAAGGGCAGCGCGGCAAGAGCGCCGAGGCTGTCGAGCGTGACCGGCATGATCAGGAGGAGAGGGCAGTTGTGGTCATCCCCGTTCCATGCGTCGCCCTGCGCCCGAGTGCAAGGGGCCTTGCGGGCCATCCCGCCCCACGATATATCTTGCAAGACAGATCGAAGGCGAGGCATAAAGCGGTATGAGCGAGGATCGGCATACCGGGGCAGAGGCCTCCCGTCTGCGGCTGCGCATCGTGTTCGGCGAGGATGCGATGCTGGGCCCGGGAAAGGCGGACCTGCTCGAAGGAATCCGCGAGACCGGCTCCATCGCCGCGGCCGGGCGACGCATGGGGATGAGCTACAAACGCGCATGGAGCCTTGTCGAGACCATGAATACGGCGTTTCACGCGCCCCTCGTGACCTCCTCGCGCGGCGGGGCCAAGGGAGGCGGGGCGGCCCTTACCGAGACCGGCGAGACGGTGCTGATGCATTACCGCAAGCTGCAGGAGATCACCGCCGAGGCGGGTTCGGCGCGGATCAGCGCGCTATGTGATCTTTTGGCCGATAGGTCTGATGGAAAATAACGCTTGATCGCTCGGCTTGCCTCGGCGATATGTTTTCTGAGACATATCTAAGGGGAATTTTCGTGCGGTCTCAGGTCTTGCGCTCATCCATCCTGTCGCTGGCTCTTGGCCTTGCCACGCTTGCCCCTTCCGGTGCGCGCGCCGAAGGCGTCACGGTCTTTGCCGCCGCCAGCCTGACCAATGCCATGGCCGAGATCGAGACAGGGTTTGAGGCCCTGACCAGCCATGATCTTGCGATCTCGCTGGCCGGGTCCTCGGCCTTGGCGCGCCAGATTCAGCAAGGTGCCCCGGCGGATGTGTTCATCTCCGCCAATCCCGGCTGGATGGATGCGCTGGAGGCCGATGGTCTGATTGCGCAAGGCACGCGGCGCGATCTGTTGCGCAACTCTCTCGTTCTCATCGCGCATGACGCGCTGCACCCCATGGTCAAGATCGGCCCCGACATGGACCTTGCCGCGATGCTGGGCGACGGACGTCTCGCCATGGCGCTGGTCGAGGCCGTTCCGGCCGGTATCTACGGCAAGGCAGCGCTGGAAAACCTCGGGCAATGGCAGGCGGTCGCCCCCCGCGTGGCGCAGAGCAACAACGTGCGCGGGGCGCTCGCCCTCGTGGCGCTTGGCGAGGCACCTTACGGCATTGTCTATGCCACCGATGCCGCAGCCGAAGACGCAGTGTCGGTCATCGGCACCTTCCCGGCCGGGACCCACCCGCCGATCGTTTATCCCGTGGCCGGGATCGCCGGGCGCGAGGGGCCGGCGCAATCGGCCTTGCTCGACTACCTGCAAGGGGCCGAGGCCCGCGCGGCATTTGCCCGGCAGGGCTTTGCCGTGATTGCGGACTAAGGCCCATGCAGGACTGGCTCAGCCCTGCGGAATGGGAGGCGGTGCGCCTGTCGCTGCGCGTCGCGCTCTGGGCCACCCTGTTCAGCCTGCCGTTCGGTCTGGCTGTGGCCTATGCGTTGGCCCGCTGGAGGTTTCCGGGGCGCGAGGTTCTCAACGTCGTGGTGCATCTGCCCCTGATCATGCCGCCGGTAGTGACCGGCTATCTGCTGTTGCTGGCCTTCGGCATCAAGGGGCCCATCGGCGGGTTTCTGGACAGCACGCTGGGGTTCACCTTCGCCTTTCGATGGACGGGGGCGGCACTGGCGGCGGGTGTCATGGCGTTCCCTTTCATGGTGCGCGCTGTGCGCCTTTCGATCGAGGCGGTGGACCCGAAACTGGAACAGGCGGCGGCCACGCTCGGGGCGTCGGGGGCGTGGGTGTTCCTGACCGTGACGCTGCCGCTGATCCTGCCGGGCATCCTCGCCGGAACGGTGCTGACCTTCGCCAAGGGCATGGGCGAGTTCGGGGCCACGATCACCTTCGTGTCAAACATCCCCGGCCAGACCCAGACCATCCCGCTGGCGATTGACCTGTTGCTCGAAACCCCCGGCGGCGAGGCGCGGGCGGCGCGGTTGGCCGGGCTGTCGATCCTGATGGCTGCCGCGGCGCTGGCCTTCTCGGAATGGATGGCGCGGCGCGTCGCGGCCCGTGTGGGCGGGCGCTGATGCTGGAGGTACGACTGTCCCATACGCTCGGGGCGCTGAGCCTCGACGTGGCGTTCGAGGCCCCCAAGGGGATCACGGTGCTCTTTGGTCGCTCGGGCTCGGGCAAGACCACCATCGTCAACGCGGTGGCGGGGTTGCTCCGGCCCGGCACAGGTCGGATTGCCATCGGCGAGCGGGTGCTGTGTGACACCGCGCAGCGCCTGCACCTGCCGCCGCATCGGCGCAGGCTGGGCTATATCTTTCAGGAGGGGCGGCTGTTTCCGCATCTGAGCGTGCGGCAGAACCTGCGCTATGGGCAATGGTTTGCGCCAAAAAGCGCGCGGCCCGCGGATATGGACCGTGTGGTCGAGATGCTGGGTATCGGTGATCTGCTCGCACGCCGCCCCGGCGCGCTCTCGGGCGGCGAGAAACAGCGCGTGGCCATCGGGCGTGCGCTTCTGTCGGCCCCGCGCGCGATCCTTGCGGATGAGCCTCTGGCCTCGCTCGACGAGGCGCGCAAGGCCGAGATCCTGCCCTATCTGGAGCGGCTGCGCGACGAGGTGGACATTCCCATCCTCTATGTCAGTCATTCCGCCTCTGAGGTGGCGCGGCTGGCCACGACGGTCGTGGCGCTCGATGCAGGCCGCGTGGTGGCGCAGGGCCGTGCCGAAGAGGTGCTGGGCGATCCCGCGATCACGCCGCTCGGTGCGCGCGAGGCGGGCGCAGTGCTGGCGGCGCGGGTGGTGCGGCATCACGAGGACGGGTTATCGGAGCTCAATGCCGGTGGCGCGGCCCTGTGGCTGCCGCGTGTGGACCGGGCGGAAGGGGCCGAGTTGCGCGTGCGCATCGCCGCGCATGACGTGATCGTGGCGCGCGGACGGCCCGAGGGGCTGTCTGCGCTGAACGTGTTGCCGGGGGTGGTGCAGGCGGTCCGCGAAGGGGCGGGGCCGGGGGCCATCGTCGCGGTGGACACACAGGCAGGGCGCGTGCTGGCCCGGATCACCCGGCGTGCGGCGACGGCACTCGCTCTTGCCCCCGGTGCCGAAGTGCATGTCGTCGTCAAGGCGGTATCGGTCGCGCAGGCGGATGTGGGGGCTGCAGGGTAGGGGAGGTCGGCATCGGGCGGTTCTTGAAGCGATCCGTGCATCGGTGACCATCGGGCCGCGCCGCGCGCAGACGCCTCAATCCAATGACGGCTTACCGCCAGATCACGCCTCCGCCTTTTTCTCCCATTTTCCAGAGGCTTCGGACCAGTATTGCGCCGAACAGCCCGCTGCTGTCAGGGCCTTCCACTGGCTTCGGGCAACGGTGACCGCGTCGGTATCATTGCCATCGAAGAGGATGCAGACCCGCTGCAGCGCCTGCACCTCGTCCGGGGCCACCTCGGCTCCGTCCACCGCCATCACGCAGACCGCGCCGTTGGGCCGCTCGGCCCCGATGGTCAGCAGCACGGGCTGTTCCGCGTCGTGCGGCCCGCCCGCCAGACCATGTGGCAGAAAGCTGTCCTCGGGGCCCAGCCACAGCTTTTGATCGAGCCAGCCCATGCGCCCGGTGTCGCGCCCGCGTACCACCACGCGCCAGCCCGCCTGAAGTGCCTTGCCCAGAAGCAGGGGCAAGGTCACCTCGAGCGGGCGTTGCGTGAGGTGATAGAAATAGGCCGCGCCCATCAGTTCCTCTCAAGCATGTCCGCGACCAGACGGTTGAGCGCCATCACCCCCCAGCCCGAGGCGCCCTTGGGCCCGTAAGGCGTTTCGGCCTTCACGCTGGCGACGCCGGCGATGTCGAGATGCACCCAGGGCATGCCGTCCTGAATGAAGCGGTGCAGGAATTCGGCCGCCGTGATCGTGCCTGCAGGCCGTCCGCCCGAGTTCTTGATATCGGCGATCTGGCTTTTCATCATGTCCGCGTAGGCCTTGCCAAGGGGCAAACGCCACGCGCCTTCGCCCTCGGATTTGGCGGATTTGAGGAAGGCGTCGCAGAGCGCGTCGTCATTGCTCAGCACGGCGGCGTTCTCATGGCCGAGCGCCACGATGCAGGCCCCAGTGAGCGTGGCAAGGTCGATCACGCCGCGCGGCTTGTAGGTTTCCTGCGCGTACCACAGCACGTCCGCGAGCAGGAGACGGCCTTCGGCATCGGTATTGATCACCTCAATGGTGTCGCCCTTCATCGAGGTCACCACGTCGCCGGGCCGCGTCGCGCGGTCCGAGGGCATGTTTTCCACCAGCCCGACGAGGCCCACGACATTGGCCTTGGCCCCGCGCCGCGCCAGCGTGCGCATGACGCCCGCGACGACGCCCGCGCCGCCCATATCCATGGTCATGTCCTCCATGCCCTGCGCGGGCTTGAGGCTGATGCCGCCGGTATCGAAAACCACGCCCTTGCCGACGAGCGCGAGCGGTGCCTCGTCTTTGGGTCCGCCCTGCCATTCCATCACTGCCAGCTTGGTCGGGCTGATGCTGCCGTGCCCGACGGACAGGAGCGCGCCCATGCCGAGTTTCTCCATGTCCTTTTCCTCAAGCACGGTGATCTTGAGGCCGAGGTCTTTCATCGCGGCGATGCGGTTGGCGAATTCGGTGGTGGTGAGGTGATTGGCGGGTTCGCTGACCAGATCACGGGTGAAGAACACGCCCTCGGCCACGGCAAGCGCCGGGGCGGCCTCGGCCTCGACCTCTTCGGGCTTGGCGACCATGACGGTGATCGGCCCGGCCTCGGTCTTGTCGCCCGTCTTGTGAGCGGTGAAGCCATAGCCACGCAGCACCGCGCCGAGGACCACCTCGACTGGACGCTTGAGCGCGCCACCCAAAAGGGTAAGCGCCTTGTCGCCCTTGGCCCGGCCGAGCGCCACACCGGCGCGGCGGCTTTCCTCGACGCTTGCGTTGCGCGGCAGCACGACGATATCGAGCGCCTCAGCAGCCAGACCCACCGGCCATGCCAGCGTCAAGATATCGCCTGGCTTTTTCTTTTCCAGCGTGCCGCTCTCGATGATACGCGCAAGCGTGCCCTTGGTCAGACGGTTCACCCGCCGCGCGGCCTGATCGAGCTTGCCGTCGGGGGTGACGCAAACCGCAACACGGCCCTCGGCGGTGGCGACGGCATCGAGGTCGATCTCGGTGAAGGCAACGGAAACGGGGGTGGTCATCGAAAGGCTCCTCTCTCACTTGGTTGCCCCAGACCTAGCGCGGCTTGTCGCCGAAGGCCAGTTAGCAGTTTTCCCCCGCAATCAATTCCGCTAGGTTGCCGTGCAAGTCTGCTGCCGTGGGGGAAAAGAGTGACCAGATTCGACAGATACATGCTGTCGCAATTCATGGTTTTGTTCGGTTTCTTTGCGCTCGTTCTCGTGTCCATCTTCTGGATCAACAAGGCGGTGCGCATGTTCGACCGGCTGATCGGGGATGGCCAGCCCGCCTGGGTCTTTCTGGAATTCACGGCACTCACGTTGCCGGGGGTGATCGGGGTCGTGCTGCCGATCGCGGCCTTTGCAGCGGCAGTTTACGTGGTGCACAGGTTGTCGGCGGAAAGCGAGCTTACGGTGATGCAGGCCATGGGCTATTCGCCGCTGCGCCTCATTCGGCCGGTGCTGGTGTTCGGCGTGGTCATCGCGCTGATGATGTCGGTACTGGCGCATCTGCTAATCCCCAACAGTATGAGCCAGCTACGCCTGCGCCAGGACGAGGTGTCCCGCAACATCTCGGCCAAGCTGCTGACCGAGGGGGAATTCCTGCATCCGGCCCCCGGTATAACCTTCTATATCCGCGAGATCACGCCCGAGGGCGAGTTGCGCGACGTGTTCCTTTCGGACCGGCGCGACCCCAAGAGCGCGGTCACCTATACCTCGTCGCGCGCCTATCTGGTGCAGGAGGCAGGTGGCACGCGGTTGGTGATGGTGGCCGGTCTGGCACAGAACATCCGACGCGAGGGCAATCGCCTCTTTACCACGCATTTTGACGATTTTTCTTACGATATCAGCGCGCTGGTCAGCAATGATGCGATCAATCTCAACAAGGTCGCCTATGCCTCGACGCTCGACATGCTGCGCGCGCCCGAGGCGGTCGCAGAGCGCACGGGCACCGAGTTGGGGCTGGTCATGTCCGAGTTGCATGGCAGGTTCACCGATGCGTTGATGTGCATCGTGGCGGCGCTTGTGGGGTTCTGCACGCTGCTGGTCGGCGGCTACAGCCGGTTCGGCGTCTGGCGGCAGGTGCTGACCGCCTTTGGCCTTCTCGTCACGATAAAGATCGTCGAAAGCGCCGTCGTCGCCCCGGTGCTGGTCAATGCCGCGCTCTGGCCGCTGCTGTATCTGCCGATCCTTCTTGGCGGCGCGGTCTCGATGGGGATGCTGGGGCTTGCGGTGTATCCCGGGTTCCTGCGGCGGCTCACGGGATGGATGCGGTCGGGCGCGACGGGGGCCGGCGCATGATCCTGCAACTCTACTTTGCCCGCCGTTTTCTGGCCAGCTTTCTGGGTGTCGCGCTGTCACTCGCCGCGCTGATTGCGCTGATTGAGCTGATGGACGAGCTGAGCGACATGCCGGACCAGCCGTTCCGGGAAGTGCTCGGGATCGTGCTGCTCAAGATGCCTTGGGCCAATTACGAAATCCTGCCGTTGGTGGTGATCCTCGCCTCGACAGCCCTGTTCCTGCGCTTGTCGCGCTCGTCCGAACTGGTGGTGCTGCGGGCCTCGGGGCGCTCTGCATTACGGGGATTGCTGGCACCGGCCTGTGTGGCGCTGATGATCGGTTTGCTCTGGTTATCGATCGGCAATCCCATCGTCGCTGCCACCTCCAAACGCGAGCACGACCTGTCGAACTTTTACCAGGGATCAGAAACCGCAGCGCTTGCGATTTCTTCCGAAGGGCTCTGGCTGCGCCAAGGCGGGCCCGAGGGGCAGACGGTGATCTTCGCCCTGCGCGCCAGCTCGGATCTGGGCACGCTCTACGAGCCGAATTTCCTCGATTTCGACCGCGACGGCATGCCGGTCCGTCGGATCAACGCTGGCGCGGCGCAGCTTCGGGACGGGGAGTGGTTTCTGCGCGATGCCAAGATCTGGGACTTGTCTGGCGGCGGCAATCCCGAGGCCGAGGCGACGCGCGCGGTGACGCTGACCATTCCGTCGGACCTGACGCAGGACCGCATCGTCGACAGTTTCGGCAAGCCGCGTTACATCCCCGTGTGGGACCTGCCGGATTTCATCGCCGAGCTGGAGGAGGCGGGCTTTTCGGCGCGGCGCTACGCGGTCTGGTTTCACAGCGAACTGGCGCAGCCGGTCTTTCTCGTGGCGCTGGTTCTGATGTCGGCGGCTTTTACCATGCGCCATGCGCGGGGTGCCAATATGGGGGTTATGGTGCTGGCGGCGGTGCTTGCGGGCTTTGGCCTGCACTATATCCGGAATTTTGCACATATTCTGGGTGAGAATGGTCAAATCCCCATTCTGCTGGCCGCGTGGGCCCCACCCTTGGCGGCGATGTTCCTGGCGCTTGGCATTCTCTTGCATTTGGAGGACGGATGAGCAGGTTTGCGGGGATTCTCTCGGCGCTGATAATCTGGTCGGGTGCGGTTGCGGCGCAGGATGCACCTCCCGATCCGGCCATGCTGATCGCAGATGACGTGCAACTTACCGCCGATGAGCAACTGATCGCCACCGGCAATGTCGAGGCATTGTATGAGGGCCGCCGCTTGACCGCGCAGCAGATCACCTATGACCGTGCCACGGATCAGTTGAGTATCGTCGGGCCGATGACCCTGACCGAGGCAGAGAACACGGTTGTCGTGGCTGATAGCGGTGCGCTCGACCGTGATCTGACCAACGGCATCCTGCGTGGTGCGCGAATCGTCATGCAGGATCAGGTGCAACTCTCGGCCAATCAGATGCGGCGCACCGATGCGCGTTTTAATCAGCTTTACAAGGCGTCGGTGACCTCATGCCGGGTCTGCGAGAGTGGGCGTCCCCCGCTCTGGCAAATCAGAGCCGAGCGTATGGTTCACGATCAACAGAAGCGCCAGCTTTACTTTCAGAATGCGCAGCTTCGGGTTTTGGGCACCCCGGTGCTCTATCTGCCGCGCCTGCGCATGCCGGACCCGACGCTCGAGCGCGCGACCGGGTTTCTGAACCCCGAACTCGTGACCTCGTCGCTCCTTGGTACGGGGGTGCGCGTGCCGTATTTCATTCGCATCGACGATCACCGGGACCTGACAGTCGCGCCGTTTCTGGCCACGGATTCCCGGCGGCTCGAATTGCGCTACCGTCAAGCTTTCCGGCGGGGCGAGATCGAGTTCAACGCGGCCATCTCGGATGACGATTTCAGCGCAGAGGACACCCGGGGCTATCTCTTTGGCCAAGGGCGGTTCGAGTTGCCGCAGGATTTCATTCTGCGCTTCAATATAGAACTGACCAGCGATGATACCTTCCTTCTGGATCACGACTTTTCTGACAAGGACCGGCTTCAGAATGAGGTGTCCGTGGAGCGCGCCCGGCGCGATGAGTTCATTCGCGGCGCGATCACCCATTTCAAGTCGCTGCGCGTGGGGGAAAACAACGCCACGCTGCCATCGCTCGTTGGGAACGCCGAATACGAGCGTCGCTACTTTCCGTCGCGCATTGGCGGCGAATTGCGGTTCGCCGCTGTTGCCCACGGCCATATGCGCAATTCCGATCTGGTGACCGATGGTCCCGATCCCGATCGCTTTGCCGATGGCCGGGATGTGTCGCGGTTTACCACCAGCCTTGACTGGCGGCGTAACTGGATTTTGCCTGCGGGCCTGCTGGCCAACGTCGAGACCGGGCTGACCCTCGATCATTTCGAAATCTCCCAGATCGGCACGACCGCAGAGGATCAGGCCACCGAACTCACTCCGAGTGCGGCGTTCCGGCTGCGCTGGCCGTTCATGAAAACCGGCGTCTCCGGGGTCACGCATGTCATAGAGCCTGTTGTGCAACTGGCCTGGTCGGGTGGGGCGAACCCGGATATTCCACAGGACGAGAGTACCGCGATCGAGTTTGATGAGGGCAATCTCTTCAACATCTCGCGGTTCAACGCGCCGGACCGGCGTGAGCGTGGCTATAGCGGCGCCTATGGCATCAGCTATGCGCGCTTTGACCCAAGTGGCTGGGAAGGGCGGTTGGCGGTTGGTCAGGTGATCCGAGACGAGCGCCTGCGAGAGCCTACCGGCACGCCCACCTTTACCAAGTCTTCGGGCCTGCGTGATCAGACCTCCGATCTGCTTGTCGCCGGGCAGTATCGCAACGCCACTGGTCTTGCCGTGACCGCGCGCGGTCTTTTTGACGAGATATTCGATGCGACCAAGGCCGAGGCGCGCGCAAGTTGGCAAAACGACCGGACCAATATCGGGGCAACATATATCTGGCTTGCGGAGGACCCGCGCGAGGCGCGCAATTCTACGGTCGCTGAATGGGCCATTGATGGCCATTACCGTTTTGCCCGTCACTGGACGGCGAGTGGTGAATGGCGCTATGACGCGAGCACAGATCGCAACGTCCGGGCCGGGGTGGGCCTCACATATACCAACGAATGTGTCGATGTCACGCTTTCCGTCTCGCGCCGCTTCACCTCATCGACTATCCTTGAACCCGAGACCAACATCGGTTTTACCGTGGCACTACGGGGTTTTTCCGCCGCGACCCAGGACAAGAGCTTTACTCGGACATGCAGGAACTGATCAGAATGACACCCAGCCTTCGCCGCATACCGGCCCTTGTGGCCTCTCTTCTTCTCGCGGCCCTGATGGGCGTGGCGCTGCCGACGGGTCCGGCTCTGGCGCAAAACCTGTTCGCACCGGTCATCTTTGTCAATGATCAGGCGATTACCCGCTACGAGATCCAGCAGCGCGCGCGCATGCTGACCCTGTTTCGCGCGCCCGGCGATCCACAGCAACTGGCCCGAGAGCAACTGATCGAGGAACGGATCAAGCTTGATGCCGCCACCGGGGCGGGGCTCAGCCTCGACGACGACGCCGTGCGCACCGGCATGGAGGAATTCGCGGCGCGTGCCAACATGGATGCCGAGCAAATGATCGCCGCGCTCGGGCAATCGGGTGTCTCCGAGGAATCGTTTCGCGAGTTCGTGCGCGCGGGGATCACCTGGCGCGAATTCACCCGCGCACGCTTTGCCTCGCGGGTCTCTGTCAGCGAGGATGATCTGGAGCGCGCCACGCGGACGCTGACCGGCGGCTCTTCGGTGCGGGTGCTGCTATCAGAAATTATCCTGCCAATCACCAGTATCGAACAGGCTGAGGCACAGCAAAGGCTCGCTGCGCGCATCGCCGCCGCCGATAGCGAGGGTGCGTTCGCGACCTTCGCTCGGCAGCATTCCGCCGCAGGCTCTGCTGGGCGGGGCGGGCGCATGAACTGGACACAAGTGTCCGATTTGCCGCCGGCCTTGCGCCGGATCGTGCTTGGGCTTGCCCCCGGAGAAGTGTCTGACCCACTGCCTATTGAAGGGGCACTTGCTCTGTTCTTCATGCGCGACATCGAAGAGACATCCGTGTCACCTCGAGAGTTCTCGGCCATTGAATACGCTGCCTACTACATCCCGGGCGGTCGCAGCGAAGAGGCGTTGCAGCGCGCGGCCCGGGTGCGTGCCGAGGTTGATACATGCGATGACCTCTACGGTGTGGCTCAGGGTCAGCCGCCTGAGGTTCTGGAACTCGGCGCAAAGGCCCCCGAGGAGATCCCCACCGATATCGCCTCCGAACTGGCGCGACTGGACCCCGGCGAAACCTCGGCCAATGTGACCCGTGCGAACGGACAAACGCTGGTCTTCCTGATGCTCTGCGGTCGCACGCCCAAGCTGGATGGTGATCAGCCCACGGTCGAGGATCTGTCGAATTTCATCCGCAACCAGCGGATCGAGTCCTTTGCCAACGGTTTTCTGGAGCAGCTGCGCGCCGAGGCGCGGATCGTCGAGCGGTGAGCGTTCCGGTTGCGCTCACCTGTGGCGAGCCGTCCGGAATCGGCCCTGAAATTGCCGCGGCTGCATGGGGCGCGTTGCGTGGCGACCTGCCGTTTTTCCTGATCGGCGATCCGGCGCATCTGCCCGAGGACACGCCGCATGTGGTGATCAAGCACCCCGCCGAGGCGATGGCGGCCTGCGCGCAGGCCTTGCCGGTGCTGCGGCATGATTTTGTCGGGGCGCGCACCCCCCGCACGCCGCAGTCTGCGCAGGCGCAGGGCGTGATCGACGTGATCGCGCGCGGCGTGGATCTGGTGCAGGCCGGTGAGGCGACAGCCCTGTGCACCGCGCCCATTCACAAGCAGGCGCTACAGGAGGGGGCGGGGTTCGCCTTTCCCGGCCATACCGAGTATCTGGCGCATCTGGCGGGGGTCGAGCGTGTGGTGATGATGCTGGCCTCGGATGCGTTGCGCGTCGTGCCCGCGACGATCCATATCCCGCTGAAGGACGTGCCGCAGGCGCTGACCGCCGATCTGCTGGAGCAGACGATCCGTATCACCCACGCCGCGCTGATCCGCGATTTCGGAATCGCGGCCCCGCGCCTTGCCGTGGCGGGCCTCAACCCGCATGCGGGCGAGGGCGGGCTCATGGGGCGTGAGGAGATCGAGGTGATCGCGCCGGTGCTGGAGCGGTTGCGCGGTGAGGGGCTTGATCTGTGCGGGCCGCTGTCGGGCGACACGATGTTCCACGCCGCGGCGCGGGCGGGTTATGATGCCGCCATCGCGATGTATCACGATCAGGCGCTCATCCCGATCAAGACGCTGGATTTCGACCGGGGGGTGAATGTCACGCTCGGGCTGCCGTTCATCCGCACCTCGCCCGATCATGGCACGGCACTCGACATCGCCGGACAGGGGGTCGCCAACCCGACCTCGCTCGTTGAGGCGCTGCGCATGGCGCAGGCCATGGGCCGGGCGCGGCTAGGATGAGCGGGCTCGACGAACTGCCGCCGCTGTCGCAGGTGATTGCGGCGCATGGCCTGTCGGCCCGCAAATCATTGGGGCAGAATTTCCTGCTGGATTTGAACCTGACGGCCAAGATCGCGCGGCAGGCGGGCGACCTGTCGGGCTGTGATGTGCTGGAGATCGGGCCCGGGCCCGGCGGGTTGACGCGCGGGCTGCTGACGGAGGGCGCGCGCCGGGTGCTGGCCATCGAGAAGGACGCGCGTTGCCTGCCCGCGCTGCAAGAGATCGCCGCAGTTTCGAACGGGCGGCTTGAGGTGATCAATGGCGATGCGCTCGATATCGACCCTCTGGCGCATCTGACGCCGCCGATCCGGGTGGTGGCGAACCTGCCCTATAATGTGGGTACGGAGTTGCTGATCCGCTGGCTGACGCCGCGCGACTGGCCGCCGTTCTGGCAATCGCTGACCCTGATGTTCCAGCGCGAGGTGGCGGAGCGGATCGTGGCTGTTCCGGGGTCCAAGGCTTATGGGCGGCTCGCGCTGCTGGCGCAATGGCGGGCAGAGCCGCGCATCGTGATGCATCTGCCGCCCGGGGCCTTCATCCCGCCGCCCAAGGTGTCGAGCGCGGTGGTACATCTGACGGCGCTGGCCGCGCCGCGTTTTCCCGCCGATCCCAAGATCCTCGAACAGGTCGTGGCGCGCGCCTTCAACCAGCGCCGCAAGATGCTGCGCGCTGCCCTCAAGGGCGCGGCGCCGGATATCGAGGATCGGCTCCGGGCCGCCGGGATTGAGCCCACCGACCGCGCCGAGACGGTCGATCTGGAGCGGTTCTGCGCCCTTGCTCGGCGTATGCCCGGAGGGTCGGAGGCGTGAGGGTGGGGGCTTTTGGCCTGAGGCGGACCTTGGATCAAAGCACCCGCGCGATACGCGGTCGAAGACCGCCGCGCATCGTCATGCCAGAGGCATGCCTCCGGCATGACGCTGCCCCGACGGCACGGCGATTTGGCTGCAACCTGCGGATTAAATGAATGTTTTCCTGACTTGGCAGACATAAAGGTCTGCCGAATGAGCGTTGGATCGCCGCACCGCGGCCCGTCGATGCGCGGCTTATGCCAAGGTCCCCTCCAGGCCAATCCCCCGGCGGCCTCCGAAACTCTTACCGCGTCAGGACCAGCTTGCCTCCGGTGATCTCAATGCTGGAAAACCGCTGCAAGTAACTCATTCCCAGGAGCGAGCCGCTCATCTCGCCCTCGTTTACCACCGCGCGGACATCCTCGTGCCGGACCGGCCCCACCTCGACGCTCTTCAGTCTGACCGGCGCGGTGCGCACCTCTCCATTGGCCGTATAGGCGCGCCCCAGATAGGCGAGGCGCCCGGTGTCGATGCCAATACGCTCCGCATCGTTCTGGCCCAGCACGATCTGGCTCGCGCCGGTATCGACGACAAATCGGATCGGCTCGCCATTCACCTGCGCCGTCAGGTAGTAATGCCCGTCCGGCGCGCGTGGCAGTTCGATACGGTCCTCTGACACCACGCTCTGCATCGGACGCACGGTCTGGCGGATATCGTCCCAAAGCCCGACCACTGCGATGGCCCCGACAAAGATCAACACCCAGATCAGCGCCTGCTGCATCAGCTTGCCGATGGACTCGCGGTTCTGCACCACGAACCAGAGCACCAGCACCGAGCCGAGGATCACGAGATAGGTCAGATGTGCGAAATCGATCTGTTGCATGATCCCGATATAGGCGCTCAACCCGTCAGACCAAAGCCGCGCAACCCGTCGAGCACGAATTGCACCGCGAGGGCCGCCAGAAGCATGCCCAGAAGGCGTGTGACGACGTTGATCCCGACGCGGCCAAGCGCGTGCTCCAGCAGGCTGCCCATCAGGAACATCACGAAGACCAGTGCCACCACCGACAGCATCACCCCGATCACCATGGCCAGCCCCTCGGCCCCCGGTTTCTGACCTGCCAGCAGGATCACCGAGGCGATGGAGCCGGGCCCTGCGATGAGCGGGATGGCCAGCGGAAAGATCGACGGATCGTCGCCTTCATCCTCTTCGGCGGCATCGGCCTGACCCTTGCGCCGCTGCCCGCGCCGCTCGAACAGCATGTCGAGTGCTGTCAGGAACAAGAGCATCCCGCCGGCGATGCGAAAGGCGGGCATGGAAATGCCGATGAAGCCCAGCACCGCCTCGCCGAAGGCCGCAAAGACGATGAGCAAGAGCGCCGAGGTCACGCAGGCGCGGATCGCGATGGCGCGGCGGCGCGCATGGCCCATGCCTTGTGTCAGCGCCACGAAAAGCGGCGTCATGCCAATCGGGTCGATGATCACGAAAAGCGTGACGAAGGCGGTGATGAGGAATGCGGTGTCCATGCCGCGCAGCCTATCGCGGTTTTGGGCGGGGTGCCATGGCGCGCGATGCGGTCATACAGGCGACAAAAAAGTTTCCGCGATCTGCTGACTTCCGTTCGATGGTCGCTAAGTCATGGCGTGTGGCGAAATGAGCATCCTGATGCCCACTTGAGGCGAATGCTTGGCTTGCGATGACAGGAGGTGGCGGCAATGACGCTGGTTATCGTGAAAAGCGCCGCCTCGCGTGAAAGATGAAACCCACAGGCAGGACGTGATCATGAACACGAATTCGTATATGACTTGGGCGCTCCTCGGGGCTGCCATTGGGGCTGGCTTTGGCCTTTTTGCCGTTCCGTTGATCTACATCCTGATCAATCTGTTCGCGGATGGCGTGACATTTGGAGAAACCGTCCGTTTTGCCATTGCCAACGGGGCCACATGGGGCGTTTTGGGCCTGTTTGTCGGTGTTTTCTGCTGGGTGATCTACAGGATCCAGACGTCGCCCAAAGAAGATTGATCCCGGCCTGAGATAAAGGTCCGGCAGCCGAGTCAGGTGTTTGACATCCAACCTGCGCCCGAGACTGGGCCGATCCTAGCGTTCCGCCGCATCGAGCTTTTCCTGCGCCTCCATCCAGAGCCGTTCGGCCAAGGCCAGACCATCCTCAATTTCGGCATATTTCTTTTGCCATTGGGTCACGCCATGCACGTCGTCATAGATCGCGGGATCAGCCAGTTTCTTGGCGACCCTGCTTTCCATTTCCGTAAGTTTTTCAACGCGCTGCTCGCACTTCTTCACCTCTTGCCGCAGTCTGAGGATGGCATCGCGCGAGGGGCGTTTGGGCTTGTCGATCTTGGGTTTGGGAGCGGGTTTATCGCTATCCGTGCCAGAGAGCAGCATGGCCCGGTAGCTGTCCAGATCTCCCTCATAGGGGCGCACTTCGCCCTTGTTCACCAACCAAAGCCGGTCCGCCACGAGGCTCAGCAGGTGCATGTCATGGCTGACAAGGATGATCGCGCCGGAATAGGCGGTGAGCGCCTCTACCAGCGCCTCGCGGCTCTCGATGTCGAGGTGGTTGGTGGGCTCGTCGAGGATCAGCATATGCGGCGCGTCGAGCGTAGCGAGCATCAGGCTGAGCCGCGCCTTTTGTCCGCCCGAGAGCTGAGCAACCGTTGTCTCCGCCTGCTCGGCACCGATGCCGAAGCCACCGAGCCGCGCGCGCAATCGTGCGGGGGGCTCGGTTGGGCGCAGGCGGCGGATGTGGTCGATAGGGGTTTCGTCGATGTGCAACTCGTCCACCTGGTGCTGCGCGAAATAGCCGACGCGCAGCTTGGAGGCCTTGTGAACCTGCCCCTCAATCAGTTGAAGTTTGTCGGACAAGAGTTTGGAAAGTGTTGATTTTCCCTCACCGTTCCGCCCCAGAAGCGCGATCCGGTCGTCTTGATCGATCCGCAGGTTGAGCCGCCGCAGCACAGGCACACCATCATAACCGACCGAGCCGCTCTCGATCCGCAGGATCGGTGGTGAAAGTTCTTCGGGCGTGGGAAAGGTAAAGCGTTTGAGCGCTGCCTCTTGCGGCGTCGTGATCGGCTTGAGCTTGGCGATCATCTTGAGGCGCGATTGCGCCTGCACTGCCTTGCTCGCCTTGGCGCGGAAGCGATCGACAAAGCTCTGGAGATGCG
The DNA here is from genome assembly GCF_040219995.1 of Roseovarius sp. Taxonomy (GTDB): domain Bacteria; phylum Pseudomonadota; class Alphaproteobacteria; order Rhodobacterales; family Rhodobacteraceae; genus Roseovarius. The sequence continues at coordinate 17,828 of NZ_JAVJUC010000025.1, read as the reverse complement.
CGCGCCGCGCGTCCTGCTTCTTTGCCTCGGAGGCGGCGACGGCGAGACGGGCTGCGCGGGTTTCCGCGAAGGTCTCGTAACCGCCCTGATAAAGCGTGAGTTTCTTGGCCTCGAGGTGCAGGATCGACCCGACGGCGCGGTTGAGCAGGCCACGATCATGGCTGACGATCAGCACCGTATGGGGATAGCGCGCGAGATAGGTTTCCAGCCAGAGCGCGCCTTCGAGGTCAAGATAGTTGGTCGGCTCGTCGAGCAGCAAGAGGTCGGGCGTAGAGAAGAGCACACCAGCGAGGGCCACGCGCATCCGCCAGCCGCCCGAGAAGGCGGAGCAGGGCATGAGCTGTTCGGCATCGTCAAAGCCCAGCCCCTTGAGGATGCTCGCGGCCCGCGCTTCGGCGCTCCACGCGTCGATATCGGTGAGGCGGGTCTGAATCTCGGCGATCCGCGCGCCATCGCTTGACATGTCGGATTCTGCCATGAGTTCAGTGCGTTCCGTGTCATAGCTCAACACGGTTTGCAGCAGAGATACCTCGTTGCCGGGCACCTCTTGCGCGACACCGCCGATACGGGCGCGGGGCGGCAGGCTGATGCTCCCGCCTTCGAGTGCCAATTCGCCCCGGATCAGGCGAAAAAGGGTGGTCTTGCCGGTGCCATTTCGCCCGACGATGCCGACCTTGTGGCCCTCAGGGATGCTGGCCGAGGCATGCTCGATCAGGGTGCGGCCCGCGACCGCGTAGGTGATATCATCAATGCGCAACATGACCCCCCGCATGCCGCAACCGCGCGTCGGCGTCAATCGCGGCTTTTCAAGGTGCGTCCCCCATGCTATCGGAGCCGCGATCAAACAGGGTCAGGCACAGGGCCGGGCCGGTGATTTTAACTGAAAAGAGGCTGAAATGGCTGTTGAACGCACGCTGAGCATCATCAAACCCGACGCGACCAAGCGCAACCTGACCGGCAAGATCAATGCCAAGTTCGAGGAGGCGGGTTTGCGCATCATCGCGCAAAAGCGCATCCAGCTGACCCCGGCGCAGGCGGGTGTCTTTTACGAGGTCCACAAGGAACGCCCGTTCTATGGCGAGCTGTGTGATTTTATGGCGTCCGGCCCGGTCGTGGTGCAGGTGCTCGAGGGTGAAGGCGCGATTGCCAAGAACCGCGAAGTGATGGGCGCGACCAACCCCGCCGATGCCGCACCGGGCACGATCCGCGCGGAATTCGCGGAATCCGTTGGTGAAAACTCGGTCCACGGCTCTGACGCGCCCGAGACGGCGGCAGCAGAGATCGCCTATTACTTCTCGGGGCTCGAACTGGTCGGTTAAGCCCTGTCGAAGTCAAAAGAAAAGGCCGCGACCCTCTGGGTGCGCGGCCTTTTTCTTGGTCATATGCTGGCGAAGTCGCGAAAGATTGGCTTGGGTTCCTTGCGGGGTGGTCTGGGCGGTTTGGCGCCGCCTTTCGCATCGCTCTTGGGGGGTGTTGCCTGTGGCATTTGCCTGCTCCTTTATGGGACAGGGCCACCGGCGGGACCGGCCCCTGCCTTGGTTAGTCCAATCACGAAAGCATTTGGCCGAGGCATGAGCGTGGCGTAAATATGACCTAAATAAGGCAGGTTAGCCGGTCATGTGGTCGACCACCGTGACGCCCGCGCCGCTGTAGCCGTCCATCGCGGCAAGGGCCGTGTTGAGGCCTGAAAGCCCGATGCGGTGGGTCACGAGGCGCGCGGGATCAAGGCGGCCTGCGGCGATCATGTCGAAGAGCGCGGCGAAGCGGTCCGCGCCGATGCCACGGGTGCCGTGCAGGGTGATCTGCCTTGCATAGACCAGATCGAGCAGCGGCAGATCGGGCGTGGCATGAGGCCCAAGCGGCATGCCGATCTGCACGTGACGCCCCATCTTTCGCAGGCTTTTCAGAGAGTTGTGAAAGGTCGTCGTGATCCCGAGCGCGTCGAGCGAGACATGCGCGCCGCCCCCGGTGAGGTCGCGCACGGCGGCACCCACGTCCGGCACCTCGCTCGCGTTCAGGGTGGCGTTGGCCCCGAGGCTGCGGGCGAGGCTCAGCGCCTCGGGATTGACGTCGACGGCCAGAACCTGTGCGCCGATGGCGGCCCCGATCATGATCGCCGAGAGGCCGACGCCGCCGCAGCCATGCACGACAAGCCATTCACCGGGTTGGGTTTTTGCACGGTCCACCACGGCGCGGAACGAGGTGGTGACGCGGCAGCCCATGCCTGCGGCGGCGGCGAAATCCATCGCGTCGGGCAGGCGGACGAGGTTGAAATCGGCGCGCGGGATTGCGACGCGCTCGGCAAACGCACCCCATTGGCTAAAGCCGATCACCTGTTGGTGGTCGCAGATGGTGGGCTCTCCACCCCGGCAGTCGGGGCAGGTGCCGCAGCCGAGGATGAACGGGGCAGTGACCCGGTCGCCCACGGCGAAGGCGTGACATTCCGGCCCGGTTTCAAGGATTTCACCGGCGAATTCATGGCCCATCACATGCGGCAGAACAACGTCCGGGTCGGCGCCTTTCCATGCGTGGTGATCCGAGCGGCAGACGCCGCAGGCTTGCACGGCGATGATCGCACCGTCGCGGGGGCAGGCGGGGTCTGGGACGTCGGTGATGTCGGTGGGGGTGTTGTAGCGGGTGAGGAGGGCTGCGCGCATCGGGCACCTTTGGCTGGAGTTTGCCGGAGCCTAGGATGGGGTGCGCGTGGCGGCAAGGCTTGATGCGGGGCTGCCGTGAGATGCGGACAGCCCCGGTGGTCTTCGAGGGATCAGGCGACCATGCGCTCGACCACCTCGCCAAAGGACGAGGGCGTCGGCACGATGGTGACACCGGCCTCTGACAGGATCTCGACCTTTTCCTGCGCCGATTCGCCGAAGGCCGAGACGATGGCCCCGGCATGGCCCATGCGCCGCCCCTTGGGGGCCGAGAGACCGGCGATATAGGCGGCGACCGGCTTGGTCATGTGGTCGCGGATATAGGCGGCGGCCTCGGCCTCTTGCGGGCCGCCGATTTCACCGACCATGACCACGGCATCGGTTTCGGGATCGTTCTCGAAGAGCTCGAGAATATCGCGGAAGGAGGAGCCGTTGATCGGGTCGCCACCGATGCCGACCGAGGTCGAGACGCCGATGCCGCGATCCTTCATCTGGCTTGCGGCCTCATAGCCCAACGTGCCGGAGCGTCCGACGATACCGACGCGGCCCGGCGCGTAGATATGCGGCGGCATGAGACCGGCAAAGGCCTGTCCGGGGGTGATGATGCCCGCGCAGTTGGGGCCGATGAGGCGCATGCGGCGTTCGGCCTTGTAGCGGCGCATGTAGCGTTTGACCTTGATCATGTCGCGCGCCGGGATGCCGTCGGCGATGCAAACGCAGGTGGTGATGCCCGCATCCGCTGCTTCCATGATGCTGTCGGCGGCGAAGGGGGGCGGCACGAAACAGATCACGAGGTCGGCTTCGGTTTCAGCCACGGCCCCTTTGACCGTGTTGAAGACGGGCAGGCCGTTGTGCTTGGTACCGCCCTTGCCGGGGGTGACGCCGCCCACGACGTTGGTGCCGTGCTTGATCATGTCCTCGGCGTGAAAGCTGCCGATGCGGCCGGTTAGACCGGTGACGAGCACGCGGCTGCTCTGATCTATGAGAATGGCCATCATGCGGCTCCTTTCTTGGGGTTGGGTTTGGTGTCGGACCAGGCGCGCACCACCAGATCAGCCGCGTCGGCGAGCGTTTCGGCCGTGTGGATCGGCAGGCCGCTTTCGGCGATCAGGCGCTTGCCCTCTTCGACATTGGTGCCCGAGAGGCGCACCACGAGGGGCATGGTCAGTTCCAGTTCCTTCACCGCGCGGACCACGCCCTCGGCGATCCAGTCGCAGCGGTTGATGCCGGCGAAGATGTTGACAAGGATCGCCTCGACATTGGGGTCGTTGAGAACCGCCTGAAACGACATCAGCACGCGCTCGGGACTGGCGCCGCCGCCCACGTCGAGAAAGTTCGCAGGCTCGCCACCCGCCATCTTGATCATGTCGAGCGTGGCCATGGCGAGACCCGCGCCGTTGACGATGCAGCCAATCTCGCCCTCGAGCCCGATATAGCTGAGACCGCGATCACTGGCGAAGGTTTCGCGCGGGTCCTCCTGGCTCTTGTCGCGCAGTTCCGAGATTTCGGGGCGACGGAAGAGGGCGTTGTCGTCAAAGCTGACCTTGGCATCAAGCGCCATGATTTCGCCTGAGCCGGTGACGACGAGGGGGTTGATCTCGACCATATTGGCGTCGGTTTCCTCCATCATCTTGTAGCAGCCGATGATGGTCTTGACCGCCTGCGGAATGAGGGCCGCGTCGAGGCCAAGGGAAAAGGCGATCTCGCGGGCCTGAAAACTCTGCATGCCGACCGCAGGGTCGACGACGGAGCGGATGATCGAATCGGGTTCCTGCGAGGAGATTTCCTCGATCTCCATGCCGCCCTGACCAGAGGCCACGACGACGACGCGCTCTTCCTTGCGGTCCATCACGAAGCCGAGGTAGATTTCCTGCGCGATGTCCGTGGCCTCTTCGACATAGAGGCGGCTGACCAGCTTGCCCTGTGGCCCGGTCTGATGGGTGACCAGCATCCGGCCCAACATCCAGCTTGCGGCCTCGCTGATCTCTTTTTCGGATTTGCAGATCTTGACGCCGCCCGCCTTGCCGCGCGCGCCGGAATGGATCTGGGCCTTGACCACCCATTTGTCACCCGACAGTTCCGAGGCGCGGTAGACCGCCTGTTCGGGGCTGTAGGCGATGCCGCCGCGCGGCACCTGCACGCCGAAGCGCTTGAGCATGTCCTTGGCCTGAAATTCATGGATATCCATTTGATGTTCCTCCCTTTATCCCTTGGCGGCTATGGCGTCGGCGACGCTGAGCACGTTGTTGGCCATCCGCTCTGATGCTGCGTCGATCATCTTGCCGTCGAGGCTGGCGGCCCCCTTGCCCTCGGCGGCGGCTTTCTTGAGCTCCTCCAGGATGCGGCGCGCGCGGGTCACCTCGGCGTCGGGGGGCGAGAAGACGTCGTTGGCCAGTGCGATCTGGCTGGGGTGGATGGCCCATTTGCCCTCGATCCCGAGGGCGGCGGCGCGTTTGGCGCTGAGCGTGTAGCCCTCGGGGTCGGAGAAATCGCCGAACGGACCGTCGATGGCGCGCAGCCCATAGGCGCGGCAGGCGACGGTCATGCGGCTGAGCGCAAAATGCCACTGATCGCCCGGGTAATCGGGGTTGAGCCCGCCAATCACCACGGTGCGCGCCCGGTTCGAGGCGGAATAGTCGGCGACGCCGAAATGCAATGCTTCGAGGCGGCCGGGGGCGGCAGCGATCGCCTCGACATTGGCCATGCCGAGGGCGGTCTCGATCAGCGCCTCAAGGCCGATCTGGTGGGTGAAGCCCATGGCCTCTTCGATCTGGCTGACCATGGTTTCCACGGTGTAGAGATCGGCGGGCACGCCCACCTTGGGCACGAGGATCGTGTCGAGGTGCTGGCCCGCTTGTTCGACAATCTCGACCACGTCGCGATACATGTAATGGGTGTCGAGCCCGTTGATGCGGATCGAGATGGTCTTGCCTTTAGCCTTCCAGTCAATGTCATTCAGGGCCTGAATGATATTGGCGCGGGCCTGAACCTTGTCGGGCGGGGCGACGGCGTCTTCGAGATCGAAGAAGATGTAGTCGACGTCCGACTCGGCGGCCTTTTCGATCATTGCCGGGTTGGAGCCGGGTACGGCGAGTTCCGAGCGTTGCAGGCGTTGCTTTTTCAGCGGGTGCAGGGTGTAGCTCATGTCATTTGTCCTTTCAGGCGGCGCGCGCCGCGGCGGCGCGGGCCTGCACCGGGGGGGTGGTCAGGCGAAACGCCTCTTGCGCGGCGGCGACGCCCTGACCGGGGGTGATGGCCGCGCCTGCATCGCAGAGCGCCATTTCAGCCGCCGATAGCGCGCCGCAGAGCATCACCGGGTTGAGAGATCCAAGATGGCCGATGCGAAAGGCGCGACCGGCCAGTTTTGCGAGGCCGGAGCCGAGCGAGGTCTGGTATTTGTGATAGGCTGTCTCGATCACATGACGGGCGTCGATGCCGTCGGGGGCGTAGATCGCCGATACGGTGTCAGAGTGCCATTCGGGGCCGTCGGCCACGAGGCGGCAGCCCTGCCATTCGGCCACGGCGGCGCGGACGCCCGAGGCGAGGCGGTGGTGCCGGTCCCATACGCTTTCCATGCCCGCATCGAGCAGCATGTCGAGCGAGACGCGCAGGCCGCGCAGCAGTTGGGTGGGCGGCGTGTAGGGGAAATAGCCGGTGTCGTTGAGGCGGATCATGTCGGCGAAGCTGAAATAGCAGCGCGGCATATTGGCGCGCTCATGGGCAGCGAGGGCCTTTTCGCTGACGGCAAGCAGGCCAAGACCGGCGGGGAGCATCAGGCCCTTTTGCGAGCCGGCGACGGCGAGGTCGACGCCCCAATCCTCCATCTCGAACTCGATTGAGCCGATGGAGCTGACGCCGTCGACGAAAAGCAGGGCAGGGTGATCGGTGGCGTCGAGCGCGGCGCGGATAGCGGCGATGTTGGAGGTGACGCCGGTGGCGGTCTCGTTATGGGTGGCGAAGACGGCCTTGATCTCGTGCGCCTTGTCGGCGGCGAGGCGGGCGGCGTAGTCTTCGACCGGCACGCCCTTGCCCCAATCGACGTCGATCACGTCTACATCAAGACCGAGCCGTTCGGCCATATCGACCCAAAGCATTGAAAACTGGCCGAAACGGGACATCAGCACGCGGTCGCCGGTGTTGAGCGTGTTGGTGATCGCGGACTCCCACGCGCCGGTGCCGGAGCCGGGAAAGACGAAGACGCGGCCGGTCTCGGTGCGGAACACCTTTTTCAGATCCGCAAGCAGCGGCGAGATGAATTCGCCGAAGTCTGGGGCGCGCATGTCCTCCATCGGCACGTTCATCGCGCGACGCACTTCTTCGGGGATATTGGTGGGGCCGGGGATGAATAGATGGGTGTTGCCGTTCATGGGATCCTCCTCTCAGGTTGCCCTGTTTATCGGCGGGATGAGGCCACCTGGTAATGCCCGCGCGCATGGGAAAGCGCGGCCATGCGGGGGGCGTTGTGCCCCTGCGGGTAGGGGCTCCTACCCGCAGAGGTATTCCCGGCATGCGGTTGCATGCTGAAAAATTGTTTGATTTCAGAGTGTTCATTGGTCTTACTTGATCCCTACGGAGGAGGAGACCGTGCGAGACATGACGGAAGCGACCGCTCAGGACGCGGAACAGGGTGTGCCCGAGGTGATCGTGGCCGACCGCCAATTGATTGTCTGTCAGGGATTGGGTTCGCTGGTTGCGCAGATGGCGCAGGTGCGGCTTGGCTCCTTTGCGACTGATCTGGCGAGCCTGCGAAAAGCCCTCGGCGCGCGCCACGGTCCTGCCATCGTGGTGTTGGGCGTGCGGCTGGCAGATGCCGATCTGGGCCGGGTGCTGGAGACGCTGCGCCGCGATCACCCAAGCGTGATGGTGGTGGTCGTAGCTGAGGAAAGCGAGTTCGCCTTTATCCGCACGGCGGTGAAGGCGGGGGCGCATTCAGTCTGCATGATGGGGCAGGTGCTGACCAGCCTGCCGCGCATTCTGGGGAACCTCGTGGACGGGCACAGCCTATTGCCGGTGGAGATCCTCAAGCGGTTGATGGGCGAGCAGGGGGATAGTTTGACCCGGCGCGAACATGAAATTCTGGGGCTGCTGGTCGATGGGTTGACGAATTTCCAGATCTCCGCGCGGCTTGGCCTCTCGGAAAACACGGTGAAATATTACCTGAAGGCAATCTACCAGAAACTCGATGTCAATTCGCGCGGTGGCGCGATCGCAAAATACGTGGCGGGCACCTATTGAGGTGGTGACGGGCCGGGGCTGCCAACATGTCGCGCAACCGGGCCGAGCGGCCCGCAGTATCAGACAAGAGCGTTGGTGGAGCCCGTCAGGATCACCCCGCCATGCGACGTGGTCGAGCCGATGTGGGCGGCGGGCCTGCCTTCGAGCGTGGTGAGCGGACTGCCGGTGACGATGACCGCGCCACAGGCGCAGGCATCGCCCACGGCGGCCATCGGGCGTCCATCCGCCGTCGACGGCGAGGCGGTGGCGACGATCACGTTCTTGCCGTGCATCGGGCAGGCGTGTTCGTCGCCGAGGCGGGCTGCGGGTTTCATGGCTCAATACCCTCCGTCATTCGTCAGATAGCGGGCAGTGCGACACGAAGGGCGTGCCTTCGCCAGCCGCAGCCTCCAGCACCGCCGGAATCGCTGGCACTGCGGCCATGCTGGGCGAGGCCTGTCCCACATGCAGCATCGGGGCGATATTGACCGTGCCCTGAACGGTTAGCGCAGCCCCGCCCGCCACAAGCGTGATCTTGGTGGCATCGAGCACGATCTCGCCTCCGGCCTTGATCGTCACATCGCCGCCGGCCCGGATCGCGTAATCCCCGGCAACGTCCGTGCCACGATCTCCGTCCGTCTTTTCCGCCACCGGGCCGGTGACGGTGACGTCCATCTTGCCCTCGATGGTTTCGGTGCGGTTGGCGGCCACGTCGAGGTTCGAGTCGTTGCCGACAGAGACGTTGTCGTCGAATTCGACCCGTCGCCGCGCGCTGTTGAGAACATGCACATCGAGGTTCTTCTGCGCGTGCATGTAGATGAATTCCTCGCCGGCCTCGTCCTCGAAGGTGAGTTCGTTGAAACCCTCGCCCTGATGGCTCTTGGTCTTGAAGATCGAGCGGCTCTTGTGGGCGGGTAGGGTGGCGGGTGGCGCGTTGATGCCATTATAGACGCAGCCGGTGACGATCGGCTTGTCGGGGTCGCCCTGCAGGTGCTCGACGATCACCTCCATGCCGATGCGCGGAATCACCATACCGCCCCATCCGCGCGAGGCCCAGTTCTGGCTGACCCGGCAGCGCATCGAGTATGCGCCGTCCAGATCCCAGTGGAAGCGCACGAGGATACGGCCGAATTCGTCGCAGTCGATTTCGCCGTCGCCGACCACCACCGCCGTTTCCGGCCCCTCGACGATCGGTCGGGGGGTGCGCCGCTCGGGGCGCAGAGGGCTGTCGTCGGGCATCAGGGTGTAGTGGCCTTCATAGGCCTTTTCGTCATTGGCGGCATCGCCCGATCCATAGGCCTGCGAGCGGTAGCTGTGGAAGGTGTGCAGGCATACGAAACGTTTGCCGGTCGCGCCCTTGACCTCATCGCCCTCAAGGGTGACGCAGACCCCGGCCCCGAGCCCCGGCACATCGCCGGTAGCATAGTGGCGGGCCGCCTGTCCGCGCTCGGCCTCGAGCCGTTTGCGTGCCACGTTCGTCCCCGCGCCCGGGTCGAGATAGTCGCCGGGCCAGTCAAAGCTCTCGATATCGCCCTCGGCATGCTGGGCGTCGCCCATGTGGCTGACATCCTGCGCCACCCGGGGCGTCTTGAAATTGTATTCGGTGAGCTTGACCGTGCCGGTGGTCACGCGGGCGCCGCCACGCCACTCGCTGAAATGCTCCTCGTCGGCCATGTGATGGCCGTCGACGCCGTGATAAGGGCGGCTGCCGCCGCTGATTTCGGGCAGGTTGATGGTATCGTCCACCATGACCAGAGTGTGGGTGTCGGCCTCATGCTCGAACATCCAGGTGATGCCGAAACGCTCCATCAGGCGACAGGCGAAATCAGCGTCGCTCTCGCCATATTGGACCGAGTATTCCAGCGGCGGATAGTCGTCCATCAGCCGGTTGGCGAGATGCGGGGCCCCCAAATCGCTGTAATCCGACAGCACCTCTTCGATGATTTCGCTGACGGTCATGTTGTGAAAGATGCGGTGGTTCCGCCGCAGCCCGGCGAGATGAAGCCATGGCCGCAAAACGAGGTCGTAGCGCACTCCATTCTCCGTGTAGCCTGCAAGCGTCGCCTCACAGACGATACCGTCGAAATACCGGCTGCCCTGCGACATCTCCACCTCTACGGTGGCGTGGGTGCCGAGCAGCGCGTCAAGGTCGATATCCGGGGCGGTCGAGAGCGCCTCGATGCGCCATTCAAAGGGACCCGCAAGCCGTTCGGTCCCATTCATTCGCAACAGCACCAGCCTGTCGCCGCCGAGCGCCGTGTTCAACCTGCCACGACGGGTTTCTTGTGAAAACGAAAGGCTCAAAATTCCGCTCCGCTCAAATCAATCGCGATGATGTGTTCCATAATGTCACAGAATGCCGCGGAGGTCGAATATTTGAATGTACACGGCCCGACCGTCCCATTCCGGCATTTGCTTGGGTTGGTGCAAGCCGATCTCGATCGTGATGAATGGCTCATTAATGAGCAGCAATAACCTATTGCTTTGGTCCGAGAGGGGAAGTTTTAAGAAATTGACTCATCAAACATGATTTCCAGAATTTGGATCAGCTTACTGCATCCCGCCTCGGCAAGTATCGGCATGAAAGTGCTCAGTTGCGAGATCGACAAAACCTAACTATTCCAGATGGTTGTATGGAGTTAACAAAATCCTCGCAGTCATGAGGTCCAGAGAATATTGGCTCCGAGAAACCGCTTCCGGGCCTTCTTGCAAAGGGGCCAGTGCTCAGCCCCTCCCGCATAACCCTCAATAATACCGGAAAAATCCGGTCACTGCTGGATCGGGAGAACGCTTTCGCGGAGACATGTGGCGGAGAGACAGGGATACTATGACGACATGAAAATTTCCCTTATTATCAATAAAACAAGGGTTTAAATCTCTAAACGTGTGTGGTTAGCGTGTGTGGTAATGGCTCAGAGGAATCCCCAATATCTTCAAAAGAGGCGGCATGGTTGGTATGCCGTCTTGGAAATACCGAAACCCTTGAGACCAAAGTTTGGCGGCAAAGCACGCTTCTTCCAAAGCCTGAAAACCGACAGCTTGTCGGAGGCAGAGCGCCTGAAATGGTCGCTGATTGGCGAGTGGAAAGCGGAAATAGAAGCGGCGAAAACCGGCAAGCGTTCAGAGAAACTAGAGCCCGCTGCCTTGGCTCATGAATTAACTGAGGGCCAGGAACACGATACTTCAGGTATGCGAGATATTCGCCAAGGTTTCATATCGGACCAAGCTTGGGAACTGCATGAAAAGGACCCCAATGCGGCCCAAGCCTTCATCAAAATGGTTGATGGCGATAGTGTCCTTACCTCGAAATACATAGAGGATTGGTTGGCTACCGTAAAAAACGAGCCAAAGACCATCGATATGAAGCGGTCTGATGTTCGCCGTCTTGCCGAAAAGTTCAAGTATACCCATGAAATTGATCATAGGGCGATCAAGCGCTGGGTTCATGATCTCCAGGGAGGGGAACTGGGGCTTTCAGCCAGCACCCTTGGTCGGATCATCTCGGCATGTCGTGGATACTGGATTTATCTCAACGATGCTGGACTAATTGTCAGAGACGATGATCCCTTCAAGAATGTCGTTCGAAAGCCGTCGAGCCGCAGTAAAGCGAGCTATGAAGATGATCGCTTGCCGTTCAAAGAAGCTGATCTGAGCAAATTGGTTAAGGCGGCTCAGAAAAAAGGCGACAAAAGACTGTGCGATTTGATCCTGGTTGCGATGTGGACAGGGTGTCGCATTGAAGAGATTGGAATGCTCAGGCTGGCAGACATCGGCGACGAATGTATGGATATCACCGGGGCCAAGTCAAAGGCTGGCAACAGAAAAATCCCCATTCACACGCAGCTTCGACCGCTGATCTCCCGCCTCTCCAAGGAAGGAAGTGATGGTTTTCTGTTGTCCGGTCTAGGCCCAAACAAATATGGCAACCGTTCTAACGCCATTGGAAAACGCTTCGGCAGGCTCAAAGAGTCGCTAGGGTATGACAGACGATATGTCTTCCACAGTATCCGAAAAACAGTCGCCACAGAGTTAGAAAACTTGGGCGTTTCTGAAAACGTAGCCGCTGATATTCTTGGGCATGACAAGCCAACGATGACCTATGGAACATACTCTGGCGGGACGTCATTTGAGGTCAAGAAAGCTGCACTGGAAAAGCTCAAGTTTCCCGAAGTCGCGGCGATGCAGCTAGCATAAAGATAACGCCTCCAAAACCTGTGACAGCAAATGTCCTTACTAGGAGAGAGAACCCGTCTTTCTCTCGCTGGCGAACGACCCAGCGCCAACGGAATCTAATAAGGACTACCAAATGACAATCCGAAAAGACGTGCCCAAGGACATCCTTGGGGCAGCCAAAATGGCTGAATTTCTGATAGCACCCGAGACGGAGAATGCACGGCAATTCGTGCAAGCCCTGGTCAAACAGACATTCGACCACGAAGCGGCATATCATCCCCGAAAACGCAAGCGCCGAGAGGCCGACCAGAAAGCCTTTGAACGGGCCATTGCAGCCTACGCAGGAGACCTTCTGCATCACAGTGCCAATCAAGAAGCCGATGGCTTCATGTATCGCCCTGGTGATCGTGATAAGCTTTCCGAAACCCTTGTCTCAGGTCGCCATTTTGAACAACTCAACACTTACTGGCGCGAGATGAACTTGACCGAGATGACGGGTTTTTTCCAGGCGAAGACACACCTCGAATGCCCGACTGACGATGTTTATCTGGCAAGAACTCGGAGGATCAGAGCAACGCAGGCGCTCTTGGATAAGGCGGCTGGGTTTGAGCTCTACCCCGATACGATCCTGGCAGATTTCCCAAAGCAGTCGAGATTAATCAGGCCTGTCACCGTGCGGGATGAGGTTTATCTGACGCCTCGGAAGAGAAGACCACCTCGGAACATGAAGATTCGAGGGCCTGGATATGAGAGACAGGTTGCCCTCGTTACGGAGCTCAACCAAGCCTATGCGCATCATTCGTTTAACCTGGAAGACCAGCCCAGGCTGTATAGGCTGTTCAATCGCGGAAACTTTGCTGACTTCAATTTCAACAAGGGAGGGCGGTTATACTGCGCATCGGATGACAACTGGCAAAGCATAGATTCGGAGACTCGCAAAGGCATTGAAATCGACGGAGAGCCAACCGTTGAGCTAGATGTCAGAGCCAGCCATTTGGCGATCCTTCACGGCCTTCACGGAAAATCTTTAGATACCCAAGCCGACCCCTACCACATTGACGGTATCGAACGAGAGGTAGTGAAGCTCATATTCACCGCTTGGACTGGCCGTGGAACACCACCTGCTCAATGGCCCAAGAAAGAGGCTGAAAAATACGCCCAGCGCCATGGCCGGAAACTCAGCGACACTTACAAGCTCAAGGATGTGGTTGCAGCGCTCAGAAATCGTCATCCAGTCCTGGACAAGATCAAACCGCGCGCTTTGGACTGGTCTAATCTCCAGTTCGTCGAGTCGGAATGCTTCCTGTCAGTGATGCTGGAGCTTTTCAGGTGCTATGAGGTCCCGGCATTGCCGGTCCATGACAGCCTGATTGTCCGAAAGCGAGATGGCGACTTGGTCGAAGATATCCTGGGCCAGTCTTACCAGCGAAGATTGGGTTTTAGGCCGGTCATCAAAGCTGCCTGATCTTTGCAATCAGAGATCGATAAAGTCGGGCTCATTCCTGGAAATGCCCTTGGACCTATAGGGGATATCCAAATGGTATCTACTTCTATGGGGACATCCCATCTGGGAAGTGTCCTTGGTCCCTAATGACATCCGAAGGGGTTCTAACGCATTACCATGAAACGTAAGGTTTCAGCCCTGGTAACAGGTTCCATAACACCTCGGCCTTATGGTGGTATCCTATGGGTAAAAGACACCTATAGGTATCACTGAAACTGGGTGGTCCCTTGGTCCCTAATGACATCCATGAAGGTTCTAAGGCATTACCATGAAACGTAAGCCCCAATGAGCTCTGGCTAGCTGCCCAGGGCTATCCCCACCTCCATCACAACCAACCAAGCAGACTGGCCCAGCGCCCTAGGAACAATCCTGGGGCGTTTTGTCATGTCTGCCTCAATCCCCAAAGAAAGGCACGGGAAATGAAACACACACCCTCAATCAGCCAATATGCCGTGGATGCAGCCGGGTTCGACGATCCTGGCGACGTATCCCCCATGAATGATGATGAACGCACTGTATCCACGAGAAAATGGTGGACGCCCTGGCATGAGCTCGTCGGGGCGAATGGCATTCTCGCCCAAAGCGGCAGGATCAGGGTAAGGCTAAGCGATGATCAGTGGATGATCGATAGGTTCAACAAACAATGGAAGCCGATCTCGTTTCACCGCGATTGTGAATCTCTGAAAAGAGTGCTTGGCGAGAAGAGCCGAATGAAGGCCAATGCTCATCTGGCTTCTGATTATCTGGAGGTCCGTGGAAGGCTTGAGGCACTATAGTAGCCGAAATGCCGTGGGGGGGTCAGGGGTCTCGTTTTGATGGGACAATGCGCAGGGAGCGAAGTTTGTAAATTCATTACCGAACCTCAACAACGAAGATTCGTTCTGGGCGCAAAGTGGGCAGAATCGGTCATTGATAAGCAATTACTTACAGAGCGCGACCTGTGCAAACGCGGGATTTGCTCGATCGTCCAGCAACTGGTGGTTGACGTAAAGGCACAAACGTCCTATTTTAAGGAGTTGTTAGTTCCTGAATTACCGCTGGATAGATCATGAAATATGCACCTAACTTGCTGATAGTCAGCCTGATAATATTTCATTTCACGAGTAATGAGTTAGTGGCTCAGCACTCAATCACTGGGCATGGTTTTTTGGAGCAGACCTCTTCTGAAATAGAAGCAGCACCCTGCAATCCAAAAGTAAAGCCCTGTCGCTAAGGCAACTTCTTAGAAGCATAGGGGCTTGATGGAATGATCGACCTCCCCCCTTGGATTGCTTACTTATCGGTCTATGTGATTGGAGCCCTGTCCGTTGGTGTATTTGCTCGGCGCCAGTTTGACACTCCATCCCAAGTTTTTGATGAATCAAGTCCCCACCTTCTTCTCTCGACTCCCCTTAGCTATATTGCGGGAGAAGGCGCATACTTGCGTGGTGCAGTCATCTACGTTGCAGTCTTTGAGGCCGCCTACTTCCTAATTGCATCTTCGTCTTTGCTGCTGAGCTTGGCCCTCAACGCAGCACAAGCATCCGAAATTGAATTGATAGGCTTTATTTCTGACGCCGCCGACGACATAGACGTGAACGGTTCAAGTACCAGTCGTTTCAATATCGCAGTACCGTTAGTCGTCTCATCGCTTATCATCACGTTTGCTCGATTTCCACCATTCTCCGAATTAGAGGCGATAGTAAGAAGCCTCGCCCACAGTGCCGCTGGCGTCCCACGAAACATCTATACGGCCTTTGATCGAATTCGAACCTTTGATTTTGAGTCAGAAGCGTCATCTAGCGCGAGTGTTGCCAATGCAGTTGAATTGGCAAATGCCGCCTTCGGTGCGACGGATGGTAAGCTCGATGAGCTCTCCCGCTATTCCCTAAAAAACTCAATTCTTCGGTGCTTTTCTTTACTTCCTTGGGTTGACGGAACCTTGCCACTTGTTCAATCTAGGGTAGCGTCAAGTTTAGGTGTTACGACCCTCCAAGCATCTTCTGCTGCCGATACCTTAAAAGCTCAATTGCATAGAGCGATTCAAGAGAACTCTTCAGAGACGGAATGGGAAATCTTGGTCGAAAAGTCCCGGAGGGTCAGCGACGATGTCGCAATCGCTTTCGGATTACTCATAATCAATGATAAGGGTGCTCGACCTTCGACGTCAGCTCCGGTAGTCACTTCCCTGATTGAGCAAATAGTAAAGACACCCCGCCGCCGGATTGCAAGTTCGATAGTGGGAGCGCTTATATGGGGTAGCCTACTCTCTGTCTTCTTAGTATTGGTAATACGGTACCTTTCTCGTTCGATTGAGGTGGCATTATCTCAAACACCTCCGGGAGTGGATGCAGAGCTCGACGTAGCTGGCGCCGCCCTAGCTCCGGGGGTTGGGGAGAGAGTTTTTTACTCATTGAATGCCCTTCCACCGGATCTACTATTTCACGGTATTATTTTCGTAGTGACCGCCATTGCAGCTCTTAGTTTGAGGTCAAATAGGCTTGATCATAAAACTTGGACCCCGCATAATAAGGGTTCAGATCATTACTCACAGTATGCACTGCTATCGATACTTTCTACTTTTGTTGTGGTTCTTCCCGTTTTCGTAGTGACCATTGCTCTCATCCGCGCTTTTCCGGAATTTAGCCAAGACGGCTGGGAGGATGGTCTTACTGCTCTTCAAGAATCTATTCGACTTTCTGTTCTTTTGGACAACTTACCCACTGTTTTGGTGAGCATTCCAATCACTTGGACCATTTTCAAGTTTTCGGACCTCGCACCAGACTTTCTGGGAAAGAAAGTTTCTTTTGCAGACTACCTCGCTGCTATTTTGTTCATTGCGCTGTTTATAATTTTTGCTAACGCAAACCGATATAGTGGTGAATTTGGCTATGGTGCTGTTAACAAGTTATTCGTAGAGGTTTCCATACCAATTGCGTGTTTTGTGTCGTACGTGTTTTTCTTTGGGCGAATACAAGGTGTGCCTCGATCATGAGATATGTGGTCATATTCCTTGGCGTTTCAGTGTGCAGTTTTTGCATTCTTCTAGGCCAGTCGTCCGGCGCGCAAAATTCAGTTGTGGCGGTTGATACTATCCATGTTGGAGTTCGTGCAGATGCGGCTCCGTTTTCGTATCGAACTGAGTCTTCTCCATCTGCGAGTCTTGATGATTACCGTGGCTATGTAATTGAGTTGTGCAAGGAGGTTTTGGCCGAGGTTATAAAAAGTGCTCCGTTCAAGGATGCCCAGCTTACTGCCAAAGAAGTTGATGCAGGTGGGCGATTTTCTCCACTGCGTCTAAATGGTGATGTGGATCTTCTGTGTGGACCAACCAGTGCCACTGCGGACAGATTGGACTCCTTCCTCATCTCGTTGCCGATCTACCTGACAGGCGCAACTGTCGCCTCGCTTAACCTAAGGTCTGAGGGCGGCTCGTACCCTGAGTCGTTGTATTGCCGATCGATTGTTGGTTATGTCGCCAACACAACGTCGGAAAACCCGGGGCTTTCTATTCTGGCTTCCGAGGGAAGGTTCGATAGGTTCAGTCCAGCAATCGACCACTTTCTGAAGCAGTTGGATGTTAATCAAGACGGAACTTTTTCGAAAGCGTCACTAGAAGCTCTCGCCGGACTCACTCTTCCAGACAGTATGCACGAAAACATATGCGCAGGTGCTTTTTTATCTGCGCCAATACGGCGGTTCGACAGCCATATCAAAGGATTAGCGGCTTTTTGCAATGAAGAAATTCTGTATTACGTAGCAGACGTAGACATAATCGCAGACTACCTTAGAAAGAATGCCGCAGAATGTGCTGCGTATCTGGACAGGAAGGTGGCTTTCATTGAGCAATATGCAATTTTTTTCAGAACGGTAACAGTTCAAGATGTTGAAAGTGGAAACGCCAAACTTGAGGACCTCCTTCGATCTCAACTCCTGTATTCGAGTTTCAACCAGGCTCTAATGCGGCTTTCGAGATTGGACTCTGGCGTCTTTGAGAGGGCGTACTCTAGGGAATTTGGCAAAGACCGGCCAAGAACATCTGCATTAGAAGATTTTTTTCGTTCGCTTAGTTACGGGCTTAGATAAATCGTTTGTCTAAGAATCTGTTTGCAGTCTTCCAGCTAGAAATGATTTCCACTGCTCTGGTTTCGGGCTTGAAGGAGGTGACCTGCCACTGAACTTTCATCCAGCCGGAACCGGAGCCCTTTGGTTTGATACGCCGATTGGCGCAGGTGGAGCAACCGACATCCGTGCGGAGCTTTCAGATGGCGCAGCGCGGGTGTCGGTTGCGGTGGTGAGGTGTT
>NZ_JAVJUC010000024.1:0-128754 GCF_040219995.1 Roseovarius sp. | reverse complement strand
ACACCTCACCACCGCAACCGACACCCGCGCTGCGCCATCTGAAAGCTCCGCACGGATGTCGGTTGCTCCACCTGCGCCAATCGGCGTATCAAACCAAAGGGCTCCGGTTCCGGCTGGATGAAAGTTCAGTGGCAGGTCAATGCCGACAAGATCAGGCACCCGCCTGCCACCGCCCAGTTCTTAATCATGATCGACATCTGCCATGGGTCGGATGGAACGAAATGAAAGACGCTGGTCAGCAGGCAATAGGCCGCCAGCAAACGTCCCAGGGGTTTCAGGAACCTGCCCGCGACAAGCAGCCCGGCCGCCAACGCGTTAAACGCCAGGGCGGGCCAGATCAACCACACAGGCAATCCAACACCCGCCAAAAGCGCCTGCGCGGGGCCCGGGTCAATTGTCTTCTGCACGGCCCCTGCAACAAAGAGTATCGCCAAGAGGCACCGCCCGGCGATCCATTCGACTCTGCTTGTCATCCGGCCGGAACGAAGGTCAGGCTGAGACCATTCAGGCAATGACGTTTGCCTGTCGGCTCCGGTCCATCATCGAAGATATGACCCAGATGACCGCCACAGCGGCGGCAATGCACCTCGGTCCGGACCTGGAAAAGCAGTTTCCTGTCTTCTTTTGTCCGAACGGCATCCGGCAGGCTTTCGTAAAAGCTTGGCCAGCCGGTTCCGCTGTCGTATTTCGCGTCCGAGCCGTAAACCGCGAGGTCGCAGCCACGACAATGGTATGTTCCAGTGCGCGTTTCGTCGTTCAGTGGGCTGGTGTAGGGTCGCTCGGTTTCCTCTTCGCGCAGCACCAGGTATTCGTTCTCGCTCAGGCGGTCGCGCCACTCCGCTTCGGTGCGGCAAATCTCAAAACCGCATGTCGATGCGTGCAGAGGCCGGGCCATCAGCGCGGCTCCCGTCATCAACAGCATTGCTCTGCGTTTCATGGTTTCACCTCCTCGGAAAATGCCTGGACGGACCAGCGGGGGAGCGCCGGCCCGCTTAGGCGGTTGCTCTTGACTTATTTCGGAACGAGGACCGTATCGACGACGTGGATCACGCCGTTTGACTGATCGACATCCGCGATGGTCACGCGGCCCGCGTTGCCGCTTTCATCATAGATGAAGACGTTGTTGCCCCTGACCTGGGCCGACAGGGCGTCGCCTGATACCGCATTGAAGTGATAAAAGCCATCGGACGAGGCACGCGCCTGGCGTGCGATCTCGGCGGCGGACCAGTCACCCGCAACCACGTGCGCGGTCAGCACCTTGGTGAGCATGTCCTTGTTCTCGGGCTTCAGCAGCGTGTCGACGGTGCCGTCCGGAAGGGCCGCGAACGCCTCGTTGACCGGCGCAAAGACGGTGAATGGTCCGGGCCGTTGCAGGGTTTCGACAAGGTCTGCGGCCTTGACAGCGGCAACGAGCGTCGTGTGGTCGGCCGAGTTCACAGCGTTTTCCACGATGTTCTTCGTCTCGAACATCGGCGCGCCGCCAACCATCGGGTTTTCTGCGTAGGCGGCAGTCGCGATGGTCAATGCTGCAACTGCGGTAGCCAGTTTGGATACAATTTTCATGTCTTTCTCCTCCCAATAATGTCCGCAGCTTTCCTGCGGTAGCGACAGAAGATACGGGCGCGCCAGCGAAAGAGTTTCAGCCACCGTAGAAATAAACTGCGTCGAAGAATTCGTTGGATGCCAGAATGGCCCCGGTGCGTGAGTGATCTGATCCCCGCAATTTGGACCGTTTGAAGCTGGAGTTGACCCGGCCCTGTTTCACCGGACACCTAAACGTGAATCTCGTTCGCTCCTCCACATCATCGATGACGCGGTTGTAATAGGTGTCTTCATGCTCCTTTAAAGTTCACCCGGCCTTCATGTTCTAGCGCCCTATCGAGGTCCATCTCATTTTTTCTTAAGACGCCTCGTTCGACATTTTGCTGACGCAGGCGTCCATACTGTCCAATAAAAATTGCGACCAAAATAATTACGCCACCGGGAATCAATCCTGGCCCGGGATTTTCCCCTAGAAGGACCATGGCGATTGCCAGTGCCAGAAGCGGTGACGCCGACGTGGCCAATGAAATGTCACCTGTACGCGCGTGTTTAAGTCCAATCGTCCATGAAAATTGGCCGACAATGATAACGATCACGGCATAGACCCAGATCCACTTCCAGACGATCGCCGAGAAAATGTCCTGAAAGTGCAGCGCGCCGTAAAGGTAAATGGCCAGAAAGTAATAAATGATCGTACCCAGAACGGTTCGGTAGATCGAGAATATGCCAAGTGGAATTTCCTTGAGCGCCGCCCGGCTGACCAGTGTTGAAGCAATGAACGAAATGGTCGCGAAAACAGCCGCAATCTCTCCTTTGCCAAAGCCGAGCGCCATCGTATCACCGTTCAAGACCAGCATCAAAATCGCTCCCAAAAGGGCGACTAGTCCGGCGGAGAACGCCCATTTATCGAGCTTTTCACCCAACAAGAAAAAAGTAGCCAGCAGAAACAGCGGTGGCTCGATGCGACCAATCAATACAACATTCGTGACCGTCGTGTAATCCAAGGCGATAAAAAACAGGGCCGGTGTCACCGCCGAGGAAAGCATTGCCGACACGGAAAGGATCAGCCAGTTCTTTCGGCTAAGTTTGCGCAGATTTTCCAGCGTCCAGTCTTTGTAGAACATGACCGTCATAGGGATCAACGAAAGCAGGGAGCCCAAGAACAACAGATTGCAGAGAGTGACAGCATTTCGCCCCATGACCGGATGCTGCCGCCCGATATCAGCCAGCAGTGAAACAATGGAATTGGACGCAGCATAAACGAGGACAGCCAACCAGATAAGCCCCGCGCCGACGATCGTTTTTGGAATGCCTTTGGCGGACGCAGTGTTTGAATCGCTCATCGCTTGTTCTCCTGCTCGGGTATCTGTCGACGTTGGAGAGGGTGCCGAAGTTTGCGCAATCGGCAAAGAAAAAACTGCTCACGCGACAGTCACTTCTTGTTAAATACCATCAGCGAAATCACTCAGACACTGATATAACAACGCTAGCGATCCGCCTCGGCGTTTGATCAGCCGAACATTGGCACGAGGCGCAGTCTCCGGCATTGCACTTACGGATTCGAGCTGTCCGGAAGAACCTTACGCGGAGTTTTTCGGGTACGCATGTCGATTGATCGGATTAACACCAACAGAACTCGAAATCGTCCAATGCAGTTGATTCTCAACCTAAAATACCGATCATCAATCCTGCAATGATTGTCTGGTCAACGGGTTGTGAGGTAATGTTAATGTCCGCGTGCGCGCTTACGTGACATCCTCAAGCTGCGTCCAACATCTGATGGGCGCGCAGCAAGAGAGGATATCAGAAATGAATAAGAGACATCTCGCAGCAATCGCGATTGCGATTGGGAGCCTAGGTGCGCTTCCCGCAAGTGCGGCCAACACACTCGGAATTGCCTTTGCGGGCAACGATCCCGTGGCCCACATCCAAGGCGAACCAGCGCAGGGTCAGGCGAAGTTCTACCATCTCTGGAACGGGACGGTCTGGTACTTCAGCACCGAAGAGAACCGCGATGCCTTCAAGGCAGAGCCGACGGCCTACACGCCGCAATTCGACGCCTACTGCGCCTGGGCAGCCTCGCAGGGCTACAAGCGTCCGGGCGATCCCAACGTAACCCAGATCGTGGATGGCAAGCTTTATACCTTTGTCCACGAAGGCGCGCGGAAAAAGTGGCAAGAGGACATCGCGCAGCATATCGCCGACGGCGAATCCAACTGGGTCGATATCGAACCCTTCTGATCCGAAAGTTTCCTCCCTCGCGGCGGCCCCGGTTTGGCCGCCGCTTTTTTTATCCGCACCAAGCAGCCTGGGCTGAACGTCTCTTGGCATGGGCAAACGCACAGCGTCAGGTGACCCACATTGTCCGCACGCGTCGCCGCGAGGCAGGACAGGTTGCAACCTTTCACGACAAACGAAAGGCCGACGCATAAGAAAAAGGGGCCGGGAATAACCGGCCCGCAGTCGCGAAGCACAGCGACATGACGGTCACGCTTTCAAATCAGCAAAGCGGTGTGACATGTCACCGCCCCACGTAGCGTTCGACGATATCAGCCACCTGTTCCGCAGGAAGAACCGGTGGCACCAGCGTCAGAACCTTGCCAGTCGCGTTCATGAGAAAGATATGGCTGCTATGGGCATAGATCGGGCCGTGCTCGGGATCGACCATGATCTTTTCAAAGCTGATCTGAAACGCGTCATACGCCTCTTGCAATGCCTCCGGGCGACCCGTCAAACCAATCAGGTCGTCCGAAATCTCCGCCAGGGCCGGGCCCATCGTGTCGACCGTGTCCAGCTTCGGGTCAATGGTGATCACAACCGGAGAGACCGGAATGTCGCGCCGTTCCAGAACCTCCTTGGCATCCGCCAGCATCGGCAAGGCCGCGCTGCAAATGCCCGGGCAGTTGGCATAGCCGAAGAACACCAACTGCATCCGCCCGTCGGGATCGGTCTGGTCGCGGGCCTCACCGGTATGGTCGATCAGTTGGTACGACCCGCCCAGATCCCACGGCAGGGCCGTCACTTCATTCGGCACGTTCAGGGCAGACGGCGCCGCATGATCTTCGGTGCCATGCGCCAGTGCTCCGACCCCTAAAGAGCAGACCGCGACGGTCAGTATCCATGCTCTTGGCGTCATTCGAACAGCTCCTTGAGGAACGATTGCTCTTCCTCCACGCCGATGCCTGTATACCCATGCGCGGCGATTTCGGCATTGACGCGCGGATCGCGACGGAACCACGGCCCCTTGCCCTCGGCCTCGGGATGGTCCTCGGCCCACTTCTTCGTCCAGCGGTTGGCGGCGGTCCATTCCGACTCGCCCTTGGCGCGAATTTTCTGCACCAGGTAGATGTTTGTCGCGCCCAGGTCGGGATCCTCGATGAGCAGGCCATCGACCTCGACCTCGCGGCCACAGTAGGGCAGCAATTCGACCGCGGCACCGGTGAACGCGGGCTGCGCGTTCTTGTTGGGATAGACAAGCACCCCGTCAACACTACGCAAGAGACCCAACTGACGCGCCCCGCCCGCGCAATCGGCAGGACAATCGCCGGTCAGTTCGCACAGGATATCGACGACCTTGGCCTCGAACCGCGCCGGCTGCTCTGCATAAAGGTTCCACGGCTTTGCCTCGGACCCCTCTGAAAAGTCCTGGGCGGCGACCGGAAACGCAAATCCGGCCATGACAAGCGGTATGATGAAATTCTTCATGACAAGACCTCACTTATTCGGATTCGGAATGGCAAAGCCGGGCACCGGCCCGTAATCCTCGTGGTTGAGCTTGGTGATCCCGTGATCGGTAACGACATCTGCGACCACGAGGTAATTCAGCCCGTCGCGACGATAGAGCATCCCATCCGCCGTGATCTCGTGGCTGGCAAGGCGCAACTGTGTGTCGCCGCCCGCCGATCCATCGTCACCCTCGATCTTGAGCACCATGTAGACCTCGCCGTCTTCGCCAAGCAGACCCACCGGAATTCCCCCGGCAGAGCACCATAGTGCGCAGGTGTGATGTGCCGTCCCCGTCACGGCATCCGGCCCGCCCATCACACCGGAGTAATAACACCAGGTATCAATGATTTCGCCGGTGACCTGAATGCGTTCACCTTCCGCCGCTTGTGCGACCATCGGCACGGACAGTAAAACTCCCGATAGTAATTTTTTCATGCGCATGACACCCCTCCTGAAACCAAACCTCGCTCAGTTTAGATTATCCATCAGTCAGGTGCTGCCGCCAAATAAAGTTTCTGTTAAGGACGCAGGCTCGCGTCTCTATCTGATTGTTCGTGACCGGACGCAGCCAACGTTTTTGTGCAAATCTGCTGAGTTGCGCAAGCACACGCGGACAAGCGTGCCCCAAGATGCATTCGGTTCACCTCGCGGTTGTTCATCTTTAATCTGACGGAATAGATCGCGTCCTGGCAGCCTAGAGCCAGCCCATCCAACCATGCCAAAGAAGACTAGAATTTCCGAAGCCTGTAAACGTATATGTTGAATTGCATAACGGATTTGTCGAAGCCTGTAGCAGTGTATATTGTGAAATGGCCCCATAAGATCGGACAGTGAGCTAATAAGATCGGACAGTGAGCTAAGGTGTATCCCAAATCTTTAAAGGGATACGAATATGGCAAAGCGCCGGAACTTCACAGACCACTTTCAGGCCAAACGCAGCGAATACCAGTTGAGAGCCAGCCCGGAGTGACGGATGCTGCGTAAAGCAAGAACGGCTGCTTCAAGTTGTCGGATCTGCACTATCACGATCAGAGTAGAACCCGAAGCTGCCCAATCTCGCGAAAGCCGGAATCTACGCGCGCTTCAATGCTGATCCCGTCGATTTCGGCACAGAAAATCCCAGACAACCTCTGCCCCCGTCTGGCAGCGGAAGAAATCGCAGAAAAATTTCGCGAAACTAGAAATCAATTGAAACTCTACAGCCATGGAAGCCGTGTCTCTTCCTTAAGGTCTCGAATCTCGAGATCAAAAAACCAAGGGAGATGTCAATGAAACCGACAAGATCACTCGCGCTCGCCGCAACCCTTTGTACAATCGCCGTATCTTCGGCCTCGGCTGCGACGTTCACGAGCGCCGGAGCCTTCGCGTCTGCAACCACGAACATCCAGACGGAAACGTTCGACGACAACATCGCCCAGCCGGGCCTCTTCGGCACTCCGGTGATCACGTTCGACAACGGCACCACGTCCACGGCGCGCAACACGCAGCAGTTCAACCGTGTCACCGACGGCGTTTTCATCGGCGGCACCCGCGCGGGGCGCGACGACTCGTTCGACAACACGATCATCTTCGACTTCGGTCGGCAGGTCACCGCCTTCGGAGCGGACTTTATCGGCGCGGCCGAGATCATGATCTCGGGCATGTTCGATGGTCAGACCCAGTCATTCCTGCTGGGTGATCTACGCAGCGATGACGGCTTTGTAGGTCTGACAAGCTCAACTGCGTTCAGTACGATAACCTTTAGCACCGACGCAGGTGGTTTCCTGCCTTTCGGAAACCCGACAGTGTCACTGCAGGCCAAGAACTTCCGCTTGGACAACCTTGCCCTGGGTGACGCTGCCACCGGAGATCCGATGTCCCCGGTGCCGCTGCCAGCCTCCGCCCTGATGCTCCTGTCCGCCTTGGGCGGGTTCGGCGCCTTGCGCAAGATACGCCAGCGCAGCTGACCGCGTGCAGAACAGTCAGGGCCCGAAACAGAAATGACATGCCCGAAACACTGTTGAGATCAGACGAGAACGGCGGATCCTACGCGGGTTCCGCCGTTCATTCCTCAGATGCTTTCGCAAACTAAAGTCTCAAATGCTTTTCCTGGCACCTGAACCGACCTCCTCGGCAGCATGTTCCACAGGCGCGTTGGCCTTATCAGTCGCATACTTGGCGGCGGATCTAGTTTTATCTGCAGGCGCTGCGAACGTATCAGCAGCAGTTGAAAAGAAACGTCTTTATAAAATGATGTTCGCTGTGCCCAGTTTAGCCGTCCAAAAGCCACCGTTTGTTAAACGGCCACCCCGAAGCCAACATTGGCGCAATTGCTGCGAACGCAAACTTTATCCGCACATCGGTCACTCGACAAACGCAGCAAAGGTCAGCGCTTATCAGCTCCGCCGTTTCACGCCATGACCGCTGCGGGCTGACAGCGTTCGTCGGGCCAACTTAAATGGGGCGTTGAAAATCCAAAATCGAGTGCTGCACCGCCGCGATTCGGCTCAGAGCCCGAAGCAGTTAAGCTTTACCACATCAATCAGCGATTACAGCGTCAACCTCGATTTCCACGAGCCATTCCGGGTTCACGAAACGATTGATTGCCATAATGGTGTCGACCGGACGGGCGTCCCTGCAATACTCTTTTCGTGCCTCAATCGCGGCCTTCCAGTTGTCAATGTCCGTCAGAATGACACGTGTGCGGACTACATCATGCAGCCCGGAGCCAGCCTGTTCGAGTGCTGCCTCAATGATCTCGAAACATTGCTTGGTCTGGGCGTAGACGTCCCCCACGCCAACAGTCTTTCCATCACTGTCAACAGGCGCAGTGCCTCCCACAGAGATGTAAGGACCTACTCGGACCGCACGGCTGAAGCCGACGATCTCTTCCATAGGGTTGCCGTTCGAAATCAATTGCCGTCGGTGTTCCATGTCGCCCCTCCTTCTTTGGTAAGGACCATAATATGCGAAAACCTTCTTCAAGTCCGCTCCATCCGCACTGCTGCCCCTGAACCTCTTCAAATGCTGCGCGATATACAAATCGCCGGTCTCGGGAATCTCCGTCTAGGGCACTGGTTCCGCTTCCGGTGTATTTTGTTGAATCACTCTGCAACCTGAAACTTGCCACAAAATATTGGAACAAGGTTCCCTCATGTCACCCTTGGTTAAGCTCTGTTTGCGCGACAGAACTTTCGCGGAAGCATGTTCTGCAGATTTGCTTCTTCTTGGCAGCACACCGACTTTTTCCAACACAATCAGCCCCGGAGCGGCCCCATAGTCTTTGCCCAAAAACTGCGATAGCTGACCTTCACCGCTTGGGTCGCAAACTGGTAGACTGCGGGACAAAGCACGCGTTCGCTGCGGCTCCGCCGAGGTCTGCTTCGACGAATTTGCGGTGCGAGAAACGGTCCATTTGGGCCCGACCGGCGCATTTGGGTCGGGCATCATCTCGTTGTAATTCTGAAAAATCAGATTGCTTTGAAACTATCCACCGCTGCCTTTCGTTCCTGAGGTTAGAGCGTATCCAAGCAGGAGCGCACTGAGGCCAACTTGAAAGGAAAAACGATGAAAACCCATACTCTTGTGACATCTCTGATTGCCCTTACTGCGAGTCCCGCATTCGCTGATAGTCACGCGGCGGTCTCCGGCTACGTGCTTGCTGATGACGGCGCAACGCTGGTCGTTATGAGCAATGTAAACGCCCCCTCAGACGTGATGACCTATAGCCTGGCCTCTCCGCTGAAAGCGATTGCCTGGCGTCCAGTGACCGGTGAACTGCTCGGTTATTCCGATGGCATGATCGCAACGATTAACCCAATGTCGGGCGAGATGACCGATCTGGGCGCTTCGTTCATGGAGGATGCAATGATCGGCGACGGCAAGATGGTCGCGTTTGACTTCAACAACAAGATCGACGCGGTCCGCGCTGTGACCTCGGCGGGCGACAACCTCGTCTATTTCCCCGAAGATTTCGGCGACAATGATGAACGCGCCGGTTCCGTGCGCCGGTTCACAGACCTCGCTTACGCCGACGGCGATTCGATGGCGGGAACGACACCGATGATCTTTGCCAATGCCTACACGAACGCCATCAATGGCGAGACCGCGAGCGCGACTTTCCAATACGCGCTGGATGCTGAAACCGACACACTGGTCAGCCTGGCCAACAATGCAGGGACACTGAAAACCATCAGCAAAATCACTGTTGATGGCGCGCCTGTTGATTTGGCACCAATGGGTGGCTTTGACATCGTCTCAGCCAAGGAAGGCGAGAACATGGGGCTTGCGATCCTGCAAATGGACGGCGCTGCATCGGCGGGACTCTATGAAATCGACCTTGAAACGGGTGCGGCCACGATAAAGGCCGATCTCGGAATGGGTGGCATAACGGGTTTTGCGGCGTCGCTTGGTATGTAACCCGTGACAGGTTAGTCGAAAGTTGTTGGTTACCAGTGCAGGATGGTCCCGGCGGCAAGAGATTGCTGTTCGGGGCCATTTCTGTCAGGCAGATAAGAACAGAATTTATTCGAGCTGCTCAAGACCCAAATGACGGACCGCAAGAACATAGAAAACCTGATTGGCAAGATCGCCCTTGGCGACAGAGCTGCATTGGCCGCTCTCTATGATGCCACGAGCGGGAAACTTTTCAGCGTCTGCTTGCGTGTCTTGAAGAACAGGTCAGAAGCCGAGGATGCCCTCCAAGACGTGTACCTTCGGATTTGGGCCAAAGCCGATCGATACGCGGTCACGGGTCACAGTCCGATGACATGGCTGATCACCGTTGCGCGAAACCTGGCGATTGATAAGCTGCGAGCCAAAAAGAGCAACTATGTGGCCCTCGACAGCGTTGGCGAGCTTGTCGAAAAGCGTCCGGGCCCCGAGGCTGCGAGCATCGCCGCGTCAGAGCAGCGTCGGATCAGCGCCTGTTTTGACGAATTGTCGCCAGATCGCGCCGATGCTGTCCGTGCCGCCTATCTTGATGGCGCGACCTACGAAGCGCTTGCGGACCGTTTTGAAGTGCCGCTGAACACGATGCGAACCTGGCTGCGCCGCAGCCTGATATCTTTGAAGGAGTGCCTTGCGCGATGAGTGACCAACAGGAGATACCGGAGGACGAGGCGCTTGCCGCCGAATACGTCTTGCGCCTGCTGGACGTGGACGCAGAACAGGCGTTTGAGGCGCGATTGAAAAACGAACCTGAATTGCGTGAACTTGTGCAGTTTTGGGAGGCCGAGTTCGCGGCTCTGGCCGTTGATGTGCCTGAAGAAGTTCCATCGCCTTCGATCCGCTCGAAGCTTCTTGCGGAATTGAGTGGTGGGCAAGCAAGCGCGAAACGCAGCTGGACATGGGGATGGCTGGCCTTCCCCGGGCTGGCCGCTGTTGCCGTTGCAGCATTTCTCGTCTTCAGTCCGATGCTGAGTGGCCCGGCATTCGATCCAACGCTCCATGCAACGTTGATCTCGCAAGATGGGGCGGTGCATATAGAAGCGGGCTACTCGCCGGACGGGAATTTGTTCAAAGTAATCCCCGAACAGGGCGAGCCAGCGACAGGCCGGGCTTTTGAGCTTTGGGTGCTCGGTGCGGAGGCGCAAGCGCCCGTATCATTGGGCGTGATCCCGGCGGATCGGGAGAGCCTGTTCGAGATCACACCCGAAATTGCCGCCTTAATCGACGGCGGAACATTGGCTGTCTCGGACGAACCGGAAGGTGGATCGCCGACCGGCGCGCCAACTGGGGCCATTCTTGCAGTCGATGAATTCTTTGACGCAGATCTATTTCGCTCCGGTTGAAACCCTTACAGGCATCACGCCGTGGCCTCCTCATATCCGCAAAAAATTACGGACAACAATTAGAGGAACTCAACATGACATTCAAAACCAAACTTGCCACAGCCGTACCAGGTGTTGCTTGCACGACCGGTCTTTGACAAAAACCACTTGTCACAACCTGTGTGCCTAGAACCGTCGTCCTGACCTTCCAAAAGCCCAGGCCAGAACGCTCGCGCGCTTGCTACTTCGTAACCAGGAAGTCGACCAGTGAACGGCCTTCCGCGAGAGCTTCAAAGACGGTTAATATGGATCAGACGTCGGGACTCATTGTAAACGCCATTCAGAAATGTCGCTCGGATAGGATAACAAAGCAGAAGTGTCAGCCCAGGCGCTACGACGCTCTACGGTGATCAAGCCGCTTTGCGGCGCCGAAGCGCAAAGATGCCGAGACCCGCAAGACCAGCCAGCAACATTGGGAAAGCTGTTGGCAGCGGGACAGGAGCTGAAACGGATTTCTCTACGTGAGATATCGAGCCCGAACCAGACGTGACTCTGAAATAGACAAACAAATTGTCCCACGTTTCTCGGGAATAGGAGATAGTGAAGGGCGAAGTGATCGAACCCAAGTTCTCTTTATCGAACCAACCTTCGCCGAAATTGTGGGAATAGTCTGAATATAGCGTATTCGTGGTATGGCTGTCGGGAATGCATGACCAGTAAATATTGTCACCACACCCATTGCCAGAAAATGCGTAGGTGACAGAGAACGAGCCGTTACGGCTGATAGGCTCCACTGCCAGATCAACGGAGTTCGCACCGTCAAATTCGAATACAGCCCAGTCGTTCTGATCCATATTCAGATCTTGGATCGTCGCGGCAGTAACAGGCGACATATTTACGGCAGCGGCTAAAGCTACTGCAGAGATTGCTTTCAGCATTGCGGGCTAACCAAATCCTAAATTCCAACAAGTGTTTGATCACTCGAGAGATGTCGAACGTGAAGGCGAGCGCACTTCAGTAGGTTCAACACCGGGGCAGGTAATGCGCGTGGAGCACTTTGTCTATACCTCCGAACCATGAAGACGTTGCGTCACTTATTTCACAACCTGAGAGCCTAAAACGCTCCTTTTTGGCACTGGCGCAAACCACTCCTATGGATGCCGCCAAAAACCCCGTCCAAAACCCACCCAGTTGTTGAACGTTTTTGGCGGCCCTTCGGTAGCGGACACCCATGCATAACGCGGCATTAGTTACATTGGGCTCTCACCCGGCATTCTCTGCACTTGGCTTTAATGTCCGCTGTCGGGATGCCGTCCGAACTTTGCAAAGCCCGCTTCCTGCGCATTGCCGCCGACCGAGGTTACAAAGACGAGCGGCATCTGTCGCTGAATGCTGCGGTTGCAATGCCGCACTCACATCCTTTGGTCCCTCGCCCAACGCCACGGGCACGAGCCTTCGACGCTAACACCGTGGCTGTATCGCGGTTGCGCTGTTGTCGAACCTTGAGGCAAAAGTTGGGCTAGATTACACATGAATTACACGCACCGCTTACGATAGCTCAGGGAATCGTCGATAAGTTATTGATTTTATTGGTGCCCGGGGGCGGAATCGAACCACCGACACGAGGATTTTCAATCCACTGCTCTACCCCTGAGCTACCCGGGCACGGGAGAAGGCGGGGCCTTCGGGTGAGCGTGTCTTAGGCGAGGCGGGGCGGGGTGTCCAGAGGGTACACGCAAAAAATCAATGGGGTTTTTGCGGCTCTTCTTCGGCCGCGTCCAGCGCTGCCTCGACATCCTCGGGCTCGGTGGAGGGCACCGCGTAATCGCCGCTGAACCACTTGCCCAGATCGACATCGGCGCAACGCTTCGAGCAGAACGGGCGATAGCGTGTATCGGTGGGTTTCTTGCAGATCGGGCAGGTCATTTCAGCATGTCAGTCAGCGGTAGGCGGTCGCGTTTGCGTTGCAGCTCAAAATGGCCCAGCGGGGTCCATCCCGCAAGGGCGGTTTCGGTCGCATCCTTGCGGAATGCCGCGCGCAGGGTGGTCTCGAATGTGCGGCGGTCCTTCTTGGGCATCGGTGCGAGGTCTAGCGTGATCTGCCCGCCCAAGCCGCGCAGGCGCAATTGCCGGGGCAGGTCGCGGGCCATGGCGAGATTGGCCTTGAGCCCTGCCGCAGGGCTCGCATCGCCGCCGGTATTCACATCCACCGCGACGAGCGCACGGGTCGGCTCCACGTAATACGAGGCACCACCGGGCAGCGGCACCTGTGCATCGCTCAGCATATCGACCTGGTCGAGCACACCAAGTGTCCCAAAGCACCCCGGATCGGTGATCACCTCCGAGGGCTCTGCCCAGTCCCGCCAGGCAAGGGCATGCGGGCCATCGCCTTCGGTCAGCTTTTCAGGCTCGCGCCCGGCGGCATCGGCCAGAACCGCGCGGGCTAGATCCTGCATCGTGCGAATGTCCTCGGCTATCTCGTCCGCATCCCCCACGGCGCAGGCCGAGCGCAGGATCAGGCCCATATCGCTCTCGCCCATTTCCGCATGCGCGATCTGCAACAGCGTGTCGCGCAGATCGTCGTCCTTGATCGCGCGCGACACGTTCAGCCCCGGGGCCTCCGGCGTGACGATGGCATAGCGGCTCTTGAACAGCAGTTTTACCGTCACCGGCAGCGCCTTGCCCGGCTCCGCATAGCCGGTGACCTGCACCAGCAGCGGCTGGCCGGGGGCGAGGCCCTTGACCTGCCGTAAGAACGCCGAGCCATCGGGGGTGCGCAGGAACATGCCGCCCTGTCCCTTCACCGGCCGGTCGGCGATGGCGCGGTAGATGGCACCGGGGCGCGGCTGATCCGAATCGATCAAGAGATCGTCGAGCCTGCCATCGACCATAAGGGCGGCGGCCTCGGCCCCATTGATATGATCAAGGGCGATGGTGCGCGCGGTCATTGCGTGTCCTTCCAGAGCGGATAGCCTGCCGCCTGCAAGAGCCCGGCGGTCTCGGCCAGCGGCAGGCCGACAACGGCGGTGAACGAGCCTGATATCCACGGGATCAGCGCCCCGGCGGGGCCCTGAATGCCGTAGCCGCCCGCCTTGCCCTGCCAGTCATTGCTGGCGAGATAGGCATTCAGTTCCTCATCCGACAGGCGCTTCATCCGCACGGCGGTCACCACGTCGCGCTCCCAGATATGCGCGCCGCGTCGCACCGCGACGGCGGTGATCACCCGGTGACGACGGCCCGAAAGGGCGAACAGAAACTCTGCGGCCTCTGCCGCCGACTCGGGCTTGCCCAGGATACGGCGGCCCAAAGCCACGGTGGTATCGGCAGCGAGCACGATATCGTCGTCCTCCGCCGTGACCGCCCCCGCCTTTTCCCGGGCCATGCGGGCGCAGTAGGGGCGGGGCAGCTCACCCTTGGCGGGGGTCTCGTCGATCTCGGGCGGGCGGATGTCATCCGCCACGACGCCGATCTGCGCCAGCAGATCCCTGCGGCGCGGGCTTCCCGATCCCAATAAAAGTCTCATTTGATCTTCTTGGAGATTTGAAGCGCTAATTCGGCCATCTTTTCGCGATACTTTTCGAGCAGCCAGTCGTTCCCATGGAAAGTGACTAGGCCATCCGTGACCATCGTATGCTCCAGTTGGTATCTTTGTCTTGCTTGAGCAACCTCAATCAGATCTCTGACCAACTTTAAACGCTTTCCATAGGCAACTGGCATGTATCTGTTAACTTCCGTTGCCAGTCCGTGTTCAGAAAAAACAACTGCTTTGTCAATTACAAAGCATGTCAGTTTTTCACCTTGGGCATGTGGCGTGACGTCGAATAAATCACCGTCAGGATTGTGCCAAACAGCATGTTGTTCCGCCTCGAAAAACACTCTCGGCCAGAATCGCACAGACCACCCCGTTAATATGTCGCCACCGTTCATCAGAACGTGACGCTTGACGTTATTGAAACAATTTCCAGCGTCTGACTCATTTTGATAGTCACGATTCAGAATATGGAACATTTCGCCGCCAAGTTTGGCGACGAAGTCTAGCATTTGCCTCGTTTCCTTTTGCGGAGTAACGAGTTTCAAGTCGCTTACTTGAAGCGGTAGTTGATCCGACCCTTGGTCAGATCATAGGGGGTCATCTCAACCTGCACCTTGTCGCCTGCCAGAACGCGGATGCGGTTCTTGCGCATCTTGCCTGCCGTATGTGCGATGATCTCATGGCCGTTCTCAAGCTCGACCCTGAATGTCGCATTCGGCAGGAGTTCCTTGACGACACCGGGGAATTCGAGCGTGTCTTCCTTGGCCATGGTCTCTCCTTGCTTTGGCATTCCGCCATTCTTGCGGAACGCGCTAGTAAATGGGCCTGTTTCACGTTTTTTTCAAGGGCATAATCACCTGAGCGGCATAGATGTGACCTGCATGTCGCGGCCCGCCTGTTCGGCCCAGTGGCGGCGGTTGAGCACGACGCCGTCGTCGCGGACATGCGCGACACGCGCAAGGTCCACTTCGGCCAGCGTCCAGCCGGGGCGGTTGAGCGTGCCTTCGGCAATGACGCCGGTCGGCGGAAAGCCCCTGTCGGGCGGGCCGAAGATGCCGCCCATGCCGGTATTTTCGTCCACCGCCGGCGACCATCCCGCATCGCCCACGGTCGAGGACATGACGGTGACGCATTGCATTTCGAGCGCACGCGCCATCGCACCGATGCGCACCCGCCAATATCCCGTCAGCGCCTCCGTGCAGGAGGGCACGAGAATGAGGTCAGCATCGTGCAGGGCGCGGCCCAGCAGGGGGAATTCGCTGTCATAGCAGATCAGGATGCCGATCTTGCCAAGGCTCGTGTCGAACAGGCGCAGCGGCCCGCCCGGCACCACGTCCCACTCCTCGCGCTCGAACCGGGTCATGATCTGCTTGTCCTGCACGCCGCAGCCCCCCGAGGGCGTGAACAGCCGCGCGCGGTTGACCGGGCGCGCGCCGAGGTCGGGATCAAACACCGGAGCAGAGGCCGCGAGGACGTGCAGCCCGTGCCGCACGGCCAGAGTGCTGTGCAGATCGTCCACATCCGCGATCCGGTTTGAGACCGCATGCAGCGAGCGTTCCAGATCGCCCGCCACCTCCGGCCCGTCGAGCATCGCCAGTTCCATCGCGCCGTATTCGGGAAAGACCGCCAGATCGGCCCCCTGCCCTGCGGCATCGGCAACCCACTCGGTGATCTTGGCGGCGTAGTCGGCCCAGTTGGTCAGGGCATCGAGCGGATAGGCGGCGGTCGCGATTTTCATCGAGGTCCTCATATGCAACAGGTGGCGCTCTTGTAATCGCTCCGCAAGAGCACGTCGAGCGATTGCCGCCCCGCGCGCAACCGTGCTATCACTTGTCGTATCGAGGCAGGGCAGCCCTACATATGGCGAAAACGGCACTCAGCAAATACCAGCGGCTCGAAGCGGCGGGCCTGTGGCGCGCCGATGCGGAGGCGCAGCGCATCGACGTGATCGTGTCGGTCGGCGAGGCGACGCTAACCATGACGGATATGCGCGAGCGGGTGCAGGCGCATTGGTCGATCGCCGCCATTGCCCGGGCCAATCCGGGGCAGAAACCGGCGATCTATCATCCTGACGGCGACCCCAATGAGACCTTGGAACTGCCCGAGGACGAGACCGACATGATCGCCGCCATCGAAACCCTGCGCAACACAATCGCCCGACAACGACCGAGGCCGGGTCGGTTGCGGCTTTACGGTGTGCTGACAAGCGTCACGGCGGTAGTCCTGCTGGCGCTGTTTTGGCTGCCCGGCGCGGCGCGGGATCATGCCCTGCGTGTCGTACCGGCAGTCAAACGCGCAGAGATCGGACAGGCGCTCATCACCCATTTGCAGCGCGCCACAGGCCCCGCCTGCCGTGCGCAAGGCGGCAACGCCGCGCTGGCCGCGCTGGCGCGCCGCCTGCCCCCGCGCTCAGGCGGCGTGCGGTTCATGGTCGTGCGCAGCGGCGTCGAAGACACCCTGCGTCTGCCCGGCGGAACGGTCATGATCAACGCCGATCTGGTCGAGGATCATGACGAGCCCGACGTCGTCGCAGGCCATATCATCGCCGCCTATCTGCGCGCCGAAGTCCGCGATCCGCTGCACCGCCTGCTGACTGATGGCGGCGCAGTCGCGAGCCTGCGCCTGCTGGCGACCGGACAACTGACCGACGACACCCTGCGCGACCATGCCGAAACGCTATTGAAGTCACCGCCCGAGATGCCCTCTGACACCGCGCTGCTGGAGGCGTTCGCCCATTGGCAGGTGCGCATGGCCCCCTACGCTTATGCGCGTGACATCACCGGCGAGACGGTCTTGTCACTGATCGAGGCCGACCCGTTCGCGCGCGGAGCGGAGCCGCCACCGCCAATCCTGAGCGACGCAGACTGGTTGCGGCTTCAGGGAATTTGCGGTGGCTGAGAGATCCATCGTGCTGGCCTTCTCAAGCGCGATCACCTTGATGATCTTGGCCAGCGCTGCATGGGCGCACGCCTCGGAGCAGGGGTTCGTCCTGCTGTTGCCGACGGATGTCTATATCGCGGCGGGCGGGGCAACCGTGGCGCTGACCGTGGCGCTATTGGCGGTGATGCCGGGCGGAGTGGCCGGGGCGGTCTTTCGGCCTCTGCCGTTGGCCGTCTCGCCGCCAAGGCCCCGCCATATTCTCAGTCTTGTGGCAACCGCTGTCCTGTTGTGGCTGATCTGGCGGGGCATTTCGGGGCCGCGCGATCCAATGCTGAACCCGCTGTCACTAAGCGTCTGGGTGGTGTTCTGGATCGCGCTGGTCAGCCTGCAGGGGCTGATCGGCGACTTCTGGCGCTGGATCAACCCGTGGTCCGGCCTGTCCGCGCTTGTCGCCCGGATCACCGGGCGGCGCGCGCCGCTCCGCTATCCGAGGGCGCTCGGACATTGGCCGGGGGTGGCGAGTTTCCTCGCCTTCGCGGGCTTTCTGCTGGCCGACCCCGCCCCCGCCGATCCGGCGCGGCTGGCCGTGGCGGTTGCGGTCTATTGGACGCTCCACATGGTGGGGGTTCTGCTGTTCGGGGGGGCGTGGCTGTTGCGCGCCGAGGGGATCACGCTCCTGATGCGCAGCTATCCGCGGATGGGGCTGTTGGGCCGGGCGCGCGGGCGGCTGGCACTGGGCCTTCCCGGGTGGCAAGTGCTGTCGCGGCCGATGCCATCACTCAGCCTTGCGGTGCTGATGCTGGTCTTGCTCGGGAGCGGCAGTTTCGACGGGCTGAACGAGACCTTTCTGTGGATGGGCTGGCTCGGTCTTAATCCGTTGGAGTTTCCGGGCCGTTCCGCCGTAATCGGGCCTAATCTGCTTGGACTGCTGCTGACCAATCTGGGGCTGATCGCGGTCTTTGCAATCTGTCTCTGGCTTGGTGCGCGGCTCGCGGGCGAGCGGGCGGGCATGGGCCTGCTCATCCGCCGCTATGCGCCCACGCTCCTGCCGATTGCCTTGGCCTACCATATCGCCCATTACCTCACGAGTTTCCTGCTCGACGGGCAATATGTGCTGGGCTGGCTGTCCGAGACGCTGGGCGCGGGGCATGTCCATGTCACAGCTGGGTTTCTCAACAGCCCCGGCCCGGTGCGGCTGATCTGGATGACGCAGGCGGGCGTGGTGGTCGCGGGGCATGTGATCGCGCTGCTGCTGGCGCATGCCATTGCCATCCGGGCCGGTCAGAGCACGCGGCGTGCGGCGCTGGCGCAGGCGCCGCTTGCGCTCTTCATGGTGGCCTATACAGTCTTTGGCCTGTGGCTCTTGGCCACGCCGCGTGGGGCCTGAGGGCTAAAGGGCTGGACATGCAGGCCGCTGTTGCGCAATTTGCGCGCAACCGGGCCTTGCGGCTCTAGTTCTGACTGATCGGAGGATCGCCCATGACCACCCCGACCAAAACCGCCACCCGGCGCGGCGCGCTCAAGACGCTGGCAGGCGGGGCCGCCGCAGCCACCCTGCCGCTCTGGGCGCGCTATACTCATGCCCAGAGCGCTGAGCCCATTCGCATCGGGTTTCAACAGCACCGCACCGGGATTGGCGCGGCCTATGGGCGCTGGTATGGCCGGGCGACCGAAGCGGCGGTAGACCTGATCAACGCGGATGGCGGCATCAATGGCCGCCCCATCGAGATCATTGCCGAGGATGACGGCACCGATCCCAAGCGCGGGGCCGAGGTGGTCGAGAAATTCGCCAATCAGCATGGTTGCGACGTGGGGTTCGGCACGCTCTTCAGCCATGTGGTGATCGGCTCCGCCCCCCGCGCCGGAGAGTTGAAACTGCCCTATTTCGTGGTCTCGGAGGGCACGCATGTCTCGTCGGGCATGCTCAACCGCTATACGTTGCAGCCGGGCATTACGGATGTGCGAAGCCAGGTGATCGCGATGGCCCCGTTCATCACCGACACGCTGGGCAAGAAGGTCACGATGATCTTTCCCGATTACGGGTTTGGCTATGACCACCGCGATGCCCTCGCCCCGGCCATCGAGGCGCAGGGCGGCGAGGTGCTGGCCAAGATCGCCATTCCGCCGTCTGAGACGTCCTTCACCAAGTACTTCCCCAAGATCCCGCGCGACACCGAAGTGCTATACCATGTCATGGTCGGTCCTGCGGTGCTGACCTTCGTCAAGGAACTGGGCGAATTCTTTGGCGGGCGAGGGCCAGAGCTTTTCGGCTTCATCGACAGCCTCGAGGCGGTAGCCATCGACAGCCCCGGGCTCGACTTCCTCGAAGGCAGCCATTTCTGGGAAGGCATGTGCCGCCACCAACAACCCGACGAGAGCGCGCATGAGACCTTCTATCGCGAGGCCGTGGGCGTCGATGCGCGCGGGGCATCGGTGAACGATCCGGCGGATGTGTCGACCTATGGCCACATGTTCGGCTGCTGGGAGACGCTGCACGTGATCAAGGCGGGCATGGAGGCGGCGGGATACGCCGGGCCGCAAGACCGCGCCGCGCTGATCGAGGCAGTCGAGGCGATGACCGACATGCCGTTGTCGCGCGCGCATCCCCAAGGGGCCAAGCGGTTCAACGGCAAGACCCATCAGGTGTTCGGCCATCAATATATCAGCCAGGTGCAGAACGGCACGCTGATGCGCGTGCACACGACCGCGATCGAGGATTCGGTCTATCCCGATATGGTCGATTACACCACGCAGGCGTTCTGATATGGGGCCGGCGGCGCTTTGGCGGGGCATGCTGGCAGGGGCGATGTTGTTGCTGGCCGCCTGCGCGGCACCGCCCCCACCGCAACCCGAGGAGGTCAGCCGCCTTGCCGCCGCGATCCAAGGCCTTGGACCTGAGGTCGACCCCGAAGAGGCACAGCGCGCGGCCACCATGGCCTATCGGCACACCCATGATCTGGCGCTGGAATATAAGATCACCGATCCGCCCATCGTGCATAACACCAAGGTCAATATGGGGCTGAAACCGCGCGGGCTGTGCTGGCACTGGGCGCGCGACATGGAGGATCGGCTGAAGGCGGAAAACTTTCAGACGCTCGATCTGCATCGCGCGGTGGCCAATGCCGACAACTCCTTTCGGCTGGAGCACAGCACCGCGATCATCAGCGCCCGGGGCAACGCATATGACGCGGGCATCGTGCTCGACCCGTGGCGCAAGGGTGGGCGGCTGACCTGGGCAGGCGTACGCGAGGACACGGCCTATGACTGGCAACCGCGCGACGAGGTCGTGGCCCGCAAGCTGGAACGCAAGCACGGCCAGATCGTGACCCTGACCGACGATCAGCGCCTCCTCGTGGGCGGGGTGGAGTACGTAGCGCAATGACCCCTGACATCCGGACAGTCTGATGGATCTCGGCCCCTATCTCGTGCTCGCCACGCTGGAAGGCGCGGTGACGGCGGCGGTACTGGCGCTCACCGCGGTGGGGTTGAGCCTTGTGTTTGGCGTGATGCGGGTGGTCAATATCGCGCATGGCGAGTTCTTCATGCTGGGCGCGGTGTTGGCGTGGTGGGTAGCGACCAGCCTTGGCGGGCACCCGGCGCTTGGTTTCGGGGCCGCGCTGATCGCCGCGCCGCTGATCGTGGGCGCGCTGGCCATCGCCGCCGACATGACCATTCTCAAGCGACTGGGTTATGACCCGGAGCGGACCATCGTCGCCACCATCGGCCTGCTCTACATCATCCAGCAACTCACCCTCATGGGCTATGGCCCCGAGGCGCGCCCGGTCGAGGCACCGTTCAACACGCGGCTCGCGATCCCGTGGTTTGAGCATGGCCCGGAGGGCTGGCAGATGATCTGGCCCTGGGGGCTGGGCACCACCTCTTACAAGCTGGCGGTGATCGGCGCGGCGGTGCTGATCCTGTGTGGGGTTTGGGCAGTGATGGCGCGCTCGCGCCTTGGCCTCGTGATGCGCGCAACGCAGGCGGATCGTGATATGGCGCTGGCCTTCGGCATCCCGGTGGAGCGGGTTTACGCCATCACCTTCGGCCTCGGTGCGGGGCTGGCGGCGCTCGCCGCTGTGCTGATCGTGCCGATCCAGCAGGCGCATTACCTGATGGGGGCCGATCCGCTGCTGCTGTCGTTCATCGTGGTCATCATCGGCGGGTTGGGCAGCCTGCCCGGCACGGTGCTGGCCGCCGTGCTGATCGGGCTCAGCGACGGGATCATCTCGGTCTTCTTCTCGCCCACCCTGGCCAAGATCATTGCGACGCTGCTGGTCGCGCTGGTGCTGGTGTTCCGCCCGCAGGGTCTGTTTGGGAAACGCGCGGCATGAGGGCGCTGGCGCTGCATCTGGGGCTGTTGGCGGTACTGTTGACGCTGCATTTCGTGCTGCCCGCCTATCACCACGGCAACCTTGCACGGGTCATGGTGCTGGCGAGTTTCGCCATGGGATACAACATCCTCTTTGGCTATTCCGGGTTGCTCAGCCTCGGCCACGCGCTGTTCTTTGCGGCGGGCATGTATGGCATGGGGCTCTCGGTGCAGCATCTTGGGCTGAGCGCCGGGTCGGCAATGCTGATCGGAGTCCTAGCGGGCGCTGTGGTCTCGGGTGCGCTGGCGCTTCTGGCGCTGCGCACCAGCGGCGTGGCCTTCATGATCGTCACGCTGATGTTCGCGCAGGCGGGATACCTGACGATCCTGCACTTTTCCGAATGGACGCGCGGCGATGAAGGCTTCGTGCTGGCGCAGGCGGGGCGGATGTTCTGGGGGGTCGATCTGAGCGATCCAAACGCCCGCTACCTCGCGGCGCTGATGTTATTCGGCATTTGCCTCATGCTCAGCCTCTGGCTGGTGCGCGCACCCTTTGGCCGGGTGCTGGTGGCGATCCGCGAGAATGAGGAGCGGGTGCGCATGCTGGGCTACGACACCTTCGCACATAAACTTGCCGCACTGATAATCTCGGGCACGATGGCGGCGGCGGCGGGGGCCGCTTACGGCATCCTGTTTGGTTACGTCGGGGCCAGTTTTGCCGCCGTGCAGTATTCGATCCTGCCGCTGCTTTATGTGCTCTTGGGAGGCGCGGGCACGGTGCTTGGCCCCTTCATCGGCACGCTCTTTATGTTCTACCTGATTGACCTGAGTTCCGGCATCACCACCGCCTATATGCTGATCGCGGGTATCGCCCTCGTCCTGCTCACGCTCTTCGCACCGCAGGGGATCATGGGCGAGCTGCGCCGCAGGCTGTGGAAAGGGCTGCCGTGATGCTTCTGTCGGTGCGCGGTCTCTCCAAGCGGTTCGACGGGCTGCACGCGGTCGAGGGTGTCGATCTCGACCTGCCCGAGGGCGAGATCCGCGCGTTGATCGGCCCCAATGGAGCGGGCAAGACGACGCTGGTCGGTATGATCGCCGGGCGCATCGCGGCGAGTGCCGGACGCGTGATCTTTGACGGCGCGGATATCACCCGTCTGCCCGCGCATCGCCGCATCGCGCGCGGCATGGCCTATACGTTCCAGATCACCTCGGTGTTTGCGCGGCTCAGCGTGGCCGAGAATGTGGGCCTTGCCGCGCGCCGTCACCTGCATGGAGCCACGGCGCGCAAGGCGGTGGCAGAGGCACTTGCGCGCGTGGGCCTGTCCGAGCGCGCAGGGCAGGAGGCGGGCGATCTGGCCTATGGCCATCAGCGCCTGCTGGAACTGGCGATGGGGATCGTTCAACGCCCCCGCCTGCTGATCCTTGACGAGCCGACGCAGGGCCTCTCGGAGGGCGAGATCGAGGCGTTTCAGAGCCTGATCCGCGATCTGGCGCAGGAGACGACAATCCTGCTGATCGAGCACAACATGCGCGTGGTGATGGCGCTTGCCGACCGGATTACCGTGCTCGACGGGGGGCGTGTACTGGCCGAGGGCACGCCTGAGGAAATCCATGCCAATGCCGCCGTTCAGGCGGCCTATCTGGGGGGCGGCGATGCTGCGGCTGGATAGGATCGGGGCAGGCTATGGCCGTGCGCAGGTGCTGCACGAGGTGTCATTAGAGGTGGCCCCGGGCGAGATCCTGTGCCTGCTTGGGCGTAACGGTGCGGGCAAGACGACGCTGATGCGCGCGATCATGGGCCTTGTGCCGCTGATGTCGGGCGCGGTGCGGTTGGGGGAAGTGACGCTGAGCGATCTGCCGCCGCACGAGGTGCCGCGCGCGGGCGTGGGATACGTGCCGCAGGGGCGCAGGCTGTTTTCGGGTCTGAGCGTGGCGCAGAACCTTGAAATCGGGTTGATGGCAGGCGCGCAGGGTATGGCCACGCGCGAGGAGGTGCTCGACCTATTCCCGCGCCTGCGCGACCGGATGGGACAGGCGGCGCAGACGCTTTCGGGCGGGGAACAGCAGATGCTCGCCATGGCGCGGGCGCTTTGCCTCGCGCCGCGCGTGCTCCTGCTCGATGAGCCGACGGAGGGCTTGCAACCCTCGATGATCGACGCCATCCGCGAGGTCATCACCGCCATGCGCGCGCGCGGCGTCGCGGTCTTGCTGGTGGAACAGCGCCTCCACGCGGTCTTGTCGGTGGCAGACCGCGTCGCGTTTCTGGAGGATGGCAGAAACGGCCCGGTGATCCCCGCGGAAACACTGCGCGCGGATCGCTCGCTTGCGGATCGTTACCTTGGTGTCTGACGTCAATCGTGCCGGATGCGCGCGCGCAGTTTGGCAAAACCGCCGGGGCTGAGCACGAAGGAGGCAAGAAAGCCCACGACAAAACCGCTGACATCGGCCACCCATGTGGCACTCGCGCCAAACAGCAGGCCAAAGATCAGTTGCAGCCCCATCAACACGCCAATGAGCGTAAAGGCCCGCGCCTGATTGCTGCCCAACTGCCCCAGCCGCAGCCACATGATATAGGTGAAGCCGCCGATCAGGCCGTAGACCCCGGGAAACGCCCCTATGAGCCAAGGCCGATCCTGCACCACAAGGCCGAAGACCAGCGCACCGCCGACCGTGCTTACCACGAACAGCACCAGCACCGCCCAATGACGGAACACCTCGCTCACGAATTTGCCCATGGCCAGCAGCAGCACCCCGGCAAAGAGGGCATGGGTGAAACTGCCATGCACGAAGGCATAGGTCACGAAGCGCCGCAGATGTTCCGTGGGCCAGACGTTGTTCTGCATCATCCATGTCAGGATATCGCCGTTGAACCCGTAATCCTCGATCGCGCCCGCGCGCCAGCCGATCGCCTCGGGACCGCCGATCATGCCGCGCTCGCCGAGCGAAAACATCGCCTCGACCCCGATGATCACCAGAAACAGCGCGATCACGAAGGGCGGCACCGGGTTGAGCGGGCTGGGGCGCTGCGGGTCTTGCATTGCGGCTCTCCTTGACGGGGCAATGGCGCATGGGTAAGCGAGGCGGGCAAAGAAATCCACCACGGAGTTGAGCCATGACCGAGGCGGCCTTTACCCCCCGCGTGTTTTCGGGAATCCAGCCCTCGGGCAACCTGCATCTGGGCAATTACCTTGGCGCGCTCAAACGCTTTGCCGACGCGCAGAACCAGGGGGTTCAGACGCTCTATTGCATGGTCGATCTGCACGCCATCACCGTCTGGCAAGAGCCCGCCGACCTGCGCCACGCGACCCGCGAACTGGCCGCCGGGTTCATCGCCTCGGGCCTCGATCCGGCACGCTCGATCCTGTTCAATCAGAGCCAGGTGGCAGAGCACACGCAACTGGCCTGGGTGTTCAACTGCGTGGCGCGGATGGGCTGGATGCAACGCATGACGCAATTCAAGGACAAGGCGGGCAAGAACGCGCAGAACGCCTCGCTTGGCCTTTTTGCCTATCCGGCGCTGATGGCGGCCGACATCCTCGCCTATCACGCCACCCATGTGCCGGTGGGCGAGGACCAAAAACAGCACCTCGAACTCACGCGCGACATCGCGATAAAGTTCAACAACGATTTCGGCGTTGATTTCTTTCCCATCACCGAGCCGGTGATCGAGGGTGCGGCAACCCGTGTCATGTCCCTGCGCGACGGATCGAAGAAGATGTCGAAATCCGACCAATCCGACATGAGCCGGATCAACCTGACCGACG
Organism: Roseovarius sp.; assembly: GCF_040219995.1. Taxonomy (GTDB): domain Bacteria; phylum Pseudomonadota; class Alphaproteobacteria; order Rhodobacterales; family Rhodobacteraceae; genus Roseovarius. Next base: position 103,251 of record NZ_JAVJUC010000024.1, on the reverse strand, counting down.
ATGCCGATGCCATCGCCAAGAAAATCCGCAAGGCCAAGACCGACCCAGAACCGCTCCCGCTTGATGCCAAAAGGCTGGAGGACCGTCCCGAGGCGCGCAACCTGATCAATATCTACGCAGCACTTGCAGATATGAGTGTAGATCAGGTGATGGCCGAGGCGGGCGGCAAGCCGTTTTCCGAGTTCAAGCCGATGCTGGCCGATTTGGCGGTCGAGAAGATCGCGCCGATCTCGACCGAGATGTCGCGGCTGATGCAGGACGTGACCGAGATCGACCGCATTCTCGCCGACGGGGCGGATCGCGCCCGCGACATCGCCGCACCAATCCTGCGCCAGACCTACGAGATCATGGGCATGGTCGGCCCGCGCGAGGTCTGATCCGTCGCATCTTGCCGGGGGGCCGCGCCTCTGCTTAGCTGTCGTGGCACAGCCGTGACAGCGAGGGTGGACCGATGACAGGCACACGCGACAGTTCTCACCTGACCGAAGAACGCCCCGCCGTGATCCCGGCGGGGGCCGCCTATTGCGCCGTCGATATCGACCGGCCGTCCCGGCATTTCGCTTTCCTTCTGCTGCCCGACTTTACCCTTCTGGCGTTCAGCGCCGCGCTCGACCCGCTGCGCATCGCCAACCAACTGGCGCAGCGCCCGCTCTATCGCTGGACGGTATGTTCGCAGGATGGCGCGCCGGTCAGCAGTTCCTGCGGCATGTCGGTCAATGTCGATCAGCCGCTGGCGCGCTTTGCCCGCGATACCGATCTGGTGGTCTGTGGCGGCACCGTGCGGCCCGGCGGCTCACATCCCGGCGCACGCGCGATCCTGCGCGAGCATGTCCGGTTCGGCGGGCGCGTTGGCGGTATCTGCACCGGGGCCATCGCATTGGCCGAAGCCGGGTTGCTGGAGGGGCGCAAGGCGACGCTGCACTGGGAAAACCAACCCGCCTTTCGAGAGCAGTTCCCGCAGGTCGAGATCACCACGAACACCTACGAGCTTGATGGCGGTATTTTCACCTGTGGCGGGGGTGTCGGCGCGACCGACATGATGCTCTTGCGCATCGAAGAGGATTACGGCCCGTCCTTTGCCGATGTGGTGGCAGACATGTGCCTCTACGGGCAGCGCCGGGGCGAGCGCACGCAACAGCGCGCTTCGGTCAGCAGTGCCATCGACAGCCGCAATCCCCTGCTGGTGCGCGCGATCAAGGCGATGCAGGCGAATATCGAAACGCCGCCCGGCATGGACGATCTGGCAGCAGCGGCCGGGTGTTCTCGACGCCAGATGGAACGCCTGTTCATGAAATATTGCGGCAAGACACCGTATCGCTTCTTTCGCGACCTGCGACTGGATCACGCCCGCGGCCTGCTGCGCGAGACCGATCTGAGCGTTTCGGAGATCGCCGTCGCCTCGGGATTTGCCTCGCAGGTGGTGTTCATCAAGAGCTTCCGGGGCCGGTTCGGCCATGCGCCGGGGCGGTTTCGTAGCGGCAAAGCGGCGCCCCAGCGGGCCACGCCTTGAGCCAATAGAAACCGGGGCTTGACAGCAACACGCACCTGACCAAAGGCTGGATCGCGATCCCGGCCAAACGGAGCCAGCCCCATGTCCAACGATCCCCTCCTTCAGCCCTACCAGCTCAAGCATCTGACCCTGCGCAACCGGATCATGACCACCAGCCATGAACCGGCTTATCCCGAGGACGGGATGCCCAAGGAACGCTATGCCGCCTATCACGCCGAGCGCGCCCGCGCGGGCGTGGCCTTGGCAATGACCGCCGGGTCGGCGGCGGTCTCCAAAGACAGCCCGCCGGTCTTCAACAACGTCCTCGCCTACAAAGACGAGGTGGTGCCGTGGATCAGACAACTGACCGATGCCTGCCACGACCATGGCTGCGCGGTGATGATCCAGCTGACCCATCTTGGCCGCCGCACCGTCTGGTCCAAGGGCGATTGGCTGCCGTCGCTGTCATCCTCGAAACACCGTGAACCCGCGCACAGGGCCTTTCCCAAGCTGGCCGAGGATTGGGATATCGAGCGGATCATCACCGATTTCGCCGATGCCACCGAACGGATGAAAGCGGGCGGCATGGACGGGATCGAATTGCAGGTCTACGGACACCTGCTCGATCAGTTCTGGTCCCCGCTGACCAATGATCTGGACGGCCCCTATGGCGGGCACGACCTCGACAGTCGGATGAAGCTCTTGATGGACGTGCTGCGCGGTATCCGCAAACGCGTGGGCGATGAGTTCATCGTCGGCCTGCGCTACACGGCGGATGAGGCAGAGGCGGGCGGTATCACCCCCGAGGAAGGGCTGGAGATTTCCAAAAAGCTGGCCGATTGCGGCATGGTCGATTTCCTCAACGTGATCCGCGGGCGCGTCCATACCGACCCGGCAATGACCGATGTGATCCCGGTGCAGGGCATGAAAAACGCGCCCCACCTCGATTTCGCAGGCGCGGTCAGGGCGGCCACCGGCATGCCCACCTTCCACGCCGCCAAGATCCCCGACGTGGCGACCGCCCGGCATGCGGTGCAGGCCGGGCTCTTGGACATGGTCGGCATGACCCGCGCCCATATGGCCGATCCGCATATCGTGAAAAAGATCATCGAAGGGCGCGAGGACGACATCCGCCCCTGCGTGGGCGCCACATTCTGTCTGGATCGCATCTATGCCGCCGGTGAGGCGCTCTGCATTCACAACGCCGCCACGGGCCGCGAACTGACCATGCCGCATGAGATCACGTCGGCCCCCGAGCGCAAGAACATCGTCATCGTCGGTGCTGGCCCCGCCGGGCTAGAGGCCGCGCGCGTTGCCGCAGAGCGCGGACATGACGTGACGGTGTTCGAGGCCCAGCCCGACCCCGGCGGACAGGTGCGGCTGACCGCGCAGAACCCGCGCCGCCGCGAGATGATCAGCATCATTGACTGGCGCATGGCGCAATGCGCCGCGCGCGACGTGGCCTTTCACTTCAACACATGGGCCGAGGCGGGGGATATAACTGCACTCTCCCCGGATATCGTCATCGTTGCAACGGGCGGTCTGCCCAATGTCGAACTCTTCGAAAGCGGCAGGGAACAGGACCTTGTCACCACAACATGGGACATCATCGCGGGCGACGTGAAGCCGGGGCAAAATGTGCTGATCTATGACGAAAGCGGCGATCACCCCGGCCTGATGGCTGCCGAGATCGCCGCCAATGCCGGTGCAAGCGTCGAGGTGATGACCCCCGACCGCACCTTTGCCCCCGATATCATGGGGATGAATCTGGTGCCCTATATGCGTGCATTGCAGGACAAGGACGTGACCTTTACCGTCACCCGCCGCCTGCTCGACGTGACGCGCGACGGTAACCGCCTCAAGGCCACGATCGGCACCGATTACAGCGACTTCACCTCAGAGAAGACCTACGATCAGGTGGTGGTGAACTACGGCACCCTGCCGATGGATGACCTCTATTTCGAGCTGAAGCCATTGTCCTCAAACGTCGGCGAGGTGGACTATGATGCCTTGATCGCAGGTCAGCCGCAGGCCGTGACGCGCAACCCCGACGGCGCATTTCAGTTGTTCCGGATCGGCGACGCGGTCAGCGCACGCAACACACATGCCGCGATCTACGACGCATTGCGCCTGGTCAAGGATATCTGACACGGGATCGCGGGGCCGGGATCGGTGCGCAACTAACCTTTTTCTCCGGGCGAAGACGGCCCGAGGAGGATCTCGCCAAGGCTGATCTCACGCGGGGCGGGGTCGCGCAGATCAAGGGTCGTGACGATATCGACAAGGTGGTTTTTCATGAGTTCCTCGGCGTCATCCGCGTCGCCGCGTGAGAATGCGTCGAGTAGGGCGTGATGGGCGTGTTTCTCGCACATAGCACTCTGACGTTGCCAATAGAGGGCGATGATCAGCGACGAACGCGCGACCAACCGCTCGATGAAGCCCGCGATCGTGGCCTGATCCGCAATATGTGAAATCTCGATGTGGAATTGCCCGGACAAACGCAGGGCCTTGCCGTGTTCGGCGCGGGCCATGGCGTCATGCTCGGCCTCGATATGGGCATGCAGTCGGTCAAGATGGGCGCGCGTCATCCGCTCCGTCGCAGAGCGCGCCGTGCGCGGCTCAAGCAAGGCGCGGGCCTCGAACACCTCGCGCGCCTCGCGGATCGTCGGCTTGGCGACAAAGGCCCCGCGATTGCGTTTCAACTCCACCAACCCATCATGCGAGAGCGCCTGAAGCGCGCTGCGCACAACGGTCCGCGACACGTCGAACACGTCGCTCAATTCGTCCTCACCCAGCTTCGTACCCGGCGCCAGTCGGTGCTCATGAATGGCCTGTGACAGCCGCGCGACGACCGCGGCACTCGGGCCGGTGATCGTCGGCTGGATAAACGGGGGGGATTCGCTGAGATGGTTCATGCAGGTCTCCTGCGCCAATCATGCGCCCCCGCGTGCACGCACACAATACCGCGTGGAATCACATCCCGTATTCAGATAAATTGTATACAATGATTGCGCACAATATTGCACCGTGCTGCGACGAACCTGCCCAAAATACCGGCATTTTATCGAATGCTCAGCGCTGCGTCGCGGATTCCGTTGCGAGATTCGATCCCGTTCGCCGCAGTTGAACCATGCCGATAACGGGATGCCAGATGACAAACGCCGCCGATCTAGAATTCGTTTCCCTGACCAAACGCTACAGTAACACCGTCGCGGTCGATGCGATCTCGCATCACTTCAAGGCGGGTACATATGCCTGCCTTTTGGGGCCGTCGGGCTGTGGCAAGTCCTCGACCCTGCGGATGATCGCAGGTCACGAGGACGTCAGTGACGGGGCCATCGTCCTGTCGGGGCGCGACATATCCCATCTGCCGCCCGCGCGGCGCGGCACGGCGATGATGTTTCAAAGCTATGCGCTCTTTCCGCATCTCAATGTGCGCGACAACGTGGCGTTCAGCCTGCGCATGGCAGGGCAGGACAAGGCCACGCGCCTTGCCCGAGCGGATGAAATGCTCGACCTCGTCGAGATGACGCAATACGCGGACCGCAAGCCCGATCAGTTGTCCGGCGGGCAGCAGCAGCGCGTGGCCCTTGCACGGGCGCTCATCACCCGACCGCAGGTCTTACTGCTGGATGAACCGCTCTCGGCGCTCGACCCGTTCCTGCGCATCCGTATGCGGACGGAGCTGAAACGGTTGCAACGCGACCTCGGCATCAGCTTCATTCATGTCACCCACGGGCAGGATGAGGCATTGGCCCTCGCCGACGAGATCATCGTGATGAACGACGCGCGCATCGAGCAGGCGGGCCCCGCGCGCGAGGTGTTCAACGCTCCGCGCACCGCCTTTGTCGCGCGGTTCATGGGCGGGCACAACGTGCTGCACCTGCCACAGGGAAGGATCGCCCTGCGCTCTGACGTCATGTCCGTCACCTCGCCCGAGGCTGGGCGGATCGACGGTCGCATTACCGGTATCGAATACCAGGGCACGCATGTCGCGCTCATTTCCGTGGTCGCGGGCGACCAGGAGGTGACGGCGCTTTTGCCCGAGAGCGAATTTTTCCGAACCCCCCGGGAACTGGGCGATGTGATCGGACTGGGATGGGACGACCGGGCCGCGCATCCGATTTCCGCCTGAGACGTGAAGAGCCAAGCCAAACGACCACAACAGAGAGGACCGACCATGACAACGATCTGCAAGACCCGCTACAGCCGCCGTGCGCTACTCAAATCAGGGGGGGCAGCACTTGCCGCCTCAGCCCTGCCCGCCCCAATGGTCTGGGGTCAGGAAGGCAAGGATATCACGCTGCGCCAGTTCGGCACCGGGGTGTCCAATCTCAACGAGGTGGCAACCAAGGTGAAGGAGGATCTGGGCATCACGCTCGAGATGACCGCGCTTGATACTGACAGCGTGACGCAGCGCGCCGCCACCCAGCCCGACAGCTTCGACATCGCCGATATCGAGTATTTCGTCTGTAGAAAGGTCTGGCCGACCGGCAACCTTCAGGCGATGGATGCCGGCCGGATCGAGAATTACGACAAGATCGTCGGTATTTTCCGCGACGGCAAGCTAACCCCCGAAAGCGAGATCGCCCAAGGCACCGCGCCGCATACCGTGGGCTTTGTCGAAGGGCCGGGCGGCACCGATTTCGTGGATACCGAAAGCGGCTGGATGACGCTGATCCCGACGATCTACAACGCCGATACGCTCGGCATCCGCCCCGATCTGATCGGGCGTCCGATCGAAAGCTGGACCGAGCTGCTGAGCCCCGAGTTCAAGGGCAAGGCGTCGATCCTCGACATATCCTCGATCGGAATCATGGACATGGCGATGGTCTGCGAGGCGATGGGCGAGATCACCTATGGCAACAAGGGCAACATGACCGTCGAGGAGATCGACAAGACCATCGCGATCTTTACCGAAGCCAAGAAAGCGGGCCAGTTCCGCGCGTTCTGGAAGACCTTTGACGAGAGCGTGAACCTGATGGCGAGCGGAGAGGTGGTGATCCAGTCGATGTGGTCGCCAGCCATCACCGCTGTGCGTTCGCGCGATATTCCTTGCGTCTACCAGCCGCTGAAAGAGGGCTATCGTTCATGGGGCGGCGGCATCGGGCTGTCGGCGTCGCTCTCGGGAATGGAGCTGGATGCGGCCTATGAGTACATCAACTGGTATCTCAGCGGCTGGGTCGGCGGATTCCTGATGCGGCAGGGGTATTACTCGGCGGTGCCCGAGACCTCCAAGGCGTTCATGAGCGAGAACGAGTGGGGCTACTGGTTCGAGGGCAAGGAAAGCACTGATGTGATCACCTCGCCCTTCGGTGACGAGCTTGCCGGTGTGGGTGAAATCCGTGATGGCGGGTCTTTCTACGACCGGATGGGCGCGGTGGCCTGCTGGAATTCGGTGATGGATGAAAACCAGTACATGGTGCGCAAGTGGAATGAATTCATTGCCGCCTGAATGAGGCATCGGATCGCCTGTGGCGATCCGAGCAACTGGGGGGCGTTCCGCCCCCCAGACCCCCGGAAAGTATTTTTTACATAAAGAAGAGGCTGCCGGGTGCTGCGAAATCGAAACCTTATCGGGTGGCTGCAAGCAGCCCCGCTGGCGACCGTGCTTTTGGGCTTTCTCGTGGCCCCGATTGCGATGATCGTGATCGTCAGCTTCTGGGGCGCGACCGAGTATTCGATCTATCCGGCCTTTCAATTCGATAATTACCAGTTCCTGTTCAGTTCTCCAGTCACCTACACGGTGTTTTTCAACACGCTCAAATATGCCGTGATTACCTGGGCCTTCACCCTCGTCATCGGCTTTACCGTGGCCTATTTCCTGGCCTTCGAGGTACGCAGCCTGAAATGGCAAATCGCGCTTTTCCTGCTCTGCACGATCCCATTCTGGACCTCGAACATCATTCGCATGATCAGCTGGATTCCGTTTCTCGGCCGTAACGGGATCGCGAATTCGACGCTGATCAGCTGGGGTGTCATCGATGAGCCGCTGGAATGGCTTTTGTTCTCGGACTTCTCGGTGATCCTCGCCTTCGTGCATCTCTACACGCTGTTCATGGTGGTGCCGATCTTCAACTCGATGATGCGGATCGACAGGTCATTGATCGAAGCCGCGCGCGATTGCGGGGCGAGCGGGCTGCAGACGCTGTGGAACGTGATCGTACCGCTTTGCAAGCCGGGGATCATGATCGGCACGATCTTTGTCACAACGCTGGTGATGGGGGATTTCATCACCGTACGGTTCATGTCCGGCTCGCAGCGCGCCAATGTCGGGCGGCTCATCTCGAACGATATCAGCCTGCTGCAATACCCCTCCGCGGCGGCCACGGCGGTCGTGCTGCTCTGTTCGGTACTGATCGTGATCGCCGTGCTGTTGCGGCTGGTCGATATCCGAAAGGAATTGTGAGCATGGAACGACGCAGCCGGAGTTTTTACCTGCTGGCCGGTTTCTTCGGGCTGTTCGTGCTGTTTCTCTACGGCCCCATCGTGACCATCGGCATCCTGAGTTTCCAGGGGCCGCAGGGCGGGCTGACCTTTCCGATGAACGGCGTCTCATTGCACTGGTTCCGGGACCTGTTCGAAGAACAGGCCGTGGGTGACATCTGGGGCAGTTTCCGCCGGTCATTTGCACTCGGGCTGATGGTGATGGTGACGACGGTGGTGGTGTCGGTTCTGGCGGGGCTGGCGTTCCGCAAACGCTTTGCAGGCGCGACGGTGCTGTTTTACCTGAGCATCGCCTCGCTGGTGATCCCGTCGATTCTGATCTCTCTCGGGGTCGGGCTGATCTTCAATCAACTGGGGTTCAAGGTGCATTGGGTCACCTCCGGTTTTGGCAGTCAGCTGACATGGACCCTGCCCTTTGGCCTGTTGATCATGTTCGCGGTCTTCAACCGGTTCGACCAGAGCTATGAAGAGGCCGCGCGCGATCAGGGTGCGAGCCCGTGGCAGACCTTTGCGCATGTCATCCTGCCGATCATCGCGCCGTCGCTATTGGGGGTCGCGCTGTTCGGCTTCACCCTGAGCTATGACGAATTCGCCCGCACCCTGCTCACGGCGGGCAGCTACAACACGCTGCCGCTGGAAATCTTCGGCATGACCACCAATGTCACCACCCCTGTGATCTTTGCGCTCGGCACGCTGACGACGCTGTTTTCACTGGCGGTGATCGGCGTCTTCTTTCTGACGGTCTGGCTTCTGTCACGCCGGCGCAAGCGCCCGTCGGACGCGGGCAAGGGGATGGTCTGACCGGTGGCCGTGATCCTCATCAACCCCAACAGCACCGAGGCCATGACCCGAAGCGCGCTGACCGCCGCGCGGCTGGCCGCCCCCGATCTGGAATTCGAGGGCTGGACCTCTGCCCAAGGGCCGGCCGTGATCGAGGGCGAGGCCGATGGCGCGCGCGCAGTGCCGCCCCTGCTGACGCTGATCCGGAAGGCGTCCGATAGCGGGGCCGAGGCGATCATCATCGCCTGTTTCGACGATACCGGCCTCAGCGAGGCGCGCCGTATCGCCACCTGTCCGGTGATCGGGATCGGGCAGGCGAGTTTCGCGCTCGCAGGCCTCTTGTCGGATCAGGCGGCGGTGATCACCACGGTCGAGGCCGCCGTGCCGGTGATCACCCGCAACATCGCGCAGCATGGATATAGCGCAACCATCCCGCAGGTTCTCGCCGCCGACACCCCCGTTCTGATGCTGGAGGAAGAGCCCGCCCGCGCCGCCGCGTATTTCGCGCGCACATCGACACGCGTTACACCCGGTACGACGCTGGCCATACTGGGATGCGCCGGAGCCGTGACGATCATTGGCGCGGTGGCCAAGGCGGTGCCCTTTCCCGTTATCGACGGGGTCACGGCGGCGGCGCAATTGTGCCGCGTGCTGGTCGCGGCGTCGAAACGGAGCGCACTCAACGCGTCATGACACCGCCGAGAAAAACACGAATGGCCAGACGCGTTCGGGCGGCAAAACCTTCGGGCGAGGCCAGCCTTGCAGGATCGAGAAGCGATTCCAGCGGCCACGGGCGCAGCATGTCGAGCAAAAGCGCGGCGGCCTGCCCGGTGTCGTCCAGGGCGATCTCCGCGCGTGCGACCCCGCGATCCAACTCTTCGGTCACAATGCGCAGATCCCGCTGCATCAGCCGGTCGACCAGATCACGCCCGATCTCGGGACAGGCAGGAACTTGGGCCATGAAGGTCCGCAGAATTTCCAGCGGCAGGCCATAGCCCTGATGGCGGGCATTGCGGGACATCAGCCGGGTCAGTCGTTCGGCAATCGGCATGGCAGTTTCAGACGCAGACAAGGGCTGAATGAATTGCTCCGCGACCTTGTCCATATAAGCGCGCAAGAGCGTGGTCCGGCTGGGAAAGACATCGTAGAGCGTGCGCTTTGACATGCCCGCATGGCGCGCGATGGCCTGCATCGTCGCCCCGTCTAGCCCGGCCTCCGAATGCAGTTCTTCGAGCGCAGCAAAGATCAAATCGCGCCGTGCCTCGGGTGAGAGCGTCACCGGACGCCCGCGCCGGCCCGGATCATATAGCCCGATTTGCGGGCGCTTTGTCGGTATCGACCCCATTCATCCCCGCACAGTCATTGTGCGCCCCCAATTGCGCGCTTGCCATTTCCAAACGCGTCATATTTATAAAACCCAAGAGTTTTATAAATCAACGGACGCATGCGCGCCAATCCTTTATGCGTGAAAGGGCTTGTGATGGCTTATCTCCCCCGTTTCATGGCTGCACTCGCGGCCTGTGCCTGCCTGATGCCAGCGGCCCTGACGGCACAGCAGGGGCAAAGCCCTGCGCCGGTGACCGTGGTCACGGTCGAGCCGCAGGACGTGACATTGACCTCGCTCCTGCCCGGGCGCGTCGCGGCCTCTGCCGAGGCCGAGGTACGCCCGCAGGTCAACGGCATCATCACCGAACGTCTGTTCGATGAAGGCGCGGACGTGTCCGAGGATGATCCGCTCTACCAGATCGACCGGGCGACCTATGAGGCGACCGTCCGACAGGCGCGCGCCAGCGTGGCACAGGCCGAGGCGCAGTTGCGCGCCGCCGAACGCGAGGCGAACCGGCTGGTCGAACTGCAATCGCGCAACGTGGCCAGCGAGCAGGCGCTCGATGAGGCGGTATCGGCGCGTGACAGCGCCGAGGCCGGGCTGGAACTGGCGCGCGCGCAACTCAACTCCGCCGAAATCGAGCTGTCGCGCACCACGATCCGTGCGCGCCTCTCGGGCCGGATCGGCCTGTCGCAGACCTCGCAGGGCGCGCTTGTGACCGCAAGCCAAGCGCAGCCGCTGGCGGTGATCCGCAATATCAACCCGGTCTATGTGGACGTCACCCAATCCGCCGCCGACCTGCTCCGCTGGCGGCGCGGCGAGACCGAAGAGGAGTTGCGCGGCGCGGATGCGACCGTGCGGCTGATCCTCGCCGACGGCTCGGACTATTCCGAAACCGGCCAACTCAAGGCCGCCGAGCCGAATGTCGATCCGCAGACCGGCGTGGTGACGCTGCGCATGCAGTTCGACAACCCCGATCTCCTGCTCCTGCCCGGTATGTATGTGCAGGTCGACATGCCTGTCGAGGTGGCCGAATCCGTCTACCTTGTTCCGCAGGAAGGCGTCGTGCGCGACCGGCGCGGGCGGCCCAACGCCTGGGTGGTGAACGAAGAGAACGTGATCGAGGAGCGCACGATCGGCATCGTGCAGGACCGTGGCAATCAATGGGTCGTGGACGAGGGCCTGAACCCCGGGGATCGCATCGTCGTCTCGGGCTTTCAGAAAACCTCTCCGGGGGCGACGGTCGCTCCCGAAGAACCCGCAGAGTAACCGGGCAAAGGACGTAAAGCATGGCACGTTTCTTCATCGACCGCCCGGTCTTTGCCTGGGTCATCTCGATCCTGATCATGGGCATCGGGGTTCTGGCGATCCGGCTATTGCCGGTGGCGCAATATCCTGAAATCGCCCCGCCCTCGGTCACGGTGGCCGCCAACTATCCCGGCGCCTCCGCCGACACGGTCGCCAATACCGTGACGCAGGTGATCGAACAGCAGATGACCGGGCTCGATGGGCTGCGCTATTTCTCGTCGCGCTCCACCTCGCAGGGCAATGCCGAGATCACGCTGACCTTCGAGACCGGCACCGACGCCGATATCGCGCAGGTGCAGGTGCAGAACAAGCTGGGGCAGGCCACGCCGCTCCTGCCCGAGATCGTCCAGCGTCAGGGGATCACGGTTGAGAAATCGTCGGCCGGGTTCCTGATGGTCGTCGGCATGATCTCGACCGATGGCGCGCTCGAACAGGTGGACTTGTCTGACTACATGTCCACCAACCTCGTGGACGAGTTGAGCCGCGTCGAGGGCGTCGGCTCAGTGCAGGTGTTCGGCTCCGAATACGCCATGCGTATCTGGCTCGACCCGTCCAAGCTGGCGGCCTTCGGCATGTCACCCTCGGAGGTCGTGGCCGCCGTCTCGGCGCAGAACGCGCAAATCTCAGCGGGGGCCTTCGGCGCACGGCCCGCCGTCGACGGTCAGCAACTCAACGCCACGATCACCGCGCAATCTCTGCTGAGCACGCCCGAGGATTTCCGCCAGATCGTGCTGCGCGCCGAGACCGATGGCGGCCTCGTGCTGCTCGATGACGTCGCCCGGGTCGAGATCGGCGCGCAAAACTATGCCACCACGGCGCGCTTCAACACCGACCCGGCGGCGGGCATGGCAATCACGCTCGCACCCGGTGCCAACGCGCTAGACACCGCGCGCGCGATCAAGAAACGGATGGCGGAATTTGCCCGCTTCTTCCCCGAGGGCGTCGATTACGTGATCCCCTATGACACCACGCCCTTTGTCGAGATTTCGATCAAGGAAGTGGTCAAGACCCTGTTCGAGGCCATCGGGCTGGTGTTCCTCGTGATGCTGCTCTTTCTGCAAAACCTGCGCGCCACGCTCATACCGACGCTTGCCGTGCCGGTGGTCCTTCTGGGCACCTTCGGGGTGCTCGCCGCCGCCGGTTTCTCGATCAATACGCTGACCATGCTGGCGATGGTGCTGGCCATCGGCCTTCTGGTCGATGACGCCATCGTGGTGGTGGAAAACGTCGAGAGGATCATGGAGGAAGAGGGCCTGCCACCGCGCGAGGCCACGCATAAATCCATGGGCCAGATCACCGGCGCGCTCGTGGGTATTGCGATGGTGCTCTCGGCGGTCTTCGTGCCGATGGCGTTCTTTCCCGGCTCCACCGGCGTGATCTACCAGCAATTCGCGATCACCATTGTCTCGGCCATGGCGCTCTCGGTGGTGGTGGCGATCACGCTGACGCCCGCGCTCTGCGCCTCACTGCTAAAACCCAAAGGGCACGAGCCAAAGCGCGGCCCGTTCGCGTGGTTCAACACCGGATTCAGCAAGCTAACCAACGGATATACCGGCACGGTGCGCTGGTCGGTGCGCCGCCCGGTGCGGGTGTTCGTGGTCTATCTGGCGCTCGCCCTCGGCATGGCGCTGATGTTCCTGCGCACGCCCACCGGGTTCCTGCCCGAAGAGGATCAGGGCATACTCTTTACCCTCATACAGACCCCCACAGGCTCGACCGCCGAGCGCACGCTCGACGTGGTGAAACAGGTGGAGAATTACTACCTCGAACAGGAATCCGAAGTGGTCGAGTCGATGTTCGGCGTCGTCGGCTTCAGCTTTTCCGGCAACGGCCAGAACATGGGCCTCGCCTTCGTGCAGCTCAAGGACTGGGACGAGCGCCCGCGACCCGATCAAAGCGTGCAGGCCCTAGCGGGCCGCGCCTTTGGGGCGTTCAGCCAGATCCGCGACGCGCAGGTTTTCCCGGTCGTACCGCCCTCGGTGATCGAGCTGGGCAACGTGTCGGGGTTTGATTTCTACCTGCAGGCGCGGGGCGGGCAGAGCCATGCCGACCTGATGGCGGCGCGCAATCAGCTTCTGGGGATGGCCGCGCAAAGCGATCTCATCGCCTCCGCCCGACCCAACGGGCTTGAGGACGCGGCGCAGTTCAACCTCGATATCGACTGGCGCAAGGCGGGGGCGATGGGGCTGACCCCGACCGATGTCGGGGAATTGCTGCAAATCGCCTGGGCCGGGACCTATGTGAACGATTTCCTCGATCAGGGGCGGATCAAGCGCGTCTACGTGCAGGGCGAGGCCGAGGCCCGCGCCACCCCCACCGATATCGAGAAATGGCGCGTGCGCAACACCAGCGGCGGGCTGGTGCCGTTCTCGAATTTCGCCGAAGGCAACTGGGATTACGGCGCGCAAGGGCTTTACCGCTATAACGGCATCCCCTCGGTGCAGTTGCAGGGCTCTCCCGCCCCCGGCGTCTCGACCGGCGAGGCGATGGCCGAGATGGAGCGGCTTGCCGCCGAACTTGGCACCGAGTTCGAACTGGCCTGGACGGGGCTCTCGCTGGAAGAACGCGAATCGGGCAATCAGGCGCCGCTGCTTTACGCGCTCTCGCTTGCCGCCGTGTTCCTGTCGCTGGCTGCGCTCTATGAAAGCTGGTCGATCCCCTTCGCCGTCATGCTCGCCATGCCCATCGGCATCGTCGGCGCGCTCACCGGCGCGTGGCTCGGCGGGTTCGAGAACGGGGTGTTCTTCCAGGTCGGTCTGCTCACGGTGATCGGCCTGACGGGCAAGAACGCAATCCTGATCGTGGAATTCGCCCGCGAACGCCACGAGGCGGGCGAGCGCGTGATTGAGGCGGTGGCGACGGCGGCGCGGCAACGCTTCCGCCCGATCATCATGACCTCGATGGCCTTTTCGCTCGGGGTGCTGCCACTGGTGCTGAGTTCCGGTGCAGGCTCTGGCGGGCGCAACGCCATCGGCTCGGGCGTGCTCAGCGGCACGATCTCGGGCACGGTGCTGGGCGTGGTCTTCGTGCCGCTCTTCTTCGTGATCGTGACGCGCCTCTTCCGGCGCGCCTCGGCCAAGGAATAGCGTCAGTCCACGGCGATATTGTCGATCAGCCGCACTCCCGCGAGCCACGCCGCAGCAAACAGCCGCGCCGGCCGCGTGGGGGCGGTGAGCGCCGAAAGATCGTCCTGCGCCCGTAGGTCGAGGTAATCGACCCCGGTGAACCCGGCCCGCTCCAGCCGCGCCGCGGCCTTCGCCTGCAAATCAGCAAAACCGCACCCCGCGCGCAACCCGTCTGTGATCTTCTCCATCTCTTCGAAGAGCACGGGTGCCGTGGTGCGCGCCCTATCCGACAGGAGCAGGTTGCGCGACGACAGCGCCAGCCCGTCGATATCGCGAATCGTCGGACAGCCATGCACGGTGATCGGAATATCCAGATCCCGCGCCATCCGCCACACCACCATGAATTGCTGGTAATCCTTCTCGCCGAAAAACGCATCGGTCGCGGCGGTCTGGGTGAAAAGCTTGGTCACAACCGTCGCCACCCCGTCGAAATGACCGGGGCGATGTGCCCCCTCCATAACATCGGTCAGACCGGAGACAGAGACCGTCGTCGCGAAATGTTCGGGATACATCTGATCGCCGTCCGGCACCCAGAGCGCATCGACGTCGAAACGCTCCAGCTTGCGCGCGTCCTCGACCTCGGTCCTTGGATAATTCTTCAGATCCTCGGGATTGTTGAACTGCTTGGGATTGACGAAGATCGTCACGATCACCCGGTCACAGCGTGCCTTGGCCGCCGCCACCAGCGACAGATGCCCGTCATGCAGCGCGCCCATCGTGGGCACGACGCCGATGGTTTCGCCCGCGCGGATGAAGGGACGGGTGAACTCGCGCAGATCGTCAAGCGCGCGCAGGATCGGGGCGGTCATGCCTTGGGGGCCTTGTCGGAAAACACATGTTCCGGCGCGGGAAAGCGGCGGCTGCGCACCTCCTCGGCATAGGCCGTGATCGCCGCCTCGCCATCCTCGCCCAAATTGCCGTAGCGCTTGACGAATTTCGGTTTGAACGCGGTGAAAAGCCCCAGCATGTCATCGACCACGAGGATCTGCCCGTCGCAGCCCACCGAGGCCCCGATGCCGATGGTGGGAATGCTGATCCCGGCGGTGATCTCGTCGGCCAGCGTCGCGGGCACCTTCTCCAGCACCACCGAAAACGCGCCCGCCTCATCGACCGCACGCGCATCCGCCATAAGCGCCTCTGCCGCAGCCCCCCGGCCCTGCACCTTGTAGCCACCAAGCGTATTGATGGATTGCGGCGTCAGACCGATATGCGCCATCACCGGCACGCCCCGCGCCACCAGAAACGCAATCGTCTCGGCCATGTGCCGCCCGCCTTCGAGCTTGACCGCCGCCGCACCCGTTTCCGTCATCAGCGTTGCTGCATTGCGAAACGCCTGCGCCGGGCTCTCCTCGTAAGACCCGAACGGCATGTCGACCACCAGCATCGCGCGGCTTAGCCCCCGCGCCACCGCCTGCCCGTGCAGGATCATCATCTCCATCGTCACACCAAGCGTCGAGGGCAGACCGTGCAGCACCATGCCCACGCTGTCGCCAACCAGAACGAAATCGCACTGCGCATCCATCATCTGCGCCATTGGCGTCGTATAGGCGGTCAGGCTGACAATCGGCGTGCCGCCCTTCATCGCCCTTATGTCATCGGGCAGCGGGGCGGATTTCTGGCTCGTTGCGCTCATGGCGGTCTTTCGGTTGTCTCTGCATCGCGGCGCAAGCTAGCAAGGGTGGCAGGGGAAATCCACCGCTCAGTTTTACACCCGCGAAAGCCGGGAAGGTCGCTTTTGGGCGGCTTTGTGTCGGCTGAATTTCGCGCCGATTGGCAGGACTGATAAAGATCGCCCAAACACCGCATACCCCAAGGGAGTCGCATGCCATGAAAACCCAAGTCAAAGCCCTCGTCGTCGGCGGCGGTGCCGTCGGCACCTCCATCGCCTATCATCTGGCCAAGGCGGGCTGGGACGATGTCATGCTGCTGGAGCGCGACGAGCTGACCTCGGGCTCCACATGGCACGCGGCGGGGCTCCTGCCGCTCTTCAACATGTCCTACGCCACGACCCACATCCACAAGTATTCCGTCGATTTCTACAAGACGCTGGAGGAAGAGACCGGGCTCAACGCCGGGTTCGCCGTGGTGGGCAACCTGCGCATGGCGCAGACCGACGCGCGCATGGACGAATACATGCTCTACGCCTCGACCGCCGAGACCTGCGGCGTCGCCTATGAATGGCTGACCCCGGAGCAGATCAAGGAGCGCTGGCCGCTGATCGAGACCTCCGACCTCAAAGGCGCGATCTATCACACCGAGGACGGCTATATTAACTCCGCCGACGTGACGCAGGCGATGGCCAAGGGCGCGCGCCAGCGTGGCGTGTTGATCGAGCGCAAATGGCAGGCCGATGCGTTCCACTGGAATGGCACGGCGTGGGAAGTCACCTGCACCAAGATGGTCGAAAAGGGCGGCAACCTCGTGCCCTTGGACGAGCAGATCGTGATCACCGCCGAGCATGTCGTGACAGCCTCCGGCAACCACGCACAGACCACCGCGAAGAAACTCGGCATCAAGATCCCCGCGATCCCGGTCGAACATCAGTTTATCGTGATGGACAAGGATCCGGCGCTGGTCGACTACCGCGCGAATGGCGGGCAGGAACACCCGGTAATCCGCGACGCCGACGCACAATCCTATGTGCGCGAGGAACGCGGCGGCTGGATCCTCGGCGTCTATGAAAAGAACGCCCCCGCCTGCTTCGAATACGGCGTGCCCGACAGCTTCCGCGCCGACCTCTTCCCGCTCGATCTGGAGCGCATTGAGTCGCAATACATGGCGATGATCCACCGCATCCCCTCCTGCGAGGAGTCGGGCCTCAAGGACGATTTCAACGGCCCGATCTGCTACACGCCCGACGGCAACCCGCTGGTCGGCCCCGCACCCGGCCTGCGCAACATGTGGCTGGCCGAGGGCTTCAGCTTCGGCATCACTGCCGCAGGCGGCACCGGCTACTACCTCGCGCAGCTGATGGTCGACGGCGAGGCCGAGATCGACATGGCGAGCCTCGATCCCAAGCGCTATTCCTCGAACTGGATGACCACCGAGTTCGCAGCGCGCAAGAACGAGGAGGCCTATGACCACGTCTATATCCTCCATCACCCCGACGAGGAACGCCCCGCCGCCCGACCGCTGCGCACCGCCCCGGCCTATGACCGGCAAAAGGCGCGCGGCGCGCAATTCGGCTGGGTCAATGGCTGGGAGCGGCCCAACTATTACGGGCCTCTCGATGCGCCCGACACCTTCGACCACGACGCCCGCAGCTTCCGCCGCGGCGGCTGGTGGCAACATGCCGTGGATGAGGCAAAGGCGATCCGCGAGGGCGTCGGCCTGATCGACGCCACCGCATTCACCAAGCACGTGGTCAAGGGGCCGGGTGCCACCGCCTTTCTCGACTGGTTCACCTGCAACAAGCTGCCCAAGGTGGGCCGCATCAACCTGACCTATGCGCTCACCGATCACGGCACGACCCGCACCGAATACACCATCGTGCGCATGAAGGAGCACGAATACTACCTCGTCTCCTCGGGCGGATGGACGGAATACGACGCGGATTACATGCGCAAGGCCGCCGAGGACATGGCCCCCGAGTTCGGCTATATCGAGATCCAGGACGTGACCACGCAATGGGGCGTCTTCGCCATCGCCGGTCCGAAATCGCGCGACGTGCTGCTTGAGGTGATCAAGGATGCCGACCCGGCAACGGCGCTCTCCAACAAGCGGTTCCCCTGGCTTTCGGCGCGGCAGATCGAACTGGGCATGTGCCCGGTCAACGCCATCCGCGTCGCCTATACCGGCGAATTGGGCTGGGAATTGCATCACCCCATCGAGATGCAGAACTACCTCTTCGACCTGCTGGAAAAGGCGGGCGAAAAGCACGGGATGAAGCTGGTGGGCGCGCGCGCGCAGAACTGGCTGCGGCAGGAGAAATCCTATCGCGCCTTCGGCAATGAGCTTGGCCGCGACGCCACCCCGCTCGAGGCCGACCTGCCCCGCTTCGTCGATCTCGACAAGGAGTTCCGCGGCAAGGCCAAGCTGGTCCAGACCGGGGTGCGGGTGAAATGCTGCACGCTGCTGATCGACGGGCCCGAGGATGCCGACCCGTGGGGCCGCGAGGTGCTCTATACCGAGGATGGCACCCGCGTCGGTCGCCTGACCTCGGGCGGCTACTCGGTGGCCTTCGGTAAATCCATCGGTATGGGCTATGTCAAACCCGAATGGGCTGTCGAGGGCACCACGCTCAAGGTCAAGATGCTCGACCGTCTCTGGGACGCGACCGTCACCTGCGACAGCCCCTATGACCCCAAGAACGAGACCATCCGCAAGGATGGGTGAGGCCCCACGCGAACCATTTAGGGTGGGTTAAGGGCCACCCTAAACGGTTCCTCTTCAACGATGAAAGCCGTTCTCTACCGGAGTGGTCGAGAAGATGCTACTATGTGAGCGAGGCTTTGTGAGCGGTTAGAATGAAATACAATCCAGAGGAGCCAACCGCGCTAAAGGCTGGTGAAATGCTTTTAAGGATTGGCGCTTTACTTGGTGCCGGCGCGCTTTGCATTGCGGCGATGTATCGTTTCCTTGAGTGCGTTCCTCAAAGTAATTGGTTTTCAGTGTTTGGACCCGCAGTATTCACTGTCTTTGCTGTAATTTTTGCGGGAAGGATAATCGTTTGGGGAATGCTCGGGGCATACGTATCTGCAATTCCCAGCGGAATAATTCGGAACATCCTTCGCTTAGCCTTGTGTGGCTTGGTAGTGTTAGCATTTTCAACCACAGCAAGCGTATTTTCACCTCTGGTGCTCGAAATTTCTCCACAGGTCTGTCCAAGCTACACTTTATTCAATCTTTTATAAATTATCATGAGGTGCTACCAAACTGAACTGGCTTGCCTATGCTACTTGTGGTGCTGGCGCAACCACCTGCGCCACGCGCCCTCCGACCCGCGAAACAAGTTGATATCGACGCCCCCCTCGACCCCCGGCACGATCCCGGTGCCGGTATATTGCCAGAACACCCAAGGGTGACCGGGATAGACCTGATCGGGCGTTTTTGCGACAGAGCGCAGCCAGAACTCCGCCCGCACCCGCCCGATGCCGGTTTGCGCGTAGAATTCCGGGGTGGTGTAGATGATCGGGCGCTGGCCATAGTGACGCTCAACGATATCGAGGAAGATCTCGGCCTGCCGCCGCACCTCCGCCCCCGGCGGGCGCACCACGCAGGTGGGCGAAAACGGGTTCCATTCCATATCTAGCACGGGCGGCAAGGCCTTGCCCCGGCGCGGCACATTCTGGATAAACCAGCGCGCCTGCACCTCCGGTTTGGTGCAGAAATAGTAGAAATGATAGGCCCCGCGCGGCACGTCATGGCGCGCCGCCAACTGCCAATTGCGGTCGAATTGCGGATCCTTCAGATCGCCGCCCTCGGTCGCCTTGATATAGGCAAATTCGACGCCCGAAAGCGCCACGCGCCGCCAGTCAACCTCGTTCTGAAAGCGCGCCACGTCGATGCCGTGCACTGGATAGCTGGCGGGGCCGCGCGGCCCGAAATCCACCGGATCGTAATCGCCGTAAGGCGCGGCGGACACCGCGGGCGCGATGAGGCAAATCAGGCAAATGATAAATACGCGCAACATGAGGCAAGACCCTAGAGCAATGTGGTTCACCAAAGGTTACCCGAAACAGACCGAAAAGATCAGCCCGTTTCGCGCGCGCGTGCCTTAACGCATGAACTTGCCCAGGATATCGTCAAGCGGCGATCCATCGCCATCGGCATCGAGCATCTCGCTCAGCATCGCCAGCCCGCTGCCCTGATCGCCGTCCTTGTTGCCCCCGATCAAGCCGCCGATCATGCCCATCAAGCCACCGCCCGAGGAGCCACCCTCCTGTATCATGCCGTCGATCTGGCTGTCGGGCATCTGTTTCTGCAAACCGCCCTGCGCCATGGCGGCAAGGGCTGGCAGGAACTTACTGACCGTGCCCGCATCCACCCCGGCCCGGCTCGCGGCCTCTTGTGCAAGGCCTTCGGCCTCTTGCCGGCCGCCCATGATCTGTTCGAGAAACGCCATGCCCTGCGCCTGACCGTCAGTGCTGGCCGCGACGGCGGCGTCGTCGAACATCTGCGCCTGCTCCTCGCCGCGCATCGCACCGAGCACGTTTTCCATGCCAGCCTGCTCAACCCGCTTCTTGGCCGCAGAGCCGATGGCCGGGGCAAGCATCTGCGTGAGTTGATCTGCCGTGCCCTGGTCCAGCCCGAATTGCGAGGCCAGTTGACCAAGCCCCTGACCGCCCTGTGCCTGCTGGAGAAGTTTCATGATCGACATTGGCTGACTCCTGTCACTGTTTAACGAATATACTCAGCCAATCATGATTCCGGCGTATGACAAAGGTGAAGTTCGGAGCCCACGACGCGCGGATGTCTAGACCTGGCTCAACTCGTCATAACAGGCGATCGCCTTGGCGGCGTACATCATCGCCGGGCCGCCGCCCATCTGAATTGACATGGCGAGCACGTCGCCGACCTCTTCGCGGGTCGCCCCGACGCGAATTAGTGCCTCCATGTGCAGCGCGATGCAGGGTTCGCACTTGGTCGCCACCGCGATCCCGAGCGCGACGAATTCCTTGGTCTTGAAATCGAGCGTGCCGCCTTCCTTGACGGCTTTGCCAAGCCCGCCAAAGGCGCGCGCGGTGTCAGGGATAAGCGCGTTGAGCGTGCGCAAATCCCTGCGGGTGATGTCTATGGTGTTGGACCAGCTCATGTCAGGGCCTTTCTGTGGCTGCGGTTACAGCCGCAGAAACCACCCTCAGCGCGGCTTGGCCTTGATCCAGATCAGCCGGGGCGCTCGGCCAGCAGAAAGAGATTATTGGCGGGCATTTGGCGAACCGGATGCAGGGTCAGACCTGCCTCGCGCAGCCACCCCTCCACCTCGGTCAGATCCTTGTAGCCGATGGCCGGGTCCTGCGCGCGCAGGCTGGCATGAAACCGCGCGTCGCCTTCGGACGTTGCCTGCCCGGCGCGCAGAAACGGGCCGTAGATCGCAAAGCGCCCGCCGGGGGCAAGCGCCTGCGCCGCCTCGCAAACGATCCGGCGAGCCTCGGGCGTGCTGATGAGATGCACAAGGTTGATCAGCACGATCAGCCCCTGCCCTGCCTGTTCGCGGCCCCAGCCAGCCTCGGTCGCATCAAGCGCCATGGCGGCGCGCAGATTGGGCAGGCCCGCCTCGGCGGCATAGGCGTCGATACTGGCACGGCGTGCGGCGTCGATCTCGGTCGGCTGCCAGATCAGGCCCGGCATCGCAGCAGCGAAGGCCACCACATGCTGCCCGGTGCCGCTGGCAATTTCCAGCGCGCGGCACGTCTCAGGGGCGATTTCGCGGAGCGCTTCGCTGATCGCCGCCGCATTGCGCTCCGCCGACGGCGCGTGCAGCTTGGCCCCCTCGCCCGCATGCGCGACCGAGGCCGAAGGCGGCAGCGTCCGGCGCGTGCTCATCCCCCCTCCTCCGTGCGATCCGTCGCCGGGGGCGGCGCGGGAGAGAGGGCGGCGAGCCGCGCATAAAGCGCCTCATCCATGTCGAACGTCATCGCGGCCAGTGAGGGCGCGATCTGCGTCGCCGAGCGGCCCGATATGAGCGGCACAGGCCGGGCGGGGTGCCGCGAAGCCCAGGCCACGGCCAGCGTCGCGGGATCGGTGCCAAGCTCTGCCGCGATCTCGACCAGGCCTGCGGCTGCGTCGCGCATCCAGTCCTGACCGTAGCGGATCGCATAGCGTTCGTTGCCCGTCAGCCGTCCGGTCTCGCCCCGCGCGTATTTGCCGGTGAGCAGACCACCCGCCAGCGGCGAATATCCCGCCACCACCATCCCCTCGGACGCGGCCATCGGCAGGATCTCCACCTCGGCCTGCCGCTTCACGAGGCTGTACATCGGTTGCAGAATCGAGATGGGCAGATCGAACCGCGCGCCGATACAGGCCGCCTTCATCACCTGCCAGGCGGCGAAATTCGACAGACCGACATGGCTGATCTGGCCGCGCGCTTTCAGATCGGCGAAACACTCCAGCGTGGCCTCAAGCGGGGTGTCGGGATCAAAGCGGTGCAGATAGAGAATATCGACGTGATCCATCCCCAGCCGCTTCCGCGAGAGATCGAACTGCGCGCGAATATTGACCGCCCCCGCGCCACCCGAATAGCCCGCCTTGGTGGCGATCACCAACCGGTCGCGATGCGGTGCCGCGAACCGGCCAAGCAGGGTTTCCGACGCGCCATCAGTATAGAGATGCGCGGTGTCGAAATGGGTGATGCCCGCCGCGAGGCAGTCCTCGAACATGGCGCGCGAGGCGCTCTCATCCGCCGCATCGCCGAATTGCATGGTGCCGAAAGCAAAGCGGCTGGCCGGGGTTCCGTCGGGGGAGGTGATCTTTGTGCTCATGGTCCGAACAGTGCCATGTGCGCCCCGTGAAGAAAAGGTGCCACCTTGCATCTTGCGGGCAAGAGTCATAGGCGAATGGGGACCGAAAGCGCCCCAAGGAGCCCGCCCGCATGAAGATGCACGAAACCTTCATCAAGCCGATGCACCCCGAGGGGCGCAAATTCGTCGCGATCTTCGCGGCGATCACGCTGGTCCTGTTCATGCTCTGGGATGTGCTGGGATGGGGGGGCGTGGGCCTGACCGTCTGGTGCTATTACTTCTTCCGCGACCCCGAGCGCGTGACCCCGCAGCGCCCTGGCCTCATCGTCAGCCCGGCGGATGGCATCGTGTCGCTGATCGAGCCCGCCGTGCCACCCGCCGAGTTGGGCCTGCCGGATGTGCCGCTGACCCGCGTCAGCGTGTTCATGAACGTCTTCAACTGTCACGTGAACCGCGCCCCGGCGGCGGGCAAGGTCCATGCGGTCGCCTATCGCCCCGGCAAGTTCCTCAATGCCTCGCTCGACAAGGCGAGTGCCGATAACGAGCGCAACGGCATCGTGATAGAGATGTCGGATGGCCGCCTCTTGCCGGTGGTACAGATCGCCGGGCTCGTGGCGCGGCGCATCGTCTGTTTCGTGGACAAGGGCAGTGCACTCTCGCGCGGCGAACGCTTCGGGCTGATCCGCTTCGGCTCGCGGCTCGATGTCTACCTGCCCGATGGGGTGGTGCCGCAAGTGCGTGTGGGGCAGACCATGGTCGCAGGCGAAACGGTGATGGCGGAGCTCGATCGGTGACCAAACCGCCGCGCAATCATGCCCGCAAGGAGGTCACGCTGGCGCAACTGCTGCCCAACATGCTGACCGTGGCGGCGATCTGCGCGGGTGTCACGGCGATCAGATTGGGTGTGCAGGGCGATTACGTACGGGCCGTGCAGCTTCTCCTGATCGCGGGCGTCCTCGACGGGCTCGACGGGCGTCTTGCGCGGCTCTTGCGCAGCAGCAGCGCCATGGGCGCGGAACTTGATTCGCTGGCGGATTTCCTGAACTTTGGCGTCGCAGCCCCATTGGTGATCTATTACTGGGGGCTGCAGGATGCGCGTCACGCGGGCTGGATCGCGGTGCTGTTCTTCGCGGTCTGCTGCGTGATGCGGCTGGCGCGCTTCAATGTCAGCGCCAAGGAAGAAGGTGCCAAGGGTGGCTCAGGGGCCTATTTCGAAGGCCTCCCCTCACCCGCAGGCGCGCTTTTGGCGATGCTGCCGATGTTCGTGACCTTCGCCGTGCCGGGCATGCCGCACCCGCCCTCGATCCTTGTGGGGATATACATGGCGGGCGTCGGCCTTCTGATGATCTCTCCGGTGCCGGTCTGGTCCTTCAAACGCACCAAGATCTCGCGCGAGAACGTCAAGTTCTTCCTGCTGGGCTTTGCCTGTGTGGCTGCCGCCCTCGTGCTCTTTACCTGGGCGGCACTGATCGTGATGTGTCTGGCCTATGTCGCAGTCGTGATCTGGGCGGCCTTGATCTGGTATCCAAAGGACCGATCTGGTTGAGTGTTGCAACGAGGTGAGCGATGGAACTTGACGCAGTAAAGAACTCCTACGCCCGATGGGCCCCGGTCTATGACGCGACGTTTGGCCGGATCACCCATGCCGGCAGGCGCGAGGCCGTGCGCCATATCAACGCGCGCGGCGGGCGCGTGCTCGAAGTAGGCGTCGGAACGGGACTGTCGCTCGAGGCCTACGACCCTGCCCTTCAGGTCACCGGCTTCGATTACAGCGAAGACATGCTGCGCAAGGCCCGCAGGCGCGTCGCGCGGCGTGGCCTGAAGCATGTCGAGGCGCTGCACCAGATGGATGCGCGCGACCTCGATTTCCCCGATGCCAGTTTCGACACCGTGGCCGCCATGCATGTCCTGTCGGTGGTGCCCGAGCCCGCACAGGTGATGACCGAGATCGCCCGCGTCCTGCGCCCCGGCGGGCAGGTGGTGATCACCAACCATTTTCGCCACGAACGCGGGGTCTGGGCCGGTCTCGCCCGCGCCGCCGCCCCGCTGGAGCGGGTGCTGGGCTGGCATTCGGATTTCGAGATCAACACCGTGTTGCAAGACCCGCGCCTGCATGTCGTCACCCGCCGCGACCTACCGCCGATGGGGATGATGACGTTCCTCGTGCTGGAAAAGCGGGTGAACTGAGCCGCGCCCTCGTATGTCCGCGGGCAGGTGATCCGAGTGTGTTTCAATGCGCTTTATGTCTGCTGTCCCGCAAAACCCTGATCGGCGCGCTGACTTGCAAAAATCGCCTGCCCGAGGGGCGGACATGCGATGGCGTGGCGGCCTACGGCCTCGATTCCGCGCCGGTGCCAAGCATCCGAGGTCCGCTCCGAATCATTCGTTGTGCCGATCGCCTGCTTGATCCCATCACAACCATCGTCACCTGACAAAGAAAGGCCGCGCCGAACCCGGCACGGCCAACGTTTCACAAGACCAGCGGGTTCAGTTCGGGATTTGCCCGCTGATCCCCTCGACATAGAAATCCATCCCGAGAAGCGTGCCGTCATCGGCGACCTCGCCCTCGGCCAGCCATGCGCTGCCGTCCTGCCGGTTGATCGGGCCGGTGAAGGGGTGATACTCGCCCTCCGCCATCGCCTGCTTGAGCGCGAGCGCCTCTTCCTTGACATCTGCAGGCACCGCATCGGTGATCTCGCCGATCTCGACCATGCCCTTGTCGATGCCCTGCCAGACCTGCTGGCTCTCCCATGTGCCGTCGATCACCGCTTGCGTGCGGGCGATGTAATAGGGTGCCCAGTTGTCGATGATCGAACTGACACGCGGCAGGGGCTTGTATTCCGCCATGTCCGAGGCCTGCCCGAAGGTGATCACATTCCCGGCCTTTTCCGCCGCCGCCTGAGGCGCGGTCGAGTCAGTATGTTGCAGGATCACGTCGGCCCCCTGCTCGATCAGTGCTGTCGCCGCATCCGCCTCTTTCGCCGGGTCGAACCACGTATAGGCCCAGATGATCTTGAACTCGATCTCGGGGTTGACCTTCTTGGCGTGGAGATAGGCCGCGTTGATGCCGCGAATGACCTCGGGGATCGGGAACGAGGCGATGTAGCCCACGATGTTCGACTCGGTCATCTTACCCGCGATATGGCCCTGCACCGCGCGCCCTTCGTAGAACCTTGCGGAGTAGGTGGAGAGATTGGGCAGGGTCTTGTAACCTGTGGCATGCTCGAATTTCACATTCGGGAATTTCTCGGCGACGGCTACCGTCGGCTCCATGAAGCCAAAGGAGGTGGTAAAGATCAGATCCGCGCCCTGTAACGCCATCTGCGTGATCGCACGTTCGGCATCGGCGCCCTCGGGCACGCTCTCCTGATAGACGGTCTCAACCTGATCGCCGAAATGTTCCTCGATGGCCAGGCGCCCCTTGTCATGCTCATAGGTCCAGCCACCATCGCCGATGGGGCCGACATAGATAAAGCCGACCTTGGTCTTGTCCTGCGCCACGGCCGTTGTTGCAAGGCCGAGCGCGAGCGCAGCCGAGGTCAAAAGATGCGTGAGTTTCATGCGTGTCTCCCTGTCATTGTCTTATTGCGAGGCGTGAAAGATGCGGCCCAATGAGGCGGGCGCGCGTGATTTGTCGCCTGCCATGATGACCAGCACCAAGATGGTGATCAAGTAGGGCGACATGGAAAGATATTCGACTTTGAAGGGAGCAAGAGCCCCGCGCATCACAAGAGCATATCCCAACCCTGTAGCCGAAATGGCGGTAACTGCTGTGATAGCGCGCCAAGATACCCGAGACCTTTGAAGCTTTCGGCGGATTAGGTAGATCAGCGGTGCACCGAAGAACATCCAGCCAAAGGTAGAGA
This sequence comes from Roseovarius sp., assembly GCF_040219995.1. Classification (GTDB taxonomy): domain Bacteria; phylum Pseudomonadota; class Alphaproteobacteria; order Rhodobacterales; family Rhodobacteraceae; genus Roseovarius. The sequence goes on along the minus strand of NZ_JAVJUC010000024.1, from coordinate 76,510 downwards.
GCGGGAACTGAACACTAGCCGCCTGAAGATTGAGCTGCAGCACCGTGACCCCACCAAAGAGCCACGCCCCGAGCAGAACCCGCCCCGCCTTCCACGAGGCAAAGACCACCAGCGCCAGCGCGATCCAGCCGGCACCCGCCGTCATGCCTTCGGTCCACTGCGGCACGCGAATGAGGCTGATATAAGCCCCGCCCAGCCCCGCGCAGGCCCCGCCAAAGAGGATCGCCGCAACCCTGATGCGCACCACCTTGTAGCCAAGCGCATGGGCCGCATCGTGGTTCTCGCCCACGGCGCGCAGGATCAGACCGGCGCGGCTGTACTTGAGCATCCACCAGATGAGTGCCACCAGCGCGAGGCCGAGATAGACCATCAGGTCATGCGAAAACAGAACCCGGCCCAGAAACGGGATATCGCCGAGCAGGGGGATATCCAGCTTGGCCACGGGGGGCGGCTTGATCCCGACATAGCCCTGCCCCAGCAGCGACGACAGGCCCAGGCCAAAGAGTGTCAGCGCCAAACCGCTCGCCACCTGATTGGCCAGCGCCACTTGCGTGAGCAAGGCGAACAAGAGCGCCAGCACCGCGCCGCCCCCCGCCGCCGCGGCAAAGCCGAAGGCAGGCGAGCCGGAATTGACCGCCACAGCAAAGCCGCAGATCGCGCCGGTGATCATCATCCCCTCGACCCCGAGATTGAGCACGCCTGCGCGCTCCACCACCAATTCGCCCAAGGCGGCGAGCAGGATCGGCGTCGCCGCGACCATCAGCGAGGCGAGCAGCAGTTCGGGGCTTATCGAACCCATATCCATCACACCGCCTCCCGCGACATGAACCGGATGCGGTAATTCGTCAGCACATCCACCGCCAGCAGGAAGAACAGCAACATGCCCTGAAAAAGCTGAATCGCAGCGGCAGGCAGGCCCATGTTGGATTGCGCGATCTCGCCACCGATATAGGTCAGCGCCATCAACAGCCCCGCCAGCAGGATGCCCAAGGGGTGCAACCGCCCCAGAAAGGCCACGATGATCGCGGTGAACCCGTAGCCCACGTTGAAATCGATGCTCACCTGTCCGGCGGGCCCGGACACCTCGAACATCCCCGCCAGCCCCGCCAGCGCTCCGGCGGTGCCAAGGCACACCAGCACCAGCCGCGCCGGGCGCACCCCTGCGAACCTTGCCGCGCGCGGGGCCTGCCCGGTCAGACGAATGTGATAGCCAAGGCTATGCCGGGTCAGCAGCACATAGGCAAAGATCACCGCGATGAACGCCGCCACAACGCCCCAATGCATGCCGGTGCCTGTGATCAGTTCGGCATTATGCGCGCTCTCGTATTGCCGCAGGTTGCGCGAGCCGGGAAACCCCATGCCCTCGGGGTTCTTCATCGGTCCGAGCGCCATCGCCGCGAGCAACTGCTCCGCCACATAGACCAGCATCAGCGACACCAGAATCTCGTTGGTGCCGAAACGCAGCTTCAATACCGCCGGGATCATCGCCCAGACCCAGCCGCCAAGCGCCCCCGCCAGCACCATCAGCGGAAAGATCAGAACGCTCTCTGTGGGGTAAAACGCAAGCCCTACCCCCGCGCCGGTCAGCGCACCGACGATATACTGCCCCTCGGCTCCGATATTCCAGATTCCCGCCCGAAACCCGAGGCTGAGGCCAATGGCAATCAGGATCAGCGGCGCGCCCTTGATCAGAAGCTGCGGGCGATAATAGAACGCGAACTCGCCAAAGAGCGGCTGCCAGAAGATCGTGGCGATCGCCTCGACCGGGTCCTTGCCAAGCGCCGCGAAAAGCGCACCCCCCGCCACCATGGTGATCACCACCGCCAGAAGCGGCGTCACCCATGTCCAGAGGCGCGAGGGCTGCGGGCGCTTTTCCAGCTTCAGCATGGAGCGCCCCGGGGTTTCTTTATGGCAAAAATACTCAAATCCGACGGCTCAGACATGCGCCACCTCCATGCCATGCGCGCCGCCCATCATCAGGCCGATTTCTTCCACATTCAGGTCCTGCGCAGGCCGGATCTCCGACAGCCGCCCCTCATTGAGCGCGCCGAACCGGTCGGAGATTTCCATCAACTCGTCGAGATCCTGACTGATGCAGAGGATCGCGGCCCCATTCGCCGCCAGATCGAGCAGCGCCTGCCGGATCGCGGCGGCGGCGGCGGCATCCACACCCCATGTGGGCTGATTGACCACCAAGACCTCGGGCCGTTGCAGCACCTCACGCCCAATGACGAATTTCTGAAGGTTGCCGCCCGACAGCGCCCGCGCCGCCACATCCGGGCCCGGGGTGCGCACGTCGAACCGCTCGATAATGGTACGCGCGAACGCTCGCGCCGCAGTCCAGCGGATAAAGCCGCGCGCGGTCAGCCCTTCGCGCTGCGCCCCCGTGAGATACGCGTTTTCCGTCAGGCTCATATCCGGGGCGGCGGCATGGCCCAGCCGTTCCTCGGGCGCGGCCAGAAGCCCCATCCTGCGCCGCGCGGTCGGTCCCAGTCGACCGATGGGAGTTCCATTGAGCCGGATCGCGTGCGCCTCGCTCAGGATTTCACCCGAGAGCGCCGCCAGCAATTCGTCCTGCCCGTTCCCCGCCACCCCGCCAAGGCCCAATATCTCACCCGACTGGACCGTCAGGTGAATATCCTTGAGCGCCGTGCCAAAGGCCGAGGGAGAGGCGACCGAAAGCCCGGTGATGTCGAGCGCCACCGCCCCCGGCGCGCGGGGCGCGCGCTCCGGCGCGGCAAAGCTCGAGCCGACCATCGTCTCGGCCATTTCGCGCGCCGAGGTCTCGCGCGGCAGGCAGGTGCCCACGTTGCGCCCCTGCCGCAGGATCGTCGCCTGATCACAAAGGCTGCGGATTTCCTCCAGCTTGTGCGAGATGTAGAGGATCGCCACACCTTCGCCGCTCAGCTTGCGCAGGGTCTGGAACAGGATCTCCACCTCCTGCGGGGTCAGCACCGATGTGGGCTCGTCCATGATCAACAGGCGCGGATCCTGCAACAGGCAGCGGATGATCTCGACCCGCTGCCGCTCGCCCGCCGACAGATCGCCGACAATGCGCCCAGGATCGAGCGGCAGGCCGTAAGTCTCCGACACCTCCCTTATCCGGGTGGCGAGGTCGCGCAGGCGCGGCGGCTCTTCCATGCCCAGCGCCACGTTCTCGGCCACGCTCATCGCCTCGAAAAGCGAGAAATGCTGAAACACCATCGCCACGCCCGCCTTGCGCGCCGCGTGCGGATCGGGCGGGGCGTAGGGCGCGCCATGCAGGGACATCGCACCGCTGTCGGGCTTTACGAGACCATAGATCATCTTGACCAGAGTCGATTTGCCCGCGCCGTTCTCGCCCAGAAGCGCATGCACCTCGCCCTCCATGATATCGAAGGACACGGCGTCATTGGCGACGACACCGGGATAGGCCTTGGTCAGGCCCGAAATACTGAGCAGCGGCGTCGTCACGCGGTTGTCCCCTGATGGCGGGCGGCGGGTGCTTGTCGCGTCTTCAGTAACGCAGTCGCGGTGCCGACGGCAATGGCCTGCGGGTGTTTGCCAAGGTTCGGGTCACCGATCGGACAGTCGATGCGCGCGATTTCGGCAGGTCCATGGCCCAACGACCCCAGACGCTTGCGGAACCGCGCCCATTTGGTGGCCGATCCGATCAGCCCGCAAGAGGTGAAACCGTGCTGCAAAAGGGCATGACAAAGCGCCAAGTCTAGCGCATGCGAATAGGTGACGATCAGGTGATGCGCATCGCGTGGGGCATGCGCAACGAGGGCGGGCAGGTTGGGCGCGGGCCATACTGTGACCCCTTCCGGCACCACAGCCGGAAACCGCGCCGCGCCGGTATCGGCCCAGGTGACGTGGAAATCCGGCAGCGGGCCGAACGTGGCGGCAAGTGCGCGGCCGACATGCCCCGCCCCCCAGATCCAGAGCGGGGCTGCGCGCGGGCGCACCGGCTCGACCATCCAGCCCTCGATCAGTTGCGGCACAGGCAACTGGCCCCGGTCCCGCGCCCGCGCCAGCCTGCGCCGCACCGCGAGCGGGGCATCATCGCCGCCAGTGACAGGCCGCGCGATCACGTCGCGGCCCTCCAGCCCGGCCAGGCGCGCGGCATCATAGACCTCGCTCACCACCTCGACCGCGCCGCCACAGCATTGTCCCATATCGGGGCCGAGCGCATGGCGGCTCAAGCGCGTGAATGCCGCCTGAGCACGTGCAGCGCCCGCCAATTCATATTCCAGTGCCCCGCCCCCCACCGTGCCCGATTGCCCTCCCTGCCAGACCAGCATCGCCGCCCCCACCTCGCGCGGGGCCGAGCCATGGGTGGCCGCGATTACCACCCGGGTCACCCGGCCATGGCGCGAAACCGCCGTGCGCAGGCCATCGAGATCGAAACTCATGCGCGCGCCCTCTCCACCGCCCGCAACAGCCGCTCGGGCGTGGCGGGCGCATCGAGCGCCGGGTAGTGCGAGCCACAGGACGCCACCGCATCCGACAGCGCCAGAAAGGCCGAAATCCCCAGCATCAAGGGCGGCTCGCCCACGGCCTTGGAGCGATAGATCGTCTCTTCCCGGTTCTGCCCGTCCCAGAGCGTCACGTTGAACACCTCCGGCCGGTCCGAGCAGGCCGGGATCTTGTAGGTTGAGGGCGCATGGGTGCGCAGCCGACCGGCCTTGTCCCAGACCAGTTCCTCCACCGTCAGCCAGCCCGCGCCCTGCACATAGCCACCCTCGATCTGCCCGATATCAAGCGCGGGATTCAACGAGGTGCCACAATCATGCACGATATCGGCGCGCAGGATACGGTTCTCGCCGGTCAGCGTGTCGAGCACCACCTCGGTCACCGCCGCACCATAGGCGAAATAATAGAACGGACGGCCCTGCCCCCTGATCCGGTCCCAGGCCAGATTGGGCGTCTTGTAGAACCCGGTCGAGGACAGGCTGATGCGGTGCTCGTAGCACAGCCGCGCGGCCTGCGCGAAACTCATCTCATGTGCGCCCACCCGGACCATACCACCTTCGAACGTGACGGCCTCGGGCGCCTCCTGATGATACTGCGCCAGAAACTCTGCCATGCGCGCGCGGATGGCATCGCAGGCCACCTGCACTGCCATGCCGTTGAGATCGCTGCCCGAACTCGCCGCCGTAGCCGAGGTATTGGGCACCTTGCCGGTATCGGTGGCGGTGATCCGCACCGCCTCGAGCGGCAGGCCAAAACGCGCGGCGGCCACCTGCGCCACCTTCTGAAACAGGCCCTGCCCCATCTCGGTTCCGCCATGATTGAGCTGCACCGAGCCGTCCTGATAGACATGCACCAGCGCCCCCGCCTGATTGAGATGGCTGAGCGTGAAGGAAATCCCGAACTTCACCGGGCTGAGCGCGATGCCGCGCCTGAGCACCGGATTGCGCGCGTTCCACTCCGCCACCGCCGCACGCCGGGCGTGATAGGCGGAGGTCTCGACCAGCGCGTCGGTCATCTCGTGCAGGATGAAATCCTCCACCTCCTGCCCATAGGGCGTGTGATGTTTCTTCTGGCCGGAAATATCCTCGGGGGGGCGCGCAGCGCGGGGGGCAGACAGCCCCCCTCCATCCGGTGGCGTATAGTAATTGCGTTGCCGCACGATGAGCGGGTCGAGCCCCAGCGCGTGCGCCACATGGTCCATCACCCGCTCGATCCCCAGCATGCCCTGCGGCCCGCCAAAGCCGCGAAAGGCGGTGGCCGAGGCGGTGTTGGTGCGCAGCCGGTGGCTCTCGATCCGGGCAGCGGGCAGGTGATAGGCATTGTCAGCATGCAGCATGGCGCGGTCAGCCACCGGCAGCGACAGGTCCTGGCTCCAGCCGCAGCGCGCGTAATGGATGAATTCCACGCCCGTAAGCCGCCCTTCCGCGTCAAAGCCGGCGCGATAGGTGATGCGGAACTCGTGCCGCTTGCCAGTGATCACCATGTCGTCGTCGCGGTCATAGCGCATCTTGCAAGGGCACCCCGTCGCCATCGCCGCCACGGCACAGGCGACGGCCAGCGCATTGGCCTGACTTTCCTTGCCACCAAAGCCGCCACCCATGCGCCGGGTCTCGACCCGCACGGCATGCATCGGGCGTCCGATGGCATCCGCCACCTTGTGCTGCACCTCCGTCGGATGCTGGGTGGAGGCATGGATGACCATGTCGCCGCCTTCCTGCGGCAGGGCGAGGGCGGCCTGCCCTTCGAGATAGAAATGCTCCTGCCCGCCCATCTCGATAGCCCCCTCGACCCGATGCGGCGCGGCGGCGAGGGCGGCTGCGGCATCGCCTTTGGCGTAGATGCGCGGGCCTTCCTCGAAACGGCTGTCGGCGGCAAGGGCGTCGTCGATGGTGAGGATCGGCGTAGCCTCCTGATAGCCGATCTCGGCTCGCCGCGCCGCGCGGCGGGCGGCAAGGTGGCTTTCGGCAATCACCAGAAACAGCGGCTGGCCGTGGTAGTGCACATCGCCGGTGCAGAGCAGCGGCTCGTCATGGGCCGAGGGCGAGCAATCGGCGTCATGCGGCAGATCATCGGCGGTCAGCACCGCCACGACACCGGCGCTGGCGCGCACATACGCAAGGTCCATTTCCGTCACTCGCCCGCAGGCGATATTGCTCAGCCCAAAGGCCAGATGCAGCGTGCCACGCGGCGTGGGGATATCATCGACATAGCGCGCCGCGCCCGTCACATGCAGACGTGCGGCGTCATGCGGCAGCGGTTTGGCCACACTCATGCCCGCACCTCCAGCACCGATGCGGGTGTGCCCTGATCCTCGAAGTAATAGCGTCGCAGGAGATTGCGCGCGACATCAAGCCGGTATTCGGCAGAGGCGCGCATGTCCGACAGCGGCGCGAAATCCTGATCCCAGGCGTCCTGCGTGGCGTCAATGGTGGCCACGGTCCATGGCTGACCCAAGAGCGCCGCCTCGACATGGGCAGCGCGCTTGGGAATGCCCGCCATGCCGCCGAAACCGATGCGCGCGGCGCGCACGTGGCCATCCTCGACGGTGATGTTGAAACAGCCGAGGACGGCCGAGATATCCTGATCGAACCGCTTGGAGATCTTGTAGCAGCGCAGCCGGTCGGGCTGGCGCGGGATGCTTACCGCCTCGACAAACTCGCCAGCGGCCCGGTCCTGTTGGCCGTAGTCCAGAAAGAACTCCTCCAGCGGTATCGCGCGGCGGGTGTCGCCGTGGCGCAGGTGCAGCGTGGCGCCAAGAGCGATCAGCGCGGGCGCGTTGTCGCCGATGGGCGAACCATTGGCGATATTGCCCCCGAGCGTCGCCGCCGCACGCACCTGGTCCGATCCGTAGCGCCGCAGCATCGCGGCATAGGACGGGTGGTGCGGCGCGATCACCTCCATCAGCCGTGCGATCGTTAGCCCGGCACCGAGGCGGATTTCGGTGTCGGTCATCTCGACCGCCTGCAGATCGGTGCAGGCGTTTAGAAATATCGGCATCTCCAGATCGCGAAATTGCTTGGTCACCCATAGCCCCACATCCGTCGCCCCGGCGATCAGCGTGGCCTGCGGATGTGCCGCGTAGAGCTCTGCCAACTCATCCGTGGTTCTTGGCTGCCAGGACAGAGGGGGGCTGTCTGCCCCCCGCCCTTCGGGCACCCCCGAGAGTATTTCTGCCAAAAAGAAACCGCGGTCGTCGCCCATCCAGTCCGGCACCGGCGCATCCTCAGCCGCGCGGGCGGCGCGCAGGATCGGGGCATAGCCGGTGCAGCGGCAGAGATTGCCGGCAAGCGCGCGGTCGTGATCTGCCTCGCCATTCATATGCGCGCAGGCCATGGAGGCGATGAACCCCGGCGTGCAAAAGCCGCATTGCGAACCGTGATGCTTGATCATCGCCTCTTGCACCGGGTGCAGCGCGCCGTCCGGACCGCTGATGCCTTCGACGGTGCGCACGGCCTTGCCCCGCAATTGCGGCAGAAAGAGGATACAGGCGTTGAGCGCGCGCGCGCCGGTCTCGTCGCTGACAATCACCGTGCAGGCGCCGCAATCGCCCTCGTTGCAGCCCTCCTTGGTGCCGCTGAGGCCGCGCGTCTCGCGCAGCCAGTCGAGCAGGGTGGTGGTCGGGGGGATGTCCCCCGCATCCACGCGCTCTCCGTTCAGAAGAAACGTGAGGGTCATGTCCGGTGCCTGCCGCCTTACCGAATACCTGCCCGTGAGGTGCCTGACCTTCGATGCGGCGTAGAAGGCGGCGAGCGTGTCGGTCTCCGATGAAAACGGTCGTAGGGACGTTTGGCAAGTCTTTTGTTTCGCGCAGGCCATGCGTAGGATGAGCGCCATGAGCGCCAATCCCCGATTCATTCACCTGCGAGTCCACACCGAATATTCCCTTCTCGAAGGGGCGGTGCGGCTGAAGAAACTGCCCGGCCTGTGCGAGGCGGCGGGCATGCCCGCCGTGGCCGTCACCGACAGCAACAACATGTTCGCCGCCCTGGAGTTTTCCGTCTCGGCGCAGGCCGCCGGGGTGCAGCCGATCATGGGCTGTCAGGTCGATCTCGAATATGTCACCACAAGCCCCGGAGAGCGGATCAAGCCGCCCGCGCCCGTCGTCCTTCTGGCGCAGAACGAGCGTGGCTACGAAAACCTGATGAAGCTCAATTCCTGCCTCTACCTGCGGGGCGACGGGCAATTGGCGCATGTCACGGTCGAGGAGCTGGCCGCCCATGCCGAAGGTGTGATCTGCCTGACCGGCGGGCCCGACGGGCCGGTGGGGCGGCTCTTGCAGGGCGGACAGCGCCCGGCAGCCGAGGCGCTCATGCAGCGGCTGGCAGCAGCCTATGGCGACCGGCTATATGTCGAGTTGCAGCGCCACCCGGGCGAGAGCGGCGCGCCGGAATCCGAGCGGCTGACTGAGCGCGGCCTCGTTGAGATGGCCTATGCGATGGACTTGCCGCTGGTGGCCACCAACGATGTCTATTTCCCCAAATCCGACATGTACGAGGCGCATGACGCGCTCCTCTGCGTGGCCGACGGGGCCTATGTCGATCAGAGCGAGCCGCGCCGCCGCCTGACCCCGCAGCATTACTTCAAGTCGCAGGAAGAGATGGCGACGCTTTTCGCCGATCTGCCCGAGGCGCTGGAAAATACCGTCGAGATCGCCAAACGCTGCGCCTTCGGCTGTTATCGGCGCGACCCGATCCTGCCGCGTTTTGCCGATGACGAGGTTGACGAATTGCGCCGTCAGGCACGCGCGGGGCTTGAGGCGCGGCTTGCCGTCATTCCGCACGCCGCCCCGGTCGAGGACTATGAAAAACGGCTCGATTTCGAGCTGGGCATCATCGAGGGCATGGGCTTTCCCGGCTATTTCCTGATCGTCGCCGATTTCATCAAATGGGCCAAGGAGCAGGATATTCCGGTGGGGCCGGGGCGTGGGTCGGGGGCCGGTAGCCTCGTGGCCTATGCGCTGACCATCACCGATCTCGACCCGCTGCGCTACAGCCTTCTGTTCGAGCGGTTCCTCAACCCCGAGCGGGTGTCGATGCCCGACTTCGATATCGACTTCTGCATGGATCGCCGCGAGGAGGTGATCCAGTATGTGCAGGAGAAATACGGTCGCGACCGGGTGGGGCAGATCATCACCTTTGGCGCCCTGCTCTCCAAGGCCGCCGTGCGCGATCTGGGCCGGGTGCTGCAAATGCCCTATGGGCAGGTGGACCGCTTGTCCAAGATGATCCCTGTCGAGGGAGTCAAACCGGTCAGCATTGAACAGGCGCTCGCCCAGGAGGACCGGCTGCGCGAGGCCGCGAAATCCGAGGAGGTGGTGGATCGGCTGCTGAATTACGGCATGAAGGTCGAGGGGCTGTTGCGCAACGCCTCGACCCATGCCGCAGGGGTGGTGATCGGCGACCGGCCATTGGATGAGCTGGTACCGCTTTATCAGGATCCGCGCTCGGACATGCCCGCCACCCAGTTCAACATGAAATGGGTTGAACAGGCGGGTCTGGTGAAGTTCGACTTTCTCGGCCTCAAGACCCTGACCGTGATCCAGAACGCGATCGAGCAGATCCACAACGAGGGACGCGACCTGCATATCGCCGCCGATGGCAGCACGATCTACGAGCCCTTTCCGGGGGCCGAAAACGATATCGGGCAGATCCCGCTCGATGATGAGGCGACCTACGAGCTCTATGCCCGCGCCCGCACCGTCGCCGTGTTCCAGGTGGAAAGCTCGGGCATGATGGATGCGCTCAAGCGCATGAAACCCACCTGCATCGAGGATATCGTGGCGCTCGTCGCGCTCTACCGCCCCGGCCCGATGGAGAACATCCCGAAATATTGCGAGGTCAAGAACGGGCTGAGCGAACGCGACCACCTGCACCCCTCGGTCGATCACATCCTCGACGAGACGCAGGGCATCATCGTTTATCAGGAACAGGTGATGCAGATCGCGCAGGAAATGGCGGGCTATTCGCTTGGCGGGGCCGACCTCTTGCGCCGCGCCATGGGCAAGAAGATCCAGGCCGCGATGGATGCCGAACGGCCCAAGTTCATCGCCGGAGCCAAGGACAACGGCGTCGACGATGCCAAGGCGCTCGAAGTCTGGAACCTGCTCGACAAGTTCGCCAATTACGGCTTCAACAAGTCCCACGCCGCCGCCTACGCGGTGGTGAGCTATCAGACCGCTTGGCTCAAGGCCAATCACCCGGTTGAATTCATGGCCGGGGTCATGAATTGCGATATCCACCTCACCGACAAGCTCGCCGTCTATTTCCAGGAGGTGAAGAAGGGGCTGCGCCTCGACTGGCTGCCGCCCTGCGTGAACCGGTCCGAGGCCACGTTCGTGGTGCGTCAGGGCGTACTGCACTACGCGCTCGGCGCGCTCAAGAACGTGGGCGTCGAGGCGATGAAACTGATCGTGGAGGGGCGCGGCGACAAGCCCTTCGCCACGCTCTATGACATGGCGCGGAGGGTGGATCTCAAGCGCATCGGCAAACGGCCGCTGGAAATGCTGGCGCGCGCGGGCGGCTTCGACGAGTTGGACCGCAATCGCCGCCGGGTGTTCGAGAGTATCGAGGCGCTGATGAGCTATTCTGCCGCGATCCACGAGCAGAAGTATTCGGATCAGGTGTCGCTCTTCGGCGATGCCGGTGAGGATCTGCCCGAACCGCGCCTTGTCCCGGTCGAGGATTGGCTGCCTGCCGAACGGCTGACCGAGGAATTCAAGGCCGTCGGCTTCTACCTCTCGGGTCATCCGCTCGACGATTACATGACCGTGCTCAAGCGGCAGGAGGTCAGGACGCTGGACGAGGTGACCGCCCGCGCCGAACAGGGGCCGTTCCTTGCCAAGATGGCAGGGGTCGTCGCCGGGCGGCAGGAGCGCAAATCGGCACGCGGCAACCGCTTTGCCTTTGCGCAGCTCAGCGACACCACCGGGGGCTACGAGGTGACGATCTTTTCCGATGTGCTCGAGAAATCGCGCGATTTTCTCGAAACCGGCGCGCAGGTGGTGATCAGCGCCGAGGCCACGATGGAGAGCGATCAGCTCAAACTCCTCTGCCGCTCGGTGCAGCCCATCGACGGGATGGTCGCCGATGCCGGGGCCGTGGGCCTGCGGATTTTCGTCGATCAGCCGGGGGTGATCGGATCTGTCGCGACCGTGCTGGAGGGCGCATCCAAAGCCGCGCGCGGGGGCGCGCCAGGACCGATACATTTCCGCCTCATGGGTGAGGGGCTGCCCGGCGAGGTCGAGATCGACAGCGGTGTGGAATACCCCGTCACCCCGCAGATCAAGGGCGCGATCAAGAGCCTGAGCGGCGTGGTAATGGTCGAGGAGATCTGAACCCTGCCCAACGTCATCCCGGACTGGATCCGGGATCTCCCTGCCGCAAGAGATCCCGGATCCAGTCCGGAGTGACAAAGCACAAGATGTGAGCCGGTCAATAATGCGGCGGGCGCTCGTCGCCCAAGAACACGCTGCCTTCGCTGTCCTCGCGCCGTGCCGCCTCGCGCTCCAGAAGCATCTGGACGCGCCCGCGCAGCCAGTCGATCTCGCGGTCTTGCCGCGCGATGACATCCGACAGGTCATCGACGCTGCGCATCAGATGGGCGATTTTCTCTTCCAGATCGGTCATGGCATCGCCTTACGCCCGCACGCGGGTGCGGTCAATCATCGAGCAATCACCGAGGCCGCCTTGCCCCCGCGCGGCCCTTCGGCTAGACCGCGCCACGACAGCCGCCGCAAGGACGACACCCATGGCCAAGCCCAAGAAACAGCCCCGCCCCAAGGCCGAAACGCCGAAAGGGTTCCGCGATTATTTCGGCGCGGACGTGACCGAGCGCGCCGCGATGCTGAACGCCATCGCAGGGGTCTACCATCGCTACGGCTTCGGCGCGCTGGAGAGCAGTGCGGTGGAGACGGTGGAGGCTCTGGGCAAGTTCCTGCCCGACGTGGACCGCCCAAACGAGGGCGTCTTTGCCTGGCAGGACGAGGACGAGAAATGGCTGGCGCTGCGCTATGACCTGACGGCGCCGCTGGCCCGCGTCTACGCCCAGCACCGCAACGATCTGCCGACGCCTTACCGCCGCTATGCCATGGGCCCCGTCTGGCGCAATGAAAAGCCCGGGCCGGGCCGGTATCGGCAGTTCTATCAATGCGATGCGGATACGGTGGGCACGGCGTCGATGGCGGCGGATGCCGAGATCTGCGCCATGCTGGCCGACACGCTGGAAGCGTTGGGGATTGAGCGCGGCGACTACGTAGTGCGGGTGAATAACCGGAAGGTGCTGGAAGGCGTTTTGGACAGCATCGGACTAGCGAAAGCCAAGATTCAGGCCGATCCAAAGGATTTAGACGCTACCGTTTCAGACGCGTACGATGTGGCGATCCGAAACGCAGTTATGCGCACCATCGACAAGTTCGACAAGGTGGGCAAGGACGGCGTGCGCGAGTTGCTCGGAAAGGGGCGGCTCGATGCCTCGGGGGCTTATATTGACGGAGTAGGACTATCGGATGAACAGGCCGCCGCGGTGCTGGCCTTCCTGACCTCAAAGGGTGACGATACCGCCAAGACCCTGTATAACCTGCGCGAAGCGGTGGGAGCCTCCGTCACGGGGGCCCAAGGCGTCAACGAACTCGAAGAGATCGCCAAGCTCTTGGAAGCCCAAGGCTACGGCCTCGACCGCATCGTCATTGATCCCTCCGTCGTACGCGGCCTCGGCTATTACACCGGCCCGGTCTTCGAGGCTGAGCTGACCTTTGAAATCCTTGACGAAAAAGGCCGCCCGCGTCAGTTCGGCAGCGTCGCGGGCGGGGGCCGTTATGACGATCTCGTCGCGCGCTTCACCGGGCAGCAGATTCCGGCCGTGGGCGTCTCCATCGGTGTCGACCGCCTGCTCGCCGCCCTGCGCGAAAAGGGCCGCATCGGGGGCGAGGCGCAGGGTCCGGTGGTCGTGACCGTGATGGATCGCGACCGCATGGCCGATTATCAAGCGATGGTCGGCGAGTTGCGACAGGCGGGCATCCGCGCCGAGGTCTATCTCGGCAACCCGAAGAATTTCGGCAACCAGATGAAATATGCCGACCGGCGCGGCAGCCCGGTGGCGATCATCGAGGGCGGCGACGAAAAGGCGCGCGGCGTGGTGCAGATCAAGGACCTGATCCTTGGCGCGCAGATCGCCGAGAATGCGACGCTGGAAGAATGGAAGGAACGCCCCAGCCAATACGAGGTGCCGCGCGATCAACTTGTTGAAAAGGTCCGCGAAATTCTGTCGAGGCAAGGCTGATGCCGGAACGCGCCGCGATCCGCACTGAGGCGGCGCGCCTGCGGGGCCTCTTTGAGGCGGCGGGTGCATTGCCGGTCGAGACCTCCGTTCTGCAACCCGCCGAGGTGCTCTTGGACCTTTACGGCGAGGATATCCGCGCCCGCGCCTACGTGACCTCGGACGCGCTGCGCGGCGAGCAGATGCTGCGCCCGGATTTCACCGTGCCGGTGGTGCAGATGCATATGGAGCACGGCGCGGAACCCGCGCGCTACACCTATTCCGGCGAGGTGTTTCGCCGTCAGGAAGAGGATGCCGCCCGCGCCAATGAATACACGCAGGTGGGGTTCGAGATTTTCGAGCGCACAGCACCCGAGGCAGCGGATGCCGAGGTGTTCTCGATGTTCTTCGATATCCTGCGCCCGCTTGGCCTGCGCGCGGCGACAGGGGATATCGGCATCCTGATGGCCGCGGTCGAGGGGCTGCGCACGGCTGAGCGGCGCAAGGCGGCGCTCCGGCGGCATATCTGGCGGCCCCGGCGGTTTCGCGCCCTGATCGACCGGTTTTCGGGCAAATCCCCGGTGCCGGAACAGCGCGCGGCGCTTCTGGCCGCAGCAGACCCGATGGCCAAGGCCGAACCCATGATCGGGCTGCGCGGCCCGGATGAAATATCAAGCCGGATCAAGGCGTTGCGCGAGGATGCCAAGACCGCCCCGATCTCTGTCGCCGAGGTCGAACTGCTCGACGCGGTGCTGGCGGTGCGCGAGACCAGCGACAACGCGCTGGAACGGCTGCGCGACATCGCCGTGGACCTGCCCGCGATTCAAACTGCGGTGGACCGTCTGGCGCGGCGGCTGGAGGCGCTGACGGCGCGCGGGCTGGACGTCACAAAGCTCGATTTCGAAGCCAGCTACGGGCGCACGCAGATGGAATATTATGACGGCTTTGTCTTTGGGTTCTATGCGGAAAAACGCCCCGACCTGCCCCCGGTCGCGACCGGCGGGCGCTATGACGCGCTGACCCGGCAACTGGGGCGCGGGCGCGAAATTCCGGCTGTGGGCGGGGTGATCCGGCCCGGTCTGGTCCTGAGTCTTGGGGGTGCGACATGACCCTGAAACTCGGCGTGCCGTCCAAGGGCCGGCTGATGGAAAAGACCTTCGACTGGTTCGGCAAGCACGGCATCGAACTGGGGCGTGCAGGATCAGAGCGCGAATATGCGGGCTTTGTCCAGGGCATCGACAATGTTGAGCTTATCCTGTTGTCGGCCGGAGAAATCCCGCGCGAACTGGCCGCCGGGCGCATCCATCTGGGCGTGACCGGCACGGATCTGGTCCGCGAGAAACTCGGCCAATGGGAAAATCAGGTCGGTGAACTGGCCGAACTGGGCTTCGGTCAGGCCGATCTGGTGCTCGCGGTGCCGCGGTGCTGGGTCGATGTCAGCCATCTCGACGACCTTGACGCCGCCGCCGCCGCGTTCCGGCTAAAGCACGGATTTCGCTTGCGGATTGCCACGAAATATCACCGCCTCGTGCGCGATTTCCTGCGCGAGAACGGGGTCGCGGATTATCAGCTGGTCGACAGTCAGGGCGCGACCGAGGGCACCGTCAAGAACGAGACCGCCGAGGCCATCGCCGATATCACCTCGACCGGCGACACACTGCGGGCCAACCACCTGAAAATATTGGAAGACGGACTGATCCTGAAATCGCAGGCCACACTCTTCAAGTCACGCGTGGCGCCGATGGAGGATGCCGACCGGCACACGCTGCGGGCGCTCAAGGATCGGCTGCGTCTGGACTGAAGCGGGTGCCGCCGCTAAATGTGACATTCAGTCTCCCCCACGAAAAAAGGGCGGCCCAAAAGACCGCCCCTTGTGTTCGATCCAGCCGGATCAGAAGCGGAAGGTGGCCCGCGCCTGAACCGTGGTCGCTTCGACATCGGCGCCGCCGTCGAAATCTTCGAACTCGTGATAAAGCACCTCACCGCCGAGCGAGACCTGATCGGTCACCATGTGCTCATACCCGGCACCGACGAAATACCCGTCGTCACTGCCAAGATTGTCGGTGTCAGCCCAGGCATAGCCGCCGGTCGCATAAGCGAGGCCGCGCCCAATCTTGTAGCCGCCGCGCAACTTGGCGCGGAAGACCTCCTCGACTGTGCCAACGTTGCCGACGGCAGCATTGCTGACATCCGCATCGAGGAAGTCATAGTCGAGGCCGGCACCGACGACGAACCCGTTCTGGAAGTCGTAGTCATAGCCACCGGTGAGACCACCGATCAGGCTGTCATCGTCATCGAACCCGTCGGCATCGACATTGGCCCAGCCAAGTTGACCACCACCGTAAAAGCCGGTCCAATTCGGCGAAAGGGGGGCCGCAGGGACGGGCGCCGGGGCCTCGATTACCGGCTCAGGGGCCGGTTCGGTCACGTTGCCTGCGAATGCGGGCGCTGCGAAAATCGCGGTCACTGTCGCGAGGGCTGTGGTTGTCTTCAGCATTGTTTTGTCCTTTCAGTGGTCTGTCACGCCCCGCAATCGCGTCACGATCCGGGGCACGGCGCGTGCCGTTGGGATGCATATCGGTCACCATACCACTGCCGACAAGGGCATGTGTCGCCCGGAATGGTCACGACTCTGTGAGTGGCAGGGATACGCTGAAATCTAACGAAAAATCGGCGGAAAACCGCAAAACCCTGTCACTGACGCGCAACCATCGAGTGAATTCTAACGTCTTCCCCTTGAACCGAAAACAGCGGGCACGCTGAAGGACGCGCCCGCCGGCCGCGCCGCCGTATGACCGTCAGAAACGGTAGGTGGCACGGATCTGCACGGTGATGGCCTCGATGTCGTTGCCACTGCCGTTGAAGCTGCCGAAGTCGTGATAGAGCACCTCGCCGCCAATCGAGAACTGGCTGTTGACCATGTAGTCATAGCCGCCGCCGATGAACCAACCGTCATCGTCACCGAGAGTGTCTGTATCGGCATTGGCCCAGCCCGCCGCACCGTAAAGCAGCCCATTGCCGATCTTGGGTCCACCCCGGATTTTCAGGCGGAAAACCTCTTCGATTTCCGCACCGGGACCGGCATTGATTTCGGCAAAATCATAATCGAGCGCGCCGCCAAGCACCCATTGCCCGAAATCATAGTCATAGCCGAGGGTGACCCCCCCGATGAAATCCTCGTTCTCGCCGCCGGTCGAAGTATCGACGCTGCCGAATCCTAGCTGCCCGCCGATATAGACGCCGGTCCAGTTGGCCGACCGCTTGGGCGAACGGGACTGCGTGGAGACAACCACGGGCGCGCTCTGCGTCGCGCTGTCAAAGCTCAGATCCTGCGCGGCGTCGAACTTCGGCGCGTCGGCCTCGGCAAGGGCCGGGAGCGCGAACACGAGGGCGATAGCGACGCTGATGAAGGGGAGTTGGGGGCGCATGTCACTTGTCCTTTCGGGTAGTGGTCCGTCTGGAACAAGGATCGGCGCGGGGCGCATGCGGCGCAATGAACGATACGGTCGCGCAACGTCAATAGCGGGTGAGCGACGCGTGTATCAGTTCGCGCCGGACCGGGGCAGCCTTCACAGCACCCCGATATCCGCCAGTGCCGCCGAGAGTTCCGGCGGCAGGCTGTCATCGCCCGCCCGCGCCGGGCCGATATCCGTAGGCGCATCCGTCCCCGGCAGATAGCGCCAGCCCTGAAACGGGCGCCTCGTGGCCGTCGTGGTACGTATAAGCACCGGGTCGAGCACGATGGCGCAGCGGCGGATACCGTCGCCGCCCGTCACCTCGTCAAGCCGCAGGATGCGCTGACGGCATTGCACAAGCCCCTGAATCACCCAGTAGATCGACCCACCGTCGAGCAGTTCCGTCTCGCGCTTTGGCCACATCCGGGTAACATGGCAGGGATGGCCGTCCGGGGCCTTGGCACGCGGGTTTTTATGCCATTCCATCAGCCCTTCGACCGATTTGGTGCCGACGCTGAGTTTGATGAGATGCAGAGCCACGCGCGAATCCTCTGGTTTCTCCATATATCGTAGCGGTCTCACCGGGCAGGGCAAGAGATGGTGGAAATCTCAAGGCGAGAGGGCTATTGTGTGAGTCCCGTCAGATGGTGTCTGACGGGACCACTGACGCGGAGTAGCTCAAAGGGATAGAGCCATCTGCTTTCTAGTACGTTCGATTTTCGCTCGTCAAACGTACGGCGATAGGGTTGCGGGTTCAAGTCCCGCCTCCGCGTCCATTTACTCTTTCTAGGGAATCGCCGCTCATGACCCGTTTTGCCGCCCCCATCGCGGAACAGATCTGGACTATGAAATACCGCTACATCACCGACGACGGCGGCGATGCCAGCGTCGAGGACACGTGGCGGCGCATCGCGCGATCGCTGGCCGAGGTCGAGGCCGAGCCAGAGATCTGGGAAGATCGGTTCTACGACGCCCTCGAGGATTTCAAGTTCCTGCCCGCGGGACGGATCACCGCTGGCGCGGGCACCGGGCGCAAGGTGACGCTGTTCAACTGCTTCGTCATGTGCACCATCCCCTACGACATGGGCTGCATCTTCGACAATCTGCGCGAGGCCGCACTGACCATGCAGCAGGGCGGCGGCATCGGCTATGATTTCTCGACGATCCGGCCCAAGGGCGCGGTGGTCAAGGGCGTGTCGGCGGATGCCAGCGGGCCGCTCAGCTTCATGGATGTGTGGGACGCGATGTGCCGCACGATCATGTCCGCCGGATCGCGGCGCGGCGCGATGATGGCCACCATGCGTTGCGACCATCCCGACATCGAGGATTTCATCGCCGCCAAGTCCGACGCCGCGCGGCTGCGGATGTTCAACCTCAGCGTTCTGGTCACCGATGCCTTCATGGAGGCGGTCAAGGCCGATGGCCCGTGGGAGTTGCAATTCGACGGTCGGGTCTATCACACCGTGCAGGCGCGCGACCTGTGGAACCGGATCATGCAGGCCACCTATGATTATGCCGAACCGGGGGTGATCTTCATCGACCGGATCAATCAGGCCAACAATCTGGCCTATTGCGAGGAGATCGCAGCGACCAATCCCTGCGGCGAACAACCCCTGCCTCCCTATGGGGCCTGCCTGCTTGGCTCGATCAACCTGGCGCGACTAGTGCGCGATCCGTTCGGGGATGGCGCGTCGGTCGACGAAGACGAACTCGCCCGCCTCGTCGGGCTGGCCGTGCGGATGATGGACAACGTCGTGGATGCGTCGAACTTTCCGCTCGAGGCGCAGGCGCGCGAGGCACAGGCCAAGCGGCGCATCGGGCTGGGGGTTACCGGGCTCGCCGATGCGCTCCTGATGTGCGGGTTGCGCTACGGGGCCGAGGATGCCGTGGCACAGACCGAAAGCTGGCTGCGCGCGATTGCCCGGGCCGCCTATCTGGCAAGCACCGATCTGGCAAAGGAAAAGGGCGCTTTCCCGCTCTTTGACCGCGATGCGTTTCTGGCCTCGGGCACGATGCAGGCGATGGACGAGGACGTGCGCGCGGCGGTGGCCGAGCACGGCATCCGCAACGCTTTGCTGACCTCGATCGCCCCCACCGGCACGATCAGCCTCTATGCCGGCAATGTCAGCAGCGGGATCGAGCCGGTCTTTGCCTATTCCTACACCCGCAAGGTCCTGCAAAAGGACGGCTCGCGCAGCGAGGAAGAGGTGGTCGATTACGCCGTGCAAATGTGGCGTGACCGGATGGGCGACGCCCCGCTGCCCGACCATTTCGTGAACGCGCAGACCCTCGCCCCCGAGGATCACGTGGCGATGCAGGCGGCGGCGCAGAAATGGGTCGATAGCAGCATCTCGAAAACCATCAACGTCCCCGAGGATATCGGTTTCGAGGCGTTCAAAAATGTCTACATGCAGGCCTATGAGACCGGCTGCAAGGGCTGCACCACCTACCGGCCCAATGACGTGACCGGCAGCGTGCTGAGCGTGAGCGAGAGCGCCGACAAGGTGCCCGGTGAGGGCGCGATGCCGGGCGAGGGCGGTGAAGTGATCTACATGTCCGACCCGCTCGACCGGCCCACCGAACTCGAAGGCGCGACCTACAAGCTCAAGTGGCCCGACAGCAACCACGCGATCTACGTGACGGTGAACGATATCGTGCTGAACGGGCACCGGCGGCCCTTCGAGGTGTTCATCAACTCCAAGAACATGGAGCATTACGCCTGGACCGTGGCGCTGACGCGGATGATCTCGGCGGTGTTCCGGCGCGGTGGCGATGTGAGCTTTGTGGTGGAGGAGCTGAAGGCAGTGTTCGACCCGCGCGGCGGCGCATGGATGAACGGCAAATACATCCCCTCGATCCTCGCCGCCATCGGCGGGGTGCTGGAACGGCACATGGTGCAGATCGGCTTTCTCGCGGGCGAGGGCCTCGGCCTCAAATCCGACCCCACGGCACAGGTATCGAACCTCGATCCCCCCAAAGGCCCCGCCTGCCCCGCCTGCGGCAGCTACGACCTGCGCATGATCGAAGGCTGCAGGACCTGCGCAAGCTGCGGGCACAGCAAATGCGCGTAGGGCGCACTCCGGCCTGATTGAAATTGAAAGGACTATTTGTCCTTTTTGGATAGTTTTTTGGCCATTCTGATAAGCACAACGTGACCACCGAGACCACAAGCTTGGCCTCGTCGTTCTTAGAAATAGACGACCATTTCACGCATTGGGCGCGGGCATTGAGTAAACCCGTGCTCTCCCATGGGTACTTCGAGCTCTGACTGACCGTTAAGAGCTGCCAACGGATTTGAGAGCGTCATCGCGCCAGTGAAATAGAAGTGGCAAGCTGAATATCCTGGACGTCTCCGTTATCGTTTGACTCCTCGTGGTGGCAGTTCGACTCTTGCTGAGTACATAGGTTCGCATTCACAGCGCGAAAAACGCTGTCGGCGCATTTCTTTCGACTTTTTGGACAGGCATGGGCTGTTAGGACTTGTCCGAAGACGATCAATCCCGCCAATACGGTGCCGCTCTGACAGGACAGCGACATCAGGCTTGTGCGATGCCGAAACGATCGCGTCTTTGTGCGCGCGACCTCCTTGGCCGCCTCGGCGTTGATGATCGCACGAAAAAAGCCGCGGTCCGGGAGACCGCGGCTTGTACGAGGATATCGTAGAGATTTACCGGAAGGCGACCAGCAAGTCGCTGATTCGCGCTCCGTACCACCGGACAGATGCGTCCACGCAGTAGCCTTTTCTGACGCTCAGGGCGTCATTGGCGTGGGTTGAGCGCGCCACGAGCGCTGCGCGAATTGACCTCAGTGACCGCCGAATGCGGCGAACATCCGGAAGATCGGATCCGGATTGCCCGTGCAGATCGCAGAGCGCGTCGAACGCGGTCTCCTCGGCCAGAAGCCCGAGGAGATCGCAAAGCCCGGCACCGTGACGGCGCAGGAAGTCGAGCGCGTCGAGCGCGGCCTCGATGGCCTTGGTGGTCCCGTCACTGTCCGTGACGGGGGCTGAAGTGATGTGCATGTTTGCACTCCCGACATCCAGCCCGTGGCGTATGCCACGCGTTTCCTGCTGGTGTCAGATCGGCCTATGTCGGGGCGTGCGGCAGGTTGTTGTCGCGGCTCGGATGATCTCCTCGGTGGTTGATGTCTCGGGGCTCGGCGCTGGTAATCTGGACATTGGCTCTTTCAGCCGAAGCAGAAGCAGAAATCCGTGGTCTTCCGGATTTTTTATGAAAGGGGTCGCACGCTTTCTGTTAGGACGTAGCGCGCCCGGAATTCTCAATATGCCGGGCGCGCAAGATCGCTCAGCCTGCGTTGGCTTCTGCCTCCCGGGCCGCACGCAAGCCGTCGAGCAACTGACAGATCTCCTCGACGGCCGGATCGAGCGGATCGATCTTGCTGAATTGCGCGGCCTCGACGCGGTCGAAATCGTGGACATGGCGCAGGGCCAACAGGTCCTCCAGCGCGTCGAGTTCCCGGTTCAGCCGCCGTGTCAATGGCGGTGCGAGGGAGAAGTCCTCGATCAGACGCTGGGCGCGCTTGAGAGCTGTTTGTCCGCCGAGCAGACGGGCGGCACAGGCCAGTGCGGCGCAGTTGGCAACGATGAATCCCGCGCAGGGCGAGGGGCTGGCTATATCCTTGGGCATTCCAGATGGTCCTTCTCATCAGGGCCGGCCCCTTGTGGACCGGCGTCATAACGCCGCCGCGATGCCCATGTACGCTGCGTCGAAGATGAGATTGGCCAGTTTGCCAAGAGACGAAGGGAAAAGTTGTGCCTCTCCGCCCCTCAAGTCGGCGGGTCAAGTCAGTCACGAACGGCCCAGACCCGCCATTGAGCTACAGCCCTATCGCTGCGGTGCGGCTTCACCAAACCTGCCATTCGTGCACCGCGCAGCATTTGAGACAGGTGAGTAGGGACTGTGCGGCCGACTCGGACTTTGGGGTTTATTTATGCTACGCTGCGGACGGCGGTCAGGAGACTGCATTCGAAACGCGAGCCGCCAGCCATTGCTCTTTGCACCAGCCGAGGCAGGACCTGATGACCGATCCTTACATGAACCTGGCCGCTGCGGAAGACGAGGTCCAAACCGCCATTGCTAACGCGATGGAGGCTCGGTCCGCGGACCCCTTGCAGGTCAGGATGCGAAGCCGCTACCTTGCGCAACTGGACTTGCCGATGGACGCTGTAGGCGTCGAATTTGGCTCGGGCACCGGGCATGTGGCAAGGGATATGGTCGAGATCGCAGGTTGTTCCCAAGTCCTTGGCATCGAGCCGGGACCGGTAATGATTGCCCGGGCGCGGGAACTCTTTGGTGACATAGAAGAACTGTCATTTACGATCGGAGATGCGGCGAAGACCGGCTTGCCGGACGCGTCTCAGGACCTTGTCGTGATGCATACACTGCTGTGCCATGTTGCCGAACCGGCAGCGATCCTCGTGGAGGCCGCTCGTGTCACGAGACCAGGCGGTATCGTTGTAGTTTTCGACGGAGATTACACTGCTACCTCAGTCGAACTGACCTCCGGAGACCCGCTCGACTCCGTGGTTGGCCGCTTCATCGACGACTTCGTTCACGACAAGCGCTTCATGCGACGTGCAGCGCCGTTACTCGAGAACGCCGGCTTCCGGATTATGAAGCGATGGTCCGAGGGCTATGTCCCCGATCATCCAGCATATTTTCTTTCGGTCTTGGACCGAGGCGCTGATTTGCTCGTCAGGGAGGGAGCGATCAGCGCCGCCTTCGGCGAGGCGGTGAAGCAGGAATCGCGCCACCGGGTCGACACCGGTCGGTTCTTTGGCTTCATGTCCTACCTCGGACTTCAAGCGGAACGGATTCACTGAACGGGCGCCGCGTTGGGCTCCAAGCGGACTTGCGGCGGCGCAGCGGATCGGACGGTTGGAGGATCAGGTCGGCCGTCGCTTGCGGCCCAAACCTGCCATTCGACCTGCAGGCGCAATGCCGCACTGCGGCCCGTCGTTCCGGCCGTTCCTGCATCGCGCAGCATTTTGATCACGTGAATCACTGAGTCTCGGACCACGTGGTTATTTGGGAATGAACAATTCAATTCACTCAGCTGGTCGCAACGGCATCTACATGTCGCTTGATTAAGGAGGCGGCGTATATGATTGTGGCCGAGATTTTGCGGGTGGCAACTTAGGTTAGAACGAAAAATCGCTTTCAGGAGATATGATGGCAAACGTTGGCGCTTTGATCGGGTCTTGGAAGATGGACGCTTGGACGCGCACGTCAGTCGAGACAGGAGAGACCGCCGACGCCATGGGGCCTGAGCCTGTCGGTTACATCGCATATCATGCTGATGGTCGGATGATGGCCACGGTCTTTCGACGCGATCGGCCCGTTCCGAGCCCCGACGCCTGGTCTGTCGAGGAGAAGGCGCAGATGTTCGACAACATGCTCGCCTATGTCGCGTCCTACACGCTCGAGGAAGACCGTGTCATTCACCACGTGGACGGCTCATGGAACCCGAAATGGTTCGGAGATGTTTCTCGTCCCTTCAAGCTGAAGGGGGAGCGGCTGGTGATCAGCGGCGCTCCCGGCATCGACCCAAAGACCGGCGAAGAGGTTGTCTACCGAATGGAATTTACGAAGATGTAACCGGCTTTAGGCATTCCGCCAGGCAACAGATTCAACATACAGGCGCAGTCTTGGTGGAGCCATCTGTCACTCTCGCCCATACCGGACTCTCGCGAGGGGTCATCCCTCCGCGGCGCAGCTCCCCACACCGACCGTTCGCGACAGGGTGCAGCATTTCCGCCGTTGCGCGATAGGACAGTGTCGGGTCGCAACCATTCCGCGATTTGACGGCCGAACAGGCGTTCTGCAATCCCAATGCATTAGTTGCGTGTGCGTTGTTCGCGACATGTGTGAGCAAATGACTTAAGTTAGCGTCCAAAGTGGTGGCCTGATCAAATGAACCGTTGCGGGAGAACTGCTATGACCAACTCTTCTCAGCTTTGGGGCACGATGTCCGTCCGCGATCACCTTCGGCCGCACGCTTTCGTTGCCGAATTGGTTCTTTTCGATGCGCTGGTGGTTCCCCGGCCGCCGCAAGGGGCGACCTGGCCCGCGGAATGGGACGATGCGTACCAGGACGAGGTACTGAGTTGGATTCCCTGCGACCGTTTGATGGAGGTTTCCTGGGACAACGCTCAGCACATGGAGTGGGAAAAACGAAAGATCGCATCGGACGCCGAAATGGACGTTGCAGATCTTCAGCAACAGCCCGGGTTCGAAGCGGCACAGAGGAAAGAGGACTTCGATGCGCCGGAGTTTCACCTCACCCGACGGGTTCTCCAGGACTTCGTGGATGCCAAGCGGAACCGGGCGCTGATCAAGGGAGTACCGCGCACCAACGTTGCGGTTGTCCCGGCCTATGACGGACCACAGGCGTTCCTCGACGACACCCCAGAGCAGGAGCAGTTATTGCGCGCGTTCGGTTGGGAATTCCTGGTCCCTCACCACGAAACCGCCGAGGGCAAGACGCGGTCGCACCAAGACCAGATCAAGGCTGCGCTCGACCTTTGCAGAATGCCCGAGGTGCAGGCACACCGCAACGCCCTGCGCGCATGGACATCGGTCGAGGCTCTGAGAGGAACCAGCACCAAGGAGGCGCGTGAGCGTATGGAATCACTGGTCGAGGCCTACGCGAAGGCCGTCGCGGCCACCAACGTACCAGTCAGGCTTAAATGGGGCGCGGGCATCGTAGAACTTGTCGGCGCGATAGCAGCCCTTGCAATCCATCCCGCCTTCGCGCTGGTCGGACCGGCGATCAAGCTGGGCGAAACAGCGGCCGAGCCCCACGTCGCAGAGGCGGCCGCCGTTCCTGACGCGGTAAAACCGGCAGGGTTGATCCATGCCATGCGCGAGGAGTTCACAAGTGCTCCTTTCGCAGGTCTCGATTTCGACGATCCTCCAAGAATCCGGATCGAGGATCACTGGCCCCATGGAGTCCCAACTCTATACCTATAGCTGTCGACGCGACTCCCACCGCATCTAGGTTGGGACTCACTGGGCTCAGCACAATGGAGTGTCAGTCCCTGAGAGCAAACACTCGCGGTGGGGTAGTACGGCCCATACCGGACTCGCAGCAACCAGCTGACTTTCTGCGGTCGCAGCCCGCATAGCCGCCATTCGCCGCGCGTGCGAAACTTGGAGATGGTCTAACTCTCAGTATGCGGGACGAAGTAAGCTTTTGCTGCGATTGAAAGGGTGGTCCGATTGGAATGATCGCATTGGCTCAGTTTTGAATGCGGATTGACAGTATATCGGCAATTCACTGGCTGCTCTTAAAGCCAGCTTAGCCTGCCCGCGACCGGTGGTTGCGCGTCACACTGCCTTTCTCGGAATGCTCGCCGTATAAGTCTTGTCGCGTACGGAGGTGTCTCCGTCGAATGCCTGCATCCGCGCGCGGAGATGGAAATGCGTTCTGTCGCAAGACAGGTGCGTGTGCGTCACCGTCCGCACGACCCAGTCGTCCCGCCGCATCTCGTGGACCCAGGTGACTTCGCCTTCGGCGGAGGTGGGATCGTCCGGCAGGATCGAATAGCGCTCGGTGCACTCGGCGGAATGCGTCAGACCGTGCTGGATGATACGGGCTTCGCCCTCGTGGACGCGGATATCGGCGGTCACGCGCCCGGTGGCCCGATCCTCCGTCACGTTCCATTCCGCAGTCGCGGGCGTCTCGACCGCCTGCTCCAGGGGCACCGCAGCGCGCGGCGGGCCGAACGGCGCCGCATCGCTGTGATCATCGTCCCGCAACGGCAAGGTGAGCGTGCTCTGCCCGGTCAGAACCCGCAGTTCTACCGCCTCTGGCGCGGGCCAGGCGATCGGGAAGTAGCTGGTCGACAGGGCCAGCCGGATGCGATGCCCCGCGCGAAAGGTCTGGGCGACGTGCTTCATCGGCACATCGACCGTGTAGGTCTGCCCCGGCGTCAGGGGCTCCGGATGCTCGTGCCCGTCTCGGTGGGTGAGATTGAGCAACCCGTAGCTGATCCGGGTCGCGGCCCCGTCGGGGGCCACGTCCATCAGGCGCACGGCGGCCTGCGCGACAGGCCGGTCCGAAGTGAATGTCAGTGTCAGGTGCGCGTCGCCCACCATGTGCAGGGGCTCGGCAAGCGGCGCGGTCTCGAAGCACAGGCTGCCCGCATCGTCCCGCCGCTGATCTCCCGGCTGATCGCCGGGCAGCGCGTAGGAGCACCACTTGCCGCCCTGAAACCCGACCCAGAGTGGCGAGGCGATAGTCAACCAACCGCCGGGCACCTCCTCCGACCGCGACAGCCGCCCATCGGACCCCAGAGCGAATTCGGTCGGGGTGACATTCGGCGAGGGCCATGACGGCTCGGTGATCCAGTGCCCGTCCCGGTGCTCGTAATGGGTTCTGGGTGCGGCGTGATCCTGAAGATAGACCCGCAACGGCGGCTCATCGGCAATGCCGGTATCGATACCCTTGAGCCACTGATCCCACCACCGGGTTTCCTCGCTCAGCCAGTCGATCGCCGGGCCCGGCGCTCCGACATGCGGGTAGCGATGCGACCAGGGGCCGACGATGCCCTTTGCCGGACCCTTGAGGTTCTCGACCAGCCGAAAGACAGAACGGCAGTAGCCGTCTGCCCAGCCGCTCACAGCATAAACGGGTACCTCGATATCTTCGAAATTTTCGCAGACCGATCCGTGCTTCCAGAATGCATCGCGCGTCTGGTGCTCCATCCATGTCTCGAGCCAGAAACCCGACCCGTCGAGCCGTTCTTCCCACAACTCGCGCCAGCGCTCGCCGACATGCGCGGGGTCTGGCGGTAGCGTATTGATCCCGAACATCACGGAGGCCCAGGACAGTTGATCGCAAAGCATCGTGCCGCCCATGTAATGGATGTCGTCGGCATAGCGGTCATCGGTCGAACAGATCGACACCACGGCCTTGAGCGCAGGGGGGCGCAGGGCGGCGAGTTGCAGGCCGTTGAACCCGCCCCAGGAAATGCCCACGATCCCGACACCCCCATCGCACCAGGGCTGGTCAGCGATCCAGGCGATGACATCACATCCGTCCTGAAGCTCGATCTCGGTATATTCGTCGGTCATCACCCCCTCGGATTCGCCGGTTCCGCGAAGATCGACCCGGACATAGGCATAGCCCTGCGCCGCCATCCAGGGCGCGCGTGCATGGTCGCGTTCGAGCGTCTTGTCGTTCTTGCGATAGGGGATGTATTCGAGGATCGCGGGCACGGCCTGTCGCTCCGCCCCGTCCGGCATCCAGATACGTGCCGCCAGGCTGGTGCCGTCCGGCATCGGAATCTCGAGGTGCTCGATTTCCCGAACGGTGACGGGAAGCGGGTGGTCGATTTTCATGACGTTCATCCTGAATTACGTGCGCAGCGATGCGGCCACCGTATCGCGTCCCCGCCCGACAAAGTCCAGCGCGGGCGTTGGCCTATTCCTCGATGTCACTGAACTCGTAATTCAGCTTCTTCATGACCTGCTCGTAATTCCACAACAGCTTGGATGGCTTGTTTGCCCCCATCCAGATCGACGCCACGGCATAGCTGTAGGCGTCCTGTTCGGGCAGTTCCGACAGCCGCATGCCCCGCTTGACATAGGAGGCAATGCGCGTGCCCTCGACCCGCTCGGAGGCCACCTCCAACTCGGCGCGCGAGGGCACGCGCGCGAGGGTCGCGTCGTTGAAGAACACCCGGTAGAAGAATTCCGCGGCGACGTTTTCCGGACCCTCGCCGCTCGGCATGTCGGGCTTGCGCCCGAGGCCAAGATCGACCGTGACCTGCTGATGGCTCACCCCGTCGACCATCTCGAACAGATCGCAATGCGATTGCGCGATGCGGGTGTTGATCTCAAGCAGCCAGATCTTGTTCTGCACCTCGTCCCAGTAATATTCGATGTTGAAGCCCGCATTGTCATAGCCGATATGCGCCATCACCTTGCGGGTGATCTCGTTCATCTCGTCCTGCACGCGGCGCGGCAGGGTTGAGGGATAAAGATAGTAGAAAAAGCTGAGCACCTGCGGATAACGGATCGAATCCACCGTGCCGTAGGGGACCACCTCGCCGTCATGCACATAGCCTTCCACCGTGCATTGACGCCCACCGATCACGCGCTCGGCCATGCAATAATGCCCTTCGATCGCCTTGATGTCATCGGGCAGGTTCGCCTGATCGAGCACGTAGTTGAAAGGCTCTGAGATCTGGCCAATTTCTGCCCGAAAGGCGGCGATCGCGTAGTCGAAATCCTCGGGGCTGTCGATGCGAAAGCCAAGCCGTGAGCCCGACGATTTGATCGGCTTCACGAAAAAGGGAAAGCGCAGGTCTGCCTCGCCAATCTTGGAGAGGGCGTTGTCGTCGAACGGATCGAATGCGGTGAAGGTGGGCGTGTGGTCCGGCACCACTTCTGCCATGACCTTGCGCGACCAGTACTTGTGCTCGCATTTCAACAGGCTCTCCAGCGAGGCGTTGCGGGTGCCGTACTTCGCGCAGAGCAGCGGCAACATGGTGGAAACCGGAAAGTCGATATACCCCACGATGGCGTCGATCGAGCCGTCAAAGGCGTCGAGCGTCGCCTCGGCCTCGCGCAGCATGGCGGGGATATCGAATTCCTGCGTGTCCGAGACCGCCTCGGAGGTCAAAAGCGGGTGAAAGACGACATCCTCGACCCCCCGCAGCCGGGTCAGTCGCTCGGCATTCATCGCGTTCAATCCGACGACGAAGACATTCTTGGTCATGATGTTGGTCCTTCCTGATCAGGGCGTGCGCACCAGTGAGGCTGACGCACCGAATGGGTGCAGTTTGTCCTCAGACCTGCGCGAGATCGGACTGAACCGGAAAACTCCGTCCCTTGAGCCGCTCCGTGGTGCCGGTGATGTCATCCACCAGCAATAGCAGAAAATCGCCCGGCACGGCATCCGCCATGGCCCGGTCAACGGCGTCCTTTTCCTTCATGATGACCTCGACCGCGCAGTCCGATCCGGCGTCGGCTGCGCCGTTCCGGATCAGGTTCGCGGTCTCGCCTTCGGCGCGACCGCGTGCGTCGGATTCGTAGACGTAAAGCACGTCACACATCTTGGCGAGTTGCGCGCCCAGAGCGGCGAGGTCTTCATCACGGCGATTGCCGGGCGCGGTCGACACGCCGATCTTGCGCTGTTGTCCAAGCCCGTTCACCAGCGGCTCCAACGCCACCAGCGCCGGCACGTTGTGACCGTAGTCGATCAGGCAGTAGACACCGTCGGCCTCGAAATAGTTGGTGCGCCCGGGCATCTGCGCCGGGGTCGGGTGGAAGGTCAGCAGCCCGGCGCGGATATCGTCGATCTCGATGCCATGCGCCAATGCCACGGCGGCAGCAGCCATCGCGTTCTGCACGTTGAAGGGTGCGTGCCCCTCGAAGGCGATCGGCACGTCGTTCACATCCACCACATCGACCAGAACCTTGCCGCGCAGCAAGACGATGCGCCCGTTCTTTACGGTGACGACCATGCGCCGCTCGCTCAGGTGATCGTGCAGATCGGGGTTTTCCGGGTCCATCGTGAAGTAGATGATCTCGCCCCGCGCCCAATATGTGCCATGCTCCATCACCAGAGGATCATCGGCATTGAGCACGCAATAGCCGCCCTCCTTCTTAACCGCGTCGACGACGACGGTCTTGCAGCGCGCCAGCTCTTCCAGCGTGTGGATATCCCGCTCGCCCAAGTGATCCGACGCGATGTTCAGCAGTACACCCACATCGCACTCGTCAAAGCCCAGACCGCGGCGCATGATGCCGCCGCGTGCAACCTCAAGCACCGCATGCTCGACTGTCGGCTCCCGCAGCACGGCCTGAGCGGCCGCTGGCCCGGAATAGTCGCCGCGCAGGATCACATGGTTGTCGATCTCGACCGTGCCGGTGCAACCCATGCCCACCGAATGCCCAGACTGGCGCAGGATATGGGTGGTCAGGCGGGTCGTGGTGGTTTTGCCGTTGGTGCCGGTGATCGCGGTGATCGGGATCCGGCCATCGTCGGTCGGATCGGGAAAGAGCATATCGACGACATGCTCGCCCACCGGTCGCGGCGTGCCATGCGTTGGGGCCATGTGCATCCGGAAACCGGGGCCGGCATTCACCTCGACCACGCCCGCCGATTGCTGATCGAGCGGTTTGGTCAGCGTCTCGGCCAGAAGGTCGATCCCAATGACGTCGAGCCCGACATGCCGCGCGATCCGCTCCATTGCGAAGCGGATATCGGGATGCACCTCATCGGTCAGATCGGTGGCCGTCCCGCCGGTCGAGATATTGGCGGTGGATTTCAGGAACACCATCTCGCCCTCGGGCGGCACGCTGTCGAGCGTGAGCCCGGCCTGTTCGAGCATGCGATGGGTCTGTTCGTCGATATGGATCTGGGTCAGCAGGTTTTCGTGGCCGACGCCGCGGCGTGGATCCTCGTTCGCCTTGTCGATCAGCGCCTGGATCGTTGATTTGCCATCGCCGGTGACATGCGCCGGGCGGCGGCGTGCGGCGGCCACGAGTTTGCCGCCGATCACCAGCATCCGGTGATCCTCGCCCTTGATATAGCTTTCGACGATCACCGCACCGGAGTCGTCGCGCACCCGCGCAAGCGCGGCCTCGTAGCCCGATTTCAGATCGTCGAGATTGCTGATATCGGTGGTCACGCCGCGCCCGTGATTGCCCGCCAGCGGCTTCGTCACCACCGGCCAGCCGATCCATTCGGCGGCCTCCTTGATCTCGTCCCAGGAATAGCAGGTGTAACCCTGCGGCACCGCGATCCCGGCATCGCCCAGTATCTGCTTGGTCCAGTCCTTGTCGTCGGCGATCGAGTGGCCGATGATGCCCGACTCGTCGGTCACCGTGGCCTGGAACCGGCGTTGTTTCACGCCATGCCCCAGTTGCGTATAGCTGGTCCCCTCAGTCAGATTGGTCCAGGGTATGTTGCGGGCCTTGGCAGCATCGACGATCGACCCCGTCGAGGGGCCGAGAGCATTGGCGTCGCGCACCTCTTTGAGATGTTCGATGACCGGGCCAAGATCGACATGGCCGCCATCGTAGAGCTTGCGCACTATCTCGACCGCAGCCTCGCCCGCGGCAAGGCCGGTGGCTTCGTCGCGGTAACGGTAGACGACGTTGTAGACGCCGCGCTCATAGCTGTCGACGCTCTTGCCATAGCCCACCGAAAACCCGACCAGATTCTGCAATTCGATGGCAAGATGCTCGACCATGTGTCCGGCATAGGTGCCATTGCGCACCCGCTGCAGGAAACCGCCGGGCTCTCCGATCGAACAGCGATGTTCGTATATGCTGGGAAAGATGGCTTCGAGTTTTTCTGCGATGCCGGGCACTTTGTCGCTCGGGCGATCTTCCAGATCCTCGATGTCGAGACGCATGTAGATGGTTTGATAACGGCTATAATAATTCGGCCCGCGCAGCGCGCGGTGCTCAAGTATACGCATTCCTTTGCTCCAGACTGCCGGTCCCAAGCTCTTTCGGCCCAAGGACCCGCCGGTCTGTGAAACTGTACCCGTTTCCATCGACCAGCGCATGCATAATGACGTTGTGGACGCTCACCGCCTCACCGTCAGAAAGATCGAATACATTGGAACTGGTTATCGCCGAACTGTCAACGAGGATGACGTGACCGGGGCCGAAAGCGTAAATATTGTCGTTCTCGAACAGGACTGCCGCATCTTCTCCGAGGCCAACGCCGAGATACTCGGGATTCGTCGCCCCGACCTCCATCAGACGCGAGAATCTCCCCCTTTCAAGGAAATGCGTGTCGATGATTACGCCCTCGATCAGTCCAAAGCCCGCAGACATCTTGACCGCGCCCTTGCGAAGAGAATCCGTCGCATGACCGCCATAGACCATGGTGGTCGACTGGCACGCTGCGCCCGCGCTTGTCCCCGCGATGACAGCGCCCTCGTCATAGCGTCTGCGGATCATCCCAAGCGCGTCCGACGCGCCCAAGATACTGGTCAGGCGCATCTGGTCGCCGCCGGAAATGAAGATCACGTCACTGCGCGACAGCATGTCGAGCATGGCTGATGCGGCCGCATCGGCGCGCTCGCGTATGCGAACGTCAAGAACTTCGCCAGCGCCCAGCCTCTCGAACACCTGACGGTAATCAGAGAAAACATCTTCGGGAATACTGCTGGCTGTGGTGATGACCCCGACAACTGGCTCCGAGGTCTGGCTTAGTGCCAGAACCTGCCTCAGAATCTCGGTATCCGAGGTTTTATCCTCGGCGCCGCCTATAGCGACAAGTTTTCCTCTGGGCACGGGACGAATCGACATGTCCATGAACGGACCTCCAGTCTGCGGTAGACAAGACCTACATATTGTGGAAGCTGCCACTCCACAAACAAGTTTGTAACAATATACCCGACGTCGCTATGCGATGCGCCGCACCGTAACAAGCTTGTCACACTTTCAAGCATGTTTACTCGGGCAGTATGGTACCAGAAAGTCGATGGTACCTGTGCAACGGCAACTGTAACTGAATCAAGGAGGGGTGTCCCATGACCAAAGGTTTCGTGCTCGCCATTCACGGTGGTGCCGGTGTCTTGCCCCGTGCCGAGATGTCGCCTGAACGCGAGGAAGCCTGCCACGCCGCCCTCGCGCGCGTCCTGGCTGCCGGAGAGGCGGTTTTGTCGCGCAATGGCACGGCACTCGATGCGGTCACCATCGCGGTCGAGGCGCTTGAAAACGAACCTCTCTTCAATGCTGGTCGTGGCGCGGTATTCACTCGGGATGGCACGCACGAAATGGATGCCGCGATCATGGACGGGCGTGGGCGCATGGCCGGGGCGGTCGCCGGCATCGCCGGGGTGCGCAACCCTGTGCACCTTGCCCGCGCCGTCATGGAGCGGACCGATCACGTGTTTATGGTCGGCGACGGGGCACTTGAAATCGCGCGCGACGCGGGGCTGGCCTTTGAGGATGATTCCTATTTCTTCACGCAAGAACGTTGGGACAGTCTGCAATGCACCCTGAAGATGGAAGCTGACGGCACGCTCGACGATGACCCGGCCCGGCGTCACGGCACGGTGGGGGCTGTCGCGCTGGACCGCGAGGGCAATCTCGCCGCAGCAACATCAACAGGCGGCATGACGGCCAAGCGCAGGGGCCGTATCGGCGACAGCCCGATCATCGGTGCCGGAACCTTCGCCGACGATGCCACCTGCGCAGTTTCGGCCACCGGCGACGGCGAAGCCTTTATTCGCCTCTCGGTCGCGCATGAAATCGACGCGCGCATGCGGCTGGCTGAACAACCGATGACCGAGGCGGCACGCCAGATCATCTTGGGCGACCTGACCGCCATCGGCGGATCGGGCGGATTGATCTGTATCGACCGTGATGGGGCCATGACCATGCCATTCAACTGTGAAGGGATGTATCGCGGGTGCGTGGAAGACGGCGGCGAGCCAAAAACAGCTATCTATTGAAGCTGGGCCCGAAAAGGCACACCGGCAGAATACAGAACTCGTACCTTTGCATCCAGTTTGTGGCAGGGACGAGGTTGTCGAGGTTCAGGCAGATCTGTCACCATCCGCATTCAATGTTTGTCATCAAGCTCCACACCGTGTTCAACGGCACAGGCAAAATTGGCTCTTCAAACAGCAGCTTTGATCAGGGCTGTCGCTATCGGTGAGGACTGCAGCATTTGTTGAAAGGGCTCGAAGCCGACCTCAGATGCGCCGCAGCACAATGTGATATGCTGCTTTCGTCAACGTCGGGTTGTCGTTGTGGGTGAACGTGGCGGATGTGAGGATCAGTTAAGGAAACACCAAACCTACCTGCCATTCGCGCTCTTCGCCCTGCCTGGAACAAAGGTCGCATCGTCGGTCAGAAACGCCCTTTGAAGCCAAAACATGTCTGGGCGATCAGAGTTCGACTGGAACTGGCCGAGAACCATCGCGATCTCGCGCTGTTCAATCTGGCCATCGACAGCAAGCTTCGCGGTTGCGATCTGGTCAAAATGAAGGTCACTGATGTTATGGCCTCTGGCCAGATCAAGGAACGCGCATCGGTTCTACAAAGCAAAACGCAGAAACCCGTGCGCTTTGAAATCTCTGAAGGTACGCGGACGTCGCTGGAAAAGTGGATGCAAGACCCGCTGATGGTCGGGTCCGAATACCTCTGGCCCGGTCGGTTCCACGAGCGGCTCCACATCTCGACCCGGCAATATGCGCGCATTGTTCGTGATTGGGTGACCTCGATTGGGCTCGAGGCGAGCGCATACGGCACACATTCGTTGCGGCGAACGAAGGTGACGCAGATCTATAAGAAGACAGGCAATCTCCGCGCAGCCCAATTGCTTTTGGGGCATACGAAGATGGACAGCACCGTCAGGTATCTTGGCGTTGAGCTTGAAGATGCATTGGCAATCGCCGAAGCCATAGAAATCTGATCGAAAGGGCCGTCTTCACGGACGGCCCACAGCGGACGTCCGTCTCACCGTCAAGCGCCGCGTTGCAGCTTCACCAGATCTGCCGTTCGCTGCAGGCGCATGATCGGAGACCGGCGAGCGGCGGCAATGCGGACGAAGTAGGCGTTAGATGTGACACTCGCAGCGGCCACTTTCGACAACCATGAGAGACTGGAGTGATACAGATGGTCGTATACAGCCACGTGTTGCAGCTATGATCGCTTCCGCAAATTGCCAAGGAATTATTTCTCATCCATTGCATAGCCCGACTCCGGAGTTGGGAGCTTTCTCAGCGCTTGCGGGCTTGTCTTTTTATGGTTCGCACCGCGATAACGATCAGAGAAGATGAACACAGCCTCGCAACCCCGGGCCACGTCGTAGTGTCGGCGTGGGTTCATTGAATAGATTATCACGCAGCAAGAGGCACAACCAAGTCCCCTTTCGCCAGAACGGGATGGCGCAGGATCGTGGCTCCTGTCCTGTCAATATGCGCGGCAAGGGTGTCTCTGGCGTCGGGGTCGAGATGCCAGACGCCGTCCTCCAACAGGACAAGCTGAGGCTTGCCCAGCAGGATGCGGGCGAGCGAGAGCGCGCTGCGATCCGCCGGGGACAGGTTGCGGCCGCCTTCGGCAAGTGCGCCGTCAAGGCCGCCGATCCGGTCCATCAGCGTCCGCAGCCCGGCGGCGTGGGCGGTTTTCCTGAGCTTTGCATCCGACGGGCGATTGAGCAGGCCAAGGGACAGGCTGCGGCGCAACGAGCCCTTGAGCACCACGGGCGCGCTGCTCAGGCGATGCACCCCGCGCCGGAGGCTGCCGCGCGACAGATCCGTCAGACTATGACCGGAGAGGCTGATATGACCGGGCGGCACCGGCTCCAACCCGCAAAGAGCGGAAAAGAGCGTGTCGGCCTCTTCGGGCGTGCAGGTCAGGGCGTGCGTCTCGCCCGCGGAGATGTCGATCGAGAGCGTGTTGCCTTGGGGCATCGGCAGATCGCGCACCGTCACGCGGAGCGGGCCAGTTGGAAGGCGGGTGTCGCCCTGACCGGTCCCGCGCTGCGCACGCGAGAGGGCGGCGGTGCATTTCTTGCGCGCCGCGAGATAGGCCGCGCGGAAATTCCAGACGCTGGCCAGATCGCGCAGCGGGGTCAGCACGAGGCCGATGGTGGCAAGTGCACCTGCGATGGTGCCGGTGCTGGCCCCGGTATGCGCACCGGTAACGATCACCGCGCAGGCAGCGAGGCCCGCCACGGCATCGGGCAGCGCCTTGAGCGTTTCCGCCCAGACGAGGCGGTGCAGGGCGGCGTGGATCATCCGCTCGGTGCGTTTGCGCAGTTGGCGGATCTCGGCGGGGCGGCGGCCCATGCGGTCAAGCTCTGGCGCGAGCGGCATGCGTTCGGCCATCTCGGCGGCGATGCGCGCGCGGCGGGCGCGCAGGCGGCGGTGCAGCGGCTCCAGCCGTGGCCCGACCACGGCCAGCACGGCCAGCGTGACCGCGAATAGAGGCGCGATGGCAAGGGCGAAGCGTGGCTCCAGCAGCCAGAGCACGGTGCAGGCGGCGGGGATCATCACCATGGCCCCAATGAGCCGGGGCAGCCCCTTGCCCAGCCAGTTGCGAAAGGCGGTCATGTCGCCGACAAAGCGCAGGCTCATACAGCCGTTGCGGCGCTTGGCGACGGCGCTCGCGGCCATGCCAGAGGCATGATCGAGCAGCGTAAGGCGGATGGCAAGGGCATAACCCTGCCCGAGCCGCTCGCCCATCAGGCGCGAGAGCACGCGGGCCCCTGCGATGACGAGTCCGGAGGCGATCAGCGCGGCGAGCAGACCGGAGTGCAGGGGCGCGCCCGCATCCATTGTCTCGAACAACCCACGGGTGGCGAAGGCTGCCGCCCCGGCGGCTACCCCCTGCCCCAGCGTCAGAAGGCTGACGACCACCAACCCGCGCCAGCGGCCGTTCTCCAGCAGGCGCGGCATGGGCATCAGGCGGCCTCCTTGCGGCCAAGCCCCGCGCGCAGGGCAAAGCCGGTGGCTTCGGCCGGGTCGCCCAGATCCTCCTTGGTGAGCACCGGCAGGCCGGTGGCCGCCTGCGCCTCGGACGCGGCCATCGGCGAGCAGCTGACAAGGCCGGTCAGCGCATCAGGCACCAGCCCCAGCCGCGCCAGATGCGCCACGCCGCCCGCCGCCGCCACCGCGTCACCGCAGGCAAAGACAAGGCCGGAGACAAGCCGCGCGAACCACGGATCGGCGATCAGGGCGGCGGTCTCGCGTTGCAAGAGTCCGTCGGCCACCTCCATCACCACGATATCACAGCCGCGATGCCCGGCCTCGGCGATCAGCGTCTCGATGGCGGTCTTGATACGGTCAAGCGGCTCCAGATAGGTGGTGACCATGCCCGCATCGGTGAAATCGCCTACATAATGCGCACCGCTGTCGCTGTATTCGTTGAAATCGCCAAAGGCCCCGGTGCCCGTCGCCTTGATCGCCCCCACGCGAAAGCCCGCGCGCCGCAACCCGAGCACAAGCTGCGCGGTGGCAAGCGTCTTGCCGGAATTCATTGAGGTGCCGAGCACCCCGATCACTGGCGGGTGCTGCGCGGCACGGCGTGGGGCGAGCGCGAATTGCGCGAGGTTGACCGCGTGCCCATCGGCGCCGAGCAGGCGGGCTGACGGAACCAAACGTGTCGCGGGTTTGATCCGTCTGTTGCGCGCGACCATACGCCCGATGCAGCCGCCTCCGGCGAGCAGGTCGGCACCTTGCGCGTCGATCTCGGCCAGCCCTTCGAACTGATCAGGCGCATAACGCGCACCGCAGGCCATAACCACCGCGTCGCCGGGAAAAATCAGCGAGGGTCGCCCTGAGGGCAGTTGCACGCGTTGGTGCTGTCCGATCGTGTCCACATGGGCGAGGATCAGGTCGCCGGGTTTGGCGGCGGTAAAATCAGTATCGGTGGCCGTGACGCAGGCGTGGTCAACGCGGCGGGTGGCAAAGGTCCATTTTGCCTGGGCGAGGGTGTCGGCGAGGGTCATGTCGGCTCTCCTTTGGTGGGTCAGATGAGGGCGGTGCGCGCATCGAGCACGCGCGCGGCGAGGTGATTCTGCGTGATCGCGCGCACCACGTCGTGATCGCAGCCTGGCATCTCGATCAGGCGGGCGCGGGGCGGAACGCCTGCGGCCTCTGCGGCTGCGTTGAGGGCAGTCACATAGCTGCACGCGCGGGCGCGGCGGTGCGGGCCTTGCCCGGTGTCGAGCGCACGGGTCTTGCGCAGGGCGTCGTCACGGGTCACGTCCTCGGTGCCGATATAAACGTGGACCGGAATATGCAGGAAATCGCGCAGCGCGTCGGTGTTGCGGCGAACCAGCTTGGCGGCAAACGCATCCTTGCCGGGGGCGAGGCCGTAGGGATAGCGCATCGTCTCATCGGGCAGGCAATACCAGCCTGCCGCCGCCAGATGGAGCGCGGTTACGCGGTGCGGATAGAGCATCGCCAGACGGTGCGCGAGCTGTGCCCCGCCCGAATGGCCGAATATATCCACCGGCCCCGGGATATCCGGGTATTCGGACGCCACCAGATCGAGCAGGGCCAGCAAGGCCAGATCGGGGCGAGCGGCCTTGCTGGGGCGCTGGAAATCGGGCCATGTGTCCGCCGGGAAATGCGGCACGATCAGAGTGCGCCCGGTGCGCTCGGCCTCGGGGGCAAAGAGCCGGGCCAGCGTGCCCGCGTTGCGCGAAATGCCATGCAGCACCACCATTGGCGGCGCGTCTGCACGGCGCACCGGCCGGATTATGCGGGCGCTGAGCCGCCCGGCGCTGCTGCAGGCCGTGACCCGGCGCAGGGTCAGGGGGCTCGTCTCGATCAGGGTGTCTTTCATCGGTCCTCTCCCGGTCAGTGATCCGTTGTCATGCAAACGCAGCGCGCCGGGAGTTATTCCCGGCGCGCTG
Organism: Roseovarius sp.; assembly: GCF_040219995.1. Classification (GTDB taxonomy): domain Bacteria; phylum Pseudomonadota; class Alphaproteobacteria; order Rhodobacterales; family Rhodobacteraceae; genus Roseovarius. The sequence continues at coordinate 37,982 of NZ_JAVJUC010000024.1, read as the reverse complement.
GTATTTTTTCCAAGGAGAGGAAAGCGGGGGCGTTATTCCGCCGAAGCGGGCATGATCGCGGCCTGGCCGGGGCAGATGCCGCCAAGGTTGAGAAGCCCGTGCCCGTATGTATCGTCCAGACCATCCGGGCCACGGTCACCCGCCGAGGCGGTCAGCCGCGCGCGGATCTCTTCGGGCGTGAGCATCGGGTCGTGTTGCAGCCAGAGCGCCACCGCCGCCGTGACGTAGGGCGCGGCAAAGGAGGTGCCGGTCTTCCAGCGCGCGCCCTTGACCGAGGCCGCGGTCCAGACCTCGACGCCGGGGGCGGCAAGCTCGACATGCGCGCCGCGAATGGCGCGGCGATAGATGGTGCCGCTGCGATCCACCGCTGTCACGGCGATCACGCTGTCATAGGCGGCCGGATAGGCAGGTTCGGCGCGGGGGCCGTCATTGCCCGCCGCCGCGATCACCGGGATCCTGCGTTGCTCGGTCAGTTGCAGGAGCGTGTCTTCGAGCACCGTGTTGGGTGGTCCGGCGAGGCTGAGATTGATCACCTGCACGCCGCGCTCTGAGAGATGATCCAGCGCACGCACCAGCGTGAAGGCGTCGGTCCGCTCGTCGTCTGAGGACCGGTGAAACGCATCCACCGCCACCAGCGGCAGGCCGGGCAGCAGGCCGGGCACGCGGGTCTCGGGGTCGCCGACGAGAATGGCAGCGACCGCCGTGCCGTGGATCGCGGCGGAGGCGGAATACTCCTCTGGGGCGATGCGCGTGAGGTCGATATCGGCCCCGGCCAGTACCTCGTGATCAGCGTTCAGCCCGGTATCGACCATGCCGATCATCACCGGCGCACCGCATCCCTCGGGGCCAAGCGCCTGCGGCCAGCCGATCAGGGCGCGGGCCGGACAGTGCAGGCCGTCACAGGCGGGCGCGGTTGCGGCGATCGGGATCACCGCCGCGCTGTCCTGTCCGGCGCGGTAGTAATGATTGAAATCCGCCGCCTCGGCCCCCGGCAGGGCGCGAATGGTGTCGCGTGCTGCGTCAAGCGTTGTGCCCTCGGGCACCTGAAAGCGGCGCACGGTGGTGGCGAGGCTGACGAGATCAGCGCGTTCGAGAACCACGTAGCCCTGTGTCACGAGGGCCGTCGTCTGGTCGTCGGTCAAGCCGCGCGCGACGATCTCGGCGGGCGCACGCTCGGGCCGGGCGACCGGTTGCGGGGCGGGTCGACGGCGGGCGCGTTGCGGCTCCACGGGCTGTCCGCGAAAGAGACGGCGCAGACCGCGGATGATCTCCCGGGGATCATCGACTTCTCCCGAGTTGATGCCGCCGCGCGACGCGCCGCCGCCTGTGCTGGAGGAGCTACTGCTGCCGCCACCATCATCACCATCATCACCGTCATCGCCGTCTCCGTCACCGCCATCGCCATCGTCTGCCCAGGCAGGCGCGGCGATCATGCTGGCGGTCAGGGTCGAAACCGCGCCAAGCGCGCAGAGCCAGGCCGTCAAGACCAACACAGTCCCTCCGAATACGTGCATCCCGGAAATCTCCTTTTGCTTATTGGGAAAATGATGCCATCTAATGCTCAACGTTAGAAGCCTAGGTTTATTCCCCGGCGCAGTTTTGCAATTGGTAAGTGTGGGTCATGCAGGATTCTTTTGTCGAGGACGTCGTGGCCCTCCTGCCCAACCTCAAGCGTTTCGCGCTGTCGCTGTGCCGCAGGCCGGATGTGGCCGACGACCTTGTGCAGATCACCGCAGAGCGCGCCTTTCGCGCGCGCCATCAGTTCGACCCTGCGACGCGGCTGGAGGCGTGGCTGTTCCGCATCCTGCGCAACGCCTGGATCGACATGCTCCGGCGCGACAGGACGCGGGGCGAGACGGTGGACATTCATGACAGCCCGCAGGCCGATCCGGTGGACAGCGCCGCGCAGACCGATGACCGGCTGATGCTGCAATCGGTGCATGCGGCGATAACGACATTGCCCGAGGATCAGCGCGCGGTGCTGCATCTGGTCTGCGTCGAGGGGCTGAGCTATGCCGAGACGGCGCAGACGCTGGACATCCCCCAGGGCACGGTGATGAGCCGGTTGAGCCGGGCTCGGCGCGCCCTTGGCGAAAAAGTGGGAATAAAGGGCGGGATGGGCCGTTGACGCCGTGCAACGCAAAGGATCGTGACGATGGATATCGACGATGACACATTGATGGCGCTCGCCGATGGTGAGATCGACGGCGACGAGGCCGCGCGGCTGCACGCGCAGATTGCCGCCGATCCGGCGCTGGCGGATCGCTACGCGCTCTTCACGCAGAGCGCGGACTGGGTGAAGGCGGCGTCGCTGGCCAATCCGGAGGCCACGGTGTCGCCCGATCTGGAGGCGCGCATTCGCGAGATGGCGGCGACCACGTCTCCCGAGGCGGAGAACGTGGTGCCGCTGCATCGTCCGACATCCCGGTGGCAGCCGGTGGCGATGGCCGCCTCGCTGGCGCTGGCAATCGGCCTGTCGGCGGGGCTGTTGCTTGCACCCGGCGCGCCTGAGACAGGTGCGCCGCTGCTGAGCGCCGATGTACAGGAGCGGCTGGGCACCCTGCCTTCGGGCGCGGAAGACCGGTTGCCGGACGGGCGGCGCATCAGCGTCGTGGCGTCCTTCACCGATAGCGCGGGCGCATTCTGTCGGGAATACGAGACGACTGCACAAGGTGGAGACAGCCATGTCGGAGTGGCCTGTCGGAACGGAGACGACTGGTCCCTTCGTTTTGCCATAGCCTCTGTTTCGGGGAATGACGGTTATGCACCGGCCTCATCACTTGAGGCGCTCGACGCGTTTTATGCGGCAATTGGCGCATCACAGCCGCTGTCGGCAGACGCCGAGCTTGAACATCTCAAATAGTTCGCGAATGCGGGCCGCCGCCGCGGCCCGTACCCCGTAAGCTATTCAAAAGGCTTCTGTCGGAAAGCGGGCCATGAATTGCAAGTGCGTTCTTCTACACATTACTGAAATTGGTTGGGGCAGCAGCAACAATTTCAGGTGCTTCAATCGACGAATGGCCGCTTTTTCTCTGCCAAAGTGTAGTCCGAGCCCCTGCAGCGGAGGTCGGCTGTCCGCCGCTCGTGTCAAACAGCGTTGGGGGCACGAAGCGTCGCCGTCAGAGCGGGCTGCTTATCGGGGGTAAAAACATCAACCTCGGCTTCATCCGACAAAAAGTCTTGCGTCTGCACGTAAGCCGGAAACATCCGCTTCCCTTCGTGCCCATAAACCAGCGCGCCGATACCCGGATAAAGCTGCCCCATCCGGTCCAGAAACCGTTTCTATTGCGGGTCCTCAGGGGCCGACTCGTAGATCAGCCCGATTAGGCCACTCAGCTCTTTATGGCTGATTTCAACCTGCATGGCGCCCACCCCCTGTCAATTGCGGTGGCCCCGCGCCCCCGTCAAACACCGCCCCCACCGTGCGAAACACCGACAGCGCCTCGCTCAGTTCCGCCACCGATGTGACGCCGACCTTCTCATGCACTGCCTGGATCTGGTTGCGCACCGTCTTGAGCGCGCGCCCCGAGCCGTCGGCGATCTGCACCGGGCTCTGCCCGGCCAGAAGCGCGCCACACACCTCCGCCTCGCGCGCGGTCAGCTCATAGACATCGCGCAACAGGCCCAGATTGATCGCGTCCCCGCCGCGCTGCCCGATGAAGATCGCGAACAGCCGCTCCTCTTGCAGGAGATCGCGGTCGAGCGGACTCACATCGCTCAGGCTGGGCCGGAACGGCGTGAGGCAGAGCGAGAGCGGGCCGTCCTCGCCCTCGACCCTTAGCCCGCCGGCCACCGGCTGCCCCTCCATCTCGCGCAGCTTGGCGGCAAAGGCGCGGGCGTCCCGCATCTCCACCCGGCCGTCGCCCGCCACCCGCATCGGCACCTCGCGCGCCAGCAGACGCCGCCCGGCAGCATTGGCAAAGACGAACTCGGCCCGGCCCGTTACTACCACCATCGGCAGCACGATGGTGTCGAGAAACCCGCCGATCACGCTCAGCGCGTTGCGCGCCAGGCTCAGCGCGCGCGCCATCTTCAGCGCGCGCACCGCGTGCGGCGCAAGCAGCCTCAGCGTCTCGAAGAGCGGATCGTGGATCGCCGCCTCGATGGCAGGATCGGCGGGAATGACAAAGGTCATCTGCGCCGACCGGTCATTGCGCGCATCAAGCTTCAGGTTCATGAAATGGTGATAGCCATAGGGCCGCATCAGGGTCCTGTAGAAATTCGACCGCTCGTAGGACGCCGGGTCGACATATCGCTTCGAACGACCAACAAACCCGTTGGGCGACAGCAGCATGGCGCTCAGCCCGCCGATATTCTGGACATTGAGAAAATCGACCTCGAACCCAACGGTTCTCAGGACATTGGGCAACTTTCCAGTGTGAACGTAAGAGGGAAAGACACGCTCGCCTTCATGGCCAAAGAGCATGGCCCCGGTGCCGGGAAAAACCTGCGCCATCCTGTCCAGGAACCGCTGCCACTGCGGGTCCTCAAGGGCTGATTCGTAGATCAGACCGATCAGGCCGCTCAGCTCTTCATGGGATATCTCGACGGGTTTCATCTCGAATGCCTCTGGGGAAAATCACACGGCGAAATCACAGGCTGCAGACTCATCTTAACCGCAAAAAATTCGATCGCCTTGAGTAAAGTTGCCCATGCGTCACTCGCCGCCCCGGCCTAACCTCAATGACATAAGATCGCAGCGCGCCAAACAGGCCCGCACCATTGAAAGGACGATATCATGACCCGCCTTACTTTGATCGCCACCGTCTTCGGCCTGACGCTCGCCTCCGGTGCCTCGGCGATGAATGTCACTCTCGATGTCCCGTCGCTCTGGCCCGCCGAGGGCGCGTTCGAAACGAAGCGCAAGACACAGGACACGGTGACGCGGACGCAGACAATGACGCGCCCCGCATCGGCCCCCGAACCCACCCGTCAGGATCGCTAAGGTGACCGGCGCTGCGGCGCAACTTCACCAGTCCGGCCACTCGTGCATGGTGCAGCATTTTCGGAGGGTGAAGGTCGGCAGAGTGGGACGAAGCGGGCTTTTTAATTGCAAAGTTGAATTCCCGCTCGGCGCGTCTCAACCAACCAACGGTTCAAAGTTCCATAGACATCTCATGCCACGTCATTCCTCCATGGTCAGAGGTCGATGGATGCAGAGAACTGACCCGGGATTGTCACCGAGACTTGACCCACCCAGTTGCTATGTTCTTTGCGTCATGATGGCGTCAATGTTGTTCTCTCCTTCCGCTTCTTTTTCGCAATCGCAGAGCTGGTGACCTGCCACTGAACTTTCATTCGTTCGGAATCGGAGCCCTTTGGGTTGATACGCCGCTTGGCGCAGGTGGGATCTGCCGGTCCCGGTGCCGCCGATAAGGACAACGTTGCGCTGATGTACCAAGGAACTCCTCGGAGGCCAGATCGCGCACTAGCGTCTCGTTAACGGGGGTACCCCCGGCGGCCCTGCGTTGATCGCAGTTCGAGATCAGTCAGCGCCGGGCACCTCGGGCCCTGCGTCATCGAGAGCCTCACGTATTTTCTTGGCCAGCAACTCCCGGCGGTAGGGCTTGCTCAGGAGCCTGACCCCCTGATCCAGCCTGCCATGGTGGACAATCGAGTTTTCAGTATAGCCGGATGTGAAGAGAATCCTGAGGCCGGGGTACACCTCGCGCGCTGCCGCACCGAGTTCGCGGCCCCCCATGGTGCCGGGCATCACGACGTCGGTGAACAACAGGTCGACAGGCGTGCGTGTCAGGACGTCCATTGCTTCGGCCCCGCTTGCTGCTTCCAGAACGTGATAGCCCAGGCCGCTGAGTTGCGTGGTGACATATTTGCGCACGGCGCCATCGTCTTCGACGACCAGGATCGTCTCGGTGCCGCCGGTGATCCTGCGACGTGTCTGTTCGGTCACGATGCGTTCCGGCTTGGCGTTAGAGCGCGGGAAATACATCTTGACCGCGGTGCCCTTGTGCATCTCCGAGTAAATACGGATATGGCCGCCGGATTGTTTGACAAAGCCGAAGACCATGCTGAGCCCCAGCCCCGACCCTTTGCCGGTGTCCTTGGTGGTGAAGAACGGCTCAAACACGCGGTTTCCAATATCAGCTGGAATTCCATGGCCCGTATCGGTGACGGTGATAACGACATATTGGCCCGGCCTAACGTCCGGCTCCAGTGCCACGTAATCGCCATCGAGCATGGCATTGGCCACTTCGATGGTCAGGTAGCCCCCGTTGGGCATCGCATCGCGTGCATTCACACAGAGATTGAGAATCGCCGATTCCACTTGGGCTGCATCAACCTCGATCTGCCACAACCCGCCTGCGCGGATAATTTCTATGTCGATATTCTTGCGCAGCGTGCGTCGCAACAGGCCATCCATTCCCTGGATCAGCTGCGCGACATCAATGATCTTGGGTTCCAGCACCTGCTTTCGCGAGAAGGCCAGCAACCGCTGGGTCAGTTCAGACCCCCGTTCGGCGGCGTCAGCGGTCATCCTGGCCATGCTGCGCAAATCCGGCCGATCTTCGAGATCCTCTTCCAGCAGTTCCGAATTGCCCAGGATGATCGTCAGCAGATTATTGAAATCATGCGCCACGCCGCCCGTCAGTTGGCCGACGGTCTCCATCTTCTGGGCCTGGCGCAGCCGGTCTTCGAGATGCCGTTGCTCGGTCACATCGGTCATCGAGCCGAGAACACGCAGCACTTTGCCCTCGTCGTCATGCAGGGCAAAGGCCTTGTCCTCGACGAAGGCCCAGCTTCCGTCGGCGCGCCGGAGGCGATATTGTTCGTGCAGGATAGTATCCTGACCAGAAATCAGGCGTTTGGTGGCCGCATCGACCCGTGCCGCGTCATCGGGATGCAGGTGTTGGCGCCAGATTGTCGGGATCGCTCCGGACGGGTCTGCGGCATGCCCGAAAATATCTTGCAGGCCCTCGCTCCACCAGTGCTGATTGTTTTCCACGTTCCAGTCCCAGATGGCGGTGCCCACAGCCTTGGTCACAAGGCGGAAACGTTCCTCGTTGGCTTGCAGAACCTCCTCGCTCTTTTTTCGGGCGGTGATGTCCCGCTCGATGGCCACCCAATGCGTGAACCTGCCTGAGTCATCGGCAATCGGCACGATATCCAGTTCAATCCAGAATTCTTCTCCCGATTTGGTGTAGTTGATGAGTTCGGATCTCACGGGCTGCCACCTCTCCAGGGCCTCGCGGATACGATCCAACTCGTCTCGTTGGGTTTTCGGGCCTTGCAGGATACGCGGGGTCTGGCCGATCACCTCTTCGCACGAATATCCCGTGCGCCGCTCAAAGGCATCGTTGACATAGACGATCCTGGGGCCGCCGGGCGCGTCGATTGGCTCGGCCTCGGTGATCAGCAGGATGTCGTTTTGCCGGGACACCGCCGATTCGAGCAGGCGTAGTTGCATGTCGCGGGCGCGTTGTCCGGTTATATCCTCGAAATAAACGGCCAGCCCCGCCGGTGTGGGATCGGCGCTGACCTCGAACCACGCGTCGAGCGGAGGAAACGACTCTCTGAACTGGACGGGGCAGCCCTCGGAGACGGCACGTTCGTACTCATGCTGAAAAATGGTGCCGGCTGCCTCGGGAAACACGTCCCAGATATTCCTGCCGATCAGGTCCTCCTTTGTGCGTTGCAGCAAGGATTCGGCCTGGGAATTGACGAACGCAAAGTTCCAGTCGTCATCCAGCAGAAAAAAGGCGTCACTCATGCCTTCCAGCGTTCTTTGCAACCGTGCGGACAGGTCTGCAGCTTCGTCTCGCGCGGCGATCAGGTCGGTGATATCCTGGAATGCGCCCTTGACGGCGACGATCTGTCCTGTGTCATCTCGGATCGGCTCGCCGACGGTGCGCACCCAGACCCGCCGCCCCTTGGCGGTTACGATCTGCACGATCTCGTCAAACGGCGCGCCCTCACTGACACAGGCGTCAAAGCGTGTGCGGATGCGCTCCCGGTGTTCTGGAACGTAATAGTTTATCCCGTCCTCAAGCGTCGGTGACGTGCCATCGGGCTCGTCGTGAATGGCGGCGGTTTCCTCGGACCACGTGACGTGGGTGTCCCCGATATCGACACGCCAACTGCCAAGACTGACCAGACGCCCCGCGAGCCTGCGCCGCCGGGCCTCGCGCAACAGTTCCTCTTCGGCCTGTTTGATCGAGGTAATGTCCTGCACGAAGCCGATGGCAATCTCCCGGTCTTCCGTGGTATGCCGCGCACCCACCCCGCGCACATGCGTGATCCCGCCGTCCTGCCCGATGATCCGGTGCTGAAACTCGAAGTCCGGCGCGCCGCTCTCGAAAAAGCGGGTGTAGTTGTCCACCATCTGCTCGCGGTCGTCCGGGTGGACGAGAGCCACGTAGCCGTCTAAATCAGGGGGCGGCTGCTCGTGCGGTACCCCGTAAATGTCGAAGACCCGTGCAGACCAATTGAGCGCTCCGCTCTGAAAATCATACTCCCATGACCCGAGGCTGAGCAGCCTTTCGGCGGTTTTCAGCCGTGTTTCGCGTTCCTGAAGAGCGTACAGGACGGCGCGCGTATCTGCCAGTCGCGGCAGGTCAATCTCGTTTGCTTCCGACGCATTTCCAGCCTCAAGGTCCGCCCCGCTCAAAACGCCGGTCACGTCTTCGACCCGGTGGATGATGTAGATGATATGCCCGTCCGCATCGAGCACGGGTTTGTTGCGCGGCAGCCAGAAACGCTCCTGAAAGGTGCCGTCAGGCTGGCGCACCGGATAACGCTGCAAGTTCATTACATCGGTCACGGCCAGAGATTCGACACGCTGCAGAGACGCAAGAACGTTGCGCTCCCCGTCCGCCTCGGGCTCGGAGGGATCATCCGGGAAGAGCTCGAGCAAGTGCTGGTCAAGAAGTGACTCGCGGCTCAGCATCACGGCTTTCGCGTATTCGTCCGTGGCTGCGACGATCCTGTAGTCGCCGGGCGTCAGAACAAGCATCTTTCCCGGCAATCCATCGAAGAGCCGCGCCAGATGTTCGGCTGACAAGCGCGCTTTTCGGTCAAGCTCCCTGTTTTCTATGCTCAGAGCTTTCGCCCAGGTTTCCGCGTGCTTGACCCGCGTGACGTCACGAATGCTCGCCACGACCGCCTCGTCCCCGTCAAGCGTGACCTTTCTCCAGCTGAACGACGCGGCGAATCGTGTTCCCGATTTTCCGATGATCGTCCAGGTTCCCGCATCGCTTGTGAGCCCATCGAACTGACGAACCTGATCGATAATTCTGCGCCGCTCGCCGTAAGGCCGCAGGTCCGCTATGGTCATGGATTGCAATTCGTGCGCAGCATAGCCCAACCAGTCCTGCGCGGCGTCGTTCGCGAACACGATCCGGAGGCTCTCGGTCGAGAACAGCCAGACGGGGAGCGATAGGTGGTTGTACGCGTCAAGCACCGCGCGGGACAGCACAGGAGCTTTTGTCATGGCGTCCTCCATCTTTTGCGGCGTCGGTCACTTGGTGAGCGCGATAGCCTCGAGCGACCCCTTGTCGGGTTGAAATTTACCCGCTCCGATGTGCCGTCATGACACCTTACCTGTCGCCGACAAGCATATAACCAACTCCGCGGATGGTCTTGATCTTATTCGTACCGCTGCCATCCGTGAACAATTTTCGCCGTAACCGGCTGATCAATCCGTCGACCGAGCGATCATATGCGGCCCAGTCGGGCCCCCTGACATTATCCATGATCTGATCGCGTGAGAATACCCGATTAGGACGAGCGGCGAGGACGCAAAGAACGTCGAATTCAAGCGTCGTCAGCTCGATTTCCTGGCCAGATTCATCCCGGACGACCCGCGATTCATATGAAATCGTCAGCCCGTGCAAAACCTGCACGTTGTTGCTCGCGGGCGCGGGCGTATCCTGAACCGGCTGGCGCGCCGCCAGTACACGCCGCAGGACGGCCTTTGCCCGCGCTCTCAGCTCTCTGATCCCGAACGGCTTTACGATGTAGTCGTCGGCACCGAGTTCGAGCCCGAGGACCCGGTCGATCTCGTCTCCGCGACCTGTCAGGATGATGACGCCGGCATCGGACTCTTCCTTGACCCAGCGGGCGACCTCGAGTCCGTTGCCGTCAGGTAAACCGAGGTCGACAAAAGCAAGATCGGCCGCGTTCTCTTCAAATTTTTCCTTGAAGGACTGCATGCTGTGGCAGCAAATGACCTCGAAGCCTTCCTCGCGAAGCGCTTTATCCAAGATCCGCGTTATTTCCAACTCGTCATCTAAGACGATTGTCAGATGGGTCATCAAGGTCTTTCTGCAAGTTTTCCAGTATGCTTTTTCACCCTATTGTTGCGGAAACCAACGTCAAGGGCGGTTCGAATATGCTCGCACGACGAGCTCATAACAACTTTAACAAGATTTTTATTTATTCTTTCAGCTGACTTGTTCAAGTGGTGAGCCAGGTTCACACGTAAAAAATTTCCCGCTATCGATCTGTCGCCAACCGCGGCTATGTCACCCAATTCAGATCCAGCCGCGAAATCATATGCATTGTCATTGTTCAGCCACGCTTCCGCCCCGGTTTTTGGGCATGCTTGAATGTGCGAACTTTGGCTTGTTTTTCGATCAGAACTGACACCAAAACTGGAGACGTTAACCGTGCAGGACAGACATCGCCCCGACAAGGACCGACCTCGCGGTCTGAGTCCGCGGCCATATCGCTCTGCGGCAGGGGCATTGATGCGGGATCCGAGGTCCACGCCATTCCATGAAGCGGCGCGGGTTCCGGCATTTTAGTGTTGACGTCAAATCGGGTAAGGCCAGGTGCTCGCCACACCTGCGCCATTACACAGACCTGAGCAACCAGACAAAGAATTGCACAAACTTGAAAGCGCGGTGCAAACCGCAGGCATGATTGCGGCCTAAATGTGACTCATCCGAAACCAGACTTTGGGGGTCGACATGAATACCGTATTACTACTGGATCACAGTTTTAAGCTTTCCTGCAAGATCGCAGATACCTTGTTCAGGAGCGATATAAACGTATTCAGAGTCTCATCAGAAGAGCAATGCGCAATGGAGGCCAACCGGCTCGCACCAATCGGCATCATCGTGGCGACTTCAGATAACAGCGACAACACGCAGGCACTCTGCAAAGCCCTTCTTCAAAACAGGAAGGTTCCTGTCATTGTTATATCAGAAAACCATGACGAGGCCGAGGAGCTCGCGGCTCTGCAATTGGGAGTGTCTGCCTTTCTGGACGGCGGTGCCAGTTGCGAGTTGATCGCGGCGCGGATTTTGCACGGGCTCAAGATCGGATTGACTGCAAACCACTGTCAGCAGGACGTGGAGCGACGCCGCGTTCTGAGCCATGATCATCTAGACTTGGATATCGATGCTCACAACGTGAAGTGGCGCGGACAGGAACTGGACGTCACATGCAAAGAAATGTCTCTCCTGGCCGCGCTGATTCAGCGTCCCGGTGTCGTCCAGAGCCGTAGCAGCCTGATTGATCAAGCGTATGCAGACAACATTCACGTCGATGAGCGGACGATCGATAGCCACATGAAACGTATCCGTGCGAAATTCCGGGACCTCGATCCTAATTTTGACGGGATCCAGTCTGTTTACGGCATTGGGTATCGGTTCCGCGTGCGTCCGAAAAGTGCGACCGATCCGAAGCAATCCGCCAAAACGGTACTGACCCCGATGGGTTCCCGCCACGACGCCTCACGGGCTCCGATCAGACCGGATGCGTATGCGGCCCTTGCGCGCCTCGCAAGCTGAGCCCGGCACGATGGCTGAACTGGCTGACAAACGCGACAAGGTGGACACGCGTTTCGACCCTCATCAGCCGGTTTCGCCCATGGGGCCGGAAGGGCCTTGGTTGTATCCGGTTTGCAAGTGATGCGCGTTAGACGAGACTTCGCAAGCCCGTTGGGCTAGCATGCCCTGCTGCGAGACGCGCAGAGATGCGGTGAACGCATGTGCAGAATGACGACCCTGTGCAACGCGCAAAGAGGCGTTGCTGCACAAGTGAATAGGCTGCAAGATGCCGCGATGTGATCGACGGGATATCGTAAATGATTTTTTTCGAGGCCAGCCCGGATCCAATGTGGATCTTCGACCACGAGACACTGTGCATTCTCGAGGTCAATGACGCGGCACTCGCGCGCTATGGCTACAGCCGGTCGGAATTCCTGAACATGACCATTCAGGATCTACGACCCCAAGAGGATATTCCCGCAGTCCGTGAAATGGCGCGGCGGCGCGTTTCGGGCCTGCAAAATTTGGGCGTCTGGCGCCATCTGACCCGCGACGGAACGGTGCTGCATGTCGATGTCCGGGTGTGCCCGATCGAGTGGCAGGGCCGTGTGGCGCGGCTTGGCCAGTTCCGCGACGTAACCGAGCAGGTCGCGTTCAAGGCGGAGCGGGCGCGCTGCAAGGCCGATCTGGCGCGACAGATTGCGGCGGCGGAGCAGGCCAAGGCGCATTTCGCGGCAATGGCCGCCGCCTTGCCGGGCCGTCACGTGCTGCTCGGCCCCGACGGCGAACATGTCCGGATCGCCAGCGATGCCTTCTGCGCCTTCCTCTCAGCCGATGAGGACGCCGTCACCGGGCGTGCCTTGTTCGATCTTCTGCCGCCGGACGAGTCGCAACCGGCGCGTGAGGGTATCGCCACGCTGCGCACCCTGCTGCATCATGTACGCGAGACCGTGCAGACGCAGGACGCGCGCGGTATCTCGCTTGGGCACGGGGGGCGGGAAGAGGGCGCGATGGTCGATGCGACCGCGATCCCCGTGCGCGACACCGAAGGGGCCTTGTCCGCGATCATCCTGCGCCTTGACGTCACAGAAGCATCCGCGCCTGATGCGCCCGAATCCGCATTGGCGCTGGAGACCGAGGCCGCGCTGCTCCGACAGGAAACACGCGCAGCGAGGGCGCGCATCAAGGAACTGACAGCGCGCAAACGCGCGGCTGAGCGGCTGCTCAATATCGGTTGGTGGGAGATCGACACCGCAACCGAAATGCTGACATGGTCCGAAAACGTCTATCGGATTCTGGACATGGAGCCAGGCGGCCCGACGCCGGATATAGATGAAATCATGGCGCGCGTTCACCCCGAGGATCGCGATAGCATGGAGGAAAAGCTCGCGGCCTGGCGGAACGGCGAGATGGAGACATTGCGGTTTGAACACCGGGTCGTGTCGTCGCGGGGCAAGATCAAGTATCTGCGCGGTTATGGCGAAGTCGTCCAGACCGATACCGGCCAGAAACTGGTCGGCGTGGTGCAGGATGTCACGACGATGACTGCCGCCACAGAAGAGATACGCAGATCCGGCGAGTTGTTGCGGACTGCCGGTCGGGTCGCTGGATTTGGTGGCTGGCGGGTCGATCTCGCCGCCGGGATGTGCGAATGGTCACCGGAAGTTGCGCATATCCACGACAGCCCGGGTACACGGCAGGTCAGTCTCGATCAGGCGATTGCGTTTTATGCAGATGAGGCCTCTCGCACCAATATCCGCACGGTGTTCGACCGCTGCGCCAACGAAGGGGTACCGTTCGACGAGATCGTTGACATCACCAGCGCGCGTGGTCGGCATGTGATCGCCCGGGCGACCGGCCAGCCGATTTACGACACCGACGGACAGATCGTAATGGTCGAAGGCGCGTTTCAGGACATTACCCGTTTCGAGAAGATGCGGCGCGAGGCCGAAGAACGCTCAGAGCTTCTGTCCAGCCTGCTGGAGCAGATGAACGACGGGTTCTACGTGCTCGACAGCGAGTGGCGGTTCACTTTCGTCAATGCCTTCGCCTGCGACATGCTGCGCAAGACGCATGACGAGCTGATAGGGCGCTCGATCTTGGAAGCATTCCCCGAGGCCAGGAATACCGAATTTCAGCACGCCTGCGAGCGGGCGGTCGAGTCTGGAGAGCCACAAATCCTGGAGAATTTCTACCCGCCCCATGACGCGTGGTATCGCATCCGGCTTTACCCGGTGGCCCAACGCCTGATCGGCTATTTCCGTGACATCACCGAAGAACGCGCTGGCACAGACCGTCTGCGCCTGCTCGAGGCCGCGGTCGCACAGCAAGGTGACGTCCTGGTCATCACGGAGGCCGATATCGAGCCGCCAGACGGGCCGCGTATTGTGTATGTCAACGGCGCGTTCGAACGTGTGACGGGCTTTACGGCCGAGGAAACGATCGGTCAGACCCCCCGGATTCAGCAGGGGCCGGGGACCAACCGTGCGACGCGGGCCCGGATCCGCACCGCACTCGAACGCGGTGAGGGGATAGAGACAGAGATCCTGAATTACCGCAAGGATGGCACTGAGTTCTGGAAGGATCTCAGCATTCGCCCCCTCCATGATGTAGAGGGGCAGATCACCCACTGGATCGCCGTCTATCGCGATATCACGCTCCGCAAGTCCATACAGAATGATTTGCGCAGGAGCGAAGAAAGGTTCCGCCTGATTTCCAACGCCAGCAGTACCGCGATCTGGGACTGGGATATAGCCAAGGATCGGATCTGGTGGAGTGAAGGATTGGTCAAGACCTTTGGCCATGCGCCGAAGCCGCTTCAGAACCCGAAGTGGCTCTGGCGCAAGAACCTGCACCCTGAGGATGCGAAGCGCGTACAAGCCGCCAACAAGGCATTTCTCGATGGCAAGGCCAGCAAACGCAACTTGGAATACCGGGTTTGCCGTGCCGATGGGTCGTGGGCCCTGGTGCTCGACCGGGCGATTCTCATGCGTGACTGGGACGGGGCCCCGACCCGTATGCTGGGCAGTCTCACTGACATCACCGAAACACGCCAACTCGAGGATAAGCTTCGGCATTCGCAAAAGCTCGAATCCGTCGGGCAGCTTACTGGCGGACTTGCCCATGATTTCAACAATCTGCTGACGATCATCATCGGCAATGCTGAGCTTCTGGAAGACCACTTTGACGAGTCGGGCAGCGCGCACGAGATGGCCAACGCGATCCTGCATGCCGCAGAGCGTGGTGCCGAACTGACCGACCGGATGCTGTCTTTCGCGCGGCGTCAGCCATTGGCGCCGAAGGTGATCGACCTCAATCGCAAGCTGGCCGAGCTCGAGGGCTTTCTGCATCGGACCCTTGCGGCCCAAATCGATATCAAGGTTATCCCGCAGGCGGCACTTGGCACTGTTGAAATCGACCCCAGCCAGTTCGACAACGCCTTGCTCAACCTCTGCCTGAATGCCCGTGACGCCATGCCCGATGGCGGCTTGCTGACGCTGGAGACGGCCAATACCACGATTGATGAAACTTACGCGCGGCGCGACGCGGAACTCGAACCCGGCGAATACGTGATGGTCTCGGTCTCCGATACCGGGATTGGCATGGATGCCGAAACCCGATCCCGCGCGTTCGAGCCGTTTCTGACGACCAAGACCACGGGCAAGGGCAGCGGGCTCGGGCTGAGCATGGTGTGGGGGTTCGTGAAACAATCCGGCGGTCACGTCTCGCTATATTCCGAACTCGGCGAGGGCACGACTGTCCGTCTCTACTTCCCGCGGTCGAGTGCGGCGGCAGCCCCGGAGAGCGGCGACACACTTGATAGCGGCATCAGGGGCGGAACCGAGCATATCCTGCTTGTCGAGGACGATGCAGCGCTCCGTTCGCATGGGCGCGATACACTGCAGACCCTTGGGTACAAGGTCACTGAGGCGGCCAGCGGACCCGAGGCGCTGGCGGCGCTGCGCGCGGCCCCGGATGTGGTGCTTCTGTTTACGGATGTGATGATGCCCGGTGGCATGAACGGCCGCGAGCTATACGAACACGCGCGCGCCGAGCGCCCCGACCTCAAGGTGCTCTATACCTCGGGCTATACCCGCAACGCGATTGTTCATCACGGTCGGCTTGACGCTGGCGTGGAACTTCTGAGCAAGCCGTGGCGGCGCAACGATCTCGCCTTGCGGATCCGCGCCGTGCTGAACGCCCACGGGCCGTAACCGGCTACAGACCCTTACCTATACCGACGCGGCCTGTCCGGCTGTCAGATGGCCCATGCCTTTCCTGACCTGGGAACATTTGATGGAGATATCGCACGCGTCGTGAATGACCCGCATCAAGAGCCGCACAGCAGCGACCCCGATTGTCCCGCAAGGACCGGGGTCTGATGATCACGGTCGATCTGACATGTGCCCCCACCGCCCGGTTCATAACCTTCAGACAATGTGGCGAAATTCCGGCAATCATGTTGAGCGCTTACACGTTCTCAAAACGCAACTGCACATGGGAAAAGATTTAGCACGTAATTCCAAGCGCCCGACCTAAGCCGGCAAATGGCATGGGACATGCTCTCTGAACACAAACGCGACGCGTTTTGATTTCAGGAGACCAGTTCGCCATGACCCGTGTATACGATCAGACAGACCAGAATTCAGGTACGACTGTAACGGAGGATATGTTCGGTTTGAATGCCCTGACAACGGTTGAGGCCACGGATGATGAGCTGATGCTTGAAAGGTATCGCGAACTCGGGGTTACCAATCTGCGCTTTCCCGGAGGCTCCGTTACGGAATGGTATTTCGACATATCCGATGCTGCGGGTGGTAGCATCGACAACTCTCTAGGATCTTTCCAGGGCAATGAGCGCCCCTTGATCACATTTACAGAATTTGTCGAACTTGCGGCGGAGCTTGGTACAAGCGCCACGCTTGTCGTTCCAACAATCGGCGGGTTCACACAAACGGCGGGCGACGCGCTTTTGACAGGTGACTACGGTCAGCGCGTGGTCAGCGCGGACTATCTCGAAGATGTGGAAGAATTCATTGGCGAGGCAACGGGAATTGCTCTGGCTGAGGGTGTCGAAATCGCAGCAATCGAGATCGGCAATGAATTCTGGGCATCTGGCCAGATGGCGGCCGCAGAATACGGCCAACTGGCGGCCGCGATGTCGCAGGTTATCGCGGCGACGTTCGAAAATCTGGGCATAACAGCGGAAGATCAGCCCGATATCGTTATTCAGACGCCAAGCTCGGCAGGGATGATGTCTCCGAAGAACGAAAGCTCTGTGTTTGTCGACACCATGACACATTTCGTCTACCAAACTTCGGAACTGGATGGACTGTCGTCTGACGTGACGGACAGGCTGACCGAAGTGGCCGTGCCCGCGCAGGGCAGAGCGCGTGAACAGGCGCGGGATATCATCGCGGCATTCGAGCAGGAAAACGTCCTGATTGAGACGTCCGGGGGGACTCTCGTTCAATTCGACGTTTCCGATGCGGCAAACGCGATCGACGGGGTTGTGGATCACTACTACGTCGATGGCGGGTTTGACGTTGTAAACACGGGCGAACAATACGGCTTCAATCAACTCGAGTTGTGGAATGTCGAACTGGAGAGGCGCGATACGACGCTCCCCGATCTCGATTACTACATAACCGAATGGAACACGCGCAAGAACGGGGACATCGACGAGGCGAACAATCGCGGCTTGCAGCAAGTCTCGATGAACATTGAAATGTTATACGAGATGGTCACGCATGGTGTGACAGCGGCGAATTTCTGGCCTGTGATTTTCAATCTTAGCAATTCCGGAACATTGGTGCACAATTCCGCCGAGGCGCTGACAATTGCCGGAGAAGGCTTTGCCCTGATGAGCGAGAGCCTCGCGGGGTTGACACCGGTTCTGGATTTCAAGGTGGCGGGCGAGTTTGCCGTTCACGGTTATTCCGACAGTGACAGCCTCGTCTATCTGTTTTCCGAGCGCAGCGGTGCAGAGAACCAAATGACCCTCGATCTTGACGGGATCGACGCTCTTGATGCCGTTTATTACAGAGTATCCTGGACGGAACTTTGGGACGGCGGTGCAGGAGGTGTCGATGGGTTGGCACAACCGGTGATAAGCACAACCCGGGTTACAGATCTGATGACCGCCGACGCGTTTGACGAGTTTCTCCTTACAATGCAGGCATGGTCCGTGGTTCGCATGGATATTCAAGGTGTCGATGCCGAAGAGGCCGGCAGCCCCCGCAGCGACGTCACCGCTCCCTATGCCCGGCACGTCGAGGGGTCGGATGCGGCTGATCGACTGCGCGGCGGTCATGGGAACGACACCCTCGTGGGCGGCGTTGGTGATGACAATCTCAATGGGCACGAAGGAAACGATGTAGTTTCGGGCGATGCCGGAAACGACCGTGCCAAGGGAGGATGGGGCGATGATACCCTGAACGGCCTTGACGGAAATGATACGCTTGCAGGCGACTGGGGGGACGACGTCCTATCTGGCGGGGCAGGCGATGACAGGCTTATGGGGGGTACAGGCAATGATACGCTGACCGGCGGTTCCGGTGCAGATTCTTTTGTCGGCGACCTGAGCGAGTTGGATGGAGACACGATCACTGATTTTTCGACGGATGATATGATTTTCATCACAGATAGTGTCATCGACACCGTGTCGCTGCAGTTGCGTGAAGATGTATCTCTGCTCGAGTTGGACACGAATTCAGACGGCGTTGTCGATGCATCCATTTTCTTGCAGGGCGATTTTCAGCAGAGCCATCTGAGTGTCGAGACGGTCGATGACGACACGATCATTCGCTTTATGAACCAGGATTTGGCTGGGTCGGAAGACGATCTCAACCAAACCGCCGATGTTGATACGGACAACTTGCCGGAAGTCGTAGCCGACGACCAAGCGGAGGTCGCCGTTCAGATTATAGACAGGGCGGGCCATGGCATGGATGCGACGACTGTGGTTTTCTCGTCAAATGGGACGTCTGAACGACAAACCGACACCTCCGGCATCACTCATTTTCCGATCGAGGCCGGCGCGGCAGGCCATTTCGACGCGATGCGCACTTATGATTCAGCCACGGATGGGCAAATCGGGGTGGACGATGCCCTTGCGGTCCTGCGTCTGGCGGTTGGACTTACGTCCGGTTCTGGGGATGCCGATCCTATCGATTTCATCGCGGCCGATATAAATCAGGATGGCCAAGTGACTGTCGACGATGCCCTCAGTGTCCTGTCGCTCGCGGTTGGCGCTGAAACCGAGCACGAACCGCGCTGGATATTTTTTGAGTCAGACACCGATCTTTCAGGAATCGACCGCGGAAACAGCGCCATCGATACCGGTGCCGCGTTCGAATACATTGATGAAGGTTCCTTGGATATCTCGATGACGGGTGTTCTGCTGGGGGATGTGGTAGGTTTCTTCTAGAAATTGCAGGAACAGAACAATCGCAGCACTTATCGCCGAAAAAGTAACTGCTTTGGTGGGAACTCTGCCCATCCAGTTAGGCCAAGCTCACAAGCCCCGACAAAATCGGCAGCCAGAACGCCTCCGCGAACACCGCTCCGAAGAAGAGCGGGCGAAAGCCGTAGGCCAGGATCGCGGGGGCCCTCCAGGAGCGCATGCGCTCAGTCGTCGCCGCCGCAATTTGACCCTCTCCTTTGCGCCGTCAGGTCCTCGCCGCCATGGCGATCCGGCGGTAGCCTGCCGCACCGTGGTAAAAGCCGTTGCTGAGGGTCATGGCCCCGCTAAGCAGGCTAAGGCGATGATCAGCCTGCTCTACCGGCAGACCACCATCGAGCATATCGCGAAATACCCCCGCCACGGCCACCATGTCGACATCCTGCGGCATGAGCCGCAGATGCGTCACGCCATCGGCGACGAGGCGGGGCGTCTCAGGCAACAGGCCCAGATAGCTCTCAGATTGGGTCTGGATGCCGTTCACCCGCAGGATCGGGGCATCGTCGCGGGTGCGCAGGGGCATCCCGTCGGCGTCCTTCTCGCAGACGAACTGGCAGTTATCCTTGGTCCTGCCATGCGCGCGGGCATGGTAGCAGCGTGCCGAAACCGCGAGCGAGGCGCGGCCGGATACCTGCACCTCGACCCCGATTCCCAGATCGAACGCGGCCCTCGCCGCCACGGCAATCGCGGGGCCGGGCATTTCCGCAGGCAGGCAGACATGCGTCGCGCCCTGTGCGGCCATCCAAGCGATCGTGACCTCGTTATAGGCGTTCATGAACGGGCCGATTCGGTGCGGACGCGCGCCCCTCGCAAAAAGCCCTGCGGCGTTGTTCACCTCGATCTCGGGGGTCTCCATCGCCGCGAGATCCGCAGTCGCCTTGCGCTCGCGCGTCAGCATCACCTCGGCCAGCGTCGAGACGATCACCGTCTTGCCCGCGCGCTCCAGCCGCTCGATGGTCTCGGGCAGGTCGCTCTCATGGAACGGTGCCCGCTTCGAGCAGATGACCTCGCCCAGATAGACCTCGTCCACCGGAGCCTCGTCGGCGATGCGCGCGTAGAAGTCGCGCCGCGTTTCGGCGGACCAGTGATAGGCGATCGGGCCAAGGGTCAGTTTCGTCATCTCTCTCACCGCCATTTCTTCGTCTCGAACGCGCCCTGCGTCTGTTTCTGCCCCTCGGTCAGCGCGACCAGATCGGCCATGTTGGCCTGCCGTCCCGCGCGGATATCGTCCACAGCCGCCCGGAATGCGCGCACCACGCCGCGCACGTAGGATTTCGACCGCTGCCGCCCCTCGATCTTGAACGCGTGCACGCCCGCGTCGATCAACTCGGGCAGCAGCCGCGACAGATTGAGGCTTACCGGTTCCTCGAAGGCGTAATAGCCCTCGGGCCGATGCGGCGCGGTGTAGCGGCCCTTGCAGATGGTGGGATAGCCCGCCTTCTCCTCGGGACCGAAACGGTCTATGGTAAAGCCCGCAAGCCGCGACGACATCGCGCCGTCTTCGTGCCGGGCATATTCGACATCCGAGGCAGGCGAGCACACGCCGTCCATGTTGGTGGATTGCCCGGTGAGATAGTTCGTGAGGCTGCATCGCCCCTCGACCATCAGCCCGTGATTGCCGAAAATGAAGGTCTCGATCTCGCAGGGGATCTCGCGCTTGATCTGGCGAATTTCCGGGATCGTCAGGATGCGCGGCAGCACCACGCGCCGCACGCCGAAATGGTCGCAGTAATAGCGGATCGCCTCGGGGGAGGAGGCCGCCGCCTGAACCGAAAGGTGCAGCCGCGCCTGCGGGTGGGTGCGCGCGATATAATCGGCGACGCCCATATCGGCCACGATGAAGGCATCCACCCCCAGCCGCACGCCCAGATCCGCCGCCTGCCGCCAGAGATCGACCTTGCCCGCCGGCGGGTAGGTGTTGAGCGCCAGCAGCACCTTGGTGCCGCGTGCATGGGCGTAAGCCACCGCCTCGGCCAGCTCGTCGGGGGTGAAGTTCAGTCCCGGAAAATTGCGCGCGTTGGTGGCATTCTGAAAACCGCAATAGACCGCGTCTGCGCCCGCATCGACGGCAGTGCGGAGTGCTGCGGGGGTGCCCGCGGGGCAGATCAGTTCGGCAAGGCTCATGCGACCTCCTGTGCGTTCATGTCATTGGAATAGGCGCGCCTGAGCCGCCCGAGGATGGCGCGACCGGGCGGGCCGAACATCGCCGCCGTCTCCTCGGCGATAGAGCCCTCGACATCATCGAGCGCGTTGCGCAGCCGCACCACCGCCTCGGTATCGCCGGTCACCTCGAGATCGCGCGAGAAGAAGGCGGCGTCGCCGTCTTCCTCGGAATCGACCAGTTCCAGCAGCAGCATGAATCGCCCCCGGATGGTGGCGCCTGCCTGCGGCGCGGCATCGCGCGGCACAGCCCGGAACAGCAGCGCCTCCGGGTCCGGGCGCAGATGCAGGGCAAAGGGCAAATCGACCGGGTCGATCAGGAAATCGGTGCCCTGATGGGCCCCAAGCCGCGCGAAAAGCGACGGGTGCCGCGCGGCGATGCGGCGCACAACGCGCGACAGGACCGGCTGCACCGCACCACAGGCGAGGCGCGACAGAAGGCCGCCACCAAGCATCGCGGGACGCGGCGCATATGTGCCAGGCGCGCTCATTGCCCGGCCTCGAGGCGCGGAAAGAGCACACGCTCTTCAAGATACCTGTGCTCGTCGAGGTCCTCGACCAGCTTGCCCAGCCCGGCATAAAGCCGGGCCCAGGCGCGACAGGCATAATCGGGCAGCCGGAAGCCATGTGTGATCGCCGCGATGCGGTTGACTGTTGCTTCGTGCCCGTCATGGTCGTTACGCAGACTGGCAATAGAGCCATCCGCCGACACGCTCCCGGCCTTGATCGCGGCAAACAGATCCGCCTCTTCCCGGCGCATATGCGCGTCCAGATCCGCAATCATCGCCTCGAGCGTCTGCGTCAGACCGTGCGGCGTGTTTGGATCGGTAGCGTGGGATGTTTCGACCTTTCGGGCGAGCGCGATCAATTCGGGCAGTTCACGCCGATGCGTCTCATGGTAACGCGACAGGATATGTGAAACCAACTTTGCCGTTGGGGCCTTGGCGGCGCTATACTCATCCAGTTCGGTCATTTTAGTCTCCTTTCGTGATCTGCGGCCTTTCATCAGGCGTGATGCGGCCCCGACACACTGCAACCGCCCATGTCCCGATCCGACGTCGGTATCGCGTCCAGACACCAGGCCAGAACAGCGTCTTCATCCGCAGGCAGCGCGACGGCCATGCCACCCGCAAAACGGTCAAAGGCTTCGCGGTGCACATCGGACACACCGATCAGAACCGGCAAGTGGCGCCCGAGCGCCTCGGCGATCAGCGTTCGGAACCCACGTCCCTCCGCCTCGCTTATCCCGAATTTGTTGACCACCACGAGGTCGGCCCCCTGCGTCTTCAACCGTTCCGTGGCCCCCGCCACAGCCAGCTCAAGCGCTCCGGAGTCCATCCGGCACGCCGCCGACCCGGTCCCCAGATTCTGCGTGATATCGACAACGGGACCCTCCGGCAGCAGCCGCAACGCACTGTCGCAATGGCCAGCCTCTGCACCCGGCGCGACCGCGCGCACGGCGCCTGCGATCCGCAAGCCTTCCGCATGCAACCGCTCCACGACCGTCGCCAAAAGGCGATCCTTCGCCCCGCGTCCCTCCGCGGTCACGCGCGCAAGCCGCATCCCCACAGGCCTCACGATGGCACCGGACACAGGCATCGTGCCCGAGACTCGTCGCTCATGGCTGTAATCGTCGTCATCGTGTTCTCCATCCTGCGCGGATTGGCATTCCGTTCGCTTGTCACGCAATCGCACTCAGTCTTGCGGACACAGCTGTGCGTTCCGCAACCCATGGGGCAAAAAGCGCCCGAGTGTCGGCACCACACCCATCAATAAACGCGCCGAAAAAGTGCCGGTCTTTGATCAATATCAAATCCGCAATCAAAATACTGATTCACTGTGATGACCATCTTGGTGCCGCAAGCTGAATGGATCATTCCCGGCTGAGCGACGCAGGCTGCACGCTCACGCGAGCACCCAATCTCCGCGACCGCGCCATGACAGAGCAACGTCCCAACGAAGAGGCGAACGCCGATGAGGCTCCCGAGCAAGTTACGACTACTCTCCTTCGATTCATTGATCCGGTTCTCGGCGATAGCCACACATCCCACGCCGCCCGTTGAGGCAGTGAAGCGGTCCCCACTCCGGATCTCCAGCGCAAGAGATCACAGGAGAGCCAAACCATGCGCTTGATGCTTCACCTCTTCCGCGCCTATCCGACGGCCAGTCTCCTCATGGTCTTGGCGTTATTGCTGTCAGGGCTGGCTGAGGGGCTTGGCCTCTCGGCGATGCTGCCGATGCTCAAGATCGCGCTGTCCTCGGGCGAGGCGGCGGCACATACCGAACCGCCAGGCGAGGTGGAGCAGGTGGTGCTCAACGTTCTGGCATGGCTCGGGGTGCCAGCGACGCTTGGCGCGCTATTATTGCTGATCGTCGCCATGGCCACAGTCAAGGCGATCCTGCTGCTCGTGGCGCAGCGGCAGGTAGGCTATACTGCGGCGCGGGTGGCGACCGACCTGCGGCTCGAGGTGCTACGCAACATGATGCGCAGCCGTTGGAGCTTTTTCCTGCATCAACCGGCGGGCCGGCTGACCAATGCGCTTGCGACCGAGGCGCAGCGTGCATCAGATGCCTATCTTCACGGCACCACCTCGCTGACCTTCCTTATTCAGGCGATTGTCTACGGTTCAGTGGGGCTCGCGGTCTCGTGGAAGGTGACCGTAGTCAGTCTCATGGCGGGCGCCACGGTAATCTGGCTGTCGCATTTCCTCGTCCGGATGATGCGCAAGGCAGGCATGCGGCAGACCGAACTCATGACATCACTGGTCTCCCACCTCACCGACACGCTGCACTCTGTCAAGCCGCTCAAGGCGATGGCGCGCGAAGCCCAGATCGACGAAGTGCTGAGCGGCGAGACCAATCGCCTCAACAAGACGCTGCGCAAGCAGGTGCTGGCGGGCGCAGCACTCGATTCGGGCCAGGATTTGATGTTCGTGATGCTGATCGCCTTGGGGATCTATCTGGCGATCGACGTTCTGTCGATGGAGTTCGCCACCGTGCTCATCCTCGCGGTTGCGCTGGGGCGGACCTTTGCCTTTCTTGGTAAAGTGCAGAAACAGTATCAGAAACTCGCGCAAACTGAGAGCGCTTATTGGTCG
Source organism: Roseovarius sp. (assembly GCF_040219995.1). Lineage (GTDB taxonomy): Bacteria > Pseudomonadota > Alphaproteobacteria > Rhodobacterales > Rhodobacteraceae > Roseovarius. The sequence goes on along the minus strand of NZ_JAVJUC010000024.1, from coordinate 13,530 downwards.
CTCAAGGACACGAGCGCGCGTGCCGCAGCCGAACAAGAGCATCTGGGCGGTCTCGTCACACCCACGCTGGAACGCGGCATCACACTCAGCGAGCTGCGCTTTGCCTATGAGGGGTATTCGGTTCTAAGCGGTGTCGGTCTCGAGGTTCCGGCGCATCGGATCACGACGCTCATTGGTCCGTCGGGCTCGGGTAAGACCACGATCATCGACCTCGTGACCGGCCTCCTGCGCCCCGAAAGCGGCCGAATAAGTATCGACGGGGTGCCGTTCGAGGCGGTGGACCTGCGCCGCTGGCGAAGGATGGTTGGCTATGTTCCGCAGGAAACTGTGCTCCTGCATGACACAGTGCTTCACAATGTTACACTCGGCGATCCTGCCATTTCCGAGGCGCAGGTCATCGCCACGCTGCAAAAGGCCGGGGCCTGGGAATTCGTACGCTCCCTGCCCGAGGGGTTGGCGACCATGGTGGGAGAGCGCGGCGGCAAGTTGTCTGGCGGGCAGCGGCAGCGTATTGCCATCGCCCGCGCCCTGATCAACGCGCCGAAGCTCCTGATCCTTGACGAGGCGACCAGCGCGCTCGACCCCAATAGCGAGGCTGAGATCATCGACACGCTAAAGGTGTTGAGAAACGATCTGACGATCCTCGCCATCACCCATAACGACGCGCTCGCAAAGGCTGCAGACGTGGTTCACCGGCTCGAGGTTGGCGAACCGCTCCGGCGGGCGGGATAAGCGCAAGGAGCACTGCGAGCAAGTGCGCGGCGCTGCCCTGAGGGTGAGCGCCACGACACCAAAATCAGACACCGGCAGGTGCCTTGTCACGCCCCGGCGGGCAGTCCTGACCGCTTGGGGCCGCCTTCGCTTCAATGGCGGAATCCAGCCAGATCCTGCTGGTGCAGAGCCAGTCACCGGGGCGCGCGCGGATCCAGTCTTCATAGTGTTCGTGAATCTGGCAAGTGAGATCGAGCGCCTGAGCGTTCATATCGGCATCCGGGTCACGCGGCGTGAGCGGCGCGTGAAAGCGTACGGTAAAGCGCGCGCCGGGATGACGCTCGACCTGCACAGGCACGAGCGGCGCGTCAAAGCGCAGCGCAAGGCCCGCAGGCAGGGTTGAACTGTCCTTGTCCACTCCGAAGAAGGGGATCGGCTTGCCGCCCTTGATGCGCCGGTCGATGATCATCGCCGGGGCTTCGCCGCTCTTGAGCGCTTCGAGAAAACCCCGCAGCCCGGCCTCGCGCGAGACCGTCTCGCAACCGAGTTTGGAGCGGTGGCGCACCATGATCCTGTCAAGCCACGGATTGGCCAGCGGCGCATAAAGCGCGTGCGAACGGATGCCCAATTGCGTCATTGCGGCGCAGGCCACCTCCCAATTCGCGAGATGGGCAGCGACGAACACAACCGGCGTGCCGGGGCGGCAATAGGCGGGGTCGGGCTCGACCGTCTCGATGCGCAGAAGGCCATGCTTGGGGTCAGTGAACTTTGCCAGGTGCGGATACTCGGCGAAGACCGCGCCGGCATTGCCCCAGACCTCTTCAGCCAGCTGCTCGATCTCTTCGGGCGACGTGCCGGGCAGCGCCAGCACCAGGTTGGCGCATACGTGGCGGGTACGGTTCCTGAAGACACGCCCCAGAAAGCGGCCGAACCGCGTGCCCGTGGCCGAGGCCCAGGTCAGTGGCAGCGCCGCGAAAAAGGCGCTGATGGTGCCGATCAGGGCAAGATCGACAAGCCACAGTGCTGTCGCAGCGACCCGACTGTCGAGCACCTTGTGGTTAAGACGGCTTCCGAGGATGTATTTGGACAAGACGCACCTCTGCGCGATGAACGGTTTGTTCGCTGCTGATCGGGTTTTGCTTCTTGATCTGCAAGCGCTCTGTGGCAAGGACCCGCCGTTCTGGCGCACGGGCTTGTAACAATCTTACGGGTTTAGGTGGCGTCACAACCGGGGTCTGCGCCCGGGTTGCCCCAGATGCGACAGCCGGGTCTTACGCCCCCGGGCCCGGGACGGTCGAGATATCGTGCGGGTCTCATTGCGGTGGACGCAGGAAACGGATCGGACCTTCGACGCTCACGACAAGGGGATTCTTGCCGCCTTCGGTCATGAAAAGCTCGCCGTCTAGATTCAACTCGCCGTCAAGGTGCATCTCGATACGGTCGGTGCGGAAGCTTTCGTAGCCCTTCCCGGGGGTGGTGTGCCGATTGAGCCGTCCCCGCAGTACCGAAAGGATCGTGCGTCCGAATCTTTCGGCGCCACCCCGAATGGCGGTGAGGCCGATGCTCCCGCTCTCCTGCGCCCAGAACGGGCGCATACCCAGGAACAGCCGGTCGAGCGTGCTTGCCACCAGAATGAGCATGGGAGCCTCGGCGCGGCGGACGGGGGCTGTCTCCGGACCGTGCAGTGCAAGGCCGACATGGGTGGGCTGGTAAAAGCGCGCATCTTGCCGGACAAGTCCCCAGAGCGTGCGGATGAGGATGAGCCCAAGGCTCCACTCTCCGCGCAGGCCCCGCGAATGAACCTTTTCATGGGCAAAGCGCGTGGCCTGCATGATCGCGCCGGTACCCAGGAACATGCCATAGCGCACAGCACCATCGGCGGCTCCTGTCACGCGCATGATATGGCGGCTGCGGATGTCCCCTCCTTTCAGCGGCGCGCCGGCGTCGAGCCAGCGGCACACCCGGTCAAGCGCGCGGGCGGGCGAGGAGGCCAGCCCAATATCGCCTGCCGTCATGTTGGACGTGCCGCCCGGTAGCAGCATGACGAGGGGCAGCGTCTCAGCGCGCCAATGTGCGAGCATCAGGCCGAGCGTGGCCGAAATTGTGCCGTCGCCGCCGTTGATAATCACCACGTCCGGGGCCGCGTTGTACAATGCGGGCATCAGTGCACGTGCCTCTTCGGGCGAGCGGGTCACGTGATGCGTAACGTGACTGTATGCAGATAATCGAGTGGTGAGACGCACGAGCCCTTTGCGATTGTTGCCGCTCGTCGCATTGGTAAGCACGCTGACACGAACCATTATCGATCCGCTCCGGGCAAGAGCCTGTCAAAACGCACGAGGCTGGGCGCCATGTCAGCAAGGGTAATGTTGTCGGTATCAGTGCGCATCAGGAGGCCGCTTTCACCAATGCTTGTGGTCCGGCATGGACGGGCGCGCATGCCCGAGGAGCTTACGAACAGAAATGGCCTGCGCACAGTTTCGCGGCCAGGATTGCAAGGCAGTGAGATGAGGTCCATGGTATCTGTCTGAGAAAGGCGCACGCGCGCGGGGTTCTGTCAGGCCCAGTTCTTTGTCGCATCCGCGCCAAGAAGTCTACCCCGGTGCGCGTCCGAAAACTTCGATGCCTTCATGTGAGTCCGCTCCTCTCCCAGCCGGGAAATCGTAGCGGAAACTCCACCTTTAAACGGTCCAGTTTGCGAGGGTCAGATCACGAGCCATGCCGCGATGGCGATGCCCGCGAGGCGATCCGTGGCCTGATCGAGAAGATCGTGGTCACGCCGGTGCCGACAGGCGGCAAGCGCATGGAGCCGCAGCTGGACCTTCACGGCGCGCTTGCGGGCATTCTGGCGCTGAGCCTTGGTGATGCGGGGAAGCCCGGACAGCAAAAAACCTCCTGTGAACAGGAGGTTATGCAAAGTATAGTATTTATGGTTGCGGGAGTAGGATTTGAACCTACGACCTTCAGGTTATGAGCCTGCGTGCCATACCTTCGATTTCCTCAAGGAATCTCTGCAATTCTCTTTGATTGCAGTGCAATATCAATGCTTTTCATTGACATTGGGAGACGCCGCGTGTCATTGATTTCCAATATTTAGCCGGACACAGAACGGACACAAGGTGCAAAAGATCAACGAGACGTTTGTCAAGAAAGCTGCCGCCCCAGAGACAGGCAACAAGATTCATTACGATAGCGAGGTTCCCGGATTTGGGTTGCGTGTCACCAAGACGGGGACCAAAGCCTTCGTCTTGAACTATCACATCAACCGGAAAGAACGCAGGTACACGATCGGCAAGTCTCCCGCTTGGAGCGCCGCCGCTGCCCGTGAAAAAGCCGCAGGATTACGTAGGCTCATCGATCAGGGTGCAGACCCCTTGGAGGAGCGCAACGAACGACGCGAGGCTCCAAATGTGGCCGATCTCTGGGATGAGTACGAGAAGGTTCACCTTCAGACGCTTTCCCCTCGAAGCCAGACTGATCAACGCGGAATGTGGGCCAACTATATCCTTCCGGATCTGCGTTCCATAGCCGTCAGAGAGCTCACGAGCCGCCAGATCGATCGCCTTCATGCCAAGATCAGCATGACGGCGCCTACCCGCGCAAACCGCGTTCTGGAGGTTCTGCGGAAGGCTCTCAACCTTGCTATAAGGTGGGACTGGATCGAGAAGAACCCTGCAGATGGCTTCCGCCGGAATGCAGAGCATTCCCGTGAGAGGTACCTTTCAAAGGATGAGTATGAGCGCGTCTTTGCAGCGCTTGACGCAATGGAAAACCGCAAAGCAGCGAACGCAATTCGTTTGCTTATCTTAACCGGCGCACGGCGCGGTGAGGTGCTGGGGCTCGAATGGGCCGATCTTGATCTGAGCCTGGGAATCTGGAACAGGCCGCCTCACAAGAGCAAGGACAGGAAGCGCAAAAGGATTCCCCTGTCCAATGAGGCACTCGTTCTATTGAAGGCCATGCATGAGACTGCAGACGGTAGTTTTCTATTCCCGACCGCAACGGGGGGGCATCTTCCAGATATCAATCGGCCTTGGCGCTGGCTCAGGAAGGAAACTGGCATGCCCGATTTGAGAGTCCATGATCTGCGCCATTCCTTTGCGTCCACCTTGGTGTCGAGCGGCGAAACCCTTGAAACCATCGGGAAACTACTGGGTCATTCACAGCATCAGACCACTATGCGGTACGCCCATTTGATGGATGATCCATTGCGCAATGCGGCCAACAAAATGGCTTCCAATTTTCCCGGCAAGTGATTTTTTCAAGCGGTTTCACTGCAGTGATATCTTGAAATTTTAGTTTAATGACAGTGGCTTAATTGCACTGCAGCCCGGCTTGTCATGCCGCGCAGTCACTGCCATCTCCAAGTCCAGCACTAACGCCGCAACGCCTTGGAGAACACTCTATGACCAACCTGTCAGGGGAAACCCATCACGATACTCGCCGCCACCTAAACAAGCCTATTGAAAACCGTACCGTTCCACTCGGATGGCTTTTCGACAATCTGAGCCAGGCGCAAGTCGACACAGTGATAGATGCCTTGCGCCGTGGGCGGATCGAAAGCGCAGCATCTGTCGGATGGCTTGATCTCCATTTGCCGTTCACGCGAACAAGTAACAAAAAGGAGCCTATGACGGATGCCGAATGGCAAGATCATTCCTTAAACTACAGCCATGACAGCGATTTTGGCACGCAAGCCAACCTGATCGACAGCACAAACGAGCGGGCGTTCGTTAGCATCACGTTGAAAACCAGCCAAGTTAATCGCGTGCTTGGTCTAACAGGACAAGGTGGCGGGCAGCCTCCAAAAATGGGGCCACGTCTCTATGCATGGTTAACGGCATGGTACTTTAATGATGACCTGCCAAGTGACCCGGTCGAATTATTCGCAATCCTGGTAGAGACGCCCGAGCTCTGGGAAAACGGTCAAATTGATGACGCGCGCGGCATTCTAGCAATAGCTAGCTTTCTTGCTTCTCTTGAGGAATTTAGCCTGCGGAGTTGGCCGCCCGAAGGTCTTTGACAAAGCAACCGCCAAACGAGAACGTCACTCACGGCTAGAAGTCTCCACACAGGAAAACATAGGAGATTTCGATGCCTCACAGTACCACCTACCTGAAACCCGCTGACGTCGCCGAGCTTCTCGGCGTCTCCCAGCGCACATTGAGCCGCTGGCATGCGCTGCGTGTTGGCCCCGGTCGCGCAAAAGTCGGACGCAAGGTTCTGTACCGGCGCGACGCGATCGAGGGATGGCTCGCTAAGAATGAGACCCACCCCACACGTTCGTTCGGGGAGGCATGATATGAGCATCTTGGATCATGCATTTATATATGCCGAGGCCGGTTGGTCCGTCTTTCCCGTGCACGGCATCAAAGATGGGCGTTGCACCTGTGGGAAGCAGGACTGCAGCAGCCCGGGGAAACATCCGCTCCATGCGGGTGGGTTCAAGAATGCCACCACCGAGCTGAAAACAATTGAGGCTTGGTGGTCTGACCACCCGAACGCGAATATTGCCATCGCAACAGGTGAGGTTTCCGGTCTCTTCGTAATCGATATCGACTGCGGGCCGGGCAAAGATGGATTTGGCGCGTTAGCAGCGCTCGATCGGGAATTTGGACATATCCCGTTTTCCGCACGCGTGCGAACCGGAAGCGGTGGGGTTCATATCTATTTGAACATGCCAGACCGCCCATTCGGTTGCAGCACGGGGAAACTTGGCGCTGCAATAGATATCCGCGCCAACGGAGGATATGTGGTGGCCCCGCCTTCTATTCACCTGTCAGGAAAAAAATACGTATGGGAGACCCCAGATGATGAATAGTATTGAGAACGCGCCGGAATGGCTGGTGGAAAAACTGACATCTTCAAAAGGATCTGCCGCAAACACGAACTCTCCCGTCGCTGGGTTTATGCGCGAAGGATCTCGTAATAACGATCTGACCAGCTTAGCGGGTTTTTATCGCCGAAAACATGGATACGACGCAGACCAGCTCTATCGCCAATTGATGGTGACGAATGCGGGATCTCCCTCTCCATTGGCCGAGGCTGAGGTGCGCGCGATCGCTAAAAGCGTTTCAGGATACGCAGCCAACGGTTTAGCAAATTACGACGACGTTCCATTGTCCCGTGAGTTGGCGGCGCATCTTTCGCCGACATTTCGCAGCACTGAAGCGGTCGGCTGGATGGCTTACGACGGGATCGCCTGGGAACCGGATACTAATGGCTCCGCAGTTCAGGAATGCGCCAAAAAGTTCGCAGAACGCATTTATGAGTCTGCGCATGCGAACAGTGATCCAGACAATGATGCGGCCAAGCGGGCGCGTCAGATCCTCGGAGCCGGAAAACTTGCGAAGGCCATCTCCTTGGCAGCCAGCGATGATTGTCTTCGCACCAAATGGGCCAGCTACGACGCGCAACCTAGCCTCTTCAACCTTCAAAATGGGACTCTCGATCTGAGCACAGGTTTGCTTCGCGATCACGATCCAGACGATCTAGTGACAAAAGTCGGGAACGCCAGATTCGACCACCAAGCATCATGCCCGTTCTTTGACAAACTGCTGGAGGACATTCTCCCCCAAGAACATCGTGATTTTGCTCTGCGATTGTTCGGTTACGCACTCTTGGGGCAGCCTAAGGAGCAGGTATTCATCTTGTGCTACGGCCCAGGTGCGAACGGCAAGTCGACACTAGTGAACGCGGTTACCCACGCCATGGGCGGCTACGCGATGAACGCTGAGCCATCTACATTCATCAAGCAAAAAAACCCTGGCATTCGAAACGATCTCGCCCGCCTAAAAGGTGCCCGGATGGTTGCAACCTCCGAACTTGCGACGGGCGAGATCCTTGATGCGCCGTTGGTAAAGCGGATCACTGGCGGTGATCCTATCACTGCCCGGTTCTTGCATAAAGAACTGTTTGAATTCGACCCGGAGTTCGTAATGTTCATGATTACCAACGCTCTACCGGTCATCAATGGGGCAGACGGCGCGATGGGCCGTCGGATAGCTTTGATACCGTTCAACAAGGTTATCCCTGAAGAGAAACGGGACTCATCGCTACCGGAAAAGCTGCAAGCTGAAGCCTCTGGGATACTGAACCGTCTTCTGGAAGGCCTTGAATCCTACCGGGCGAACGGGCTTGCCATCCCAGAAGACTTGAAGGCCGAGGCCGCCAGATATGTCCAATCCTCAGACATGATCTTCGGCTTCATCGAAGACAGCTGCAACTTCACGCCAGACGGCAAGGTCGGAGCCAAGGAGCTCCAGTTTCACTATCGGATGTGGTGCGGCGAGAACGGTTTGAGACCACTGAGCCAGCCGCAGTTCCGGGCAGAAATGATTAAGAAAACGAAGATCGTCCCGACCCGAACTAAGGAAGGTATGGTTTGGTCAGGGGTATCTTTGCGGCGGTCGCGTCACTGATTGGTGTAGGTAGTGTAGGCTCTGAAGGTACCTTTCTATTCTGTTTCGATTCCAGAAAAGTACCTTCTTTACCTACACTACCTACACCCCAGAATCTGTTCTCAAAATATAGGATATAAATAATGCCCAAGAAACCTGGGGCCAATTTGTATAAGGATTCCGCCCTTTGGCCGGTGATTCCGCCCTGGTGGCTTCTTTCGTCGCCGCAAGCCGCCGCCCTAGTCAACACCTCGCCCGCGACCATGCATTGCTGGAGAACGCGAGGAGAAGGACCAGCCCCTGTTGCACCCCTCTTTCTGAGGCCAGCCCAAGGCCAACCCGTATTCTATCTCTATGGCACGCTCCGCTCATGGGCCGCCGAGCGCATTGGGATCCAGTATCTGTTCGAGGATCAGTGCTACGACTTCTTCCAAGAGCGGGCAACTTGGTTGCTCAAAGGCGTGGGGTCTCTGACCGCTCGGGCCAAGACTTTCGATTCCATGTTTGAAACCGCCCGACAGAATGTCAGACTTGGCAAGCCGGTCAACCTTTTCTCTGCCACACACGTCATTGAACTCGACAGCTTCTACGCCACACAACCAAGATGGCGACGCCCCTTGGGGAGGTACGAATGGCGAACTGCGGGACCTGCTGACGGCTAATCTACAATCCGCGCGGGTTTCAAATTCCAACTTATAACCGCTTACCACCAGACCTAACCAGAAACACCCCTCTAGGGGTTGTAGGCCTCGCTTTTTGATAACATCGTGATTTTCAAGTCCGACACTCAACTAAGAACAGGAAATCAGATGGAGTACATAGTGGAGGCGTTTTCGTGGGGAAATGATCTGGTTTCTCCCAAAATCGAAAAATGTCATCCAGCAAGCCTTCAGGACGCCAGAAAGGAAATGGATAGATATTGGGAAAATCAGAGATGTTTTCAAGTTAGAGTCCTTAGTCCAGTCGGTTCCGCCTCTGCTTGTGAGCATTATCTGCACTGCATGAAGTCTCGACCAAATAAATACCGAGAACTACGCCTCTTCTTCGAAGAGATCGTCGCGCCGCATGGTGTAGACACGATACTCAATAACGAAAAGGTAAACGTGTTGAGGGTTTCGGATTTCCCCTCCGTGGCGACGGCAAGATGCCTGCAACTTCCAGCAGACAAATTTTATTATAACATCATGGGAACGGACAGGCGTGAAATTGAGATCAGGAGAAGTACAGTAGACGGCCAGCCGCTTCAACTCGCTAGCTTTGAGACATGCATAGCAGCCGCAGCACTTATTCCCAGCGGAGTGGATGCATTATTGGGCATTCAGGATGTTTCTTTTTACTTCCTGAGTGACGTGGAAATCGAGGGTAGAACGGCTGAGCTCACCTTTGACTTAATGGACGTCGGGAAGGACTTTATCCAGTGACCCCATCTCGTTCCAATTGTCCCCAATGCAAACCGCCATTAGGAGTACAATTACTGGTTTAGTAGAGAAGTCTAAGGTAATCGGTCTGATAGTACCGGCACCTTTTCCGCGACAAACCAGCTAAGAGCGCCGCCAGCATATGCTCAACCGCAGTCCAAACACAAAATGAATTAGGCAGCGGACTCATGGAACTCGATCCACAGCCTGACGGAAGCCAGTTTAATCATCGACAAGAAATTGCATGACTTAATCATCGACAAGAAATTGCATGACGTTTTGAGGGCAAGATAACAGGTCAAAGGATACGAACCCATTGCAGTTGGCAGATACTGCTGCCGCTCCGGGTGGGTTAATCCTGCCCGGAGCGCTTCACTTCCCTCTAGCCTCTTGCGCCCTGAAATGCGAAGTTGACGATGATCGGGAGAAACCCCTTCCTTTTCAATCGCTAACAGACACCGGCCCTTTTGCCGCAAGAGCAAGAAGATGATCCGAAGCAGACGCACACCACCCCCTCACAGCCCACCCCGACAGGAGGCCCGCCAATGTCTCGCCTGACCGATCTTATCGCTCAGGCGAAATCGAAGGATGCCGATCTGGGGCGAGAGCTGCAACGCGAGTTCAAGGCGCTGACCAGTCGTCGCGCCTTTGGCCTGAACTTCGAGCGGCACCGGCCCGAAAGCGTTGAACTGCCGGGGCGGCCGATACGCAAGGGTGACAAGGTGCGCATTCTGCCTCCGCGTGGCGAGACGAAGAAGGGCGATCAACGGCTTTGGAAGGTGCGCAGCCTGTCCGGCAGAGGGGCCGAGCGCATGGCCCAGGTGGCGCTGATCGGCGCAACAGAGCCAGATACACAGGAGGTAGCGGTGGCTGACCTGATCGTGGTCGCGGAGTTTCGCGACTACATCTACCCCGGCCTTGTCAGTACCGGAAAGGTCGAGCGCGGAGGCAGCAAGCCCTATCACACCGTGATCAACGGCGAGAATTTCCACGCGTTGGAGGCGCTGACCTTCACTCATCGTGGCAAGATAGATGTCATCTACATCGACCCACCTTACAATTCAGGTGCGCGGGACTGGAAATACAATAACAACTATGTTGGGGAAGAGGATATTTATAGGCACTCAAAGTGGCTCGCCATGATGGAGAGGCGTCTTCGGGTAGCAAAGGAACTTCTTGACCCCACTTCGTCTGTACTAATCGCTACTATCGACGAGAAAGAGTATCTTCGACTCGGCCTGCTTCTGGAACAAGTATTCCCAGAGGCAAAGATCCAGATGATTTCTTCTGTTATTAACCCGGCAGGCGCAGGCAGAACGGCGGAATTCGCGAGAACCGACGAGTATATCTTCTTTTGTCGTTTCGGAAATGCTCGGGTTGCTCCTGAGGACAGACAACTTGAGAATGTCCCTGTAGTTTGGGATACCCTCCGCAGGAGTAGCTTGGCAGGCGCGCGAGGGAAAAAAGGCAAAGGCGCATGCGGTCCCAATCAGTTCTATCCAATATATGTTGATGAGAAGACTGGCTGGATAGCTGAAATCGGTGCCCCCCTACCGGAGGATGTAAAAGTCGAGGATGCACCCCAAAAGAAAGGAATGGTGACTGTTCTACCTATCCGCCCAAATGGCATTGAAATGAATTGGGGTGTAACGCCAGATGTTGCGAAACGTTTGCTTCGAGACGGTCATTTGCGAGCCGGGAAATTCACGAAGGATGCCCCGCAACCCTATGTGATCAGCTATCTGACCGGCGGCATCGTCAGAGACATTGGGTTGGGTAAGGTTATCGTGACGGGACGCAAGGCTGATAAATCTATCGAAGCCCATTATCCTACCGGCAAAGAAAAGATGCCCGCGACAAATTGGAACAGACCTTCTCATGATGCGCAGAGGTATGGGACGGAAATCGTGAAGGACTTAATTGGCAGCAGGAGTTTTCCATATCCTAAGAGCCTTTACGCCGTTGAGGACTGCCTCAGTTTCTTCCTTTTGGACAAGCCGGACGCTATCGTGTTGGACTTTTTCTCCGGTTCAGGGACAACTGCGCACGCAGTATTTAAGCTCAACAGACGGTTAGGCCATCGGATGCAATCAATATCTGTCACCAACAACGAGGTGGAAGCGTCCGAACAGCAAGCGCTGCGTCAAAAGTCACTTCGTCCAGGCGACCACGAATGGGAACAACATGGAATCTGCGACTACATAACAAAGCCTCGGATCGAAGCCGCTATCGTTGGGACGACGCCAGAAGGCGTGCCTATCGAAAGTGACTATCAATTCACTGATGAATTTCCCATGGCGGAGGGCTTCAAGGAAAATGCAGAATTCTTCACCCTCATCTATGAAACCCCGGTCAAGATCGCCCACAATCGCGCCTTCGCCCGGATTGCCCCGCTTCTATGGATGCGCGCGGGTAGCGAAGGGCGGCGCATCGACAAGGAACCGGCAGAAGGCTGGGAAGTGGCCGATACCTATGGCCTTCTGACCAATCTCGACCGCGCCACGCCTTTCTGCGCCGCTATCGCCGAAAAGGGCGATATTCGCATCGCCTATATCGTAACCGACGACGAGCGCCGCTTTCAGGCTATCACACGGGAACTGCCCGCCGGGGTGGAGCCGGTGCGCCTTTATGAATCCTACTTGAACAATTTCCGCTTCGCGATGGGGCGCTGAGAAATGAAGTTTACGCTTATCGATTATCAGGCCCAAGCCGTGGCCGATGTATTGGACAACATGAAAAAGGCGCGGGTGTTCTGGCAAGACCACGACATGAAGACCGCGTTTTCACTCGCCGCCACAACCGGCTCCGGTAAGACGGTCATGGCCGCCGCCGTGTTCGAGGCGCTTCTGTTCGGCAATGACGAATTGGAGTTCGAACCCGACCCCGGCGCAGTCGTGATCTGGTTCAGCGATGACCCATCGCTCAACACGCAATCGAAGTGGCGCTTGCAGGAGGCGTCCGACAAGCTAACCATTTCCGACCTTGTGACGGTAGAGAATACCTTCAATCGGGAGACCCTAGAGGCGGGGAAGATCTACTTCCTCAACACGCAGAAGCTGTCCAAAAGCAGCCTTCTGACGCGTGGCCATGACCCGGACGATGACAGCCTAGAGACCGCCGACGGACAGAAGATTATGCCCGACATGCGCGCCTTCACCATCTGGGACACGATCCGCAACACCATCGAAGATTCCGAATTGACGCTCCACCTTGTGCTGGACGAAGCGCACAGGGGCATGAAGCCCGATGGCGGGATTGCTGCGGCCTCCGGCAGGCAGACCATCGTGAAACAGCTCATCAACGGCTCTGGCGGTACGCCCGCCATTCCGATTGTTTGGGGCATCTCAGCCACTGTGGACCGCTTCAACAAAGCACTTGAAGGGATGCAGGGCCGCACGACCCTGCCGCATGTACAGGTGGATTCCGGTCTAGTGCAGGCATCGGGCCTCTTGAAAGACACGATCACGATGGACGTGCCAGACGAGGTTGGGGATTTTGAGACCGTGCTTCTCCGCCGTGGGGCAGACAAGCTGCAAAATATCACTGAAGCATGGGCGGGTTATGCTGAGGAACAAGGCGACGGGAGCAAGGTGCAGCCCCTTATGGTGCTGCAAGTGCCGGATGCGCCGAACCCTAATGACATAGGCAAATGGCTGGATGTGATCCTTGAGCGATTTCCCGAACTGCCCGAAGACAGCATCGCGAACGTGTTCGGTGAGCATAAGACCGAGACCTTTGGCCGATACACTGTTCCCTATATCGAGCCGCAGCGGGTGCAGCAGGACGATTGGGTGCGCATCCTGATTGCCAAGAACGCAATCAGCACCGGCTGGGATTGCCCCCGTGCTGAAGTGATGGTGTTGACCTGCCACGGGATTTTTCCTCCATTTGGAATTAGAGTCCGACCCAACGAAGGGACGGACAATGAAGCGAACGAGATACAGCGAAGAACAGATCATCGGCATCCTGACCGAGCATGAGGCCGGCGCGAAGTGCGCTGA
>NZ_JAVJUC010000023.1:0-7714 GCF_040219995.1 Roseovarius sp. | reverse complement strand
TCATCCAGGTCATCATGCCCGAGGCCGCGTGGCTGAGCATGTGGCAGTGAAACAGCCAGTCGCCGGGATTGTCGGCCACGAAACCGATCGTGCGGGTCTGGCCGCCGAACATCAGGATCGTGTCGCGCAAGGGACCGAGCCTGCCATCCTCGCCGATTTCACGGAAATGCAGCCCGTGCAGGTGCATCGCGTGGGGAAAGGAAGTATCGTTGTAGATCTGAAGCTTGACCGTTTCGCCCTTCTCGACATCGACAAGCGGGGCATCGGTCATGCCGATCGTCCCGTTGAACGACCAGAACTGGTTGGCATACACCAACTCGCGAAAGCTTTTCTTCTCGCCGTTCAGAATCGCGCTTTCGAGCCTGCCCATTGCGCCGCCCTGCATGTCGAGCCGCACGGCCCTGGCGTCATCGAGGCCGGTCACCTCCATCCCCGGATTTGGCGGCAGCGCGTCCGGTGAATCCCGGCGCGATGCCGAGGCCATTCGGGTCACGGGGAAAGCCACCTGCGATGCCGCCTCCTGATCCTCAAGGCGAACGAGATGCGCGGTTTCGTCGGGCGCGGCGGTCACGTCGACGATCAGATCGGCCCGCTGACCGGGGCCAAGGACCAGCGCCTCGGCTAGCGGCTCGGGACGGGGCAGCGGCATGCCGTCCAGCGCAACCGTCCAGCCTTCCATGCCCTGAAGCGACAGCACGAAAATCCTTGCATTGGCCGCGTTGATGAGGCGCAGGCGCAGACGTTCGTGTTGGCGCACCTCCAGGGAAAGGTCGTGCCGGCCGTTGGTGGCGATGAAATTGCCGCGCCGCCCGGCATGGCTGCGGTCATGGCGCGAGGTGAAGTCCGGGTCGATCTGCGCCGTTTCGGGGTCGAGCAGCCAATCATCGAGGATCAGCACCTCTTCCCGATCCAGGTCCGGCGGCTCGGATTCCTCGACGATCAACGCGCCATAGAGCCCGCGCGCCACCTGTTCGGTCGAGCGGTTATGTGCGTGATACCAGTAGGTTCCGGCATCCGGCGCGATGAAATCATAGTCGAAGCTCTGCCCCGGCTCGACCGCAGGCTGGGTTAGCCCCGCGACACCATCCATCGCATTGTCTATACGAACCCCGTGCCAGTGTACCGTGCTTGCCTGGGGCAGTTCATTCATGAAGCGGCGTTGCAGCCGCGCACCCTGCTGAAGACGCAATTGAGGGCCGGGCATCGCGCCGCCATAGCCCCAGATTTTGGTCTTGGGATAACCTTCCGGCGCCAATTGAACGCTGGCCGTGCGGGCGTCGAGGGACTGGAACTCTGACGTCGCGGCATAAAGCGGCTTTGTAAGGGCAAGAGCCGAGGTGGTAGCCGCCCCCTGCATGAGAAAATCGCGTCGAGTCGGCATGGAGAGTCCTGTGTTTCAACCGCGGCAATTATGGCGCTGGCAATCAAATTTGAAAATCGGAAGATCAGGCCGGATAGTGAGAGTGGACGCCCGGAACCTGCCCAAGGCTTAGTTGATCCCGTTCTCCCTCTGCAATTCACGTACATAGCGTGCGATCAACTTGACGTCGCCATCGGTCAAACCTTCGACCGGCGGCATGTTTCCGAATTTCCAGTGATGGGCGCGCACGCCGTTTTTCGCGGCCATCACGAACGCCATGTCGGAATGGTGGTTTGGTTCATAGATCTTATGCACGAGCGGCGGTGCGACCCCGTTCTGGCCTGCGGCGTTCTTGCCGTGACATTCCGCACATTTCGCCTCGTAGGCCCGCTTACCCATCTGCGCCTGGTCCGAAAGCTCCGCCGGCAGCGAAACTTCGACGATAGGTGCGCCCGATTCCAGATCGCTGGTGTCGGGCGGTACCATCGAATGGCCCATCCTCTGCTGGGGTTGCTGCGCGATGTTCCAGTAGACGACTGCGCCACCGAACACGAAGAAGGCCAGAACGGCCAGAACTGTCTTTTTCATTTGATCCTTGCTTCAGATGAGTTTAACTTGGGCGCCGATTGGCGTCCTGTCGAAAACTTCGATGATATCCTCATTGTAGAGACCGATGCAGCCGCTGGAGGATCTGCGACCGATCTTGCGCGTGTCGCCGGTGCCATGAATCCGGTAGTACTGCCAGGTCAGATGCATGGCGCGGACGCCCAGCGGGTTCTTGGGACCAGGTGCGACATATTTCGGCAATGACGGGTCACGCTCGCGCATCGAAGGCGTGGGGACCCAATCCGGCGCCTCGTCCTTGTAGACTATCTCGCTGTAGCCGCGGCGTGTCAACTCATCGCTCATCGGCACTGATGTTGGGTAAATGCGCATCTCCCCGTCCGCAGTCCAGTGCTGAAGAACCCGCGTCGTGGTATCCGACAGCAGAATGCCTTTGCCCAGGGAATCGAAATGATCCTGCCAGTCATGCAACCGGAACGACGAAATGTTCCGACGAACCGGCGCAGCCTCCTGAGCGCGCAGCACGGTTGGTGCCCCGAGCGACACCAGCCCGCTGGCCGAAGCGAACAGAAAAGCCCGCCGACTCACTGCCTTACAAGTCATATCGCCCATGGTCTGCCTCCGTGATTCTGGTTATATAATTGAATGGCTTTGACCACCTTCCCCCACTGGAGGGTCAAGGATGGTTAGGATGACAAGAGCGTGAAGTTCGTATCGGTTTGTAATGTTGACCTTCCCGTTGGGGAAGCCTTTAGCAGGGGCGAAACAACCGAGGGTCGGAACCATGAAGAATAGTGAAAGGCCGGAATCGCACGAAACCACCGGCAGGTTGATGAAATACGGGATGTGGGCTTGCTGTGCGATCATGCTGGCACCCATCGTGCTCTATCTTGCGGCGGGTGGCCTTTCGAGCGACCTGACGAGCAACGCGATCTTGTTCGCGCCGCTGGTTGTCTGCCTCGGAGCTCATTTCGCGATGCATCGTGTCATGGGCAAATCCTGCCATGGTGACGAGAAGAAAAACACCTCCGAGGCCGCGGACAAGCATGCGGCGATTGGCCGGACGATTGCTCCCGAGTAGGCACCTGCAGAAGTTCGCCGTTCGCGCCGCGGCACTCGTCTCATTGCTTGCGCTCGGGGCCTGTTCGGAGGCGCTCGGTGCGTGTCGGCAAGATGGTTCAGCGGTGCTGGCAACCCAGGACTTCCAAGCCCATCTTCCAAATGGGTGCACGCTGAACAGATCGCGCCCTGATGGCGTTGCGGCGATTACCTGTTCCGATGGCCGCGAAGGGTTTCTGGTCGTGCCACCAGAGGGCAACTGACACGCCTATGGCGCGGCGCGATAGACGAAAGCATTGGCGAGGGCGGGATACAATATGATGAAAGCGTGCCATACTGTGTGGCTGTTCGGGGGCGTATTGCTGGCCTTGGCAATACTTCTCGTGCTGCCGTCGCAATACGGATTCGCAGCAAGTTCCGATGAATTTTCCAGCACATCCGTCACCGCACGTCTGATCTCGGCCGAGAACGGGGTCAGCCCGGATACCCGTTCGATCTCGGCGGGGCTGCACTTGGAATTGTCGAAGGGCTGGAAAACCTACTGGCGCTCGCCCGGTGAGGTGGGCATCCCGCCGTCGATCGACTGGGCGGGATCGGAGAACATCGAGAATGTCGAGTTTCTCTGGCCGGCGCCTGAGCGCTTCACCGCCTTCGGGATCGAGAATTTCGGCTACTCCGATGAGGTGGTCTTTCCGCTGCGGATAACACTTGCAGACCCTGGCGCCCCGGTCCGGCTGAAGGCCGGCGTGAACGTCCTGACATGTTCGACCGTTTGCGTCCCGGAGGATTTCGAACTGCAGTTGGCGCTACCAAGGGCCAGCGGAATCGATGCCGACGCCGCAACCCTGATTTCGGCCTATGCGGGCCGCGTGCCCGACGAGGGCGCGGCGAGTAGCATTTCTGTCGAAACCGCGTATCTGGACGGTGAGATGTCCGCGCTAACCTTAACCGCCCGCAGCGACCGCCCCTTCGGCGAGCCCGACGTGTTTCCCGAATTGGGCAAGGGCACGGCTTTCGGTAAGCCGGACATTCGTTTGGGCGAGGGAGGCCGATTACTATGGGCCCGTCTGCCAATCCTCTCCGCCGCCGATGACCCGCCACCACTCGATGTGACGGTGACGGATGGAGACCGCGCCGCAACCTGGATGCCCGCCCTGAGCGATAAGGCCGCAGCGCCGCCCTTCACCCTCGATCGCGTTTTGCCGGGGTTGGCCGATCTTGCCTGGATTGCGGCGATTGCCTTTCTCGGCGGCCTCATCCTGAACGTGATGCCCTGCGTGCTGCCGGTGCTGTCGATCAAGCTCTCCTCGGCCATGAAGGCCCACGGTCAGTCGCGGCAACGGGTTCGGGCTGGATTTGCCGTTTCGGCCTTCGGTGTTCTGGCCTTCATGTGGGTTATCGCTGCCGGAACGCTGGCGGCGCGGGGAATCGGGATGACGGTCGGCTGGGGGCTGCAGTTCCAAAACCCGGTCTTTCTTGCACTGATGGCCGTCATTCTGGTGGTCTTTTCGGCAAACCTTTTCGGGCTGTTCGAAATTTCTTTGCCGTCCGCGGCGCACACCCGGCTGGCGAAAGCGGGCGGCGGGCGCGGCTATGTTGGAGATTTCGCAACAGGGGCCTTCGCGGCCGTTCTTGCCACGCCCTGTTCCGCCCCGTTTCTCGGCACGGCCGTGGCGTTCGCGCTGGCTGGCCGCCCGATCGACATCGTCGTGGTTTTCACTGCCCTTGGCCTGGGGCTGGCCTTGCCTTATCTGATCGTGGCGGCTTTTCCGGGCATGGTGGTCCGGATGCCGCGGGCGGGACGGTGGATGATCTGGCTCAAGATCGTCCTTGGGCTGGCCCTGCTGGCGACCGCAGCTTGGCTTTTCTGGGTGCTCGGTGGCGTCGCCGGGACACGGTCGGTCTGGGCGGTTTCCGCGACGAGCGGCGGCATTGTCGCCATTCTGAGCTTGCCGCGCATGTCTTCTGTCCTGCGCGGGTCTGCCGCCCTGATCCTGACAATCGTTGCCCTGACCCTTTCCGGCCTCCTGTTGCAAAGTGACGAGCCGACAGACCGTGTCGCCGCAAATTGGACCGCATTCGAACGCGCGGCGATCGCCCGGCACGTTTCGCAGGGGGATATCGTTTTCGTGGACGTCACCGCCGACTGGTGCTTGACCTGCAAGGCCAACAAGACCCTCGTGCTGGACCGCGAACCGGTGGCGTCAGCCTTGCGTGCGCCCGGCGTAATCGCGATGCAGGCGGACTGGACCAGGCCCGATGAAGTAATTTCGCGTTATCTGGAGAGCTTCGACCGCTACGGCATACCGTTCAACGTGGTCTACGGGCCAGGAGCCCCCGAAGGCATCGTTCTGCCCGAATTGCTGACAGCGAAAGTGGTCATGCAGGCGCTGCAGGACGCGGCCAGTCTCCGCGTGTCTGGCGAAGGATGACGTCCGCCGCAGGAAACGAAAATGATCCTCCCATCTGGCTCTTGGGTGGACGAGGCGACGCAGGGAGGGGACATAGTGGCTTAACTTTGGAGTTCCTGCTTGCGGCGCCGAAACTCATCCTCGTCGATCTCACCGCGCGCATAGCGTTCCTTGAGGATCTCCATCGCATCGCGGGTTTCCCCCAAACGGTTGCTGGTGAGCATACGAAAGAAGAAGACGGCCACAGCGATAATCACCCCCCAGAAAAGGATCATGCCGAAACCTCCCCACCAACCATGAGCACCACCCCACATCATGTGCCCAAAGCTGCTATCGGCAGGATTGCCGGAATCTGCAAGCGCCGGGACTGTGCTCGCCAACAGAGCGCTCACGCAGGTTTTCATCGAC
Organism: Roseovarius sp.; assembly: GCF_040219995.1. Taxonomy (GTDB): domain Bacteria; phylum Pseudomonadota; class Alphaproteobacteria; order Rhodobacterales; family Rhodobacteraceae; genus Roseovarius. The sequence continues at coordinate 1,912 of NZ_JAVJUC010000023.1, read as the reverse complement.
ATCATATAGGTACTCATCATCGTGTCCTTTCTTGCTGGTTGTAGCTTTGTCAAAACGGAAAATCGAGGCGCACCAGAAGCCCGCCGTCCGGGTGGTTCTGCAAAGTGATGTCGCCGCCATGTGAGCGCAGTATGGTGCGGGCGATTGAAAGGCCGAGACCGGTGCCACCCGTCTCGCGCGAACGTGACGTCTCGACCCGGTAAAACGGCTCAAAAACCTCTTCTAATTGAGTGTCAGGTATGCCGGGACCATGATCGCGCACCCAGATCAAGGCTCTGTCATACTCCCGGGTATAGGTGACCTCGACAACTTCACCATAGCGCACTGCATTATCCACGATGTTCCGCAGAGCTCGGCGCATAGAATTAGGTCGAAGCCTTATCTGAAGCGGTGCGTCCGTTTCGAGTTGGAAGGCGTCCACCATGTCCCGTTTCAGCTCTGTGAGAAATTTTCCCAACTCCACCGTTTCCGGGGGTTCACTGATTGCCATGCCGCGCGCAAAAGCCAGCGTGCGCTCGACCATATCCTGCATCTCCTCGATGGATTTCACCAAGGCGTCGCGCGTCTCCTCCTCATCCACCATCTCTGCGTGAACCCGCAAGGCGGTCAGTGGCGAGCGCAGATCATGACCCAGAGCGGCCATGATACGCGTCTTGTCCGCAACCGTGCGCATCAGTCGTTCCTGCATGCGATTGAAGGTATCCGTCAAATCTCTGACTTCGCTTGGACCAGCGACCGGAAGCGGTTCTCTTTCCTCACCACGACCCAGACTGTCGGCGGCTTGGGCTAAACGTCTGAGCGGCCACGTCAGGCGGGCAAGCAGGTACCAGCAAGCCACGCCAATTAGCAAGGCCGCCGTTAAGCCAAAGCTCACCGCGGAAAAGACCGGCCATTGCAGCGGCGGGCGCTGAAAGCGCGTATCGACATTCAGCCAAGTGCCACCTGCAAGCGCGATAGAGAGCGTTAGTTCAAGCCCTGATATCTTGTCATGCATCATCTGTTTGTGCTCGGCGACCATCTGCGGTGGCATCATCTTCATTGGCGGGAATGCGCGCTCGACTTCATGCAACTCCACGCGAATCTCGCGGCTGTCTTCGGCACCCAGAAACGACCTGATACGCGCTTCGACCGCTCCTTTTGCACGGTGATCAAGATGGTCCACAGCTGCCTGCGGGTCGATCCGAAACCTTGCAAGCGGGGAGTCAGCGGCCCGGAGGATAGAGGCATGCAGGTCCGGTGGCGCCCGTTCGAGGAGAAGCGCCACATTCGCTGCGCGTCCGGCCGCCTCTGCCCCGATCGCAGCGCGCACGGCGAGGCCGCGTTCGTCCACGAACAGCCAGAGGCTTATTGTCTGCGCCACAAGGAGGCTGCCTATAATGAGCAGCAGAAGCTGGACACGCAAGCTATCCAGACGCTTGCGGATCACTGCTGCACCTCGACATCCGTTGCAAGGCAGTAGCCCCCGTTTCGAACCGTGGTGATGATTTTTGGTCGTCCCGGGTTGTACTCAATCTTCCTCCTCAGTCGGCTGACCTGGTTGTCGATAGTTCGGTCGAAAGCGGCCGGTGTTCGCCCAACCGTCAGGTCAAAAAGCTGCTCGCGGCTCATCACGATGCGCGGGCGTTCCAGCAGGATTGTCAGCAGTTTGAACTCTGATGTTGTCAGCACATCCTCTCGGCCGTCTACCGCGACAAGACGGCGTGTGTCGGTTTCCAGCGTCCAATCTGCGAACCATACACGGCTGCCTGTAAGACTTCCCGCCAGGACTTCTGGTTTCTGCGCCCGACGCAGAATTGCCCTTATCCGCGCAAGCAACTCGCGCGGATTGAAGGGTTTGGGCAAATAGTCATCCGCACCGACCTCTAGGCCGATGATACGGTCCATTTCCTCTCCAAGCGCTGTCAACATCACG
>NZ_JAVJUC010000022.1:0-140450 GCF_040219995.1 Roseovarius sp. | reverse complement strand
GGTGTGGTGGGTATTTTATCCCGTAAAAATCGGTATAACCCCAACACGTGGCGCCCCATATAAAATCGCCAGGCCGGGGGACGGCCGGGCGATCGCGCGCCACCTTCGGTGCGTTTCGCGCGGGATGTGGCAACGGCAGATCAAGGCCAAAACCGTTGAACCCGGCGGCGAATTCGCCCCGCCTCCCTTTACGCCGCGCGCCGCCTGCCTTACCTCTGGTCCAAGCAGGAGACGCGCCATGACCAAGCCCCCCCTCACCCTCTACCTTGCCGCACCTCGCGGGTTTTGCGCCGGTGTGGACCGCGCGATCAAGATCGTCGAGATGGCACTGGCGAAATACGGTGCTCCGGTCTATGTGCGCCACGAGATTGTGCACAACAAATACGTGGTCGATGATCTGCGCGCCAAGGGCGCGGTGTTCGTCGAAGAGTTGGACGACTGCCCCGACGACCGCCCGGTGATCTTTTCCGCCCATGGCGTGCCCAAATCCGTCCCCGCCGAGGCATCCGCCCGGCAGATGCTCTTTGTCGATGCCACATGCCCGCTGGTGAGCAAGGTGCATATCGAGGCCGAACGCCACCATGAGAACGGGCTGCAGATCGTGATGATCGGCCATGCGGGCCACCCGGAGACGGTGGGCACCATGGGGCAGTTGCCGCCGGGCGAGGTGCTGTTGGTCGAGACACCCGGTGATGTGGCCACGCTCGAGGTGCGCGACGCGGCGAAACTCGCCTTCGTCACCCAGACCACCCTCTCGGTCGATGACACCGCCGACATCGTCGCCGCCCTCACCGCGCGCTTTCCCGCCATCGTCGGCCCTCACAAGGAAGACATCTGCTACGCCACCACAAACCGCCAAGAGGCCGTCAAGGCGATGGCGCAAAAGGCCGAAGCGATGCTGGTCGTGGGCGCACCCAATTCGTCAAATTCGCGCCGTCTGGTCGAGGTCGGTGCGCGTGCCGGATGCGCTTATGCGCAGCTGGTGCAGCGCGCGACCGATATCGACTGGCGGGCATTGGACGGCATCACCTCCATCGGCATCACCGCCGGGGCCTCCGCCCCCGAAGTGCTGGTCAATGAGGTCATCGACGCCTTCCGCGCGCGCTATGAGGTAACCGTCGATCAGATCGAGACCGCACAGGAAAACGTCGAATTCAAGGTGCCAAGGGTGCTGCGCGAGACGGCGTAAAATCGCTGGTGGGTGCGACGTGTCGCATCACGCCCCGAGGATCGCCTTGGCCAAGACAGTGTGTTGCGGCCTTGGAGCATAGTGGCCTTTAGCGGACGTAGAATGACCGCCAGAAGTACCGCGCGGTCGCAGGGCCGGGGACTGGCGATGCAACGGTCGTGGCGAGCACTTTATCCAGCCAAGTCATTGTAACCTCGACACGTTGAGCAACCCCTCAAATCGCCAGGCCGCGGGACGGCCCGGCGATCGCGCGGCACCTTCGGTGCGTTTCGCGCGGGATGCGGCAACGGCAGTTCCAGACCAATCCTCACCGCAATACCCGGCAGAACCATCTCGCTTGACAAACACCACACCAAACGCCCCATCCGCCCTTGCCAACCCGGCCCCACCGCGCCAATTTGCGGCCCATGTTCCAGACCATCCCACGCGCCCCGCTGATCCTTGGCCTTGCCGGTCTCATCCCCTTTATCTGGGGGGCGTTGACCGTGCTTTTCCCCGATCTCGGCCTGTGGACGGCACAGACACTCGGGCCGCGCTTTGCCGGGCCCTACGTCATGATCTTTTACGGCGCTGTGATCCTGTCGTTCATGTCCGGCGTGCTCTGGGGCTTTGCCGCCAAGGCCGAGGGCACGCTCGCCACCACCGGCTACGCGCTCTCGGTGATCCCCGCGCTCTGGGCGTTCTTCATGACCGGCGGCGGGCCGGTCTCGGCGGGGATGAACCTGATCTTCGGCTTTGCCGGGCTGTTGCTGCTGGACATGCAATTCGCCCGCTGGGGTCTTGCGCCCGCATGGTGGATGCCGCTACGGCTCTTGCTCAGCGCCGTGGTGATCGCGTGTCTCGCGGTCGGCGTCTTTCTCTAAGGGCCAAGCATGACCGATCTGACGCTCTATTCGATGCCCTCCTCGGGCAACAGCTACAAGGTGCGGCTCTTGCTGGCGCTCGAGGGGCGGGCCTATACCCATGTGCCGATCGAGACCAACACCCCCGAACTGGCCGAGGCCAAGGCGGCGGGGCATCTGCCCTTGGGCAAGCTGCCCGCACTGCATCTGCCCTGCGGCACGATCCTGACGGAATCGAACGCGATCCTGTGGTATCTCGGCGCGGGCACCGGATGGGTGCCCGAGGACACGCTGGAACAGGCGCAGATGCTCGCCTGGATGTTCTTCGAGCAGAACCGCCACGAGCCGGTCGTCGCCGTGCGCGCCTCGCTTGCCACCTATCCGCATCTCGCGCATGAGGCCACGCCCGAGCGCATGGCGGCGCTGCTCAACGAGGGCCATGCGCTGCTTGGGCTGATGGAGGAGGCTCTTGACGGGCAGGACTGGTTCTGCGGCCCCTCGCCCACGCTCGCCGATATCGCGCTCTACGCCTATACCCATACGGCGGGCACGCGCGGCGGGTTCGACATGGGCCGATTTCCGCGCCTCACCGCATGGTGCGCCCGCATGGCGGCGCTGCCGGGTTACGTTGGGCTGGCGGATGGCTGATCTCTTTGCCTATACCGACGGCGCCTGTTCCGGCAATCCCGGCCCGGGCGGCTGGGGCGTGCTGATGCGCGCGGTGGCAGGCGACGCGATCGTCAAGGAACGCGAGCTTTCCGGCGGCGAGGCCGACACCACCAACAACCGGATGGAGCTTCTGGCGGCGATCCATGCGCTTGAGGCGCTGTCAAAGCCGTCGGCCATCACCATCGTCACCGACAGCGCCTATGTGAAGAACGGAATCACCGGCTGGATGCACGGCTGGAAACGCAACGGTTGGAAAACCGCCGCGAAAAAGCCGGTCAAGAATGTCGAGCTGTGGCAGCGTCTGGATGAGGCGCAAAAACGCCACAACGTGACCTGGGAATGGGTCAAGGGCCATGCGGGCCACCCCGAGAACGAACGCGCCGACGAATTGGCCCGCGCGGGCATGGCCCCGTTCAAGCCCGGCAAATCCGGGGCATGAGCGCGCTCATCCTGCTCGATTACGCCTCGGTGCTGATCTTCGCCCTGACCGGCGCGCTCGTCGCCTCGCGGCAGCAACTCGATATCGTCGGCTTTGCCTTTCTCGCCTGTCTGACGGCGGTGGGTGGCGGGACGCTGCGCGACGTGCTGCTGGATCGCAACCCGGTGTTCTGGATGGGCAATGCAAACTATATCCTGATCGCCTGCGCCGCCGCCCTTCTGGTCTTTGTCACCGCGCATCTGGTCGAGAGCCGCTATCGCTGGCTCCTCTGGCTCGACAGTTTCGCGCTCGCCGTCGCCGTGCCCGCGGGCGTCAGCGCCGCCATGGCGATGAGCCAGACCCCGGTGATCGTGGTGCTGATGGGCATGGTCACCGGCTGCATGGGCGGGCTGATGCGCGACGTGGTGGTGGGTGAGGTGCCGCTGGTCCTGAAACAGGGCGAGCTTTACGTCTCTGCGGCCTTCGCGGGCGCGCTCGGCGCTGTGGGTGCCGCTCGTGTCACCGACGACCTGCTGCTGATCCTCGGTATCTGCGCCGTCTTCACATGGGCCCTGCGTGCAGGCTCGCTCGCCTTCGGCTGGCGTCTGCCGGTCTACCGCGCTCGTCCACCAAGGGTGTGAGCACCGGCAGGGCGCAGCCGCAGCTTCACCCCACGCTCAGCAGTTCGGGATGTTCACCGCAAGCCCGCCCAGCGAGGTTTCCTTGTACTTCTCGCTCATGTCCGCGCCGGTCTGGCGCATCGTCTCGATACAGGCGTCGAGCGGCACGAGGTGTGTGCCATCACCGCGCAGGGCCAATGACGCCGCCGAGACGGCCTTGATCGCGCCCAGCCCGTTGCGCTCGATGCAGGGCACCTGCACGAGGCCGCGCACCGGATCGCAGGTCATCCCGAGGTGATGCTCGAGCGCGATCTCGGCCGCGTTCTCGATCTGTGCGGGCGTGCCGCCCAGCACAGCGCAGAGCCCCGCCGCCCCCATGGATGAGGCAGAGCCAACCTCGGCCTGACAGCCCGCCTCGGCCCCCGAGATCGACGCGTTGAACTTCACCAAACCGCCGATCGCCGCCGCGGTCAGCAGAAATTCCTCAATCTGGGCCTCATGCGCGCCCGGCACATGCTCCAGCCAGTACTTGATCACCGCAGGCACCACGCCCGCAGCCCCGTTGGTGGGCGCGGTCACCACCTGCCCGCCGGCGGCGTTCTCCTCGTTGACGGCCATGGCATAGGCGCTCATCCAGTCGTTGATCTTGTGCGGCGCGCTCAGGTTGGTGCCGCGCTCGGCGATCAGCGCGTCGCGGATGCCCTTGGCACGGCGCTTGACCCCCAGACCGCCGGGCAGGGTGCCCTCGGCGCTCAGCCCGCGCTCGATGCAGTCGTCCATCACCTGCCAGATCCGCGCCACGCCCGAGCGCAGGTTCTCCGGCCCGCCGCGTGCCACCTCGTTGGCGCGCTTCATCGCGGCGATGCTCTTGCCCGAGCGTTCGGCCATCTCCAGCATCTCGACCGCGGATTTGAACGGATAGGGCACCGGATCCCCCTCGTCGGTATCCTTGCCCGCCGCCAGTTCGCCCTCGGTCATCACAAAGCCGCCGCCGATGGAATAATAGGTCTCTTGCAGGATCACGTCGCCCTGCGCGTCGGTGGCCATCAGGATCATGCCATTGGCATGGCCCGGCAGATTGGGGCCGAAATCGAAGATCAGGTCATCCTTGGGGTGGAAAGCCAGCTCCGGCAGGCCCGGCGGCGTCACGGTATGGGTCTCGCGGATCTGCTCGAGCGTGACCTCGGCGGCCTCGGCGTCATAGGTGTCGGGGCGAAAACCCGCGAGCCCGAGGATCGTCGCCCGATCGCTCGCGTGCCCCACGCCCGTAAAGGCGAGACTGCCATGCAGCGAGCCCTTGAGCCCCGCATAGTGGAACGGCTCGGCGCGCATCCGGTCGAGAAACCGCGCGGCGGCCACCATCGGCCCCATCGTGTGCGACGAGGACGGCCCGATGCCGACCTTGAACATATCGAATACGGAGAGAAACATGCGATCCTTCCTTTTGGTCTGCGTCGGGACCTTGCTGCGCCTCTATGTCGCGTCCCGCGCGGCGTGCCTCTCGCAAAAGCGACAAGGGCCGCAACGTCCACGCCAGTTTCGTCATGCTACGGCACCTGCCGGATGATTGTAACCACCCGCGCCTGTTCCAAAGGATAGCAGCGGTAAAATGGGTGTGTTTCCGGCCGTTCGCAACATCAGGACTGCAAGGAGTTAGCAACGCATGACGATCTATACATTCGCAGGGTTCGCGCGCGGTGATCTCACGATTTCGGGGCCCGATCCATTCAGCAGCAACGCCTCGCGCAATGATTCGAGCTTTGGAAATACGACCTTTACCCTCAATCGTGGCGCGGACTGGACAGATTTCAATCTCAGCGACGATGAAACCAACCTGCATGATGGCGACAGCAGCCAGGATCTTGAGAGCGCAGTGGTGTTCAACGGGAATTACTATTCCGTCGGCACCGAGGTCGAAATCGAATACAGCTACGTCGTGCGCGCAGTCGGAACCGAAGACTACACCACCATCTATGCCCTGGAGCTGAATGGCGACGTGCAGGGATTTGTCTCGGAGGGCGGGCTTCGGCCCGGCGTCACCTACGAGATCGTGGCCGGTGGCGACGACGATCCGTCGGTGTCCTATGACCAGTTGGTGGTCTGCTTCACCCCCGGCACGGCAATCGCCACACCGCACGGGCCGCGCGCGGTCGAGACGCTGCGCGAGGGCGATCTGGTGGAGACGCTCGATAACGGTCCGCAGCCGGTGGCATGGGCCGGGCGGCAGGTGGCGCGGGGCCATGGGGCCAAGACACCGGTTCGCGTTGCGGCGGGGGTGTTGGGCAATCGGCGCGACCTGTTGCTGTCACAACAGCATCGCGTCTTGATCCCGCCACACCTGGCGGCGCTGGCGGGGTTGAGCGAGGATCACCTGATGCCGGTCAAGGCGCTGATCGGTCAGCCGGGTATCGCGCGGATGCCGCATCTTCGGGTGCACTACCACCACGTCCTCTTTGATCGTCATCAGGTGATCTGGGCCGATGGCGCGGCGGTCGAGAGCCTGTATCCCGGGCCGATGGCGATCCGGGCCCTGTGCCCGCAGGATCGCGCGCGGCTGCTGTCACTCTTTCCCGAACTGGCTGACGGTGCGGACTGGTCCCCGGCGCGCCGGTTGTTGCGTCCGGGGCAGTGGCAGCGTCTCTTGCGGCAGCGAGGGCGTGCCGCGCTGGCGGCCTGACCGGATCAGAGCGCCGCACCCTCGGGCGGATCGGCCGGCATAGGCGCGGAAAAGGGCGCAGGCCCCAACCCTTCGGCACGGGCAGCGGCCACCGCGCTGGCGCGGGTTTCCAACGCCTGCGCCATGGCCTGCAAAACCGGCCAGCGGCCTAGGTCGAACCAGCCGGTTTCCCCCGCCGGGTAGAGCGCGAGCCAGCGCAAGGCCGGGCCGAGGTAAAGCCCGATCACGGTAGGCGATGCACCGCTGAAAAGGTCGGGATGCGCCGTTGCCGCCGCCTCCAGCGTGTCGAGATGGCGGGCCGTTTCGGTCTGCATATGGGTGCGCAGCCGGGCCTGTGTGCCGGTATCCGCGCCTGCATATTGATCAGGGTAAAAGATCATCCGCATCGCCGGGTGTAGGGTGTTCGAGAGGAAAAACAGCCATTTGAGCAGCGTCCCGCGTGCCGAATCCTCCGGGGCAGGCGCAAGCGCGCCGTGCCGGTCGGCGAGCCACAGCAGGATCGCGCCGGTCTCGAACACCGCGCCATCCGGCGTTTCCAGCACCGGGATCAGCCCCGCCGGGTTGAGCGCCAGATAGGCGGGCGATTTCTGTGCCCGCGCGCGGCGATCGACCAGCACGGTCTCATAGGACACGCCCAGTTCCTCCAGCGCGAGGCGGATGATCAGCGAGGCATTGTCGGGTGCGTAATGCAGGCGGTAAGTCATGGCGCGACCCTAGCCGGGCCTGCGCCCGTTCCTTGCCGGAAAGCGACGCCGCTCAGCCCTTTTCGCCCACATTTTCTGCAAAGGCCGCCTCGAACGCGGCCTTCTTCTCGGCATCGGCATCGATCTGGTAGCGGGCCTTCCAGTCGTCATAGGGCATGCCGTAGAAAATCTCGCGGGCCTCGTCCTTGGTCATCTCGATGCCCTTGGCATGGGCGGCCTCCTGATACCAGCGGCTCAGGCAATTGCGGCAAAACCCTGCGAGGTTCATCAGGTCGATATTCTGCACATCGGTGCGCTTTTCCATCAGATGATCGCGCAGGGTGCGGAATGCGGCGGCTTCGAGTTCGATCCGGGTCTGGTCGTCCATGATGTCTCTCCTCTGTCTTCGCTCAAGATGTGACGCGCGCGGGCCGCATGCAAGCCCCGTCAGACGCCGACCTTGCCCGCCACCTCGGTCAGGATGGGCGCAAGGCGCGCGGCCCATGCCGCCTGTTGCGCGGGTGTCTCGATCAGGTCGTTGCGCAACTCGATCAGGACATTGGGCCGCTCATGGGCGATGGCATGGCGCGCGATGGCATCGCCGGGCAGGTGCCCGCCATAAGGCTCGTTATCGCCAACGCAAAGACCCGGCTCCTCGCGCAGGCGCGCCAGCAGCGGGCGGGCAAATCGCGTATCGGCGGCATAGAGCAGCCCGATATGCCAGGGCCGCGGCGGGCGGCCTCTGAACTGCGGGGTGAAGCTGTGGACCGAGACGATCACCGTGTCGTCACGCCGCGCCGCCAGTTCCGACAGCGCAGTGTGATAGGGCCGGTAAAGGCGGTTCAGACGGCGCTCGATCTCGGGCCCGTCAGCATGGCGGTTGGCCGGGACCACCGTGCCGTCATAGAGCTTCATCACCAATGTGGGGTCGTCCTCGCCCCGGTTCGGGTCGATCACCAGACGCGAGAAATTCGACAGGATCGCGGGGCCATCGAGCGCCTGCGCCAGCCCCCGCGCCACCCCCGCCGCACCCACGTCATAGGCGATGTGGCGCGCCATGTCCGCAGGTGCCACGCCGAGGCACCCGCCATTGACGAAGGGCGGCACCGTGTTGGCCGCGTGATCGCAGGTCACGAGCCAGCGTGCGCCCCGCGCGGCCCCGTCAATTTCATATGGCTGATACATCATCGTGTTGGTTTTTCCTGTCATCTTCCTCTAGGACAGTTGTGCGGCAATGTGAATTGCGCGATAAGGCGGAGGCAGTGAATGTTAGCGATAACACAAACGCCTGAACGACGAGAGACGAAGGAACACAGATGAGACGCCACCGCAATGTCAAGATCGTGGCCACGCTTGGCCCCGCCTCTTCGGATTACGACACGATCCGCGCCCTGCACGAGGCCGGAGCGGATGTCTTTCGCCTCAACATGAGCCATGGCGAACACGGCGAAATCGCCGAGCGTCACCGCATCATTCGCCAGATCGAAGAGGACCTGAACAGCCCGATCGCCATTCTGGCCGACCTTCAGGGGCCGAAACTGCGCGTCGGGACATTCGCGAACGGCGAGGAAGAATTGATCGAGGGCGCGGCATTCCGGCTCGATCTTGACGAGGCCGAGGGTGATGCAAGCCGCGTCTGCCTGCCCCATCCCGAGATTTTTGCGGCGCTGGAGCCGGGGGCTGACCTTCTGGTCAACGACGGCAAGATCCGCCTGCGCGTCACCGCCTGCGGCCCGGATTTCGCCGACTGCGAGGTCGTGATCGGCGGCACAATCTCGAACCGCAAGGGCGTGAATGTGCCTGACGTGGTGCTGCCGCTCGCAGCGCTGTCCGACAAGGACCGCGCCGATCTGGAGTTCGTCTGCGAATTGGGCGTGGACTGGCTGGCGCTCAGCTTTGTGCAGCGTCCCGAGGACGTGAACGAGGCCCGCACCCTGACCAGGGGACGTGCCGCGATCCTGTCGAAGATCGAGAAACCGGCAGCGGTGAAATGCTTTGACGATATTCTCGAGGTGAGCGACGGCATCATGGTGGCGCGCGGCGATCTGGGCGTGGAACTGCCGGTGCAGAACGTGCCGCCGATCCAGAAACGGCTGGTGCGCAAGTGCCGCGCCATGGCCAAGCCGGTGATCGTGGCGACACAGATGCTCGAATCGATGATCGAAAGCCCGATGCCGACCCGCGCCGAGGTCTCAGACGTGGCCACCGCGATCTACGAAGGCTCTGACGCGATCATGCTCTCGGCGGAATCGGCGGCCGGGGATTACCCGGTCGAGGCGGTGCAGACCATGGACAATGTCGCCCGCGAAGTCGAAAACGACCCGACCTATCGCGAGGTGATCGAGGCCAGCCGCCGCGCCGACCGGCAGACCGTGGCCGACGGCATCGTCGCCGCCGCGCGCGAAATTGCCGAAACGACCGACATCAAGGTGATCTGCTGTTACACCGAATCGGGCACCACGGCCCTGCTGACCGCGCGCGAACGGCCCAAGGTGCCGATCATCGGCCTGACCAGCCTGCGCGGCACCGCACGGCGTCTTGCGCTGACATGGGGCGTGCATCCGGTCATGACCGGCGAACTGACGCGCTTCAAGATGGCGGTGATCAATGCCGCCCGGGCCGCGCGCGCCGAAGGCTACGCCGAGGAAACCGATCAGATCGTCGTCACCGCGGGCGTGCCGTTCAACGTGCCGGGGACCACCAACATCCTGCGCGTGGCCCCCTGTCAGGAAAGTTTGATTTACGCCACCGATCCGGGGTAAGCTTGCTCAATTGACGTAAGCGATTTCTCTGAGGTGCGTAATGGATCCCGATCTTGCGATGGCTATCGGTATGGTTCTGGCCGTGTTCTCTCTTCCCGCGGTGCTCTCGGCGGTGTCTGACAAGCGCGCGCCGCGGGTGGCGATGCTCACGATTCTCGGGGCCGGAGGGCTGATCCTCTGGGCGCTCAGCAACAAGCCCGGCGGCTACAGCCTGTCGGAGTTGCCCAAGCTGCTGATCGAGGTGATCGCGCGCTATATCTGACGGTGCGGGAATTTCTCCGTCAGCCCCTTGCACAAATCAGGGTGTCCGCGTATACGGCGCGCTCTATCCGCAGGACCGGCCAGACGTGGCATGCCGAGTCGTGCGGCCCTACCGACCTAGAAAAGGAGCCGGAAATGCCCAAGATGAAGACAAAGTCGAGCTGCAAGAAGCGGTTCAAGGTGACGGCGACGGGCCGTGTTGTGGCCGCCCAGGCGGGCAAGAGCCACGGCATGATCAAGCGCACCAACAAATTCATCCGTAACGCGCGTGGGACCACCACGCTCAGCAAAGCCGACGAAGGTATCATCAAGCCGATGATGCCCTACGCACGCTAAGCCCCAGGAGGATTTGAAAGATGTCACGCGTCAAAGGTGGGGTTGTTACCCACGCCCGTCACAAGAAAGTCGTCAAGGCCGCCAAAGGTTACTATGGCCGCCGCAAGAACACCTTCAAGGTGGCCGCACAGGCCGTCGACAAGGCCAACCAATACGCCACGCGCGACCGCAAGAACCGCAAGCGCAATTTCCGCGCGCTGTGGATTCAGCGGATCAACGCCGCCGTGCGTGCCCATGATGAGGCGCTGACCTATTCGCGCTTCATCAACGGCCTGACCCTGGCCGGGGTCGAGGTGGACCGCAAGGTTCTGGCCGACCTCGCCGTGCACGAGCCCGCCGCATTCGGCGCGATCGTGGATCAGGCCAAGGGTGCCCTGGCCTCCTGAGCCGGTCGCGCATCGAGGGACAAGAAAAAAGACCGCCGTTCGGGGATACCCGGGCGGCGGTTTCATTTTGCACGCTAACGCACGTTGGTCACACCCGGTGATAGGGGCTGCCCGCGAGGATTGAGGCGGCACGGTAGAGCTGTTCGCTCAGCATGACCCGGGCCAGCATGTGCGGCCAGACCATCTTGCCGAAAGAAAGTGCGAAATCGTTTTGCGCGCGCAGGCTAGGGGCGATCCCGTCCGCACCGCCGATGACAAAGGCCACATCGCCGCGCCCGGCATCGCGCCATCCGGCGAGACGGTCTGAAAAGTCAGGGGAGGTCATGAGCGTGCCGCGCTCATCCAGCAGCACGATCACCGCGCCCTTGGGGATCACGCGCTCCAGCAGGGCGGCCTCGGCCTCCATGCCGCCGCCCTTCTTGTCCTCGACCTCTTGCAGGGCAAGCGGGCCGAGGCCCAGCGCCCGCCCTGTTCGGTCGAACCGGGTGATGTAATCGTCGATCAATGCGCGTTCCGGGCCGGTCCGCAACCGGCCCACCGCGCAGATATGCACCCGCATTCAGGCTTGGGTCGCTGCCGTCTGCCCGATGGGCATCCACATCTTCTCAAGCTGATAGAACTCGCGCACTTCGGGGCGGAAGACATGGACGATCACGTCGCCCGTGTCGATCAGCACCCAGTCGCCGGTGTCCCTGCCCTCGGTGCGGGCCGGAACGCCATGCTCCTGCTTGAGCCGATCCACCAGTTTCTCGGCAATCGCCGAGACCTGCCGCGACGACCGCCCCGAGCAGATCACCATGTAATCACCCATGGCGGTCTTGCCGCGCAGATCAATCTGCACGACGTCTTCGGCCTTGTCGTCGGAAAGGGATTGAAGGATCGCCGCAAGCTGCGCTTCGCTGTCTGCGGTCGTGACGGGCGTCATCGGATACGCCCCCTGCTCAGCGGCGCCTGCCGCATGCATTGTAAAAGACAGGACATAGTCCTCCTCTCTGGCGCACCGCAAAGCCCCGGTGCCGAGCGTATATCAAAGGTAGCAAGACAAACGTGACTTTTCAATGAAACGCAACGCATGCAAGGGAAAATCCACGCGAATATGCGCTGATTTTACCCAATCGGCGCCGGTTCGCCCAACATCCGCACCTCGCGCTGTGGGAAGGGGATGGAAATGCCACCCGCCTGAAACGCATCCCAGAGGGCCAGATAGACATTGCCGCGAATATTTGTGAGGCCGCCGGTGGGATCGCGAATCCAGAACCGCAGGATATAGTCGACACTGCTGTCGCCAAAGCCGACGATATGGCAGACCGGTGGCTTGACGCTCAACACACGGTCGACGCTCTTGGCGGCGTCGATGGCGATCTTGCGCACCTTGTGCGGGTCGTCGCCATAGGCGGTGCCGAAATAGATATCGAGCCGCACGAAATCGTTGGAATGCGACCAGTTGACCACCTGCCCGGTGATCAGATCCTCGTTCGGGATCAGATACTCGCGCCCGTCGCGCGTGGTGATCGACACATAACGCGCCCCCAGACTGTTGATCCAGCCAAAGGTCTCGCCAAGGCTGATCACGTCGCCCGGCTTGATCGACTTGTCGAGCAGGATGATCACGCCCGAAACCAGATTCGACACCACCTTTTGCAGGCCGAACCCAAGCCCCACGCCAATGGCACCCGACAGCACCGCAAGGCCGGTCAGGTCCACCCCCACCGTGCGCAGGCCGATGAAGAACGCCGCACCGTAAAGTAGCACTTGCAGGAACTTGACCACCAGCACCTGCATCGAGGGCGAAATATCGGCGTTCTTGCGCACCTGCGCCGCACTCGTGGTCGAGATGAACCGCGCCATGGCAAAGAGCACGCCGATCACGATTACCGCCTGCACGATCAGCCAGAGCGAAAGCCGCGTCTCGCCGAACTCGAACGCCCAGCCATCGAGCAGCGTCTGCGCCTCCTCGGTCAGGTTGAGGATGATCAGCGTCACCCATATCCAGCCCGCATAGCGCACCAGCGCGCGCAGAAAGCTGTTGGTGATCAGCCGGGTCACGATGGCGATCACCAGCCAGGCGAGCGCCAGTTCGGCAATGATCGTCAACAGGTAGGACCGGCTGGGCCAGGTATAGGTCTGCATCAGCCAGACCAAAGGCCAGATCAGCATCACGAAAAAGATCAGCCGCAGCCGCCGGTGCAGCATCACCAGCAGCCGCATGCGCCATTTCGGCCAGCCCTCGCGCCGCCGCATCCACTCGCGGCAGACCGGGCCAAGCAGGGCGCTGAGGACATGCGCCAGCCCGAAGAGACCGACCGCGATGATGACCTGATACGCGTTCCACGGGCGCAGCAGGCTGCGCAGGAACAGTTCCAACTGCGCCCATAGCCCGAGCGCGATATCCTGGGTCAACGTGACGGCATCACCTTCCATACCAGCCAGAGTGGCATGCCCCCCGCGCGCCGACAAGGCTGCACTGGACAAGGCGGGAAAATCCGGTTCTGTTCACCCGATCAATGACGGAGGAGCGCCATGACCACTGCCCTGATCACCCATCCCGATTGCCTGGGGCATGAACCGCCCGAGGGCCATCCCGAACAGGTGGCCCGGCTGGAGCGGGTTCTGGCGGCGCTGGTGGAAAAGGACCTGCTGCGCGTCACCGCCCCGCTGGTGGCCGAGGACGATCTGCTACGGGTCCATCCCAAAGGTTATCTCGAGACGATCCGCGCCGCAGCCCCCACCGAGGGGCTGGCGCAGCTGGATGCCGACACATGGATGTCGCCGGGCAGCCTTGCGGCGGCGCATCGCGGTGCCGGTGGCGCGATCCGCGGCGTCGATCTGGTGCTGTCGGGCGAGGCGCATAACGCCTTTGTCGCGACCCGCCCGCCGGGGCACCATGCCGAGCGTGAAACCCCGATGGGGTTTTGCCTGTTCGGCAATGTCGCGGCGGCGGCGAAATACGCGCTCGATCATCATGGGCTGGGCCACGTCGCGGTGGTGGATTTCGACGTGCATCACGGCAACGGCACGCAGGACCTGCTGGAGGACGAGCCGCGCGCGCTCTTCGTCTCGTCGCATCAGTATCCGCTCTGGCCGGGCACCGGTGCCCCGGATGAGACCGGACCGCATGACACCATCCTCAACGTGCCGCTCGCCCCGCGCTCGGGCAGCAATGCGTTCCGCCGCGCCTACGAGGACACGGTGTTTCCCCGCCTGCGCGCCTTCAAACCCGATCTGATCCTCGTTTCCGCCGGCTTCGACGCACATCGCGACGACCCGCTTGCGGAACTGACATTGGAGACCGAGGATTTCACCTGGATCACCGAGCGGCTCTGCGGTCTGGCGGATGATCTCTGCGGTGGCCGCCTCGTCAGTTGTCTGGAGGGTGGCTACAACCTCTATGCCCTCGCCGAGAGCGCGGCGGCCCATGTCGATGTGCTGATCACGCGTGGCGGCACCTAAGCCCGGCCGCCGAAAAGGAAACCTCATCCATGCGTGCCGGCCTCGCCCTGCTCTGCCTCGCCTATGTGCTGAGCCAGTTCTTTCGCGCCTTCCTTGCGGTGCTCAGCGGGCCATTGGCGCGCGATATCGGCACCACGCCGGATGATCTGGCCTTTGCCTCGGGGCTGTGGTTCGTGATCTTCGCTGCGATGCAGATACCGGTCGGTTGGGCGCTCGACCGGATCGGCCCGCGCCGCACGGCGGCGGTGCTTTTGCTGGTGGGCGGGGGCGGCGGGGCCGCGCTATTCGCGCTCGCCACCACGCCGCTGCATGTCAGCCTTGCGATGGCGCTCATCGGGGTAGGCTGTTCGCCGGTGCTGATGGCGTCCTACTACATCTTCGCAAGGCAATTCCCGCCCGCGCGCTTTGCCATCCTCGCAGCCTTGATGCTGGGGGTGGGATCGGTGGGCAACCTGGTGGCCGCCTGGCCAATGGCCTGGGCGGCAGAAACGATGGGCTGGCGCGCAGCACTCTGGGGGCTGGCGGGCATATCGGCGGTCATCGCCCTCGGCATTCAAACCCTCGTGCGCGATCCCGAGGCCGTGACCGGCGAGACCCGCGGCTCGGTCCTCGACCTGCTGAAAATGCCCGCCCTCTGGACGATCCTGCCGCTGATGTTCGTGGCCTATGCGCCTGCCGCCGCGCTGCGCGGGCTCTGGGCCGGGCCCTACCTCACAGACGTCTTCATGCTCGATACCGGGCAGGTCGGGCAGGCGACGCTGGTCATGGGGCTGGCGATGATCGCCGGAACGCTCAGCTACGGCCCGCTCGACCGGCTGTTCCAGACCCGCAAATGGGTGATCTTCACCGGCAATCTGATCTGCGCGCTGGCCACATGCACGCTGATGCTCTGGCCGGATGCGAGCCTTGCGCTCTCAATCGCCCTGCTGGCGATCATCGGCTTCTCGGGCGCGTCCTTCCCGGTGATCATCGCGCATGGCCGCAGCTTTTTCCCGCCGCATCTGGCGGGTCGCGGGGTGACGCTGCTCAACCTCTTCGGCATCGGCGGAGTGGGCGTCGCGCAATTCGCCTCTGGCCCGCTGCACGCGGCGACGGCCTCCACCGGCCCGCTGGCGGGATATGTGGCGATCTTCGCACTCTTCGGCACTGCGCTGCTCGTCGGGCTGGTGATCTACCTCTTCAGCCGCGACAACATGGGCTGACAACCCGCCCCTTTCACATCCCCCGCAATCCCTGTATGACCCGCACCGCAACCCCGATCAGGAGGCATGATACACATGGGTTACAGAATCGCCGTCGTTGGCGCCACGGGCAATGTGGGCCGCGAAATGCTGAACATCCTCGCCGAGCGCGAGTTTCCGGTGGACGAGATCGCCGCACTCGCGTCGCGCCGCTCGCTCGGCACCGAAGTCAGCTTTGGCGACCGCACGCTCAAGACCCTTGATCTCGACACGTTCGATTTCACCGGCTGGGATATCGCGCTCTTCGCCATCGGCTCGGACGCAACCAAGACCTATGCGCCCAAGGCGGCCAAGGCGGGCTGCATCGTGATCGACAACTCGTCGCTCTACCGCTACGACCCCGACGTGCCGCTCGTGGTGCCCGAGGTTAACCCGCAGGCGGTCGAGGGCTATGCCAAGAAGAACATCATCGCCAACCCCAACTGCTCCACCGCGCAGATGGTGGTGGCGCTGAAGCCGCTGCATGACCGCGCCCGGATCAAGCGCGTCGTCGTCTCGACCTACCAGTCGGTGTCGGGCTCGGGCAAGGACGGCATCGACGAGCTGTGGGACCAGACCAAGGCGGTCTACAACCCGACCGACGATTATCAGGCCAAGGTCTACCCCAAGCAGATCGCCTTCAACGTGATCCCGCATATCGACGTGTTCCTCGAGGACGGCCAGACCAAGGAAGAATGGAAGATGGTCGCCGAGACCAAGAAGATCGTCGATCCGAAGATCAAGGTCACCGCGACCTGCGTGCGCGTGCCGGTCTTTGTCGGCCATGCCGAGGCGATCAATATCGAGTTCGAGGACCATCTCGACGAGGCCGAGGCACGCGACATCCTGCGCGAGGCCCCCGGCATCATGGTGATCGACAAGCGCGAGGATGGCGGCTACGTCACGCCCATCGAATGCGTCGGCGATTTCGCCACCTTCATCAGCCGCATCCGGCAGGATCCGACCATCGACAACGGCATCAACCTGTGGTGCGTCAGTGACAACCTGCGCAAGGGGGCCGCATTGAACGCCGTGCAGATCGCCGAGACGCTCGGCCAACGGGTGCTGAAAAAGGGCTGATCACCGATCAGGCTCAGATATCGGGCGCGTCATCGGGCGCGCCCGATTGCGTTTTCGGGCTCAGAGCAGCGACAGCAGGTTTTCGGGCGGGCGTCCGATCGCGGCACTGCCTTCGGTCACACCAATCGGCCGCTCGATCAGGATCGGGTGTTCGGCCATCGCGGCGATCAGCGTCTCCGGGTCGCTGTCACGGCTCAGACCCAGGTCCTTGAACCGCGCCTCTCCGGGCCGCATCATCCCGATGGGTGCCACATCAAGCCGCGCCAGAACATCGCGCAATTCGGCCTCGGTCGGCGCATCCTCTAGATAGCGCCGCACGCTCACCTCGGCCCCGCGCTCTTCGAGCAAGGCAAGTCCCGCACGCGATTTGGAACAGCGCGGATTATGCCAATAGGTGATCACAGCCAGTCCCCTCGTTTGGTGCCCACGGCCTCGGCCACGGTGGCGTACCCGTCGCGTTCAAGCAGCGCATCAAGGCCCTTTGCGATGTCCGACACAAGCGAAAGCCCCTCATAAACCAGCGCCGAGTAAAGCTGCACGGCATGTGCCCCCGCGCGGATCTTGGCATAGGCATCCTCGGCAGAGCCGACACCGCCCACACCGATCAGCGGCATCTCGCCGCCGGTCAGCTGCGACAGCCGCGCCAGCACCCGCGTCGATTTCTCGAACAGTGGCCGGCCAGACAGCCCCCCCGCCTGATCGCGTGCCGGGCTTAGCAGCCCGTCGCGATCCAGCGTGGTGTTGGTGGCGATGATGCCGCTGATTCCGCTCGCACGCGCCACATCGGCGATTTCAGACAGTTCCGTGTCACTCAAATCCGGCGCGATCTTGAGGAAAACCGGGATCGGGCGCGGCAGCCAGTCGCGCGCCTCCATGACCCCTTTCAACAGACCCATCAGCGCCTCGGCCCCTTGCAGATCGCGCAGCTTTTCGGTGTTGGGGCTGCTGACATTGACCGTCGCGAAATCGAGATGCGCGCCGCAATGCGCCAGCACGCGGGCAAAATCCTCGGCCCGGTCACCGCTGTCCTTGTTGGCCCCCAGATTGAGGCCGATCACCGCGTCGCGCGGGCGGTTGGCCAGCCGCACGGCCGCGGCCTCCATGCCCTCGTTGTTGAAGCCGAAGCGGTTGATGACCCCGCGATCCTCGGTCAGCCGAAACAGGCGCGGGCGCGGGTTGCCGGGCTGCGGGCGCGGCGTGACCGCCCCCACCTCGATGAACCCGAACCCTGCCCGGCTCAACGGCCCGAGCGCCTCGGCATTCTTGTCGAACCCCGCGGCAAGGCCCACCGGGTTGGGCAGCGACAGCCCCGCCAGATCGGTCCTGAGCCGCGCACTCGTGACCGGCCCGGCGCTGGGCGTCAGCCCCATGCGAAGTGCCCGCAGCGCCAGACCATGCGCGGCTTCCGGATCAAACCGGTGCAGCAGGCCAAGGCCGAGCCGCTCCAGCATGGTCATTCCAGACCTGCCGGGAACTGATGCACGCCATCCACCAGCGGCAAGGGCTGCGCCCAGGCCACATCCGACAGACGCAATTCGCGGTAGAGATGCGGGAAGAGCGCGCCACCGCGCGACGGCTCCCATTTGAGGGCCTCGCCCAGACGGTCAGTCTCGATGGCCAGAAGCATCAGCCCGTCCTCGCCCGCGAAATGTTTGGCAGCGGTCTCGGCGGCCTGATCGGCGGTCGAGAAATGCACATAGCCATCGGCGAGATCGACCGGCGCACCGGCGCTTTCGCCCCTGGCGCGCAGATCGGCCCATTCGGGGCCACGGAATATCTTGTAAATCAGCATATCCGGGTGATGCCGCGCCCGGGCCGCTGCGTCAAGCGATGCTTGAGGCGCGGGACCGGATCGGCTAGCAAGATGGTCCAAAGAAGACGAGGGCAGGCATGGCGTTCACCATAGCAATCGACGGACCGGCAGCGGCGGGCAAGGGCACCATCGGGCGGGCGCTCAGCCGCCATTTCGGCTTTGCGCATCTCGATACCGGGCTGCTCTACCGCGCCACCGGGCGGCGTGTGCTGACCGGGCTCGATCCGGTCGAGGCGGCGCAAAGCCTGCGCGCCGAGGATCTGGAGGCGGACGACCTGCGCACACCCGATGTCAGCCAGGCCGCCAGCCGCGTCGCCGCGATCCCCGAGGTGCGGCAGGCGCTCCTGGATTTCCAGCGCGCCTTCGCCCGGCGCGCGGGCGGCGCGGTGCTTGATGGCCGCGATATCGGGACGGTGATCTGCCCGGAGGCGGAGGTGAAGCTGTTCGTCACCGCCTCGGACACCGAACGCGCCCGGCGGCGGCACAAGGAACTCAGCGAGAGCGGCCACACGGCCACGCTCGACGAGGTCATGGACGACCTGCGCCAGCGCGACGCCCGCGACAGCGCCCGCGCGGCGGCCCCGCTGAAACCCGCCGAAGATGCGCTCAGGCTCGACACATCCGAGATGACCATAGATCAGGCCGTCGCGGCGGCGGTGGCCGAGGTGGACCGGGCAAAAGCCCGCCTTGGGGCGCTTTAGACGCTTGATTTACGCCCCCGCCCCCGCTATACGCGGCGCGTCAACAAGGCGGAAACCGCCACGAAGCATTGAGATCGAGCAGGGTCGGCACCACCGGCCCTCTTTGTTTTGTGACCCGCCTGACCAATGAAACCCCAAGACCGGCGGAGACAACCGCGCGGCCAGAAAACCGATCAAAGGAAACCAGAGACCACATGGCTCAGAACGTATCTATGGAGGATTTCGAAGCCCTCCTTGAAGAAAGCTTCGAAATGGACACGCCCGACGAGGGCACGGTTGTCAAAGGCAAGGTCATCGCCATCGAGGCGGGACAAGCCATCATCGACGTCGGCTACAAGATGGAAGGCCGCGTTGATCTGAAAGAATTCGCAAATCCCGGCGAGCAGCCCGACATTTCCGTCGGCGACGAGGTCGAGGTCTTCCTGCGCTCTGCAGAGAACTCCCGTGGCGAAGCCGTGGTCAGCCGCGAGATGGCCCGCCGCGAAGAGGCATGGGACCGTCTCGAAAAGGCCTATGCCGACGAAGAGCGCGTCGAAGGCGCGATCTTTGGCCGCGTCAAGGGTGGCTTCACCGTCGATCTCGGCGGTGCCGTGGCCTTCCTGCCCGGCTCTCAGGTCGATGTCCGCCCGGTGCGTGACGCAGGCCCGCTCATGGGTCTCAAGCAGCCCTTCCAGATCCTCAAGATGGATCGCCGCCGCGGCAATATCGTCGTGTCGCGCCGCGCCATTCTGGAAGAAAGCCGCGCCGAACAGCCCGCCCAGGACAACGCCAACCTCACCGAGGGCCAGACGGTCGATGGTGTGGTCAAGAACATCACCGAATACGGGGCCTTCGTGGATCTCGGCGGTGTCGACGGCCTCTTGCACGTCACCGACATGGCCTGGCGCCGCGTCAATCACCCGTCGGAAATCCTCACGATCGGCGAGACCGTCAAGGTTCAGGTCATCAAGATCAACAAGGACACGCACCGCATCAGCCTCGGCATGAAGCAGCTGCAGGAAGATCCGTGGGATCTGGTCGCCGCCAAGTACCCGCTCGATTCGGTGCATACCGGCCGCGTGACGAACATCACCGATTACGGTGCCTTCGTCGAGCTGGAGCCCGGTGTCGAAGGTCTGGTCCACGTCTCGGAAATGTCCTGGACCAAGAAGAACGTGCACCCCGGCAAGATCGTCTCCACCTCGCAAGAGGTCGAAGTCATGGTTCTGGAAATCGACAGCGCCAAGCGTCGTGTCAGCCTTGGCCTCAAGCAGACCATGCGCAACCCGTGGGAAGTCTTTGCCGAGACCCACCCTGCCGGCACCGAGGTCGAGGGCGAGGTCAAGAACATCACCGAATTCGGTCTGTTCATCGGTCTCGAAGGCGAAATCGACGGCATGGTCCACCTCAGCGATCTGAGCTGGGACGAGCGCGGCGAGGAAGCGATCCAGAACTACAAGAAAGGCGATGTGGTTCAGGCGGTCGTCTCCGAGGTCGACATCGAGAAAGAGCGTATCTCGCTTTCCATCAAGGCCCTCGGCGGTGACAAGTTCGCCGATGCCGTGGGTGGCGTGAAGCGCGGCTCGATCATCACCGTCGAAGTGACGGCGATCGAGGATGGCGGCGTCGAGGTGGAATACGAGGGCATGAAATCCTTCATCCGCCGCTCCGACCTCAGCCGTGACCGCGCCGAGCAGCGCCCCGAGCGCTTCTCGGTCGGCGACAAGGTGGACGTCCGCGTCACCAACGTGGACAGCAAGACCCGCCGTCTGGGTCTGTCGATCAAGGCCCGCGAGATCGCCGAAGAGAAAGAGGCGGTTCAGCAGTATGGCTCGTCCGACTCCGGTGCATCGCTCGGCGATATCCTTGGCGCAGCGCTCAAGGGCGACAACGACAAGTAAGCGTCAGACGCTGTGACAGAATGGAAACGGCCCCGTCGATATGACGGGGCCGTTTTTCTGTGCGGGCATGTCTCGTTGCCGCGCTATTGCAAATCGGCAAAGGCCGCCTGAAGCCGCTCCACCGCCTCGGCCACCCGCGCGCGCGGCGTGGCGATGTTGAACCGCAGGAAAGTTTCACCGCCGGTGCCGAAATCAGCGCCCACTGAAGGAACAATGCGCGCGTCCTCATGCACCCTGCGAAGAACCTCCTTCATATCCATTCCGGTATCGGCAAAGTTGACCCAGGCGAGATATGTCGACTGCATCGGCATGGCCTTCAGCGCGGGAATCTGTGCGATCCCATCGACGAAAAGCCTATGGTTGCCGTCGAGATAAGCGACCAGTTCATCAACCCAGGCCGCTCCACCCGGCGAATAGGCCGCCCGTGTCAGTTCGACACCCAAGAGATTGGGTTGGGTCTGGTGTTCGAGCAGCGCCTGCCGGAAACGCGTGCGCAGGTCGGGATTGGGAATCGTGACCGTCCCGACGCGCGCGCCAGCGGTGTTGAAGGTTTTCGACGCAGCGGTGAGAACAAAGGTGCGATCCGCAGCCTCGGGGGCGGCATTTAGGAAATGCGTGAATGTCTGGCCAGGGAAAACGAGATCGTGATGGATTTCGTCTGAAACCATGATGAGATCGTGGCGCGTGCAAAACTCGGACAACTGGCGCAATTCCCCGCGCGTCCAGATGCGACCTGCCGGATTGTGCGGCGAGGAGATGAGCATCATCCGCTCCTTGCCGCTTAGCCCGGCCTCGAGCGCGTCCAGATCCATGTGGTAGATACCGTTCTCGATGACGAGCGGTGACTCGTGAACGACGCGCTTGGTCAGCTCGATCTTGTGCGTGAACTCGTGGTAAACCGGGGTGAAGATGATCACCTCGTCGCCGGGATCAGTATAGGTTTCGAGGATAAGGGCTATGGCATGCCCCAGCCCCGCGGTGCTCGACATGTGGCTCGGGTCAGCATGCCACCCGTGGCGCTCTTTCATCCACCACGCGACAGCTTCGTTCATTTCGGCATCGCCGGGAAAATAGCCGTAATTGGCGCGCTCCATGAGGCTTTGCATCGCGTCCTGCAAAACATCCGCCGCCCGAAAATCCATGTCGGCAACCCACATCGGGATTCCGTCGTCGGGTGAGACACCGCCATAGGCCTCCATCCTGTCCCACTTGGTGCTTCCGGTGCCGCGGCGGTCGATGATCTCGTCGAAATTCATGGGGCTCTCCTTGGGATGTCGCGGCGCAGGCTAGACGAATGCACGCCGGGTGCAAGACCGTTGCGGATCACGCGCCGATCGCCTAAATCAAGCGCCATGAAACGCCCGATCCTCATCCACCCCGACCCGCGCCTGAAAAAGGTCTGCACGCCTGTCTCCGATCTCAGCGACGATCTTCGCGCGCTGGCCGACGACATGCTGGAAACCATGTATGACGCGCCGGGCATTGGCCTTGCCGCGCCGCAGGTGGGGGTGACCCGCCGCCTGATCGTGCTCGACTGCGTCAAGGATGAGGGCGAGGAACCGCGCCCGCTGGTGATGTTCAATCCCGAGGTGGTGGCCAGTTCCGACGAGACCAACACCTATGAGGAGGGCTGCCTCTCGATCCCCGACCAATATGCCGACGTGACCCGGCCTAAACTCGTCGATGTGCGCTGGATCGACCGCGACGGCAATGAACAGAACGAGACCTTCGACGGGCTCTGGGCGACTTGCGTGCAGCATGAGATCGACCATTTGAACGGCAAGCTCTTCATCGATTATCTGGGCGCGATGCGGCGGCAGATGATCACCCGGCGCATGCAAAAGCTCAAGCGCGAGCAGGCGCGCGCGTGAGGGCTGTCCTGCGCTGGCCCGACAAGCGGCTCAGGACCGCCGCCGCCCCGGTCACCGAAATCACCGATGCGATCCACGCGATCTGGGACGAGATGATCGCGGTGATGGAGGCGATGCCGGGCGTCGGGCTGGCGGCCACGCAGCTTGGCGAGATGCAGGCGCTGGCGGTGGTCGATGCGAGCGAGGCGCGCGGTCAGGCGGTGCGCATGGCCAATCCCGAAATCCTGCATGCCAGCATGCAACTGCGCGAGCATCAGGAGGCCAGCCCTTGCCTGCCCGGCGTCTCGGCGGTGATCGAGCGGCCCCGCGCGGTAACGGTGCGGTTTATCAACGCCGAGGGCGAGATCGAGGAACGCGATTTCGTCGGACTCTGGGCCACATCCGTGCAGCATCAGATCGACCACTTGCAGGGGCGGATGTATTTTGATCGACTGGGTCGCGTGAAGCGGGACATGTTGCTCAGGCGGGCAAGAAAGGTGGGGTGAAACCCCACCCTTAGGGAGGTGTCATGCGTGTGATCTTCATGGGAACGCCCGATTTCTCGGTGCCGGTGCTCGACGCGCTGGTCGAGGCGGGGCACGAGGTGGCCGCCGTCTATTGCCAGCCGCCGCGCCCGGCGGGACGCGGCAAAAAGGACCGCCCCAGCCCGGTGCAGGCGCGCGCCGAGGAATTGGGTCTGCTGGTGCGCCACCCGGTGAGCCTGAAAGGGGTGGAGGAACAGTCGGCGTTCGCCGCGCACAAGGCCTATGTGGCGGTGGTCGTGGCTTACGGCCTGATCCTGCCGCGGGCGGTGCTCGATGCGCCCGCGAAGGGCTGTCTCAACATCCATGCCAGCCTCCTGCCGCGCTGGCGCGGGGCCGCCCCCATTCACCGCGCGATCATGGCGGGCGATGCCGAGACGGGCATCTGCATCATGCAGATGGAGGCGGGGCTCGATACCGGGCCGGTGCTCATGCGCGAAGCAACGCGGATCGGCGAGGCCGAGACCACCGGGCAGTTGCATGACAGGCTGTCGGACATGGGCGCGCGGCTGATCGTCAAGGCGCTGGATCGGCTGGACGACCTGGAACCGCAATCGCAACCCGAGACAGGCGTCACCTATGCCGCCAAGATCGACAAGGCCGAGGCGCGGCTGGACTGGAGCCTTGACGCGCAAGAGGTCGACCGCCGCATAAGGGGCCTCTCGCCCTTTCCCGGCGCGTGGTGCATGGCAGGTGAAGAGCGGATAAAGCTTCTCGCTTCAAGGATGGCCGAGGGGCACGGTGCACCCGGCGAGGTTCTGGACGCCGAGGCAACCGTCGCCTGCGGGCGCGGCGCGGTGCGGCTTTTGCGCTTGCAACGCGCGGGCCGCGCGGCGCAGGATGGCCCCGAGTTCCTGCGCGGCATGGCCTGGCCGCGCGGCAGCCGATTGGAGTGACGCGATGTTCCTGCAACTTTTCGGCACGGTGGTGATCGCGGGCATCGTCGGCTATGCCAGCGAGAAAAGCGGCTTTACCCGCAACGGCTATCTCCCGTCGATCATCATCTGCGTCGGCGGTGCATTCCTCTTTTACTTCATCCGCATCATGTTCGGCATCCGCTTCGGCGCGCCCGGGATTGACGCGATCCTCTCATCGGTCGGCGCGCTTATCATCGTGCCCACCCATTGGCGCAAGCGGAGGTAAGCCATGGGCATCGTCTACCTGATCATCATCGGCGCTGCGGCGGGGTTTCTTGCGATCCGGCTGATGCGGATCGAGGCCGGGGTCGTTCAGACCGTTCTCATCGGCATCGCAGGGGCCCTCATTGGCGCGGTGGTGATCCGGGTGCTGCTGATGGTCACGGGGCTGTTGGGCGGGCTCATTGGCGCGGTGCTGGGATCGCTGCTGCTGATCTGGCTCTACCAGATGTATCTGGGGCGCAAGTAGGCGCACGAGCGCACCATGCAATGCACCGCTTTCCCCTCTTGACCACGCCCGCACAAGGCCATATCTCCACGGCTCAGACGCGGGTATGGTGAAAAGGTATCACGAAAGCTTCCCAAGCTTCAGTTACGGGTTCGATTCCCGTTACCCGCTCCAAGACTTCCCCGCCTGATCAGCCGCGCAATTCCGTCAGGATCGCCTCGGCCGCCGCGCGCGGGTCTTCCGCCGCCCAGACCGGCCGCCCCACCACGATATGATCGGCCCCATCCGCCACCGCCTGCGCCGGTGTGGCGACACGCTTCTGATCGCCCAGCGCACTGCCCACCGGCCGCACCCCCGGCGTCACGATGAGCCGCCCCGTCGCCTGCGGCAACGCGCGGATCATCGCGGCCTCCTGCGGGCTGGCGATCACCCCGTCGGCCCCGGCCTCGAACGCCCGGCCCGCACGCTCGGCCACCAGATCGGGCAGATCGCCCGGCTTGATCAGCCCGGCATCGAGATCAGCCCTGTCAAGCGAGGTCAGGATCGTCACCGCCAGGATCTTCAGCGGCTTTCCCGCCGCGCCCTCCTTGGCCGCGCGCACCACATGCGGATCGCCGTGCACGGTGAGGAAATCCAGATCAAACTGCGCCAGCCCGCGCACCGCGGCCTCGATCGTGGCCCCGATATCGAACAGCTTCATATCGAGGAAAATCCGCTTTCCATGCTCCTGTTTGAGCTCATTGGCCAGCGCCAGCCCACCACCCGTCAGCATCCCCAACCCGATCTTGTAAAAACTGACCGACGCTCCCAGCGTCTCGGCTAGCTGCAAGCCCTCCAGCGCATTGGGCACATCGAGGGCAACGATCAGGCGGTCATCTTGCATCTGCGAGGTCCTTGCATTCAGCGGTCGCGCCCTTGTGCCGAGACACAGATCAGGCGTCAAGGTAAGACCCGGCTATCGTACAAATGAACAGCACCGCCTCCGGCTCATCCTCACAACACGCGTATCACGCAATCTTGATTTGGGGTGAAGCAACCCGAAGCGCATCCTCTCTGAGTTGCCGTTATTGTTTGGCAACTCAATTTTAAACTGAGGTGTATAAAATGTTCAATAAACTCAAAAGACAGGCCGCCATTTCATTCTGCGCGACCATATCATGCGCTGCAATGGCCCAGGCCACGACACTTGAATTCACCGTAACAAATACCGCAGCCCCGGGCGGGTTTGCATTTTCGCCGATGTACCTGGCGTTTCACGATGGCAGCTTTGATGCCTTTGATGCGGGTACTGCGGCCAGCCCCGGTCTCGAAACCATAGCCGAAACCGGCTTCGCGAATGTTCTCAATCAGGAACGCGTCACAGCAGACCCCGACTCGGATAGACTCTTCGTTTTAGGGCCCGACTTCCCGCCCCGGCCGGTATTCGTTCCGGGTGAATCGGTCACCACCCAATTCGACGTTGATGGTGCGGTGAACCGGTTTTTAAGCTACTTTTCGATGCTGACACCCACGAACGACACTTTCATGGGCAATGACGATCCGCTAGCCATCGCGCTCTTTGACGACCTGGGCATCTTCCAGGGCGACCGCGTGATCACCATATCCAGAGCCGATATGTGGGACGCGGGCACCGAGGTCAACGACACGTCGCCAACCGGCGGATCCGCCGATCTTGATGGGGCCATTACTGCCGAGGGCGCCGCAGAGAACGGCGTGATCCACGCTATTGAAGATTTGTCGGACTTTGCCGGAAAGCTCACAGGTTTCGCCGGGTTTGATGGAAACCAGTATCTGATTTCAGACGGCATCCTGAACGACCCTGACCGCTTCGTCGGTGCCACGATCTCGATCCGGCAGGTTCCAGCGGTGCCGTTGCCCGCCACTGGTCTGCTCGGGCTAACCGGTCTGGCCCTGTTGGGCGGTCTGCGCCGCATGCGGCGCAAATCCTAGAGCGTTTCGCGCAAAACCGGAGACGCAGGTTTTTGCGACATGCGGCGCAACTGCCAATCATTGCGCGCGTTTCGCATTTACCTGATGTCTCAGGTTGACGGCGAAACGCTTTAAGCGGGCCGTGAAAATTACTGAGTGCAGCGGCCCGCAGATAAGCGAGTTGTCGCGGTCCGGTGATCAGATCACCTCAACCTTGATATCCTGCGTCAGGATTACGGGGGCTTCGCCATGCCGATGTTCGGGCAGGCGGTTAAGCTGGCGCAGCCCATCGCGGACCAATTGATCGACCACATCGCTTTCAGGCAGTGTATCGGCACCCTCCGCTGTGGCGCGCAGGCTGATACCACCGGTGTCGGTCTGCAATAGCAGCGTCGCGCGTTGCCGTCCGCCATCACCCGTTGGAGTACGGTCCACCACATTCACGCCCAGAATACGCATACAAAACATCCCGCCACCACTCACGTCAAAATACCTAGGCGAGGCGCGCCTGTCAGGGTGAATTTTCGTCACATCTTCCCTTGGCGCGACAATTCGCTCATCGCGCCTCACAGCATCAAAGCCCGGCAGATCGCGATTCCGGACATGTCCTGTCTTGAACCTCACAAGGCCGTTCCCCATTTATCACTCAAGGTCCCCGACCGCTGCATGCCTAGATTAGGGTGCGCACCCGGGGGAACGCTTGTGAAAAGGAGAACGACCCATGGACTTCAACAAGTTCACGGAACGGTCGCGCGGTTTCATCCAGGCCGCACAGACCATCGCGATGCGCGAAAGCCATCAGAAACTCGCCCCCGAACATCTGCTCAAGGCGCTCTTGGACGATCCCGAGGGGCTGGCCAGCAACCTGATCAAACGCGGCGGCGGCGATCCCGCGCGCGTGACGCAGGCCAACGATCTGGCGCTGGGCAAGATCCCGCAGGTCTCGGGCGATGCGGGCCAGACCTACATGGACCAGCAGACCGGCAAGGTGCTGGCCGAGGCCGAGAAACTGGCGCAAAAGGCCGGCGACAGCTTCGTTCCAGTGGAACGCATCCTGACCGCGCTCGCCGTCGTAAAAAGCCCCGCCAAGGACGCGCTCGACGCCGGTGGCATCAGCGCGCAACAGATCAACGAGGCGATCAACGATATCCGCAAGGGCCGCACCGCCGACACGGCGAGCGCGGAGGACACCTATGAGGCGCTGGAAAAATACGCGCACGATCTGACCAAGGCCGCACGCGAAGGCAAGATCGACCCCATTATCGGCCGCGATGATGAAATTCGCCGCGCCATGCAAGTGCTTTCCCGCCGGACCAAGAATAACCCGGTCCTGATCGGTGAGCCGGGCGTGGGCAAGACCGCCATCGCCGAGGGCCTCGCCCTGCGCATCATCAATGGCGACGTGCCTGAATCCCTGCGCAACAAGCGCCTGCTGTCGCTTGACATGGGCGCTCTGATTGCGGGTGCGAAATATCGCGGCGATTTCGAGGAACGGCTCAAGGGCGTGCTCAACGAGGTGACGCAGGCCGCCGGTGAAATCATCCTCTTCATCGACGAGATGCACACGCTGGTGGGTGCGGGCAAGACCGATGGCGCGATGGACGCCGCCAACCTGATCAAGCCTGCGCTGGCGCGCGGTGAGCTGCACTGCATCGGTGCCACCACGCTCGATGAATACCGCAAGCACGTGGAAAAGGACGCGGCCCTTGCCCGCCGGTTCCAGCCGCTGACGGTTGAGGAGCCGACGGTCGAGGACACGATCTCGATCCTGCGCGGCATCAAGGAGAAATACGAACTGCACCACGGCGTGCGCATCTCCGACAGCGCGCTTGTCGCGGCGGCGACGCTCAGCCACCGCTACATCACCGACCGCTTCCTGCCCGACAAGGCCATCGACCTGATGGACGAGGCCGCCAGCCGTCTGCGCATGGAAGTGGACAGCAAGCCCGAGGAATTGGATGCGCTCGACCGCGACATCCTGCAAAAGCAGATCGAATGCGAGGCGCTGCGCAAGGAAGACGATGCCGCCTCCAAGGACCGGCTCGCCAAACTGGAGCGCGAACTGGCCGAGTTGCAGGAGCAATCCTCCGAGATGACCGCGCAATGGCAGGCCGAGCGTGACAAGCTTGCCAGCGCGCGCGACCTCAAGGAGCAACTCGACCGCGCCCGCGCCGAGCTCGACATCGCCAAGCGTGAGGGCAATCTCGCCAAGGCGGGTGAGCTCAGCTATGGCGTGATCCCGCAGCTTGAAAAGCAACTGGCCGAGGCCGAGCAACAGGGCGATGACGATGTCATGGTCGAAGAGGCCGTGCGCCCCGAGCAGATCGCGCAGGTCGTCGAACGCTGGACCGGCATCCCGACCGCCAAGATGCTCGAAGGCGAACGCGAGAAACTGCTCGGGATGGAGGACAACCTGCATCGCCGCGTGATCGGTCAGAATAAGGCGGTCAAGGCCGTCGCCAATGCCGTGCGCCGCGCCCGCGCGGGGCTCAACGACGAGAACCGGCCCTTGGGCAGCTTCCTCTTCCTCGGGCCGACCGGCGTGGGCAAGACCGAACTGACCAAGGCGGTGGCGGAATTCCTCTTTGACGACGATTCGGCGATGGTCCGCATCGACATGTCGGAATTCATGGAGAAACACTCCGTCGCCCGCCTGATCGGCGCGCCTCCGGGCTATGTCGGCTATGACGAGGGTGGCGTGCTGACCGAGGCCGTGCGCCGCCGCCCCTATCAGGTGGTGCTCTTCGACGAGGTCGAGAAGGCGCATCCCGATGTGTTCAACGTGCTGTTGCAGGTGCTCGATGACGGCGTGCTGACCGATGGTCACGGCCGCACCGTGGACTTCAAGCAGACGCTGATCGTGCTGACCTCGAACCTTGGCTCGCAGGCGCTCAGCCAGTTGCCAGAGGGTGCGGATGCATCCGAGGCCAAACGCGACGTGATGGATGCGGTACGGACGCATTTCCGTCCCGAATTCCTCAACCGTCTGGACGAGACGATCATCTTCGACCGTCTCAACCGCGAGGATATGGACGGGATCGTCGAAATCCAGCTGCGCCGCCTGCTCCGGCGTCTGGCCAGCCGCAACATCGCGCTGCAACTCGACGACGCCGCCAAGACATGGCTTGCCGATGCGGGCTATGATCCGGTGTTCGGCGCGCGGCCTTTGAAACGGGTGATCCAGCGCGCCTTGCAGGATCCGCTCGCCGAGGCGCTGCTTGCGGGCGATATCCTCGACGGGGCGACCGTGCCGGTCACCGCCGGGGCCGAGGGGCTGATCATCGGCGACCGGGTGGGCACCACCACCCAGGACCCGCCCGCCGACGCCGTCGTCCACTGACCCAGAGCCGCCCCTCGCCACGCGCGAGGGGCGGTTTCATTCGACCGGGTTGGAAATCTCGATCAGGTTGCCATCGGGATCGCGCAGGTAGATCGACCGGATCGGTCCCATCGCCCCGCTGCGCGGCACCGGCCCGTCCTCGACGCGCAGGCCGCAGACGGACAGATGCGCCAGCCACTCCTCCAGCGGCACATCGCTCAGGAAACACAGGTCCGCCGTACCGGGAAGGGCGCGCGCCGCCTTGGGCTCGAACTCGGCCCCGGCGGCGTGCAGGTTGATCTTCTGCCGTCCAAACCGCAGCGCCCAACGGCGCGTGCCATCCGCCGGGCAAAACGCCTCGGCGCGCATCCCCAGCGCCCCCTCGTAAAAGGTGATCGTGGCCTCGATATCGGCCACCGTCAGCACCAGATGATCCAGCCCGCTCACTTCAGGTCGCATCGTGATACGCCCTCCTCACACGATCTGCCCGCGGCACCGCCAAGCGTTCTCGAAAACGCTTGGCCAAGGCCCTACAAGGGCCTTGCCCCCGCTCACAATGATGCCTCCGGTCTGAACCCATCCGGGATGCGATCGACCCCGTCGAGCATCAGGTCGGCCATCACCTCGCCCAGTTTGGGGGCCATGCCGAACCCGATCTTGAAGCCGCCATTGGCGATGAACGCGCCCGCGTGCAGCGGATGCGCCCCCAGCATCGGCGCGCGCGAGCGTGTCCGGGGCCGCACCCCGGCCCAGCGCTCCAGCACCCGCGCGCCCGCAAGCACGGGCACCGCCGCGCAGGCCCGCGCAATCACCGCGTCCAGTTGCGCATCGGTGCTTGTGGCGTCGTCATAGTCGCGCTCCGAGGTCGAGCCGACGGCCGTGGTCCCGTCCTCATGCGGCACGATATGCACCGTATCGGCGAAGAGCTGCGGCAGGTCGCGCGCGTCGAAATCCAGCACCGCGCCCTGTCCCTTGACCCCGTTGCCCACCTGCCGGGAATGACCCGCGTTCAACGCCTCCAGCCCCGCGACGCCCGTGGCCCATAGCACCCGGCCCGCATCCGGCCCCTCGCGCAGCACCTCGCAGCCGCGCGCGCGCAGCGCCGCCACCAGCGCCGCACAGGCCCGGCGCGGTTGCAGGCGCGCGCTCAGCGTGTCGCGGATCACATACCCGGTGGGGCTCTCCGGGCACCACGCGCCGCCTGCCGCCTCCACGCGCCACTCCGCCTGCCCCTGCCACAGCGTCGCCGCGCTGGCCTCTCGCGCGCGGGCCAGCGCCAGCCCCGCCTCATCCATCACCGGCTGCACCCGGCCCAGCCGCGCATAGCCCGGCAAGACGCCCCCGGCCTCGGCCACCTCGGCCCAGAACGGCCCGGCCATGATCAGGCTCTCGAATTGAAACGCCTTCTTGTCGTTCCAGTTCTCGGGCACATGCGGGGCCAATGCGCCGACCACCCCGCCCGAGGCCCCGGCGCCGGGGCCGAACGGGTCGATCACCCGCACCCGCGCGCCCCGCCGCGCGCAGGCCCAGGCCACCGACAGCCCGAAAATACCTGCTCCCCTGACCGTGATATCGACCATTGCCAATCCCCTTGCCGCGCGCCATGGTCGCGCGCATTCGCCCCCCGTTCTAGAGGATCACCGCATGCAGGACCATCCCGCAGACCTTGCCTGGCGTGACGGCGATGTGCCGGTCTCGACCCGCTTCGACGATCCCTATTTCAGCCTCGAAAATGGCCTCGCCGAGACCCGCCATGTCTTTCTTGCGGGCAACGGCCTGCCCGCCCGGTTCCGCGACGGCTTTCATATCGCCGAACTGGGCTTCGGCACCGGGCTGAACCTGCTGGCGGCACTGGCGGCATGGCGCGCCGCTCAGGCCCCCGGACGGCTGCATTTCACCTCCTTCGAGGCCTTCCCGATGGCCCCTGATGACATGCGCCGCGCGCAAGGCCGCTTTGCAGAGCTTGCACCGCTGGCGGCGGATCTTGCCCCGCATTGGCAGGGCCAGGCGCAGGAAATCACCCTGCCGGACCTGCAATTCACGCTGATCACCGGCGATGCCCGCGATACGCTAAAGCCTTGGCCGGGCACGGCGGATGCGTGGTTTCTCGACGGCTTTTCCCCCGCCAAGAACCCCGAACTCTGGCAGCCCGACCTGATGACCGAGGTCGCCCACCACACGGCACCCGGCGGCACGGCGGCCACCTACACGGCCGCGGGTTTCGTGCGCCGGGGGCTTGAGGCGGCGGGGTTTTCTGTTACCCGTCAGGCGGGATATGGCCGCAAACGGCACATGACCGTGGCGGTGAAAGGCGAGGGATGACAGACCAGAATACCCGGCTCGGCATCTGGCTGATGGTGCTGACCACCTTCATCTTCGCGGTGCAGGATGGCATCTCGCGGCATCTGGCAGGCGAATACAACGTCTTCATGGTGGTGATGATCCGCTACTGGTTCTTCGCCGCCTTCGTCATGACCATCGCCGCGCGCAAGGCGGGCGGCCTGCGCAGCGCCGCCGCCACCTCGCAACCCCTGATGCAGGGCTTTCGCGCGGTGCTTCTGGTGGCAGAGATCTGCGTGATGATCTACGGCTTCACCCTTCTGGGGTTGGTCGAGAGCCACGCAGTCTTTGCCGCCTACCCGCTTCTCATCGCCGCCCTTTCAGGGCCGGTTCTGGGCGAAAGCGTGGGCTGGCGCAGATGGGCAGCAATCGCCGTCGGCTTCGTCGGCGTGACCATCATCCTCGAGCCCGGCTTCGGCGTGTTCCAGCCCGCGGCCATCATCCCCTTCATCGCGGCACTGATGTTCGCACTCTACGGCCTGCTCACCCGCTTTGTCGCCAGGCGCGACACGGCGGCCACCTCGTTCTTCTGGACCGGCACCGTGGGCTCGGTCGCGATGACGGCGGTCGGCGCGTGGTTCTGGGAACCGATGACCGGCCCCGACTGGGTCTGGATGGGGGCGCTCTGCATCACCGGCGCGGCGGGGCATTACACGTTGATCAAATGCTACGAGGTCGCCGAGGCCAGCGCGGTGCAGCCCTTCGCCTATCTGCAACTGGTCTTTGCCAGCACGCTCGGCATCCTGGTGTTTTCCGAGACCATCCGCCTCAACGTGGCGCTTGGCGCGGCGCTGATCGTGGGGGCGGGGCTCTTCACCCTCTGGCGGCAACGCCAAAAGGGCTAGGCCGCCCCACCCGCAGGCTTGACGAAATTTGCATCGCTGGCTAACCTTTTCCTGCGCGGTCACTTCATTACTCGCTCCCGCGCTTGATTTTGGACGAGTCCGGCCATTCAGGCCCGGGGATTTCGATGTGTTGAGCATAGGCGCACTCATGGCAGGTTTGCGAAAGGTCGGTGTCGCACCGGCCCTTCTGATCCTGCTGCTCAGCGTGCGCGTCGCCACCGCCGCCGCCGTCGACTGTCAGCACGAGCTGGCCGATGCCGCCCGCGCCGCCGAGCGCGCGCAAGAGGCGCTGCGCGTCGAGGCGCTGGCACTGGGTGGTGAGCTATGCCTCGTCGAGGACCATGCCGCAGAGCCCGGCCCGACTGAGGCCGCGCATGATCACGACGGCCCACATCTCAGCACGCCCTGCCCGTTCTTCAAATCACCCGCCGCGCTGACCGACATTGTGGTCGACCCGGCAGCGCGGATCGTCGCCTTTTCCTACATCACGGCGCGCACTGACGTGCCCTGCGCCGCCGCGCAGACCCCCTGCGCGGCCTACAGCCCGCGCGCACCGCCCCTGCCTGCCCAGGGATAACTGGCATGCGCGCCTGACGGGCCCACCCGTGCATCCGTTCCCCCACACAGGGACGGCATGCATCTCCAGCGGGACATCCGGTGCGGGGGGCTTTCCCCATTCAGGTTCTCGACCGCGACGCCCTCTCCAGCGGGCAGACGGACACAATCGAGAGCAGGGATGACCGGCCCGAACGGGCCCATGCCAGCCCCTTACGGCCAGATCACCCAATCCATTTTCACGAGGAATTCCGCAGGCGCCAGCCGGGCCACTCGCCTAGCCCCGCGCGCCCATCCGACGGACCCCAACAAAAGAGACCAAGACCATGACACAGGTTTTCCTGCGCGCAGGTGCATTCTGCGCGACCCTGACGCTTTGCTTTTCGACACTGCCCGCGACGGCGCACGAAGACGCGCCACCTGCCCCCGGCGACGGGCTGCGCGTCAGCGCGACCGACCTTCCACCGCTGCGCGCCGATGGTCACGCCCCGATCGGCGTGATGGGCGAACACCGCCACAAGACCGGCGAGGTGATGCTCTCCTATCGCTTCATGCACATGGACATGCAGGGCAATCTCATCGGCGACGACAATGTCAGCCCCGCCACCATCGCAACCACCGTGCCCAACCGCTTCTTCGGCGCGCCGGGCCAGCCGCCGACGCTGCGGATCGTGCCCACCGACATGCAGATGCAGATGCACATGTTCGGCGCGATGTACGCCCCCAATGACCGCATCACCCTGATGGCGATGCTGCCCTATGTCGAGAAGAAGATGGACCACATCACCTTTCAGGGCGGCGCGGGCACGAACGTTCTGGGCGGCTTTCGCACCTCCTCCGAGGGCTGGGGCGATCTCAAGGTGTCGGCCCTGATCGGCCTCGCCGAGCGCGGCAATCACAAATGGCACCTCAATTTTGGGGTCAGCCTGCCCACCGGCTCCACCTCCGAGCGCGGCACGATCCTCGCCCCCAATGGCGCCCGCCCCAATATCCGCCTGCCCTACGCGATGCAGATCGGATCGGGCACCTATGACCTGCTGCCGGGCATCACCTACAACGCCCGCTCGGGCAATACCGCTTGGGGCGCGCAACTGTCGGGCGTGATCCGCACCGGCAAGAACGAAGGCTACCGTTTGGGCCACGAGGCGCGGCTGACCGGCTGGGCCAGCATCCAGCCCAAGCCGTGGATCAGCCTCTCGGGACGGATCGAGGCCAAGACCGTCGGCGATATCAGCGGCCGCGATTCGCAAATCGCAGGCCCGGTGCAAACCGCCGACCCGGACAATTACGGCGGTGACAC
This sequence comes from Roseovarius sp., assembly GCF_040219995.1. GTDB lineage: Bacteria > Pseudomonadota > Alphaproteobacteria > Rhodobacterales > Rhodobacteraceae > Roseovarius. Next base: position 105,418 of record NZ_JAVJUC010000022.1, on the reverse strand, counting down.
CATCACCCTCTTTGGCGGGGTGAACCTCGTCTCGCAGCGCGGTGCGCTGCGCGGCCATCGCCTCGCCGCCGAAATCGGCGTGCCGGTCTATCAGGACCTTAACGGCCCGCAGATGGAAACCGACTGGATCGCCTCACTCGGCTGGCAATACGCATTCTGAAGAACGGGGGGGCGCGGGGTTTCCCCGCGCCCCCCTGCGGCAAAACGGACCACGGGTCCGGCTTCGACTTCACAAATTCGTGATCATCCATATAACTGACCCGAACAAGTAACGGGCAGCTATGCGGACCATTCCCAAGATCTCGACCGCCTGGGCGCGCGGCGGCGTAGCGGTGCTTCTGGCGCTGGTGCTTGCCCTGCGGGTCGCGGCCCTGCCGATGGTGATGGCGGGCGGCGCCCCCGGCCCCGGCATGATGGCGATCTGCACCGGCACGGACATCATCTATATCCCCATCGGCGGCGACGGCCCGGCGGAACCGGGCGAGGGCACCGCCCACGATCCCTGCCCCGCCTTCGGGATCACCGCAGCGCTTGATCTGCCCGATCTCACCGTTCCGGCGCCCAGCGGGCGGCTGGTTGCGCGGATAGTCCGGCCCGGCCACCCCGCCCGCGTGACGCGGCCCACGGCACCCGCCCATCAGCCCCGCGCGCCCCCGATCGCCTGATCTGACCCTGACACCATCACGACAGATCACCGGGCCGCTCCTGCGCGCCCGTTCTCAAAGGACGACACAATGCTCAAACGAACCCTTGGCGCGGCTCTCGCCTGCGCCGGGCTGCTGGCCACCATGGCCACGGCCCAGACCATGCCAACGATGACCATGCAGACCGGCGGCAAGATGCCCCGGAGCCAGCACCATATGCACCATCACGGCCCCGTCGGCCTGCCGGGCCGCCACCAACTGCCCGAGGGCCGCGTGGTTCTGACCTACCGGCTGGGCGCGATGTCGATGGCGGGCATCCGCTCCGGCACCGATGATCTCGATGCCGCGACGCTGGTCACGACGGTGCCCAATGCCTTTGCCGGTATGCCCGGCCAGCCCCCCACCATCCGCATGGCCCCGGTCGAGATGACCGGCCAGATGCACATGCTGGGCGCGATGTACGGCGTCAGCGATCGCCTCACCTTGATGGGCATGCTGCCCTATATCCGCAAATCCATGACCATGCGCACCTATGCCGGTCCCACCGGCACCACGGTCCTCGGCCAGAACACTGCCAGCTCAGAGGGTCTCGGCGATCTCCGTCTCGGCGCGCTCTGGTCGCTGCACAAGGCCGGGCGCAGCCGCGCCGCGCTCGGCCTCGGGCTCAGCCTGCCCACCGGCTCGATCACCGAAACCGGCCAGATGCTCAGCCCGATGGGCACCACCCCCACCATGCGGCTCGCCTATTCGATGCAGCTTGGCTCGGGCACCTACGATCTGCATCCCAGCCTGACATGGGAGAGCGGGCGTGGTGCGATGAACTGGGGCGGGCAGCTGCGCGGCATCCTGCGGCTCGACCGCAATCACGCCGGGTATCGGCAGGGCCATGAGGCAGCCCTCACCGGCTGGCTCAGCTACCGCGCCGCGCCGTGGATCAGCTACTCGGGTCGGCTCGAATATCGCTATGCCGATCACATCCACGGGCGCGATCCGCGCATCATGGGGCCGTCACTCGGGGCCGATCCGCAGAATTACGGCGGGCGCTACGTGACGCTCTATGCCGGGGCCGACATCACACCCCGCAAGGGGCCGCTGAAAGGCCACCTGATCGGCTTTGAACTGGGTCTGCCGATCCATCAGGACCTCAACGGCGTGCAGTCCAAAACCGACTGGAGCTTCGCCCTCGCCTGGCGCAAGCCGTTCTAGAAAGGGGTGCGTAATGGCCTGGATCTGCCGTTGACGTGAGCCGCGCATCGACGGGCCGCGGTGCGGCGATCCAACATCAGATTTGTAGCGCTTTATATCAGCCAAGCCCGAAAAACATCCGCGCACAGAGCAGGTTGCAGCCAAATCGCCGTGCCGGGGGGCGGCCCGGCGATGCGCGGCGGGCTTCGCCCTTGTTCCGCGCAGGTGCTTCAATCTAACGTCAGCTTCAGGCCATTCCCACTCCATCACCCCCCATGACTGCGATCATACCCGTTGCGCGCCGGGCTCTGCCAGCCGCGCAACGCCCCCGCCACGGGCCGAAACACCTCGACCATCAGCGGGTAACACGCCGCCGCATCACTGGTATGTTCCGCCGAACAATCCCCGCCCGGGCAGGCACTCAACGCCCCCAAGAGGTCGATCTCGGCAAGGAACTCCAGATGATCGCCGGGCCGCACCGGGCTCGCCTTCATGAAATACTGCCCCGTATCGCGGGTGAACCCGGTGCACATGAAAACGTTGAGCACGTCATGCACATGCCCCTCCGCCTCGGCCAGCGACACCCCCAACTCATCGGCGACCGCGCGCGTCAGGTTGGAATGGCAGCAATGGTGATACTGCACGCCCGACAGCAGGTTGCCTGTATAGGGATCGCAACGCGTGCCGATCACGTCATGCACCGAGCCGCCGAAATCGTCGATTCCATACCACTCCAGCGTATCCGCGATGATCGTCGCCATGGCGCGCAGATGCGGAAAGGACGACCACAGCCGCTCGCCCCGCGTCACATGGGTGCCATGCAGCGCCCGCGTCTTGCCGGAATAGAACCGCTCCGACAGGTCATCCGCGTTCCACAGGTTGAGATCGCCCACCTGCGGCCCCTCGACGCTGCTGATCCGGAAAAACTCGCCCGCGCCCACGCGAAAGCAGGCCGCCTCACGCGGCGGCACCACCACCTCCGCAATCTTCTCCGCCCCCTCGCGCGCCGCTGCATAGAGCGCCAGTTCGGGCACCGGCAGTGTGTCATTGGGATAGCAGATCACGGGCGCCACGGCGCGGCGGGCGGCGGCATCGGCGGGGGCTTGGCTCATGGTGTCACGTCCTCTTGCGACCGGGGGCATGACAGACCTTCGGCGCGGTCCCGTCGGATGTAAAGACCTCCGCCCCGCAAGTCACGCAATGCCAGCGCCGCCGCAGATCGCAACCGCTCACCCGGTATTCCCGCCACCGGCACGCCCGCGTCGCGCGATTGGAAAAGATCAGCACGAGGATAAAGGCAACGATCAGCCCGACGACAACGATCATACGGTTCAGCCCTTGGCCATCGCCGCTACCATCTCGCCGAACTGGCTATAGCTGCGCGCCTGCGCTTCGGGAGAGGATCCCGCCGCCGGATGCCCCTCGGGCGCATCGGCATAATCGAAATTCACCCCCGTCCCCTCGACGATCCGGTTCATCATGTTAAAGAGCGCGCAGACCTGCACCGCCTCGTAAAGCGCGCCCTCCGACCAGCCCGCGTCATAGACGGCCCTAGCGTCCCGCTCCACCAGCTTGCTCGGCAGGGTGTTGAGCTTGGCCACATAGGCCAGCACCGGGCGCAGCCTGTCGTCCACCGGCGCGCTCTCCACATCCTCGATCAGCGCGTCGATCAGCGCGCTGTCGATCCCGAACACCTCGGCATAGGCACGATGCGCGCCTGCACAGAACGTGCAGGCATTGAGCGCCGAGACATAGGTGGCGATCAGTTCCCGCTCACCCACGCTCAATTCGCCCTCGCCGCGCAACAGCCCGTCGGTATACTCCATCAACGGGCGCACATTCTCGGGAAAACGCGCGTAGAGGTCCATCAGATGCGCGGGGTCGGGCAGGCTCGGCAATAGCGGCATATCAGTGTCTCCTGTGTTGCGCGTGATCCTCTGACATGGGGCGGCAAATGAAAACCCCGGTGCACGTCGCCGGGCGATCACATTGCGGTGCTGACGCGCACCGGCACGGCTTTCCCGGCGCGCGCGGGCATGACAAGATCAAGCGGAAACAGGGGACAGCGACAGAATGCAGATCACATCCGGCAGCACGGGCCGCGAGACCGACATCGCCGATCTCTTCAAGTCCACTTTCACTGCCTCCGAGGGCGCTGAGGAAGGCGCATCAATCGGCAGGCTCGCCCGCGACCTGATGACGACGACCGACGCGGATGACCTGCACGTCTTTACCGCCGACAATGGCGGCCTTGTCGGGGCCTGCATCTTCACCCGCCTGCGCCACGCGGGCGAGACGCGCCGCACCTGGCTGCTCTCACCCGTTGCCGTGGCCCCCGACCGGCAGGGTCAGGGCATTGGGCAAAAGATGATCACAGAGGCCCTCACGGCACTGCGCGCGGCGGGCGCAGAGGTCGCGGTGACCTATGGCGATCCCGCCTTTTACGGGCGGGTGGGCTTTGAGCCGGTCACGGTGCACGACCTGCCCGCCCCCTACCCGCTGTCGCAGCCCGAAGGCTGGCTCGCGCAATCACTGACCGGCCAGCCCCTCGCGCCGCTCACCGGGCGCGCCACCTGCGCCCCCGCGCTCAGCGACCCGACCTTCTGGTAAACGGCTCAGCCGTCGTAATAGGCGTACATCTGCTCCAGCACGCTCAGGGTCGGCGCCTCGGGCCGGTTCGCCGGGGCCTCGGGGGTGTAATAGGCCTCGACCCAATCGGGCAGCGCAGGGATCGGGGTCAGGGGTTTCTCGACCGGGTAAGCCATGGTCTTTTCTCCATATTTCGGACAAGGCAAAGATAATCCTCTGCGCTGCAGCGAAAAACCGACAAAGCTGCATTCTGGCCATGCAGGAATTGCAAGCCAACCGTCGCGGCGGACCCTGTCGCGCTCAGCCCGCCTGCTGCATCACCTCGACCGACAGGACGGTCGGCAGGTGTCGCGCAATCTCGCGCCAGCTTTCACCGGCATCGCCGCTCGCGAAAATGGACCCGGTATTGGTCCCGAAATAGACACCCGCCGGGCTGTCCTTGTCCACCGTCATGGCCTGTCGTAGCACGGTGAAATAACAGTTCTGCCCCGGCAGGCCGTCGCGCTTGTCCGCCCAGCTTTGCCCGCCATCAGTGGATTTCCAGACGGCGGCAGACGCATCGGGCGGATAGCGCCCGGCAATATCGCCATTGAGCGGCAGCACCCACAGCGTCTCGGGGTCGTCCGGATGCACCGCAATCGGAAAGCCGAAGGTCGAGGGCAGCCCCTCGGTGATGTCATGCCAGTTTCGCCCCCCGTCCGGGCTGCGATAAACGCCATGATGGTTCTGCTGATAGAGCAGGTCACGCCCCGCCGCTCGCACTAGGTTGTGGACGCAATGCCCGGTCTCGCCATCACGCGGCGCCGCCGGATGGGCGTGCTGCGCGCAGCCCTCCTCGTTGGACAAGCGGTTGCGCCGTTCCCATGTCGCACCATCGTCCTCGGTGGCAAAGACACCGGCGGCCGAAATGCCCAGCCACAGCTTGCCGGGGCGGTCCGGGTCGCTGACGATCGTATGAAGCACAAGCCCCGCCGCACCGGGGTTCCAACTGTCGCGCGACGGGTGGTTGCTCAGCCCATCGACACGCTCCCACCCCTGCCCGCCATCCCGGCTGGCAAACAGCGTGGCGGGCTTGGTCCCAGCATAAAGCGTGCCATGCGCATGATGCAGCGACCAGACCGCCGTGACCTCGCCGTCAAACGCCGCCTCGACCGGCTCCCAGCCGAACATCTCGGCCATTTGCGGATCGTTGGCGGCCCATTCATCGAACTGTCCGTTGGACAGCTTCGACAAACTCCAGCGCGCCCCGTCCTCCGACCGCCAGACCCCCGCGCCGTGCCAGTCGCCACCACCGGCGGCCCAGATACATCCGCTCTCCGGGTCGCCGATCACGTGGTTGATGGGCCAGCCGTCACAGAGCGGGCCTTCGACGGTCCAACTCTGCCTGCCGTCCCCGGATCGCAGAAGAAAGGCCCCCTTGGTGGTGCCAATCATGAGCGTCGTCGACATGACCCTGTCCCTCCCGTTTTGCGGCAGAGATTATCACAGGCACATCGTATTCCCCAAAACGCTTTCGAGGGTCGGCAGCCTCTTGCCGCCCCGGGCCGGGCGTCGCCGTCACACGTGCCGTTCGACCATCATCTTCTTGATCTCTGCAATCGCCTTGGCGGGGTTCAGGCCCTTGGGGCAGGTCTTGGTGCAGTTCATGATCGTGTGGCAGCGATAGAGCTTGAACGGATCCTCCAGATCGTCCAGCCGCTCGCCCGTCGCCTCATCGCGTGAATCGATGATCCAGCGATAGGCGTGCAGCAGCGCGGCCGGCCCCAGATACTTGTCGCCGTTCCACCAATAGGACGGGCAGGAGGTCGAGCAGCAGGCGCACATCACGCATTCATACAGCCCGTCCAGCTTTTCGCGGTCCTCGATCGACTGCTTCCATTCCTTCGCGGGCCGGTTGGTCTTGGTCTCCAGCCACGGCATGATGCTCTCATGCTGCGCATAGAAATGCGTGAGGTCGGGGATCAGATCCTTGACCACCGGCATATGCGGCAGCGGGTAGATCTTCACGTCGCCCTTGACCTCGTCCATCCCGTAGATGCACGCGAGCGTGTTGATCCCGTCGATATTCATCGCGCACGATCCGCAAATCCCCTCGCGGCAAGAGCGGCGAAAGGTCAGCGTCGGGTCGATCTTGTTCTTGATGTAAATGAGCGCATCCAGAACCATCGGCCCGCAATCGTCGAGATCGACGAAATAGGTATCGACGCGCGGGTTCTGCCCGTCATCGGGGTTCCAGCGATAGATCGTGAACTTGCGCATCGTGCCACCCGTCTCGGGCTTGGGCCAGGTTTTGCCCGTCACCATGCGCGAATTCTTGGGGAGTGTGAGTTGAACCATTTTCTACTCCTTTCAGCCGCCCAGCAGGGTCAGGCTATTTGCGGCGATGCATTGCACGGCCTCGGGGCGCTGTGCGATGCTGACAACCTCTTGTGCCACCTCGGGGGTCACCCCGGTGACACTCGCTCCGGCGATCCGGACAATCTCGCGGGCCGAGGCCGCATCGATGATGCAATCCGTGACAGGCGCGGCATTCACACCCGGAAACCGCTCTGCCACGACCGTGTTGACCACGCTCTTGGCCCGCTCACGCGCAATATCATCCGCCACCTGATTGGTCGCCTCGCAGGCTCCGAGGGCGACCACAGCCAGACATAGAAACGCGCGTCGGATCATTCTGTCAGTTGCCCTTGATGCAATAGCTCGAACCGCGAACAAAGATCGCGGCGTGCTTCGGGCACCGGCTGTAGCGACGCTCGACCCTCCGCTGCTCGCCCGAGGCAAAACGCGGCGTCGGGTTGCGGCCCAGCCGCTTGTCGGCGCATTCATTCACCCGGTCGGTCTGCGCCGGGCTCAGGTTCGGCCCCGGCACGATCCACGAGACCGTCTGCCCGCCGGGCGGCACCTCCGGCCATTCGGCGGCAAAGCGCGCCGCACCGCGCAGCCCCATCTCGTAGCGGCAATCCAGGATCGCCGCGCGTTGGTCGCGCACCGGGATATACCGGTTGGGATCGGCAAACGAGGCCGTGACGCTCGCAAGGCTCAGACCGAGACCGAGGACGGCGGAGATCACTCCCTTGGTAAAAATCCGCATCAGAATGTCCTTTCCTTCGGTGCAATCTTCTTGAGGCTGATGCCGCCCTGATCCTCGGGCGTGATCGGGTCCTCGATGATCGGGCGATAGCTCAGATCGACATCCGTCTCACCGATCCGCGCAATCGTGTGCACGCGCCAGGTCTCATCGTCGCGGGTGCTGAAATCCTCATGCGCATGCGCGCCCCGGCTTTCCTTGCGCGCCTCGGCACCAAAGATCGTCGACAGCGCACAGGGCATAAGGTTGGTCAGTTCCAGCGTCTCCATCAGGTCGCTGTTCCATACCAGGCTGCGGTCGGTGACCTTGATATCACCCATCTTGGCGGCCACACCCTTCATCTTCTCGACCCCGTCGGCCAGCGTCTTGGAGGTGCGGAAGACGGCGGCATCCGCCTGCATCGTCTTTTGCATCTCCAGCCGCAGATCGGCGGTCGGCACCGCGCCATCCGCATGGCGCAGCTTGTCAAAGCGATCAAGCGCGCGGTCCACCTCGGCCACATTGGTCGCAGGCACCGCACTCTCGGGGTCCACCACCTTGCCCGCCCGAATGGCCGCCGCACGACCGAACACCACCAGGTCGATCAGCGAATTCGAGCCCAGCCGGTTCGCCCCATGCACCGAGGCACAGGCCGCCTCGCCCACGGCCATCAGGCCGGGCACCACGGCGTGCGGATCGTCCTTGGTCGGGTTGATCACCTCGCCCCAGTAATTCGCCGGAATGCCGCCCATGTTGTAATGCACCGTGGGCAGCACAGGAATCGGCTCCTTGGTCACATCGACCCCGGCAAAGATCTTGGCGCTTTCGGAAATCCCCGGCAGGCGCAGGTTCAGCGCCTCGGGCGGCAGGTGGCTCAGGTTCAGGTGGATATGATCGCCCCCCGACCCGACACCGCGCCCTTCGCGGATTTCCATCGTCATGCAGCGGCTGACATAGTCGCGCGGGGCCAGATCCTTGTAGTTGGGCGCGTAGCGTTCCATGAACCGCTCACCCTCGGAGTTGGTGAGATACCCGCCCTCGCCGCGCGCGCCCTCGGTAATGAGGCAGCCCGCGCCGAAAATGCCGGTCGGGTGGAACTGCACGAATTCCATATCCTGAAGCGGCAGACCCGCCCGCGCCACCATGCCATTGCCGTCACCGGTGCAGGTATGCGCCGAGGTCGCCGAGAAATACGCCCGGCCATAGCCACCCGTCGCCAGCACCACCATCTTGGCGTTGAAGACATGCATCGTGCCATCGTCTAGTTTCCAGCAGACGACACCGGTGCACGCCCCATCGGTCATGATCAGGTCAATCGCGAAATACTCGATGTAGAACTCGGCCTTTTCCTTCAGGCTCTGGCCGTAAAGCGTGTGCAGGATCGCGTGGCCGGTCCGGTCGGCGGCGGCACAGGTGCGCTGCACCGGCGGGCCTTCACCAAACTCGGTCGTATGGCCGCCAAAGGGACGCTGATAGATCTTGCCTTCTTCGGTGCGCGAGAACGGCACACCGTAATGCTCCAACTCGTAAACCGCCTTGGGCGCCTCGCGCGCGAGATATTCCATCGCGTCGGTATCGCCCAGCCAGTCCGACCCCTTGACCGTGTCATACATATGCCACTGCCAGCTATCGGGCCCCATGTTGCCAAGGCTCGCCGCGATGCCACCCTGCGCGGCCACGGTATGCGAGCGGGTCGGGAACACCTTGGTCACGCAGGCGGTGCGCAGCCCCTGTTCGGCCATGCCGAGCGTGGCGCGCAGCCCGGCCCCACCGGCCCCCACGACCACGACGTCGTAATCATGCGTCTCGTATTCATAAGCAGCCATTTAATCAGTTCCTCACAGCGCAATCTTGGCGAGGGCGAAAAGCCCGGTGGCGATCATCCCGTAACTTAGAACGGTCACCGCGATAATCAGGGCCCGGCGCGTCATGCCATGGGCATAATCCTCGATCATCGTCTGCGCGCCGCCCGCGAAATGGCGCAGCCCGAAAAAGATCATCAGGCCGGTGAGGATCGCCATGCCGGGATGCGAAAAGGCGTCCAGCACCTCGGCGCGGTCCCCGCCGAGCGCGCGCCCGAAGGCGACCAGAAAGACCGGGGTGATGATCGCAAGGCCCACACCCGACATCTTCATGTACCAGAAATGCTCGGTTCCGGTGCCAGCGGCACCCTTGCCTTCGGCCCGTTTACGTGCGGTCAGATAACGCATCTTTCCCTCCTCAGACCAGAAACAGCGTGATGACGGTCAACACGACCGAGCCGATGATGCAGCCCCAGCCCAGCTTTTCCGCCGTGGGAATGTCGAGGCCCTTGCCCGCATCGAAATAGAAATGCCGCAGCCCCGCGAGATAGTGATACCAGATCGCCCAGAGCGACAGCGTCATCACCAGATCGCCAAACCATGAGGTCAGCACGGCATTTGCCATCGCGAAATAGTCATCCGAGGTCGAGGCCGCGAGTAGCCACCACACAATCAAAAGCGCCGCCACGACGAGCGCGTTCCCGGTGATCCGCGTCAGGATCGAGGTGATCGAGGTCAGCTGCGGGCGGTAGACCTGCAAATGCGGGGACAGTGGGCGTTCTACCTGTTCGGTGCGGGCCAGATCGGTTTCGGCCATGGAGAACCTCCTTTACAGATGGCGGCGGCGCATGCGCCGGCTCAAGCTGCCCCTGTTTTGAAACTTTTTCAGGGCGCTGTCACCTGTCACGAAGTAGAATTCCTGACAATCAGGGCAATTCGCCGCAAAAACTTTGGCTTTGTGATCACATCATTTATCGTGTGATCACAATTTCCAGATGATGTATGCCCAACAAAACGCGCCGCCACACTGAGTCTTATCCCCAAACCCAGAGACTGCCTGCAAGTCACACTCCTCAAAGCGTTGATTTTGTGATCACAAGACATCAGCCGACAAGAAAAAGCCCGATCCGTCGCCGGACCGGGCCATTCAAACTCTCTGCCAGAGCCCTCAGTGAAGCTTGGCTTCGACCTCGGCGATGCCGTTGTCGATCAGCGTATTGCCCTCGGCGGCGGTCATCTGCTTGGCGATCACGTCGCGCGCGGCGGCCACGGCGACATTCACCGCCTGATCCCGCACATCCCGGATCGCCCGCGCCTCGGCGCTCTTGATCTGGTCTTCGGCGGCCTGCAAACGGCGCGCGATCGAGGCCTTGATGTCATCCTTGGCCTCGGCGGCGGCCTGATTTGCCTCCTCCTTGGCCTGGGCGATGATGCGATCGGCCTGGTCCTGCACTTCCTTCTGCTTGCGCTCATAGCTCGCCAGCAGGGTCTGTGCCTCCTCGCGCAGCGCACGCGCCTCGTCGAGTTCGGACTTGATGCCCTCCGCCCGCTCGTCCAGCTTCTTGCCGATCAGCCCCGGCACCTTCATATAGGTCAGGAAGCCGACGAACAGCAGGAACGCCAGCAGCACCACGAAATCGGTGTTGCTCAGCGAAAAGAACGGCCCCGACGCGGCCAGCGCCGGGCTGGCGATCCCGGATGCGGCGACGGTCAGTGTCAGCTTGCGCATGGCTCTCATCCTTTCATCCGGGCGTTGATCGCAGCGGTGACACTGCGGCCATCGGCCTTGCCACCCATGGCCGAGACGATCTCGGCAGCCGTGTCCTTGGCCACCTCGCGCACGCTCTCCATGGCACTTTCACGGATCTCCGCAAGCTTCTTCTCGCCCTCGGCGGTCCGCTCCGCGATCTCGGCATCGGCCTCTTCATTGGCCTTGTCGAGATCGGCTTTGATCTCGGCCTTGGTCTCGGCGATGATCTTCTGCGCCTCGGCACGGGCATCGGCCAGCGCCTTGTTATACGCTTCCTCGGCCTCGACGGCCTTGGCCTTGAGGTCTTCGGCAGCGGCAAGATCGTTGGTGATCGTCCCCTGACGCTCGGCCAGCACTGCCGCGATGCGCGGCAAGGCCACGCGCGACAGGATGAAGTAGATCACGACCAGTGACACCAACAGCCAGAAGATCTGGTTGGAGAATGTCGTGATATCGAGCTGAGGCAAGCCCGTTGCGGCTTCGGCCCCTTGCGTTTCGCTCGCCATGTCGTCCTCCCTGGGGAATGTTCCGGTTACACCGGAAGGCGGCGCATCGCCGCCCTCCGGCCGTAAGGATCAGATACCCGTAAGGCTCAGACGGCGAACATCAGCAGAAGCGCGATGAGGAACGAGAAGATCCCCAGGGCTTCGGCGAATGCGATGCCGATGAACAGCGTCGCGGTCTGACCGGCGGCAGCCGACGGATTGCGCAGCGCGCCCGCGAGGAAGTTGCCGGCCACGTGGCCCACACCGATTGCGGCAGCACCCGAACCGATGCCTGCGAGGCCTGCACCGATGAATTGACCCAGTTGTGCGATATCGCCTTCCATGAGATGTCTCCTTACGTTGGAATTGGCATTGCTAGGTTAGTCGTGAGGCGGGCGAACCCGCCGTCGTCTGGTTGTTCGATGAGTGGGGGATGCCCACAGTTACCCTCAGTGATGCGGATGCAGCGCGTCCTTGAGATAGACGCAGGTGAGGATGGTAAAGACATAGGCCTGGATGAAGGACACCAGCACTTCGAGCCCGTACATCGCCGACACCGCGAGGATCGACAGCGGGGCGATCATCGCCACCTGGCTGAAGCCCGCGAACACCTTGATCACGGCGTGACCGGCCATCATGTTGCCCGCCAGACGAATGGAGTGGCTGACCGGGCGCACGAAGTAGGAAATCAACTCGATGATCGCCAGAATGGGCCGCAGTGCCAGCGGCGCGGAACTGACCCAGAAGAGGCTCAGGAAGGCCGCGCCGTTCTTGACGAAACCGAGGATCGTCACCGTCAGGAACACCATCATCGCCAGCACCGCCGTCACGGCGATATGGCTGGTGGTGGTGAACGCCATCGGCAAGAGCCCGAGGAAGTTGGCAAACACGATGAACATGAACAGCGTCATGATATAGGGGAAAAAGACCAGCGCTTCCTTGCCCGCCACATCCTCGACCATCTTGCGCACGAAATCATAGGCCAGTTCGGCCACCGACTGCATCCGCGACGGGATCGTGGCGCGGCCCGAGGTGCCCATGACCAGCAGCGCAAAGATCGCGAGGATCGTGATCGCCATCCACAGCGTCGCATTGGTCAGCGTGAACATCCCCACTTGGCCGTCACCAAAGAGCGGCTTGACCAGGAACTGATCCATCGGGTGGAATTCCATGCCGCCTTCGGCCCCCTGCGCTTCAGTCGCCATCCTTGTCCCTCTCTTCCGCGCCCGTCTTGGGCGTCATCGCGTCCTTTTGGATCTCCTCGGCGCTGCGCATCATCGTCTTTACGCCGGCCGCGAGGCCCAGAAATGTGAATATGACAAGGAATATCGGAATGGTGCCGAAAAGCTGATCCAAACCGTATCCCATGCCAAAGCCGATCAGCAGACCGGCCACCAGTTCGATCACCATCCGCCAGGCAAGCTGCGCCTGAGAATAATGCTCTTCCTGATGGGGCTTCGGCGCATCCTTGCCTTTGAGCTTTGCAATCCTCGCTTCCAGCTTTGCCAGTCGCTCGCTCTGCTCGGGATCGGTCACGCGGGGCCCCTTCGATATGTTGCGCCTTTGCTATGGCGCAGGGGGCCATGAGTCAAGCACCATACGCGCCAGCGCATCTCAGGCTCAAGCCATTGTTTTAATGAGTATTTTTGCCATAAAGAAACAGCAGTGTCCTTCTGCCGCAACCGCCCCACCGGACCAATGGGGCGGTTTGCCCATATTCAACTTTTCGGTTGAGTATCAGCGCACCACGAAAACCGAGCACTGTGCATGCTGCGCGATATAGCCGCCATGCGAGCTGAAGATATGCTCCAGAAAGCCGGGCTTGTGGCTGGCCATGATCACCAGATCGGCCCCGGTCTTGTCGATCGCCTTCATCAGTTCCGCAGTGGTCTCGACCGCCGGATCATGCGCCATCAGCGGATCGGCCTTGACGGTGACGCCGTATTTCTCGCGCAGCTCATCCGCAAAGCCCTGCAGGCGGTCGCCGAATTCCTGCGGCGTGTGTCCCAACTCGCCGGGCAATTCACCGCCCACGCTGACCACGTCGATCGACGCGCCATGGCGCTTGGCCATGTCACCGGCCACATCGAGCGCCTTGCCCAACGTGTCCTTGTGAACCAGATCGACGGGAACCATGATTTTGGAGAACATATTCTTTCCTTTCGCGTTTCCTTGGATCGCTTTTTGAGCCTAACGGCACCAGCCTGACACTGCTTTGTCCCAGATCAAACCCCTTTTCCGGCCAAAAAACCCGGAAAAACGGCGCATTTGCGATGCGTCCACCCGCGATGGCCGTTGACGCGCGGGGCGCGCTCGGGCTTATGAGCGGCATGGACAAGGCCACCGCCCTCGACACCGTTTTCGCCGCCCTCGCCGATCCCACCCGGCGGGCGATCCTGTCGATGCTGCTCGAGGATGACATGGCCGTCACCGATGTGGCCGAACCGTTCGAGATGAGCCTCGCCGCGATTTCCAAGCATCTCGGCATCCTCAGCCGCGCCGGTCTGATCAGCCAGGAGCGGCGCGGCCGCGTGGTCTGGTGCAGGCTGGAGCCCGACGCGCTGCGCGACGCCTCGATCTGGATGCAGGGCTTCGGCCAGTTCGAGGCGGTGCATCTCGACGCGTTCGAGCGGTTCCTGCGCACGGAACTGCCCGATGACACCTGACGCCCGCAGCCTCCCCGAGGCGCAGATCACTTATATCAAGCAGGCCACCCTCCTGCCGATGCCCGGCGCGCAGGACCGCGCCTGCGGCATACTGGACGCGGACGGCGCCCCAGTACACGCCGCGCGCACCCTGCTTTCGGCCAGCCGCTTTACCCCCGATCCGACACCGTCCGAAACACCGGCCACCCACCTGCCCGGCCGCTGGCTCTTTGCCGGGGTCGGGCGGCATCATTTCGGGCATTTCCTGCTCGAAGCGCTCCCGCGGCTCTGGGCGCTCGACCACCTGAGCACCCGGCCCGACGGCATCGCGCTCATCCCGATGGCCGGGCGCGACATCGCCGCCGTGCTGCGCCGCCGCCTCGGCCCGCTGCTGGACATTCTCGGGCAGCACCTGCCGGTGCATCTGGTGGAAACCCCGGTGCAGGTCGACGAGGCGATCATCCCCTCACAAGGCTTCGGCCACCTGCACTGGACTCACGGCACCCCCGAGGCGCGCAGCTACATGCGCACGCATCTCTGCGCCGCCGTGCCCGCCGACGGCCCCGAAAAGCTCTATGTCTCACGCCGCAGGCTCAAGACCCCGGCGCAACAGGTCCCGCATGAGCAACAGATCGAACGCTGGATGTCCCATGCGGGGTTCACCATCTTTCACCCCGAACGCCACACCGTCACCGAACAGATCGCCCGCTACCGCGCCGCGCGCGTCATCGTCGGCCCCGACGGCTCAGCCTTTCATCTCGCGCCCTTCGTGATGCAGCCCGGCACCCGCGTCGGCCTCATTCAGCGCCGCACCCGCCAGCACGTGTTCGACGCCATCGCCCGCCAGATCACGCAGATGGGCGAGGCCGATCTATGGACCAGCGCCGCGCTCTCGCACCTGACGGACACCCCGGATGACAGCACCCTGCCCCCCGAACTGCACCGGTTGCGCGCCGACTTGCGCGCAGGCGGCTTCATCTGAGCACGGCTACTCCACCTGCCAGCCGCTCGCCCGCTCCTTGAGAAACGTGAGGAACGCCTGCACCTTGGTGGTGCGATGCAAATCCATATGCGTGACCAGCCACAGCGGCGCCGCCCATTCCGGCTTGGGCTCCATCACCTGAACCAGCCCCGGCACCTCGGCGGCCTGCAACACCGAGGTGAACCCGATCCCCGCCCCCGCAAGGATCGCGTTGCGCTGCGCATGCACGTCGCCGGAACGGAACACGATATTCTCGCCCGGCACATTATCCTGCAACCAGCGGTGAAACGGTGCGCGCGTCTTGGGGTCATCCGCCCCGATAAAGCGATGTTGCCCGAACTCCCCGCAGCCCTTGGGCAGGCCGTGCCGGGCGGCGTAACCCTCACTGGCATAGAGCGTGAACTGCTGCTGAAAGAACGGCTGCACCACGTTGTCGGGCTGATCCGGCACCGCGCCTGCCCGGATCGCCACATGCGCCTCGCCATATTCCAGCCGAAAGAGGCGATCGCCGGTCAGGTAGCGCACCACCAGATCGGGATAGCCCTGCTGAAACTCCGCCAGCACCGGGGCCAGAAGATGGCTCAAGCCGCCGATCGAGGTCACCACCAATTCGCCCGACACATCATTGCCGCGCCCCTTGATCCGCCCGGCCAGTTGGTTGAACTGATCGTCGGTGGCCTGCGCCACGCGCAACAGGTCATCGCCCGCCTCGGTCGGCGTGTAACCGCGCGCATGCCGCTGAAAAAGCTTCACCCCCAGCCGCTCCTCAAGCGCGTCAATATGGCGGATGACGGTGGCATGATGCACGCCCAGCACCTCCGCCGCCCCGCTCACCGTGCCCACGCGCGCCACGTTATAGGCGGTCCGCACCTCATCCCAATTGTCCATCACCGCCCGCATCCTTGCGCCCTGTGCATCCCTCAACATGAGAGGCCGCATTCAATCTATACGTTCGCGCGCGAACTACAACAGCCCTCCCCGCCCGCTTGACTCGCCCGCCCCGCGCGCGTAAACGCCACCCCAACACCCCGGAAGCCGCATGCTTCCGGTCCCGGGCGCGGTCCGGGATCGCCCCCCGTCAGCGCGTTGCGCCCACGGGGGCGTTTATCGTTTGAACCGTTGCCCCTATATCGGGTGACAGACAGGAACCGGCGAAGGAGCCCGAGTGATGTTTGAAAATCTGTCCGAACGCCTCTCCGGCGTCCTCGACCGGCTGACCAAGCAGGGCGCGCTTTCCGAAGAGGACGTCAAGACCGCCCTGCGCGAGGTGCGCGTCGCGCTGCTGGAGGCCGACGTCTCGCTGCCCGTCGCCCGCGAGTTCATCAAAAAGGTCGAATCGCAGGCCACCGGTCAGGCGGTCACCAAATCGGTGACGCCGGGCCAGCAGGTCGTCAAGATCGTCCATGACGCCCTGATCGAGACGCTGCGCGGCAGCGAAGACCCCGGCGCACTCAAGATCGACAACCCGCCCGCGCCGATCCTGATGGTCGGCCTGCAGGGCTCGGGCAAGACCACCACCACCGCCAAGCTTGCAAAGCGCCTGAAAGAGCGCGACGGCAAAAAGGTGCTGATGGCCTCGCTCGACGTCAACCGCCCGGCGGCGATGGAACAGCTGGCCATTCTCGGCCAGCAGATCGGCGTCGACACCCTGCCCATCGTCAAGGGCGAAGACCCGGTCGCCATCGCCAAACGCGCCAAGACGCAGGCCTCCCTGGGCGGCTATGACGTCTACATGCTCGACACGGCGGGCCGCTTGCATATCGACGCTGACCTGATCGCACAGGCGGCAGCGGTGCGCGACGTCGCCAATCCGCGCGAAACCCTGCTCGTCGTCGATGGCCTCACAGGTCAGGATGCCGTCAACGTCGCCACCGAATTCGATGACAAGATCGGCGTCTCCGGCGTCGTCCTCACCCGGATGGATGGCGACGGGCGCGGCGGTGCCGCCCTCTCGATGCGCGCCGTCACCGGCAAGCCGATCCGTTTCGTGGGCCTCGGCGAAAAGATGGACGCCATCGAGACGTTTGAGCCCGAGCGCATCGCCGGTCGCATCCTCGGCATGGGCGACATCGTGGCGCTGGTGGAAAAGGCGCAGGAAACCATCGAGGCCGAACAGGCCGAACGCATGATGCGCCGGATGCAGAAGGGTCAGTTCAACATGAACGACCTGCGCAGCCAGCTTGAGCAGATGCAGAAGATGGGCGGCATGCAAGGCCTGATGGGGATGATGCCCGGCATGGGCAAGATGGCGAAACAGGTGCAGGAGTCGGGCTTTGACGACAAGATGATCCTGCGCCAGATCGCCCTCATCCAGTCGATGACGAAAAAAGAACGCGCCAATCCCGCCCTGTTACAGGCCAGCCGCAAGAAACGTATCGCGCGGGGCGCGGGGCAAGAGGTGTCCGATCTCAACAAGCTTCTGAAGATGCACCGGCAGATGGCCGACATGATGAAGAAGATGGGCAAGATGGGCAAAGGCGGCATGCTCAAGCAAGCCATGTCAGGCATGTTCGGCAAGGGCGGCATGCCCGACATGAACGACCCCAAGGCAATGGAAGAGGCCGCCAAGGCCATGGGCGGCAAGCTGCCCGGCGGAATGGGCGGCGGCATGGGCCTGCCCCCCGGCCTCTCCGGTTTCGGCAAGAAGAAGTGATCCAATGACTTCATCTTGCCAAAAATACTCGATTATCCCGGAGGCCCGCCCATGAGCCTCACGCAAGCCCCTGTGCTCGACAGCACCCACCTCATCCTGCGTGGGCCTGAACCGCGCGACTTCGAGCCGCTCGCGGCCTTCTTCGCCGATCCCGACCGCGCCTGGGGCTTTGGCGGGGCCGAGACGCGCCCCGACGCCTGGCGCTGGTGGGCCTGCAATATCGGCCACTGGCATATCCATGGCTACGGCTATTTCACGATCGAGGACAAGGCCACCGGCGCGCCCGCAGGAATCTGCGGCATCTGGAACCCCGAAGGCTGGCCCGAACCGGAACTGGGCTGGGTCGTGTTCGAGGGTTTCGAGGGGCGCGGCATCGCCCATGAGGCCGCGCTGCGCGCCCGCCGTTACGCCTACGAGGATCTGGGGTTCACCACGCTCACCTCCAACATCCTGCCGGGCAACACCCGCTCCGTCGCCTTGGCCGAACGCCTCGGCGCATGGTTCGAGCGCGAATATGAGAACGTCTCGATGGGCCGCGACATGCTCTACCGCCACCCCGGTCCCGACGCCGCCACCGACACCGCCCTTGGCCGCGACGATGACGGCTCGGTCGAAGCCTACGCATGAGCAACTATCCCGACATCCCGGTGATCGAGACCCGCCGCCTCGTGCTGCGCGGCCCCGAGGCCGGGGACTATCCCGATTTCAAGGCGACCTTCGCCTCCTACCGTTCGCGTTTCATGGGCGGGCCGCTCAACGGCTACGAGGCGTGGATGCTCTACGCCGCCGAGATCGGCCATTGGGCGGTGCGCGGCTTCGGCATGTGGATGATCCACGACAAGCTGACGGACGAGACCTACGGCATGGCCGGGGGTTGGTTCCCCGCCAAATGGCCCGAGCGCGAGATTGCCTGGATCATCTGGCCCGACAAGGCCGGTCGCGGCTATGCACTTGAGGCCACCCACGCCGTGCGCCGCCATTTCTACGAGCGGCAAGGCTGGGAGGGGGCGGTCAGCTATATCGACCCCAAGAACCTCGACAGCATCCGCCTTGCCGAACGTCTCGGCTGCACCAAGGATCGCGAGGCAGCAACCATCGACGGCTCGGATGCGGTCTATCGCCACCCGTCCCCCTCCGCCGCCGCCTCGGGGCAGTTGCGCGACGGGATCGAGCTCGAGATCGCCCATTATTGCGACCCGATGTTCAAGCCGAAGGGGATGCCAATTGACTGACATGACCCTGACCCGCGCACCGACGCGATACCGACAGAATACCGACGTGATACAGCCCCGCATGTTCGCCGCCCGGGAGACCCGCCATGACCAATGACGCCACCCGCGCCGCCGCCCTTCTGGCCGAGCACCGCGAGAGCATCGACCGCCTCGACGCGATCCTCGTCTTCACCCTGGCCGAGCGGTTCAAGCACACCCAGGCGGTGGGCAAGCTCAAGGCCGAACACGACCTTCCCCCGTCCGATCCCGCGCGCGAAGCCGCGCAGATCGAGCGGCTCGAAGACCTGGCGAAATCCGCCGACCTCGACCCGGAATTCGCCCGTGAATTCCTCAACTTCATCATCGCCGAGGTGATCCGGCATCACCAGAAGCACCAGTCGTAGGGTGGGGTTCAACCCCACCAAACCCCCGCCATTAAAGGAGAATATCAAATGGCCATGAAAATCCGTCTCGCCCGTGGTGGCTCGAAAAAGCGCCCCTTCTATCGCATCGTTGCAGCGGACAGCCGCATGCCGCGCGATGGCCGCTTCATCGAGAAACTGGGCACCTACAACCCGCTCCTGCCCAAGGACAGCGAAGATCGCATCAAGATGGACGTGGAGCGCATCCAGCACTGGCTGGCGCAGGGCGCACAGCCCACCGACCGCATCAGCCGCATGCTCGAAAACGCAGGCGTGATCGCCAAGAAAGAACGCGCCAACCTGAAAAAGGCCGTGCCGGGCAAGAAAGCTCAGGACCGCGCCGAAGAGAAAGCCGCCAAGGCCGCCGCAGCAGCCGAAGCCGCGAACGCCCCTGCTGAAAAGGCTGCGGCCGAAGAGGCGACGGCAGAAGAGTAAAACAGGCAAGGCACTGGAATGTCAGAGTTTTCCAACGACTTCCAGACCAACCTGCGCGATCTCATGCGGTGGCGGCGCGACGTGCGCCGCTTCCGCACCGATCCCGTGGACGAGGCAATCCTGCGCGATTGCCTCGACGCGTTTCTGTTGGCCCCCTCCGTGGGCCTCAGCGAACCGTGGCGCGTGATCGAGGTGCAATCCCCCGCCGCCCGCGCCGCCGCCCTCGCCAATTTCAGCGCCGCCAACGCGCAGGCGCTCGACGGCTATGACGGCGAAAAGGCGCAGCTTTACAGCAACTTGAAACTCTCGGGCATGCAAGAGGCCCCGGTGCAACTGGCGGTCTGGTGCGATGACAGCACCGACAAGGGCGCGGGACTCGGGGCGGCCACCATGCCCGAAACCCGCCGCTATTCCGTGGTGGGCGCGATCACGCTCTTCTGGCTCACCGCCCGCGCAAAGGGCCTCGGTGTCGGCTGGGTGTCGATCCTTGACCCCGATCAACTGGCACATGATCTTGATATTCCAAGCGATTGGTCGCTCGTCGCCTATCTCTGCGTCGGCTGGCCCGAGGCCCGCAGCGACACACCCGAGCTGGAACAGGCCGGATGGGAGACACGCCGCCCCACCCTGCCAACGGAGACCCGCTGATGTGTGCCAACCCTTTGCATCGGCGTGATTTTCCCCTAGCCTGCAATGCAGGTCACAACCGTGAGAGAGCAGCATGAGCGACGATCACCGCATCTGCGTGGGGGCCATCGCCGGAGCCTTCGGCGTCAAGGGCGAATTGCGCCTCAAGAGCTTCACCGCCTCCCCCGAGGACATCGCCGACTATGCGCCACTCAGCACCGAGGACGGCAGCCGCAGCTTCGATCTGACCCTGACAGGCCAGACCAACAATGCCCTCACCGCGCGCTTTCCCGGCATAGCCACCAAAGAACAGGCCGACGCCCTGCGCGGCGTGCGGCTCTACGTGCCCCGCGACCGATTGCCAAGCCTGCCGGATGACGAGTTTTACCACGCCGACCTGATCGGGCTCGACGTGGTCGACACCGGGGGCACAGCGCTTGGCCGGGTCAAGGCGGTGCTCAACCACGGCGCGGCAGATCTCTTGGAAATCCACGGTCCCGGCCTCAAATCCACGGTGCTTTTGCCCTTCACCCGCGAGGCGGTGCCGACGGTCGATCTGGCGTCAGGCCGGATCGTCGCGGACCCGCCCGAGGGGCTGTTCTGAGCGATGCGCATCCTGCTCCACCCCGGTTTTCACAAGACCGGCACGTCGAGCCTGCAACGCGGCGCGACGGCGCAAATGGACATGCTCGGGTCACGTCTGCAACTGATGCTCACCCCCGACCTGATCGAGGCCGCCCGCGCCGCGCGGCACTATTCCGAGCGGCGGACGGATGAATATCTCGATCATTTTACCACGGAATTTCAACACGCTTTCGAGGCGCGGGACAGCAGCGATCGCCGGCCGCTCCTGATCAGTTCCGAGGTGCTGAGCGGGCATTTGCCGGGCCTGAGGGGCGTCAAGACCTACGCCGCCACCCCGATCCTTGCCCGCTCTGCAGTCAACATTCTGCACCGCTATTACGGCCCAGAGGCGCAGATCACCGTCTGGTTCACCACCCGCACGCCCGAGACGTGGCTGCGCAGCCTCTACTGGCAGAACCTGCGCGCGCAACGCCTGACCGAGGAGTTCGAGCCGTTTCGCGACCGCATGGCCCCCGCCGCCGATCATGCCCGAATCGTGGGCGAGGCACGCCGCTGCATCGGCTCTTTGGCACAAGTCGAGACTGACCGCATCGAAGACATCGGCCCCGAACCGCTCGGCCCGCTCGGCGCGGCATTACGGCACCTCGGCGTAACCACCGAAGGGCTGGGCGCCCTGCCCCAACACAACACGCAGCCCGAAAACGCGGCACGCGACTTTCTCGCGCTGAACCGCTCTGCCATGGGCGACAAGGCCCTGGCCGAGGCCAAGCGCAAGGTGCTGCGCCGCTACCGTCGCGCCGAGCAGTCCGATAGCTGAACCACGCAAAACCCCTTGCCTGCCCCCCGCACCAGAGGCTAAGCGGCAGCATCATGAGCGACACACCCAAATCCCACGGGCGCAAATCCATCCGCGCCACCCTGCAACCGCGAGAGCTGATCACCCCCACGCCGGAGCTTGCCCGCGCGTGGAAGGCGCAGGTGATCACCCTTCTGCCGCAGGCTTTCCCGGGTATCTTGGGTGAAAGCCTGACGGGCCGCGCGCTCAAGGACGGGCTGTGGTCGCTCACCCCGATCGACCTGCGCCCCTTTGGCGAGGGCAAGCACCGCAATGTCGATGACACGCCCGCAGGGGGCGGTGCGGGAATGGTCCTGCGCGCCGACGTGATGGGCCGCGCCATTGACCGCACGCAGGATAGCGCACCGCGCGGCGCGCCGCTCATTTACCTCAGCCCGCGCGGGCGGCGCTTCGATCAGGCCATGGCGCAGCGCCTCGCCCAAGGACCCGGCGTGACGCTGATCTGTGGTCGGTTCGAGGGGCTGGATGAGCGCGTGATCGAGCATTACGGGATCGAAGAGGTCTCCTTGGGCGATTTCGTGATGACCGGGGGAGAGATTGCGGCACAGGCCCTGATCGACGCCTGCGTGCGGCTCTTGCCAGGCGTTCTGGGCAATGCCGAGAGCGCCGTCGAGGAAAGCCATTCGAGCGGCCTTTTGGAACATCCGCACTACACCCGCCCCGCGGAATGGCAGGGCCGCCCGATCCCCGAAGTACTGACTTCGGGCGATCATGCGAAGGTGGCGGCGTGGCGGCGCGAGATGTCCGAACGCCTCACTGCCACCCGCCGTCCGGACCTCTGGGACCGTCACCTGAAATCGCGCCGCGACAAGGCTTGATCCGCCCCCCGATTGCGCCTATACACCGCGCAGTCTGGAATCGGCATCGCTGTTCCGGGCATGTTTCATATGGCACATCAGACCGCCCGGCCTTCTTCGGCCTTGAGGGGTGCCCGAAGAAACGACTGAACAAGACAAGGACGACCCTGATCTCTGGCGGGCGCACATGCGGACCCGGAAGAAGACCAAGAGCTCTGAGGGACGCAAACCACCTTTGCGGGGAAAACCGCAAGCAGATCAGGAGAATAGCGATGGATATTATCGCTCAGTTGGAGGCGGAACAGATCGCCTCGCTCGGGAAGACCATTCCCGATTTCAAGGCCGGCGACACGATCCGCGTCGGCTACAAGGTGACCGAAGGCACGCGCACCCGTGTGCAGAACTTCGAAGGCGTCTGCATCAGCCGTAACAACGGCAAGGGTATCGCAGGCTCGTTCACCGTCCGCAAGATTTCCTTTGGCGAAGGCGTGGAGCGCATGTTCCCGCTCTACTCGACCAATATCGAGCATATCGAGGTGGTGCGCCGTGGCCGCGTCCGCCGCGCCAAGCTCTACTACCTGCGCGCGCGCCGCGGCAAATCGGCCCGTATCGCGGAAGACACCCATTACAAGCCCCTCAAGGGCAAGTCGGCGTAAGGACTGGCAAGATGAAAAAAGAAATCCACCCCGATTACCACCTCATCGACGTCAAGCTGACCGATGGCACCGTCGTGCAGATGCGCTCGACCTACGGGGCCGAGGGCGACACGCTCTCGCTCGACATCGACCCCTCGGTGCACCCGGCCTGGACCGGCGGCTCCTCGCGTCTGATGGACACCGGCGGCCGCGTGTCGAAGTTCAAGAACAAGTATGCCGGCCTCGGCTTCTGAAACCACGGACAAGACGCACACAGATCACGCCGTCCTCCGTGGCGGCGTTTTCTTTTGGCTCGGGCCGCGCTTTACTTTTTGCTAAGGAATCGGCAGTATATTGATCATTCGAAAATTGTTTTCAGTCTGAGCACCGAAAACGTGACCCTGCGGAGCGCCAACTCTGCAGGGTCTTCTTTTTCAGGAACTCAAAGTCCCGTCAAAAGCCGGATGACCGTGACCAACAGCGTTCCCGCTGCAAGAAAGACCATCCATCTTCGAAAATTGCTTTCATTCAGCCTGATCACCTCCTTCTGCTGCAATGGATTGCAACAAAAGTACACCACCGGGCCGACGTGAAGGAAAGGTTAAAATACGTCGCAAATGCGCACGAAATTGCTCACGCCACCATGGCTTCGGCCTTCTTGAGGTCCACCGAGACAAGCTGACTGACCCCCTGCTCGGCCATGGTCACCCCGAAGAGCCGGTCCATCCGGCTCATCGTCACGGCGTGGTGGGTGATGATCAGGAACCGCGTCTCGGTGCGGCGGCACATTTCATCCAGCAGGTCGCAGAAGCGTGTCACGTTGGCGTCATCGAGCGGCGCGTCCACCTCGTCGAGCACGCAAATGGGTGCGGGATTGGCGAGGAATACCGCAAAGATCAGCGCCAATGCGGTCAGCGTCTGCTCGCCCCCCGACAACAGGCTCAGCGTCGACAGCTTCTTGCCCGGCGGCTGGCACATAATCTCGAGCCCCGCCTCCAGCGGGTCATCGCTCTCGACAAGCACGAGATTGGCCTCGCCACCGCCGAAGAGATGGCGGAACAGCAGCGTGAAATTGGAATTGACCTGCTCGAAGGCGGTCAGCAGACGCTCGCGCCCCTCGCGGTTGAGGCTGGCAATCCCGCCCCGCAGCGTCTTGATCGCCTCTTCCAGATCGGCCTTTTCCGTGACCAGCGTGTCATGCTCTTCCTGCACCTCTTTGGCATCCTCTTCGGCGCGCAGGTTCACCGCGCCGAGCGCGTCGCGTTGCCGTTTGAGACGGTTCACATCCCCCTCGATGGCGTCGGAGCCGGGCATGGTGTCAGGGTCGGCCCCAAGGCTTTCGAGCAGGGCGTCGGGCGTGGTGTCCATGGCCTCGCCAATCCGCTCGGCGGCCAGATCTCGGGTCTCGCGCGCGGCATCGACACGCGCCTCGGCGCGGGCGCGGGCCTCGCGGGCCTCCGACGCCTGCCGCTCGGCCTCGCGCTCATTGAGCCCGGCCTGCCGCGCCGCCCCTTCGGCGGTCGAGAGCGCATCGGCGGCCTGTGCCCGGCGCGCCTCGCTGCGGGTGATCTCTTCGCTCAGTTCCGCGCGCTTTGCGGCGAGGATCTCCGGCGTGGCACTCGCCTCGGCCAGTTCCGCCTCTGATGCATCCTTGCGCTCTGCCAGCTCAGCACTGCGTTTCTCGGCGGTCTCCAGCCGGTGTCGCCAACCGCTGATTTCCTTGGCGATTTCCTGGCTGCGGCGGGTCCGACGTTCTCCGTCGCGGCGCAACTCATCCGCTGCCGAGCGGCGCGCCATCATCGTCATGCGCGCGGCCTCGACGGTCATCTTGATGTCTTCGAGATCGGCGCGCGTGGCCTCCAGATCGCCCAGCCCGGAGAGCCCCTTTTCGGCCTCTGCCAGCCCCTTGCGCGCCGCCATCGCCTCTTCCTCGTGGCGCGTTACCGCGAGGCTCGAGGACTCGAGCCGCGATCCGGCAAGGTTGCTGTCGGCCTCGGCCCGGCTCAGGGCGCGATTGGCCTCGTTGACGGCGGCATCCGCTGCCCGGCGCGCCTCGCGCGCAGCACGGTCCTTTTCGGTGCAGGCTGCCAGTTGCTCACGCAGCGCCTCATGCGCGCGCATCGCCCCGTCGGCGCGCGCGGTGGCATGTTCCAGCTGCTGCTTCAACTCTTCCAGTCGGTTCAGTTGTTGCAGGCGGAGTGCCGCTGCCGAAGGCGCATCCTCGGCCCAGGCCCGAAACCCGTCCCACCGCCACAGATCACCCTCGGTGCTGACCAGCCGCTGACCGGGTTTCAGGAGCGGTTGCAAACGCGGCGCATCCTCGGCATCTACCAGACCGATCTGCGACATGCGGCGCGCCAGAACCTCGGGCACCGAGACGTGGTTGGTTAGCGCGGTGACCCCCTCGGGCAGGGGCTGCGGCGTCTGGTATCCCGGCAGAATGGTCCAGCCCGAGGGGCCATCGGCCTCGACCTCGGGCGCGCGCAGATCGTCGGCAAGCGCCGCACCAAGCGCTTTCTCGAAGCCCTGCTGCACCTGCAGGCGGTCCATGATCTGCCCGCCCTCGGCGGTGTCGCGCTCGACCAGTTTCGCCAGCGCCGTGACCTCGGCGCGCAGGGCGTTGACCTCGCCCTCGGCCTCGGACCGGGCCGCGCGGGCCTCGGCCTCGCGGGTCTGCGCCTCTGCGCGGGCCTCGTCGGCGGTGACAAGCGCGGCCTCGGCGGCCTCTGCTGCCGCCACCGCCTCGGCTTCGGCCTTGGCCGCCGCCGCCTGATCGGTCTCGGCCTTGCGCAGCGCCTCGCGCGATTGGCTCTGTGCCGCGCGGGCGCGTTCGGCCTCGGCCTCGCTCTTGGCCAGCGTCTTGCGGCAATCCTCGATCAGGCGCTGCGCCGATTGGTGCCGCGCCGAGAGCCGGGCCATGTCCTCTGTCATCTGGCTCAGATCGCTTTCGCGCTGCTGCAACACGCGGGCGGCGTCGCGCGCTTCCTCCTGCGCGGCCTCTAGGCGGGCCTCGTGCCCCTCGGCCCCCTTGGCCAGTTCCGCCGCCTCCCAGTCGAGGCGTTTGATCGTCTCGCCGGCATCGTGGTTGAGGCCGGTCTCACGCTCGATATCGCGGGCAAGCTGCGCGATGCGTCCCTCCAGCGTCTCGATCCGGTCGCGGGCATTGGCCTCTTGTTCCGACAGGGTGTCGCGCTGCACGGTCAGCCGTTGCAGGATCGCCCCCGCGATCGCCTCTTCCTCGCGCAGGGCGGGCAGGGCGTCGTCGGCCTTTGCACGGGCGCGGGCGGCAGCACGCGCCGCCGTTTCGGCGCGTGCTGCCGCCGTGGTGCGCTCGCGCAATTCCTCCTCGGCCCGCGCGCGTGCCTGATCCGCCTCTTTCCAGCGGCGATAAAGTAACAACCCCTCAGCCAGCCGCAATTCCTCGCCGATCTGGCGATAGCGCGCCGCCTGCTTGGCCTGCCGCGCCAGTTGCGCTAATTGCGCGGCCAGTTGTTCGACCACATCATCGACGCGGGTCAGATTGGTCTCCGCCGCGCGCAGCTTCAACTCCGCCTCGTGGCGGCGCTGGTAGAGTCCAGAAATCCCCGCCGCCTCTTCCAGAATACGCCGCCGCGATTTCGGCTTGGCGTTGATCAGTTCCGAGATCTGTCCCTGCCGGACCAGCGCGGGCGAATGCGCGCCGGTCGAGGCATCGGCAAAAAGCATCTGCACATCGCGCGCGCGCACATCCTTGGTGTTGACTTTATAGGCGCTGCCCACGTCACGGGTGATCCGGCGCACGATTTCCAGATGATCGGCATCGTTGAACCCGGCCGGGGCCAGCCGGTCGGAATTGTCGAGATGGATCACCACCTCGGCAAAATTGCGCGCCGGGCGCGTCGCAGCCCCGGCAAAGATCACGTCCTCCATCCCGCCGCCGCGCATCGCAGAGGGGCGGTTCTCGCCCATCACCCAACGCAGCGCCTCCAGCAGGTTCGACTTGCCACAGCCGTTCGGCCCCACCACCCCGGTCAGACCATCGGCGATGATCAGGTCGGTCGGGTCGACAAAGCTCTTGAAGCCGGTCAATCGGAGTTTGGAGAACTGCACGCGCACCTCGGGTCTGGCGATTCCATCAAAGCAGAATGTGACCAGCCCGCCGCGATTCTGTCAACGACCAACCACAGGATATGGGGCGAGTGGGCCAGTTATCCACATGATATTGCGGATTTCCGCCGGCAATGCATCACTTGCACCCCATGGCGGGCCTGCTAATCTTGCCCACACTTCCCATTGAAGAGACCGCAAATGCCCGTGCCCGTCACCGAAACACCGTACCTTATCACCGCCGCCGACCCCAGAGAGCCAGGCGCGACCGCGCTGCTCAACGCAAGCCACACGCTGATGCAGTCGCTGTTCCCGCCCGAGGACAACTTCTTTCTCGATATCGACGCGCTCTGCGCGCCCGACATCCGGTTTTTCACGGCGATGGAGGGGGCGACCTGCCTCGGCACCGGCGCGCTTGCCCTGCGCGACGGCTATGGCGAGGTGAAATCCATGTTCGTCGACGAGGCCGCGCGCGGGCGCGGGGTGGCCGACGCGATCCTGCGCCGCATCGAGGAGGAGGCCCGTCAGCATGGGCTTGCCGCGCTGAAGCTTGAAACCGGCAACGTGCTGCATGCCGCGCACCGTCTCTATGCCCGGCACGGCTTCACCCCCTGCGGGCCGTTCGGCGACTATCCCGATGCGCCCTCGTCAATCTTCATGGAAAAAGCGCTTTAGGCCTTCTTGGGGGCCTGCGCCTTGGACTTGAGCCGCGCCACAAGCTCTTCCTTGGTGGGTCGCTTGCCGAACGGGTTCTTTTGCGACCCGGGGGCGTTATGCTCCTTGTGACGCGGGGCATTGCTGCCTTTCTTCGGCGCGCCTGCTGCCTTGTAATCCATGATTCTGGCCCTTTCGGCTCTGCAAACCCAACGGGGCTCACGATGCGGTTCTTTTGGCGGCAAACCCGCGCACGATCAAGCCGCATATCGCGGCGGCAAGCAAGGACAGGGATCATCGCATGGCTCATGGCAAACCCTGCCCCCGTAACGGTTGACAAAGGCGTGTCACGCGCGCCGAAAACCCTTGCACACCTGCGCATCTCGGCCAAAAGTCCCCCGCAAAGCACCGAGACGCAGGAGAGAACGCATGGCCCTCGACCCCGAAGTCCACAAGGAAAAGATGAAGCGCATCAAAGCCGCCCGTGACAAGATCATGGCGACCAAGACCGAGGAAAAGGGCCTGATCATCGTCCATACCGGCAATGGCAAGGGCAAGAGCAGTTCCGGCTTCGGCATGATCATGCGCTGCATCGGAAACGGCATGCAATGCGCCGTGGTGCAGTTCATCAAGGGCAGCATGCCAAGCGGTGAGCGTACCCTGCTCAAGGACCGGTTCAGCGATGTCTGCGCCTTCCACACCATGGGCGAGGGTTTCACCTGGGACACGCAGGACCGCGAGCGCGACACCGAAATGGCGCAGGCCGCCTGGGAAAAGGCCAAGGAACTGATCCGTGACGCGGCCAACAAGATGGTGCTGCTGGACGAGATCAACATCGCCCTGCGCTACGACTATCTCGACCTCGACGACGTGCTGCTGTTTCTGGCCGAGGAAAAGCCGCCGATGACCCATGTTGTGCTGACCGGGCGCAGCGCCAAGCCCGAGTTGATCGACCTCGCCGATCTCGTCAGCGAGATGAAAGAGATCAAGCACCCATTCCGCAGTCAAGGCGTCAAGGCGCAGCCGGGGGTGGAGTTCTGATATCACGCCGCTTGCCGCAAAGAAATATTGGTCATATCGTATAACCAATTTTTAAGGGGCGCGCGTATGCCATTTCAAAAGGTAACACCCGAGAAACTCTCTACTGCGGTGACACGGCAGATCGAGAAATTGATCCTGCGCGGGATCCTGCGCCCCGGCGAACGCCTGCCCGCTGAGCGGGAATTGGCCGACAAACTGGGCGTCTCGCGCCCGTCCCTGCGCGAGGCCATCGCCGATTTGCAGGACAAGGGCCTGCTGACAACCCGCGCCGGGGCGGGCATCTATGTCGCCGATGTCCTCGGCAGCGCCTTTTCCGACGCGCTGATCCGGCTTTTCGCCGATCACGACGAGGCGGTGTTCGATTATATCGGCTTTCGCCGCGATCTCGAGGGGCTGGCCGCCTGCCGCGCCGCGCGCCTCGCCTCGGATACCGATTTGCAGGTGATCCAGACGATCATGGACAAGATGGAAGCCGCGCATAAAAAGACCAATCCGGCGGATGAGGCGCGGCTCGATGCCGAGTTTCACATGGCGATCATCGAGGCCAGCCACAACGTGATCATGCTGCACATGATGCGCTCAATGTTCCAGCTTCTGCGCGAGGGTGTGTTCTACAATCGTCAGGTGATGTTCAAGCAGCGTACCACGCGCGGTGCCCTGCTCGATCAGCACCGCGCGATCAATGTCGCGATTCAGGCGCGCGATCCCGATGCTGCCCGCGCCGCCATTAACGCCCATCTCAACTACGTGGAAAAGGCCCTCGCCGATCAGCAAAAGGCCGACCGCAACGAGGCGATCGCGCGGCAGCGCTTCGAGCACGAACAATCCCGCTGAAAAATCAGGCCGGTGCCCTGGCGCGGGACAGATGTCTTATGACACGTGCAACCCCTGACTGTTCCCGGTTCGAGGTTCATCTTGAGGGGCCAACCCGCAACACATACTACATGTTGTCCCAGAATCCGGCCGCACGTTCAAAAACTCGTTGCAAACGAATGCTTTAAAAGAAAACCCTATTGTGCTATCGTTCAATAATAAAACAAGCCAGCCGAAAAATCGGCGGCGCGAGGCAGTAAAAGAGCGGTTCTATGAAAACACGGGGCAGGCAGCCGATCCGTTGGGGGTTGGTGGCGTTCGCGACCTTCTGGATGTTGGTGATCGTGCCGTTGAGCGCGGCTGCAGCACCCTACGCGGGTCTGGTGATGGATGCACGCAACGGCAAGGTGCTTTATGCGCGCAATGCCGATACGCGACTGCACCCCGCCTCACTCACCAAGATGATGACGCTCTATGTCGTGTTCGAAGCGGTCGAGAACGGCGAGATCAGCCTTGACGACAAGGTGCGGATTTCCAAATTCGCGGCCAGCGAACCGCCCAGCAAGCTCGGCCTGCGCCCGGGCCAGACCATCGCCCTGCGCTACCTGATCCGCGCGGCGGCGGTCAAATCCGCCAATGACGCCGCCACTGCCCTTGCCGAGGCGATCGAGGGGTCCGAGGCACAGTTTGCCCGGCGCATGAACCGCACCGCCAAGGCGCTCGGGATGACACGCACCACGTTCAAGAACGCCCATGGCCTGACCGAGAGCGGGCACTTGTCCACCGCGCGCGACATGACGATCCTGGGGCGGCACCTGTTCTACGACTATCCCGACTATTACAATCTCTTCTCGCGCATCACGACGCATGCGGGCGTGCGCTCTGTCAGCCATACCAATCGCCGCCTGCTCCAGAGTTACAGCGGCGCGGACGGGATCAAGACGGGCTATACCCGCGCGGCGGGCTTCAACCTCACGGCCAGTGCCGAACGCGGCGGCGAACGGATCATCGCCACGGTTTTCGGCGGCAATTCGACCACTTCGCGCAATGCCAAGGTGGCGGAATTGCTCGACCTGGGCTTCGGCAAGGCACCGAGCCGCGTGGCCCTCGCCCGCCCGGCCCGCCCGGCCTATCTGGGCAAGATGGGCAGCCAGCCGGTTATGATCGCCGCAGGTGGCGCGCGCCCTGAGCTTGCCGGCAAAACCGTGCGCCTCGCCGCTGCCGCCGCCGTCCGCAAAAGCCTGCGCCCCCGCCCCCGACCCGGCGCAGAGACCACACCGGTGCTCATCGCCGACAGCGGCGACATCGAACGCGCGCTGCTTGCGGCGCAGAACAGCACCGTCGAGACTGGCACTCCGGACGAGACCGCCACCCAAACCGCACAGGGCAGCACAGCTATCGCCGAGGCTGTAAATGCTGCCATCCGGCCAGAACCTCGCCCCAAGGACGTCACGCTTGCCAGCGCCGAGGCCACGGACCCGGTGGCAGAGGTCGTGACCCGCGTCTCCACTTCCGGCGGGCGGCATTGGGGCGTGAACGTGGGCCGCTTCCCCAGCGAGTACAAGGCCCGTCAGGTGCTCTTGCAGACCGCTCTCAGCGAAATGGCCACGCTCGACGGCAGCCTGCGCAAGGTCGTGAAACGGCCCACCGGGTTCGACGCAAATTTCATGGGCATGACCCGCGACAGCGCCGACCTCGCCTGCCGCCGGTTGCAGGCCAAGCAGATGACCTGCTTCATGATCGGGCCAAGCTGATTACGGGGTGATTGGGGGCCAGCCCCCAAACCCCCGGGATATTTACGGCAAGATGAAGACGGCTCAGGGTTTGGGATGGTCGTCCCAGTCATCCGACAGGATGCGCCGCGCGTCGCCCTCGGGATCGTCATACTGATTGCTGCGCACCGTGTACACAAAGGCAACGAGGCCAACCCCCCCCAGGATGAGCGATATCGGGATCAGGTAGGTGAGGATATTCATCGCTTACCTCAGTCGCAGGGCATTCAACGACACCGTAATCGAACTGAGCGACATGGCCAAGGCCGCGATCAACGGCGTCGCCAGCCCCGCCACCGCCAGCGGCACCGCGATAATGTTGTAGACCGTGGCGATGCGGAAATTCTCACGGATGCGGCGGGTGGCGGATTTCGCCGTCTCGCAGGCCGCCCCGATGGGCGAGAGGTCATTGCCCAGAAGCACGATATCCGAGGCCACCCGTGCGGCATCAAGCGCCGTGGCAGGCGAGATCGACACATGCGCCGCCGTCAGCGCGGCGGTATCGTTGAGCCCGTCACCCACCATCAGCACATGCGCCCCCTCACCGCGCAGCGCCTCGACGCGCGCCGCCTTGTCGGCAGGCAGTGCCTCGGCCATCCAATGCGGGATACCCAGACGCTGCGCCAAGGCCTCCACCGCCGGGGTGGTGTCGCCCGACATCAGGATCACGCGCTTGCCCTGTGCAACCAGCGCCTGCACCGCCTCTTCCGCGCCGGGGCGCAGGGCATCGGTGAAGGTCAGCGCCAGCGGGGCCGCATCGCCGATCTTCAGATAGGTCGCGGTTTGCGACAGCCCCTCGGCCCCGGTCCAGCTTGCGCGCCCAAGCCGCACCTCCTGGCCGTCAATCAGCCCTTTGGTGCCATAGCCCGGCACCTCGGTCACGTCGCGAACCTCCGCTGCGGCAAAGCCTGCATCGCGCGCCGCCTTGGTGATCGCCTGCGCCAGCGGATGCGACGAGCCCTGCGCCAATGCGAGCGCCGTCTCCATCGCCGCGCGCGGCAGGGCGTCGAGATTGGTCAGATGCGGCGTGCCGGTGGTGAGCGTGCCAGTCTTGTCGAACACCACCGTATCCACCTGCGCCAGCCGTTCCAGCGCTGTTTCATGCTTGATCAGCATCCCCCGCCGAAAGAGCCGCCCAGAGGCCGCCGTGGTCACCGCAGGCACTGCAAGGCCAAGCGCGCAGGGGCAGGTGATGATCAGCACCGCAGCCGCGATGTTGAGCGCCGTGCGCATGTCCCATGTATAGAGATACCAGCCGATGAAGCTCAGCCCCGACAGGATATGCACCCCCGGCGCATAAAGCTTTGCCGCCCGGTCAGCGAGCGAGGTGTAGCGCGAGCGCCCCGATTCCGCGATGGCCACCAGATCGGCCATCCGGTGCAGCGAGGTCTCGGCCCCAACGGCACTGGCACGGATGGTCAGCGGGCCGGTGAGATTGACCTCGCCCGCGCTGACCGCCTGCCCCTCGCCTGCAAAGACCGGCAGCGTCTCGCCGGTCAGCAGCGAGCGGTCGATCTCCGACGTACCGCTGACGATCTCGCCATCCACCGGCATCCGCCCGCCGGGCCGCACGAGGATCAGATCGCCCACCGCCAGTTCCGCGACATTCACCACGTCTTCGACGCCGTCCCTGACCCGCGTCGCGCGCGGCACTTCGAGCGCGGTCAATTCCTCCGCCGCCGAACGGGCAATCGCCCGCGTCCGGTGATCCAGATAGCGCCCGGCCAGCAGAAAGAACGTCAGCGCAAGGGCGGCGTCGAAATAGGCATGCTCGCCCGACAGCATCGTCTCCCACAGCGAGGTGACGATGGCCAGAACGATGGCCAGAACGATCGGCACATCCATATTGAGCCGTGCGTTGCGCAGCGCAGCCCAGGCATTGCGAAAGAATGGCACGCCGGAAAAGGCAATCGCGGGCAGCGTGATCGCGGCCGAGATCCAGTGGAACATGTCCCGCGTCGCGTCCTCTGCCCCCGACCAGACCGAGACCGACAGGAGCATGACATTCATGCTGGCAAAGCCCGCAACAGCCAGCCGCATCAACAGATCGCGCCCCGCGCGGTCCGTCGCGGTGGCATTGAGCGTGCCCGCATCAAGCTCATGCGCCTCGTATCCAAGCCCCTCGACGAGCGCACGCATCTCCTCTGCCGTCACCTCGGGCGCGGCGTCGATGCTGGCGCGCTTGAGCGTGAGGTTAACACGCGCCGAATTGACCTGCGGATGATCGTTCAGCGCCCGCTCGATCTTGGAAATGCAGGCCGAGCAATGGATCGTCGGCAGCGACAGGGCGATCTGCGCATTGGGCAGGTCGCGCGCCGCCAATGCCTCTGCCGCCGGGGCGGCGGAACAGGCCGGACAGGCCGAGGGCGTGGGGCGCATGGTGGCGGTCATACCCTAGTCCTTGTGCAGAACGACCCGCTGCTGAAAGAGCGTACCGGCCTCGTCCCACGCCTTCATGCGGATATTCCAGTTGCCATCGCCAAGCGCCACAGGGGCGACATAGGCGCTGCCGTCAAAGCGAAACTCGGGTGTTTGGTCGTCCTGCACATGCGTGGCGCGCCCGACCGTGGCCTCCAGCCTTGCGACCTCGACGGGTTCCCCCGCCTCATCGGTGATCCCGAGGGTCAGCATCCCATCAGCATGATCCGCCGCGATGGTCCAGCCCAGACCCTCCTGTGCGGCCTTGCGGTCGTTGAATTCCTGGCTCGCGACATAGGAATTCTTGACCTCCAGCCCCGGAAAGGTGCGCACCGCCGAAAAGGCCAGCACTAGATTGACCCCGATGATGATCGCAAAGGCCGACGCGAAGCCGATGAACACGTGTTTTCCGGTGATCTGACGCTCGGTCATCAGTTGTCCTTTCCGTTGAATACCGTGTCCTTGTAGGCGCGCTCGCCGTTCAGCGTGTCCTCGATCCAGAGCCGCACATCGGTACGCTCGTCCCGCGCCGCTTCCGCCCCCGGAGGCGCGATCAGGTAGACCCTTTGCAGGCGCATCTCGTCGGCGGGCACGGTGATGGAACTATAGGGCGTGCCTTCGAGTTGCAGCCGCACCGCCGGATCACCCGTCACCGCAAGGTTGAAGCGCCGCTCCTCGTGGTGCTTATTGCGCAGCCGGACCTCATAGGTGTTGCGGATCGAGCCATCGGACAAGGTGACATAGGTCGGGTTGCGCACCGGGGCCACGGTCATGTCGATATCCGAGCGGATGAACAGCGCGACCACGAGGCCGATGCCGACCAGCGACCACAGCGCAGTATAGAGCATCGTGCGCGGTCGGAACACGTGCTTCCAGATCGGCTTGGGCGCGCCGCCCGCACGTTCGGATTGCTCATCGGTGAAGGCCATGTAGTCGATCAGCCCGCGCGGCTTGCCGATCTTGGCCATGATGTCATCGCAGGCGTCGATACAGAGCGCGCAGGTAATGCATTCCAGCTGTTGCCCGTCGCGAATGTCGATCCCCACAGGGCAGACATTGACGCAGGCCATGCAGTCGATGCAATCGCCCTGCTCAGCCCCGTCCCTGACCTCTTCGGAATTCTTGCGCGGCTCGCCCCGCCATTCGCGGTAGCCGACGGTCAGTGTGTCCTCATCCATCATCGCGGCCTGGATGCGCGGCCAGGGGCAAGCATAGATGCAGATCTGCTCGCGCGCGAACCCGCCGAAGAAAAAGGTCGTGCCGGTCAGGACGGCAATGGTTGTATAGGCGATCGGATGCGCATCGAGGGTAAAGAGATCGACCAAGAGCGTCGGCGCATCGGTAAAGTAGAACACCCACGCACCCCCTGTGGCCGCCGCGATCAAGAGCCACGTGACCCACTTGGTCAGCCGCAGCCGCACCTTGCGCACATCCAGCTTATTCTGCCGGTGCAGACGCAGACGGGCGTTGCGGTCGCCCTCGATCCAGCGCTCCACAAGAATGAAGAGATCGGTCCACACCGTCTGCGGACAGGCATAGCCGCACCAGACCCGGCCCAATGCCGAGGTGAACAGAAAAAGCCCCAGACCGGCCATCACCAGCAGACCGGCCACAAAATAGAATTCATGCGGCCAGATCTCGATCCAGAAGAAGAAGAACCGCCGCTCCGCCAGATCGAGCAATACCGCCTGATCCGGCAGGCTGGGCCCGCGGTCCCAGCGAATCCACGGGGTGACATAGTAAATGCCCAAGGTGACGATCATGATCACCCATTTCAGGTTGCGAAACGGGCCGTAGACCTTCTTGGGAAAGACCGGCTCACGCGCGGCATAGAGGGATTGGGGGGCGTCTGGCTGGGAATCGGCCACGGAGGTACTCCGATATCTTGCGTCTGTTGATCGTCTTTTGGCAGGGCGCGGGGTCAAGAGCTTTGACCTGCATCAAATTCTGACTCCTGAATCGATCTATTCACATGAGACCGTCTGCCGCGCCTGTCTGCGCAACCACGTCACGAATGCCTTGGCCGGCGGGCGGAGCACGCCAGGGCGGGTCACCACATAATAGCCTGTATCCTCGCTTTCCTCGAATAGCAGCCGCAATCGCCCCGCCGTGATATCCTGACGCACCCATTCGCGCACTGTCACCGCCACCCCCTGCCCGTTGCGCAAGCCGTCGAGCAGCAGGTTGCCCGGCACCTGCACGAGGCCTGCGGCGCGTTCCTTGACCACACCACGACGGCGCAGCCAGTCGCTCGCCTCGTTGGTGCCGAATTCCTGCAACCAGGGCAGTTCCGCCAGATCGGCAGGGCTGCCGATTCGCTTGCCCTCGACCAGCGAGGGTGCAGCGACCGCCACGATCGGCGAGCGGAACAAGAGCTCCGCCTCCAACCCCGGCCAGTGGCCGGTGCCATAGCGCAGGGCGATGTCGATCCCGCCCGGCTCCATCTGAACGATCTGCGGCGTCGGATCGATCATCAGGTCGATCTGCGGATGCGCCTGCCGGAATTCACTTAGGCAGGGCATCAGCCAATGCGCGGCGAAACTCGGCGTCGTCGAGATTTGCAGCGGGCGGTCGGCATCGGCACCAGTCAGCGTCTCGACCGCCCGCGCAATCGCGCCAAAGCCTAAATTGAGCGCATCCGCCAGGTCGCGCCCCTCGGCGGTCAGCCGCAACTGCCGCCCCGTCCGGTCCACAAGCGCCACGCCAAGATGCGCCTCGAGTTGCTTGACCTGTTGGCTGACAGCGGCGTGGCTGACGTTCAGCCGCGCCCCTGCCGCCGCCGTGCCACCGGTCTCGGCCAATGCCGTAAAGGCGCGCAGCGCGGTCAGAGGGGGAAGGGTCTGCCAATCCATGATGTTAGCCTAACTTACAAGTTAAAAATTTTCCAGAGTCGCGTGTGATGCCATCCTGCCCCATATTGAGCGCATAACAACAGCACAGGAAAGGATCACACAATGCTAGGAATTTTCGCGAATACTTTCAGGACCGCCACCCGCCTCAACGTCGGCCCCGAAACCCGCCACCGCCATCAGGGGCGCGCTCACTGGCCCCCGGCAGAGCGTTTCGACGCCCGCAGCGGCGCTGAGTTGGAGGCGCATCTAACCGCGCGCCGCCGCGACTGAACCAAAACGACAAAGCCCCCGCGAAGGGGGCCAGCTTGACAAATCGTCCAATCCGCAGATGTAATCGGTACCGGTCCTTCCAGGAAACGCGCGAACAGGACGGAAAGACCGGTACCATCCCCCGGGCCTTGCGGCCCGGGGTATTCTTTTGGGGTTACTCGCCGCCGCCCAACTGGTGGACATAGAGCGCGACGGCGCGAATCTCGGCCTCGCTCAGGTCAGCCCCGCCCATCGGTGGCATGACGCCGTAGCGCGAATTGACGACCGTGTATTTCACCGTCTCGTAATCCCCACCATAGAGCCAGATCGCATCGCTGAGATTGGGTGCCCCCTGATAGATATCGCCCTGCGCCTGCTCGCCATGACAGGCGGCGCAGTTGTCCATGAAGACGGTCTCGCCCTCGGACACCAAAGACGCATCCTGCGGCTCACCCGAGAGCGACATGACGTAATTGACGACCTCTTCGATCTGCGCGGGCTCCAGAAGATCACCGAAGGCCGGCATCTCGGAATAGCGCGCATCGGCGTCTTCCTCGTTCCGGATGCCGTGGGCCACGGTGTAGTGGATATCCTCGATCGTACCGCCCCAGAGCCAGGCGTCGTCCTGCAGGTTGGGATAGCCCTTGGCCCCGGCCGCCCCCGATCCGTGGCACTGCGCGCACCAAGTCTTGTAGACCGCCGCCCCGGCAGAGGTCGCATAGCCCTGCAACTCGGCGTCATCCGCGATCGCGGTCAACTCGGCAGAGGCCAGCCGCGCGTTGATCTCGGCATTGGCGGCCTCGGCCTCGGCCAATTCCGCAGCCACATTGGCGCGGGTCGACCAGCCCTTGTAGCCCGCCGTCGCCTCATTGATCAGCGGCCATGCGGGATAGGCGACGACATACCAAAGCGCCCAGACGATGCAGGCGTAGAAGGTCCACAGCCACCAGCGCGGCAGGGGGTTGTTGTATTCCTGGATACCGTCCCACTCGTGGCCAGTGGTATCCGGTTCCTGTTTCTTGGTTGGTTTCTTGGCCATGTCTTACGCCTCCTTGGCGTCGGCATCCCGTGCGGGTGCCGGTTTGTCTTCGTGCCGGAAGGGGATGTTCGACGGGTTCTCGTAGGTCTTGCTGGCACCGGGCCGAAAGACCCAA
Organism: Roseovarius sp.; assembly: GCF_040219995.1. Lineage (GTDB taxonomy): Bacteria > Pseudomonadota > Alphaproteobacteria > Rhodobacterales > Rhodobacteraceae > Roseovarius. The sequence goes on along the minus strand of NZ_JAVJUC010000022.1, from coordinate 67,009 downwards.
ATCACCACCCCGATGAAGAACGCGAACAGCACCAGCAACATCCAGCTATCGGCGAATTGGCGCAGCAGGGAATAGGTTTCCATGATCTGTCCTCCTTACCGGTTTGCCACGGGCGTGAAGGTCGAGAAATCAACCAGCGTGCCCAGCATTTGCAGATAGGCGATCAGCGCATCCGCCTCGGAAATCCCCGGCTGCCCGTCGAAATTGCGCACCTGCGCCTTGGGATAGCGGGCGAGCAGACCATCGGTGTCGCCGAACGGATCGACCTGCACATTGAAATCGGCCTTGGCGTTCTCGATCATCTCGTCGGTATAGGGCACGCCCACAAGGCGATGCGTTCCCAGCAGATCCTCGATATGCTCCGGCTCAATCATCCGGTCCTCTAGGAAGCCGTATTTCGGCATCACCGATTCCGGCACCACGGATTGCGGATCGCGCAGGTGATCGACATGCCACTCATCCGAGTAACGGCCGCCTACGCGGGCCAGATCCGGCCCCGTCCGCTTTGAGCCCCACTGGAACGGGTGATCGTATTTCGATTCTGCCGCCAATGAGTAATGCCCATACCGCTCAACCTCGTCGCGCATCGGGCGGATCATCTGGCTATGGCAGACGTAACAGCCCTCACGCACGTAGATATCGCGCCCGGTCAGTTCCAGCGGGGAATAGGGGCGCATGCCCTCTACATCCTCGATGGTGTTTTCGAGCCAGAACAGCGGGGCGATCTGTACGATCCCCCCGATGGTGACCACGAGGAAGGCAAAGATCGCCAGAAGCGTGACGTTCTTTTCCAGGATTGCGTGTTTGTCCAGAATTGCCATCTCTCCGGCCCTCCTTATTCAGCCGGGACTGCGCTGTTCGTGGCTTCGACAGCCGGCGAACGCTTCACAGTCATCCAGAGGTTGTAGCACATGATGAGCGCCCCGCTGAGGAACAGCACCCCGCCCAGGCCACGCACGATATACATCGGCAGTTTCGCAGCCACGGTATCGGCGAATGAGTTCACGAGGAAGCCGTTGGCATCCACTTCGCGCCACATCAGGCCCTCCATGATCCCCGTCACCCACATGGCGGCGGCGTAGAGAATGATGCCGATGGTCGCGAGCCAGAAGTGCCAGCTCACCAGGCTCAGGCTATAGAGCCGCTCGCGGTTCCACAGCTTGGGCACGAGGAAGTAGAGCGCGCCGAAGGTGATCATCCCGTTCCAGCCGAGCGCGCCCGAATGCACGTGCCCGATGGTCCAGTCGGTGTAATGCGACAGCGAGTTCACCGCGCGGATCGACATCATCGGACCTTCAAAGGTCGACATGCCGTAGAACCCGATGGAAATCACCATCATCCGGATGATCGGATCGGTGCGTAGTTTGTCCCACGCGCCCGAGAGCGTCATCAGACCGTTGATCATTCCGCCCCAGGACGGCATCCACAGCACGATCGAGAACACCATGCCGAGGGTCGAGGCCCAGTCCGGCAGCGCGGTGTAATGCAGGTGGTGCGGACCGGCCCAGATATAGATGAAGATCAGCGCCCAGAAGTGGATGATCGACAGCTTGTAGGAATAGACCGGGCGTTCCGCCTGCTTCGGCACGAAGTAATACATCATCCCGAGGAATCCGGCAGTCAGGAAGAAGCCCACGGCGTTGTGCCCGTACCACCACTGCGTCATCGCGTCCTGCACGCCCGAGAAGACCTGCACGGACTTGGAGCCGAAGACCGAGACCGGAATGCTCAGGTTGTTGACCACATGCAGCATCGCGACGGTGATGATGAACGACAGGTAAAACCAGTTGGCCACGTAGATATGCGGCTCTTTGCGCTTGACGATAGTGCCCAGGAACACGGCCAGATAGGCCAGCCAGACCACCGTCAGCCACAGATCGACATACCACTCGGGCTCTGCGTATTCCTTGGACTGCGTGGCACCCAGAAGATAGCCGGTGGCAGCCAGCACGATCACAAGCTGATAGCCCCAGAACACGAACCACGCGAGGTTCCCGCCCCATAGCCGCGCGGCACTCGTGCGCTGCACCACGTAGAACGAGGTGGCGATCAGCGCGTTGCCGCCAAACGCGAAAATCACCGCCGATGTGTGTAGCGGACGCAACCGCCCGAAATTCGCATATCCTTGCGCCCAATCGAAATTGAGCTGCGGAAAGGCAAGCTGAAAGGCAATGAACGTGCCCGCGAGAAAGCCCACGACACCCCAGAGGGCCGTTGCGACGACCCCGGCGCGCACGACACCGTCCATGTATTCGCCCGACAGGTCGATATTGGCCTTCGGTTCATCGGTGTGGCGCAGCGTCCACAAAAACAGCCCGCCGGCCACCAGCGCCACCGTCAGCGCATTGACCAGATAGGCCAGATCGCGCGCGTAATTGGCCGCGATCAACGCGAATAGCGTGATCAGACCAAGCACGATCAGCTTGATATAGTTCGTCATGTTGCGTCCCTTCGTCTCTTTCCGCACGAGTCGCTGACCCGCACGGGCGCGTTTAGACTGTGCCCCGTAATGATAGGATCGGAGTCAACTATCCTTGATCTGTATCAAAACCTGAATGGCTATCTCTTGATCCGCGTCAAGGCGCCACCCCATATCGACTCATATGCTGCATTCAAACGCAACACGGTCAAAGGAATGCGACATGACCTATAACAGCCTGTTCACAGTATTGACCGACGAGTCGCTTGTTGACGAAACCCTCGACCATGCCATGGCCGCCGCCACCGAGCATGACGCGCATCTTGACGTGCTCTGTCTCGGCGTGGACCGTAGCCAGTCCGGCTATTACTACGCTGGGGCGAGCGCCATCGTCCTGCAGGAGACCATCGCCCGCGCTCAGGAAGAGTCCGAGGCGATCGAGGCCAAGGCCCGCAAGGTTCTGGGCGGGTCCGCCCTCCGCTGGGGCGTTGAGGTCGGCGTCAGCCAACTCGCCGATCTGGGACGCCATGTCGCGGCCCGCGCAAGGTTCTCCGACATGGTCATTCTGCCGCAACCCTACGCCGAAGGGCGCGGGGCCGAACTTGAGCCGGTGACCGAATCGGCCCTCTTCGAAGGCCGCACCCCGGTCCTCGTGGCCCCCAAGGGCGGCACGCCCGTTCCGCGCCCGGCGCGCATCATGCTGGGCTGGAACGAAAGCAGCGAGGCACTTGGCGCCGTCCGCGCCGCCCTGCCCCTGCTGAAGCGCGCGGATGTGGTTCACGTTGTGGTCATCGACCCGCCCAGCCACGGCCCCAATCGCTCCGATCCCGGTGGGCTCTTGTCGCAATACCTCGCCCGCCACGGCATCAAGGTCGAGATCGACGTGCTCTCCAAGACCCTGCCGCGCGTCTCGGACGTGCTGTTGCGCCACGCGGGTGACATGGATGCTGACATGGTGGTGATGGGGGCCTATGGGCATTCGCGCTTTCGCGAGGCGATCTTCGGCGGCGCGACCCGCTACATGCTGGAACAGGCCAACCTGCCGGTGTTCATGGCGCACTAGACGATCAGGATAATCAGCCGGGACAGTAAACCCGACCCCGGCTGACCGGCACGGCGCTGCCGCCGACATGAATTTCGGCCAACGCACCGTCCCGTGTAAGAATTCGAAGGTCAATTACAGAGGCGCGTCCCATCTCCACCCCCTGATGCAGGGTCAGTCGGGTCTCGCCCTCTTGCACCACACCGGCGGCGCGCAGTTGTGCGGCCATGATCGCAGCCGCAGAACCGGTGGCCGGATCTTCGGGAATTCCAGCGGTGGGCGAAAACATGCGGGCGCGGAAATCCGCGCCCTGGCCAGGTGGCAGGGGCGCATAGAGATAGATGCTATCGGCTGCGGCTATCTCCATTGCGCGGCTCCATGCAGGTTCGCTGGGGCGCGCGGCGGCCAAAGCCTCAAGGTCGCGTACGGGCACGTAGAGATAGCTTGGACCGCCCTGCCACAGGCCCGGCCTGTGTGCGCCGGTCCCAATCATTTCCGGGTTGAGCCCCACCGCAGCGGCCAATATCCCGACGTCGGGCAGGGCCCCGTGCTCGGGCGGGTGGGGCAGAACCGGGGCACGAAACTCCGCCTGCAATCTTTCGCCGATGCGCGAGACCCGGACCGGCACGAGGCCGGCGACTTCCTCAAGCGTGATCGCAGTCTCGAAATCCCTCTCCGGTGCCGATTTGAGCGCGAGGTGAATGGCACAGCCGATAGTCGGGTGCCCGGCAAATGGTATCTCGGCTGTCGGAAAGAAGATGCGCACTTTTGCGTCATGCGCAGGGTCATCGGGCTGTTGGACAAAAATCGTCTCCGAGAGGTTGAACTCGCGCGCGATGGTCTGCATCTGCGCCGTGCTCAAACGGTCGGCCTGTTCAACAATTGCCAGCGGATTGCCTGCAAATCGACGCGCGCTGAACACGTCGTAGGTGGCGAAGGGCAAAGTGTCAGGCAAGCAGCCCGCCATCGCTGTCATCGCCCGCTTCGTCCAGTAGCCGGTTGAAATCAGCGATCGTCACGCGGCGCTTGCCTTCGAGTGCGATCACCCCGTCCTTCTTGAGCGCCGAGACCTGACGACTGACAGTTTCCAGCGTCAGCCCGAGATAATCGGCCATCGCCTCACGCGTCAGCGGCAGATCGACCGTCAAAGGCCCGCGCATACCGACCATGTTCAGGGCCGCATCGCGCCGCGCGATGATCGCGATCAACGAGGCGATCTTCTCCCGCGCGGTCTTGCGTCCCAGCACCAGCATCCACTCGCGCGCTGCATCAAGTTCATCCAGCGTCATTTCCAACAGGCGCTGCGCGATATGCGGGGTGCGCACCATCATCTCTTCAAAGGGTTTCTTGCGGAAGCAGCACATCACGATATTGGTCGTCGCCACCACGTCATAGGCCGCGCTATCACGCCCCGGGCGACCCACGAAATCACTGGGCAATAGCAAGCCCACCATCTGCGTGCGCCCGTCCTCCATGGTCTGGGTCAATGTGGCGATGCCGGTGACGACCGAACCCACGAAATCCATATGGTCGCCGGACCAGATCAGCGTCTGCCCGGCCTCGAAACTGCGATAATACTTTATTTGATCCAGCAGCTCCAACTCGTCGGATTCACACCGCGCACATACCGCGCGATGGCGGATCGGACAATCCGCACATTCATGCGGTGCACTGGGGGCGGGTTCTTTCAGCATCAGGGGGTCACTTTTTTCGCATTTTGATCTGGGTCAAGGCTTCGACCCCGGGCCACACGTAATCCTAGGCACATGGATACGCAAACTCAACTAGGCAAACTGGGTCTTTTTGACGCCAAAGTGCCACGCTACACCAGCTACCCGACCGCGCCTCACTTCAACCGCGTCGTGGGTTCCGGCCATTTTAGCAGTTGGATCAAGGCTATACCAGAGGGCGCGGAGGTTTCTCTCTACGTGCATGTGCCGTTCTGCCGAAGGCTCTGCTGGTTCTGCGCCTGCCGCACCCAGGGCACCCAGAGCGACAAGCCGGTGCAGGCCTATCTTGAAACGCTGAAAACCGAGATTGCCATGCTTGGCGCGCACCTGCCCAAGAACGTGCGCCTGTCGCGGCTGCATTGGGGCGGAGGGACGCCCACGCTCCTGTCGCCAGGCATGATGAGTGAACTGGCAGGTGCCATTCGGGATATTGCCCCTTTTACCGACACCACGGAATTTTCGGTCGAGATCGACCCGAACGAAATCGACGGTGCGCGCCTCGACGCACTTGCCGCGGCGGGCATGAACCGCGCCTCGATCGGCGTGCAGGATTTCGACGAGGAGATTCAGAAAAGCATCGGCCGTCTGCAAGGCTATGACATCACCCGTTGGGCCGCCGAAGAGATCCGCGCGCGTGGCGTGGCCAGCCTCAACGCCGATATCCTCTACGGCTTGCCGCACCAGACCAAGGCCCGGATCACCGAGAGTGTGCAGAAACTCCTGTCGCTCAACCCCGATCGCGTCGCCCTTTATGGTTATGCGCATGTGCCGTGGATGGCCAAGCGTCAGCAGATGATCCCCTCGGATGCCCTGCCCACCCCGCAGGAACGGCTCGCCCTCTTCGACACGGCCCGCCGACTGTTTCTCTGGGACGGCTACGACGAGATCGGAATCGACCATTTCGCGACCAAGGATGATGGTCTGAGCGTGGCACAAAAGGCCGGTCGACTGCGGCGTAATTTCCAAGGCTATACCGACGACAGCGCCGATGTTCTGATCGGGCTCGGGGCGTCGTCGATCTCGCGCTTTCCGCAAGGCTACGCGCAGAACGCCCCCGCCACCGGGGCCCATACCGGGGCGATCCGCGAGGGGCGCTTCTCGACCACACGGGGGCATGTGTTCTCGGACGACGACAGGCTGCGGTCGCGGCTGATCGAACAGCTGATGTGCGAATTCCGCATCGACGCGGCCGAGATCACCCGCGATTTCGACATCTCAAGCGCGGCATTACACGACATGCTCTCGAAGGTGGCGCGCGCCTATGCCGGACACTTGAAGCTTGATGATAACGGCCTGTTCATCCCGCAAGAGGCGCGCCCGCTGACCCGGATGATCGCACGGCAGTTCGACACCTACGAGATGAACGAACAGGGTCACAGCTCGGCGATCTGACCGGGCTGTGCCTCTGCCCGCCCTTCCATCGAGGCGGCCAGCAGGGTGCGCGCGTACTCGGTCTGCGGCGCGGTAAAGAGGATCTCGGCCTCACCCGCCTCCACGACATCGCCATCCTTCATCACCAGTACCCGGTGGCTCATGGCGCGTACCACGTGCAGGTCATGGCTGATGAAGAGATAGGCCAGCCCGTATTTCACCTGCAAATCGCGCAACAAGTCCACGATCTGCACCTGCACGGTCATATCAAGCGCGCTTGTCGGCTCGTCCAGCACCACCAGCTTGGGCCGCAGGATCATGGCGCGGGCGATGGCGATGCGCTGCCGCTGCCCGCCGGAAAACTCATGTGGATACCGGTCCATCGTGGCGGGGTTGAGACCCACCTCCTCCATCACCTCGGCGACCAGATCGCGCTGCGGCCGCCCGCCCGGATTGCCATGCACGCCCAGCCCCTCAGCGATGATCTGCGCGGCGGTCATGCGGGGGGAAAGGCTGCCGAACGGGTCCTGAAAAACGATCTGCATCTGCGCCCGGCGCTTGCGCAACTCACGCGTCGACCAGCCATGCACATTCTCACCGACAAAGCCAATCTGCCCCTGCGACGCGATCAGCCGCATGATGGCGAGCGCCAGCGTCGTCTTGCCCGACCCACTCTCGCCGACGATACCAAGCGTCTCCCCCGCCCTGACCTGCAATGTGGCGGCGTTGACCGCCTTCACATGGCCGACGGTACGCTTGAGAAACCCCTTTTGAATGGGGAACCACACGCGCAGGTCATGGGTTTCCGCCACCACCTGCGCGCCCTCGGGCACCGGCGCGGGCTTGCCGACGGCCTGCGCGCCCAGCAGTTTGCGCGTATAGTCATGTTTCGGCGCGGCAAAGACCTCGTCCACCGTGCCCGCCTCGACGATCTCGCCATCCTTCATCACGCAGACCTTGTCAGCGATGCGCCGCACGATCCCCAGATCATGGGTGATGAACAAAAGTCCCATCCCCTCGTCGCGCTTGAGATTGGCCAGCAGGTCGAGGATCTGCGCCTGAATGGTCACATCGAGCGCGGTGGTCGGCTCATCCGCGATCAGGATGTCGGGCTTGTTGGCCAGCGCCATGGCGATCATCACGCGCTGCCGCTGCCCGCCCGACAGCTGATGCGGATAGGCGCCGAGACGGCTCTGCGCGTCCCGAATGCCGACCCGCTCCAGCAACTCCACGATCCGCGCGCGTGCCGCATCGCCGGTCAGCGCCTGATGCAACTCAAGGCTCTCGCGCAGCTGCTTTTCCAGCGTGTGCAGCGGGTTGAGCGAGGTCATCGGCTCTTGGAAGATGAAGCTGATATCGTTGCCGCGCACCTGCCGCAGGCGCTTGTCATCCGCGCCGATCATCTCCTGCCCCGCATAGGTGACGCTGCCCGTCACCTCCGCCGAGGCCCCCAACAGCGACACGGTCGAGAGTGCCGTGACCGATTTGCCCGAGCCAGACTCGCCCACCAGCGCCACCGTCTCACCCCGGTCGACGCTGAACGAGACGCCCCTGACCGCCGGGATCAATTGCCCGTCCTGCCGGAAACTCACCCGCAGATCACTGACCGTCAGCACACTCATTCAAACGTCTTTCTGGGATCGAACGCGTCGCGCACGCCCTCAAAGATGATCACCAGCAGCGACAGCATGATGGCAAAGGCGAAAAACGCGGTGAAGGCGAGCCAAGGCGCTTGCAGGTTCTGCTTGGCCTGTAGCGTTAGCTCCCCCAGCGAGGGCGACGACGACGGCAGCCCGAAGCCCAGGAAATCCAGCCCCGCCAGCAGCGAGATCGTGCCGGTGATCACAAAGGGCAGCATCGTCAGCGTCGCCACCATCGCATTGGGCAGCATGTGGCGGAACATGATGGTGATGTTGCTGACACCAAGCGCCTTGGCCGCCCGCACATATTCGAGATTGCGCGCACGCAGGAACTCGGCCCGAACCACGCCCACAAGCGCCATCCAGCCAAACAGCACCGTGATCACCACCAACAGCCAGAAACTTCGCGGCAGGATCGCGAAGAGGATGATGATCACGTAAAGCTGCGGGGTCGAGGCCCAGATCTCAATGATCCGCTGAAAGATCAGGTCCGTTCGCCCGCCGAAATAGCCCTGCACCGCGCCTGCGAAAACCCCGATCACCGACGACAGCAGCGTCACGATCAGCGTAAACATCACCGACAGGCGGAACCCGTAGATCACCCGCGCCAGCACATCGCGCTTGGTATCATCGGTACCCAGCCAGTTCTGCTCGTTGGGCGGCAGGGGTGCCGCACCGGGCCGGTCCACGGTGGTATCGTAGCTATAGGGAATGGGTGGCCAGATCGCCCAGCCCTTCATGATCTCTTCGCCGTCAACCAGCCCATCCTCGGCATCCGCGATCACGCCTTCGGGGTCGTCGAAACAGACATCCATCCCGCCGCTCGCGATCAGGCATTGCACCTCGGGGTCGCGATAGATCGCCTCGGTCTGGAAATCCCCGCCAAAGGCGGTCTCGGGATAAAACCTGAAAATCGGCGCGTAGAACTCGCCGCGATACTGCACGAGGATCGGTTTGTCATTGGCCACAAACTCGGCAAAGAGCGTGATGGTGAAGATCACCGAAAAGAGGATCAGCGACCAGAAGGCCCGCCCATTGCGCCGGAAATTGCGCCAGCGCCGCTGATTGAGAGGAGACAGCCGGATCACGCGCTCAGCCCTCCCGCTTCTCGAAATCAATCCTGGGATCGACCAGCACATACATAAGATCCGACAGGATGCCGACGATCAGGCCGATCAGGCCGAACAGGAACAGCGTGCCGAACATCACCGGGTAATCGCGCCCCACGGCGGCCTCAAAGCCGAGCCGCCCCAGCCCGTCGAGCGAAAAGATCGTCTCGATCAGGACAGAGCCACCGAAAAACACCCCGATGAACACCGCCGGAAAGCCCGCGATCACGATCAGCATGGCGTTGCGGAACACATGCCCATAAAGCACCCGGCGCTCGCCCAGCCCCTTGGCCCGCGCGGTCATCACGTAGTGCTTCTTGATCTCGTCAAGAAAGCTGTTCTTGGTGAGTAGCGTCAGCGTCGCAAAGGCCGAAATCGTCGAGGCGATGACCGGCAGCGCGATATGCCAGAGGTAATCGGCGATTTTACCAAACAGGCTCAATTGCTCGAAATTATCCGAGGTGAGGCCACGCAGCGGGAAGATCTGAAAGTAACTTCCCCCCGCGAAGAGAACCAGCAACATGATCGCGAACAGAAAGGCCGGGATCGCATAGGCCACGATGATCAGCCCGCTGGTCCATGTATCGAACCGCGATCCATCCTGCACCGCCTTGCGAATGCCCAGCGGGATCGACACCAGATAGGCGATGACCGTGGACCACAACCCGAGCGTGATCGAGACCGGCATCTTCTCCAGCACCAGATCCAGCACGTCGATCTTGCGGAAATAGCTCTCTCCGAAATCGAAGCGCATGTAGTTCCACATCATGTTGAAAAACCGCTCCAGCGGCGGCTTGTCGAGGCCGAATTGTTCCTCCAACTCGGCGATCAGTTCCGGTGGCAAGCCGCGTGCACCGACATATTGCTCGTTGCCGCCTGCACCGCCGCCCATATCCTGCCCGGTGTCGGAACCGGAGCCCGAGAAACTCTCGAACACATTGCCCTGCCCCTGCATGTTGGCGATCATCTGTTCGACCGGGCCGCCCGGCACGAACTGCACCAGCGCAAAGTTGATGACCATGATGCCAAAGAGCGTCGGCACGATCAGCAACAGCCGCCGCAGGATATAGGCCCCCATCTCAGTGATTCTCCAAAATCTTGGCCCGGATCAAAGCGCGCCCGCGTCTTTCAGCGCCTGCGCCTTCTCTTCGTCATACCACCAGAAATCCAGCACGCCGGTGGCATAGGCGGGCAAGGGCTCGGGATAGTCATACATGTCCCAATAGGCGACCCAGCTCTTGTCGAGATACCAGGTCGGGATCATGAAGAACTCATGGCGCAGCGCCCGGTCGAGCGCGGTCAGCGCGACGTCCTGCTCTTCCTTGCTGCCCGACTCGAGCGCGCGATCGATGATCGCATCGACCATCGGGCTCGCCAGCCCCGCCGGATTGAACAGGCTGAACTCGGCCTCCTGGCTGCCATAGCGCTGATGCAGCCCGGTGCCCGCTTCCAGAAAGGCGATGTAACTGTCAAAGATCAGGTCGTAATCGCGGTCGCGCTCGCGGGCGGTATATTGCGCCGCGTCGATCTTGTCGAAGCGCGCGTCGATGCCCATAAGTTGCAGGTTCGACACAAAGCTTTCGACCACCGCCGACATGGTGGCGGAGCCTGAGGCCGAAATCGGGATCTCGATGGTCAGCAATTCGCCATCCGCATTGCGCCGCTTGCCGTCGTCACCCACCGGCCAGCCCGCCTCGTCCAGCAGTTTCATCGCACGGCGCAGGTTGCGCCGATCATTCAGCCGGTCACCATTGGACTCGTGGGCCATGACCGCAGGCTCGGTCAGCATCTCTTGCGGCACCAGATCGCCAAGCGATTTAAGCAGCTCCAATTCCCCGCCCTCGGGTACGCCCTCGGCCTGCAACGGCGTGTCCTGCACAAAGGAATGCCGTTGCTTGAACAGGCCGTATTGCAGCGATTGGTTGGTCCATTCGAAATTGAACCCGAGCGCGATCGCCTGCCGCACCCGCTTGTCCTGCAACACCTCGCGCCCGAGGTTGAAGACAAAGCCCGAGGGCGTCGGCGGCAGCCCGTCGGGCAATTCCTCTTTCACCACGTATCCCTGATTGGCCGCCGGGAAATCATAGCCCGTCGCCCATGTCTTGGAATTGCCCTCGGGGCGGAAGGTATAGATGCCCGCCTTGAATGCCTCGAAGGCGGCATTGTCATCGGCGAAATACTCGATCCGGATGCGGTCGAAATTGTGCCGCCCCTTGTTGATCGGCAGGTGCCAGCCCCAGTAATCGGGGTTGCGCTCATAGACGATATTGCGGTTCACCTCCGAGCTTTTGACCTGATAAGGGCCGGACCCCGGTGCCGCTTCCAGCCGGGGCTCATCCAGCCGCGCGTCGTTTTCCTCATACCACTTGCGCGGAAAGACCGGCGTGCCACCGACCTGATCAATCAGGGACCGACGCGAGATGCCCTCGGCAAAGGTGAACTTGACCCGGTGGTCATCCAGCGCCTCGGCGCTCAGCACCCGGCGCTTGACCGCCTCGGCATAAGAGCGCAGCCCCTGCTCCAGAAAGAGGTTATGCGAGAACACCACATCCTGCGCGGTGACCGGCGTGCCATCGGCAAACCGCGCCTCGGGCCGCATGTGGAAGATCACCCAGGTCTTGCCCTCGTCATATTCCAATTTCTCGGCCAACAGCCCGTAACTCTCGTTATAACGATCCCCGGGCAGCGGCTCTCCGGTGGCCTCGGACCCGCCCAAGAGGCTCTCATAGACCATCCACGACAGCCGCCCGGCGCGCCCCTTGCGCGAATAGGGGTTCATCGAATCGAACGTGCCGGGCGCATAAAGCGAGATTTCACCGCCCTTGGGCGCGTCCGGGTTCACATAATCGAAATGCTCGTAATCGGCGGGATATTTGAGATCGCCAAAGAACGAATAGCCATGCGAGGTGATGACCTTTTCATGCTCATCCGCCGCTGCCGCCTGCGCCATGAGCGCCGCGATGCACAGCCCCGTGAGCAGGACCACCCCGCGCCAGATCGCGAAAATGTCGAAACTCGGGGCCTTGGCCGGGGCTTGCTGTCCGGTCATGTCATCCTCCTGCTGTCGCACCTATTCTGTATCTGGCGCTTGATCCGTCCCCGGCAAGCTAAGGAGGGGGGGCAGCTTGTTCAAGCGCCGATAGCCGTGGCCCATGAAAAAGGCCGCCCCCTGATTGGGGAGCGGCCATTCTCACGGTATCGTGTTCGGCTCAGTTGCCGATGGTCTGGAGATAGGCCATCAGGTCGGCGCGGTCCTGCTCGTCCTTGAGCCCGGCAAAGCCCATCCGGTTGCCCGGCGCGAATTCCCGCGGGTTCTCGATCCAGGCGCTGAGTTGGTCGAGCGTCCAGGCGCCATCAATGCCCTTGAGCGCGTCGGAATAGTTGAACCCGTCGACACCGGCGATCTCACGATCCACGACACCGTAGAGATGCGGCCCGACGCCATTCGCGCCATCCTCTAGCTTGTGGCACGCCTGGCAGCGACGATAAAGTTTCTCGCCGTTGCCCGCATCCGCGGCGGCAACCATGGCGGCAAATTCAGATCCGCCTGCATCCGCGCTTTCGGTCTCCTCAGTGGCGGCCTCCTCAGTGGCGGCCTCTTCGGTGGCGGCCTCTTCGGCCGGCGCTTCCTCGGCAGCTGTTTCCTCAGCAGCGGCTTCCTCTTCGGTCGCAGCTTCCTCGGCGGGAGCCTCTTCGGCCGCAGTTTCCTCTGCAGGGGCTTCCTCGCTGGCGGCCTCTTCTGCAGGAGCTTCCTCTGCGGGGGCCTCCTCAGCCGGGGCCTCCTCGGTCGCAGCCTCTTCAGCCGGGGCCTCTTCTGCCGCAGCCTCCTCTGCCGGGGCTTCAGCGGAGGCTTCGATGGATATATCGGTCTCACCGTCGCTTTGGTCGAGATAGGCGATCACGTTGGCGCGATCCTCGGGTTTGCCCAGACCGGCAAAGCCCATGCTCGTGCCCGGCGCATAGCCAGCCGGGTTTTCCAGAAAGGCAAAGAGCTCCTCGGCCCCCCAGACATCCGCCGCCTCGCTCAGCGCGCCGGAATAGCCGAACCCATCGACAGACCCGACCTCGCGACCAACCACGTCATAAAGATGCGGGCCAACCCCGTTCGCGCCATCCTCGAGCACGTGGCACGCCTTGCACTTGTTGAACACGCGCTCGCCCTTGGAGGCATCCGCCTCTGCAAAAAGCGCCGCAAGATCCGGGCCTTCGTCCTCGACCTCTTCTTCGGCCTCGTCCCCGCCGGTGTCGATCACGTAGCCTTGTGCGTGATCCTCACCATGCCCGCCGCCCATGGAATAGATCGACTCGGCCGCCCAGTTGCCCAGCAGAAAGATGAGCAGGGCCCCGCAAAACGCCCCGGCGGTCTTGGTCAGTGTCATTGTGTCGAACATTGGCTCGCTTCCGTTTGCTCTGTCGCTTGGGCGCGTATCTATCCGCTTCCCCTACCGCCGCGCAAGGTGTAGTTTCCGCGACCAAACGCCCTTCCGGGCCGAAATTACGGAAAAACCGCATGACAAACCGCATCGCCTTTCAGGGAGAGCCGGGCGCCTATTCGCATCAGGCCTGCGTCGAGACATATCCGGAGATGGAGCCGCTGCCCTGCCGCACCTTCGAGGACGCGATCGCGGCGGTGCGCGAGGGGCGCGCCGATCTTGCCATGCTGCCAGTCGAAAACTCGACCTTCGGACGGGTCGCCGACATCCACCACCTGCTGCCCGAATCGGGGCTGCATATCGTGGGTGAGGCCTTTGTGCGGGTGCATATAAACCTGCTCGCCCTGCCCGGCGTGCGGCTTGACCAGATCGAAGAGGCGATGAGCCACACCATGCTTCTGGGCCAGTGCCGCGCCTTTCTGGAGCGCCACGGCATCCACCGCGTGACCGGCGCCGACACCGCCGGATCGGCCCGCCATGTGGCCGAAAAGGGCCGCCCGGAACTGGCCGCGCTGGCCAGTGAACTGTCGGGTGAGATCTACGGTCTCGAGGTGGTCGCGCGCCACATAGAGGATCACGGCACCAACACTACCCGCTTTCTGGTGATGGCGCGCGAGCCCGATTTCGCGCAGCGCGGCGAGAACGGGATGATGACGACGCTGGTGTTTCGCCTGCGCTCGATCCCGGCAGGGCTCTACAAGGCGCTTGGCGGCTTTGCCACCAATGGCGTCAACATGACCAAGCTGGAAAGCTACATGATCGGCGGCAATTTCAACGTCGTGCAATTCTACGCCGATATCGAGGGCCACCCGGACGAGCCCGCCGTCGCGCGCGCGCTCGATGAGTTGGATTACTTCACCTCGGACATCACCATTCTCGGCGTCTATCCCGCCGATCCGCGCCGCCACGAGGAAAACTGACGCCAAAACGACGAAGCCCGGCACGGGGCCGGGCTTCGCAGGTCTCTCGCGTTCGCATCACACCAGATGGGACGTCCGACAGCGGACAAAGTAGATGATCCCGCCCAGAATGGCCCCGATCACCCAAGCATAGCCCGCAAGCTGGCTCAACGCGGGCACCCAGACCGTCGCAACCGAGAACACCGCCGCGATCCCGAAAGCGATCAGCGCATTGCGGTTCCAGCCGCCGCTGTAGTGATAGGTGCCGCCCTCCATGTCATAGAGGTCATCGCGCTTCAGCGCCTCTTTGCGCAGCAGATAGTAATCCACGATCATGATCCCGTAGATCGGCGCCAGCGTCGCGCCCAGCGTGTTGACGAAGCCGCTGATCCCGAATTCGCTGATGAAGCTGGTCCAGAACCCGCCGATCACCAGGGCAAAGACCGATGTGATCAGCCCCGCCTTGCGGAACCCGATCCTGGAGGGTGCAAGGCTGGCGATGCCGTTCACCGCCGGGATGAAATTGGCCACGAGATTGATGCCCACCGTGGCCGCGAAAAAGGTGATCGCGGCGATCACGCCCAAGAGCACGCTGTCGGTGCGGCCCACGATCTCGGTCGGGTTGATGATCGCCTCGCCGTAGACCACCGCCGCGCCCGCCGTGGTCAGCAGCGCCAGCGCCGAAAACAGGATCATGTTGAACGGCAGCCCCACGAGGTTGCCCACGACCATCGCGCGCTTGTCCCGTGCATAGCGCGAGAAATCGCTGAAATTGATCATCACGGCGGCGAAATAGGCCACCATCGTGCCGATGATCGCGATAAACCCGTTGAACTCCGTGGCCCAGGTGGCATCGGGATTGGCAAAGATCGTCTGCGCCTGCGACAAAAGCTGGCCGTCGGATTTCACCCAGAGCACCGCCAGAAGCCCGATCATCACCAAGTAGACGAAGGGCCCGGCGATATTGAGAAAGGTCTCGACCCAACCCATGCCGCGCCAGAAGATCACGATGTGAAAGGCCCAGACCAGCACGAAGGACAGCCAGTCAATACCCGTCAGCCCGAGGATTTCCGTGCCCCCCGTGACGCCTGTCACCGAGCGGATCAGCAGCGCCAGCGCGGTCGAGGCGAAATAGACCTGCACCCCGTACCAGAACACCGCCACCGTGGAGCGCAATACCGCCGGCAGCATCGCCCCCGCCGTGCCCATGCTGGCGCGGGCGAAGACCGGATAGGGAATGCCGTATTTCTCGCCCGCCGCCCCCGAGAGGTTCACCAGGAACATCACGAACAGCCCCGCGCAGATCAGTGCGGCAAACGCCGTCCAGCCGCTCACCCCATAGGAAATGAACAGCGAGGCCACCAATGAGTAGCCAAACAGCGATTGGATATCATTGGCCCAGACGTTGAAGATGGCGAACCAGCCCCATGTCTTCTGATCCGGCGTGACCGGGTCGAGTGTGTCGTCGCCGCCTTGCGCGGCCTGTCCGTCGAGTGTCACCGTCTGCATCTCAGAACTCCCTGTTTTGGCCGCGCATGGCGATGTTGCTCATCGCACGTGGTTGATTGGCGGCTGAGATCGCGCGTCTTACATTGCATCTGAAATGTTAGATATTATGTTAGGTTTTGATAATGCGTGAATTGAGAAAGGACTTTCAAGGATTGCAAGATACTCGCGCCGCCTCCACGACTTTTACCCCGCGCTCCAACGCGGGTGACGGTCTGACATACAAGGCCCATCAAGCCCTGCTGGAGCGGCTACGCGACGGCCGTCTGGCCAGCGGCAGTTTCCTGTCGATGCCGATGCTGATCCAAGACCTCGGCCTGCCGATGGCCGCCACCCGCGAGGCCGTGAAACGCGCCGAGGCCAGCGGCCTGCTCAGCATCCTGCCCAAGCGCGGGATCACGGTGATGGATGCGGGGCCCGAAACCACCCGCGAATGCCTTGAACTGCGCGCCATGTTCGACTGTGAAGGTGCGCGGCGGATCATCGAAACCGGGGCAGACTTTCCGCTTGCCAGGCTGCGGGCCGAGCACGAGCACTTGCGCGACGCTGCCGCGACCAGAATGACCGCCGGTTTGCCCGACGAGGCCATCCGGACCGATCTTTCCCTGCACGATGCCCTCGCCCACGGGCTCGACTCGGCGCTTGCACGAAAACTCTATGCCGAGAACCGCGACCGGATCGCCGTCATCCAGAACACCCGGCCCTTTCTGGCCGACCGGATCGCATCAGCGATGCAGGAACATCTTGCCATTCTCGATGCGATCGAGGCACGTGATGTCGCACGCGCGACGTCCGAAATCCGCGATCACCTGCGCCACACCCTGCGTTGGTGGGGCGTCTATCTAGAGTGACCGGCGGACAACGGGATCATGCGCTCCGCTTGTAGCGGTCCTCCAGATCGACGGCATAATCCGCAATTCTCAGACGGAACCGCTTGCTCAGGTTGTTGCGCGCCAGTTTAAGCGACTGCACCAACAGCCGCCCGGACATACTGCGCGGCTCGAGATTCAGATCGACCGAAAGCCGCGTCCGGCCACGCGACAGCGCCACCAGATCGACCCGCATGCGCCCCAGAACGGCGGACGAGCGCGCCTCAAGCTCAATCCCGTTAGGCGGGTCATACGCCACAAGCTCGACATCCATCTCGCGCTTGCGTCCACGCAGCATGAACCGCGCGTGCCAGCTCATACCGACAGCCGGGACGTCGAGCGCGTCTGTGCGCTGCACCTCGGCACCGCGCCGCAGCGCAGAGCGCTCGAAGGATTGAAAATCGGTTATTTCCCGAAACACGGCGTCGATGGGCGCCTCGATGTCTTCCTTGCTGCTGAACTGCATGACCTGCTTTCCCGCCTGTATTCCGCCTGCCCAAGCCTTATCGGCAGTGTCGCCTCAATCCAGCGTATCGGCAAGCCAGTTCTGCAACAGGAAATGCGCGATCGCCCCTTTTCGGGCGGGCAGGACTTCCGGGTTCTCACCGGCGAAGGCCGCCAGAATTTCTTCCCGCGTCATCCAGCGGGCGTCCTCGATCTCATGCGGGTCGATGGTGATCTCGTGGCTCAACGCCTCGCCGTGACAGCCAAACATCAAGGACGCCGGAAACGGCCAGGGCTGACTTGCTAGGTAATCCACATGCCCGACCCGAACGCCCGCCTCTTCCCAGACCTCGCGGCGCACGGCGGCCTCGATCGTCTCGCCCGGTTCAATAAAGCCTGCCAGCAGCGAATACATGCCCTCGGGCCATCCCGGCGAACGCCCCATGAGCACCGAATTCCCCTGCGTGATCAACATGATGACCACCGGATCGGTGCGCGGGAAATGCTGCCCGCCGCAATGGTCGCAGGCGCGCTGCCATCCGGCGCGGATCATCCGGCTTTCCTTGCCGCAGCGCGCGCAAAAGCGATGCGTGACATGCCAGCCAAAGACCGCCTTGGCGGTGGCCGCAAGCTCGGCCTCGCGCGGGCCAAGATGCGACATCACCCGGCGCAATTCGGCAAAGGCGCTGCCCTCGGGCAGGTCGGGATGGACCTGCTCGGTCGCATCCAGAAACGTATCGAGCTGATCGGGCGCAAGCCCCGGCGGCACCCACGCGGAAATGTCATGCGCAAGCAGCAATTCACCGCTCTCGGCACGGCCCAAAAGGATCGGAGGAACATGATAGCGCGCCAGCACCGGATGATCGGCGGCGACATAGATCAGGCGATCCAGCGTCCCGGCGGCCATCAGTGGCTTGCCGCGCCAGAGCACGACCGCGCGCGCACGCCCTTCGGCCACCGCCGCCGAGATCGCGCCCGCATCGCCGCGCAGATCATCCGCCCGATCCAGCCCCGAGCCGCCGAATGTCACCTGTTCCGCCCGACGCATTCCAGTATTCCCTGTCCGTTTGACTGACCCCAATTTCACGTCCCGCGCCCGGAAGACAAGCACATGTCCTGCCGATCCCGGCACGGGCGAGAGGTAAACACACGAATTTGCAACCTTTAGTGTATTGAAACGCGGGTTTTTACACCCATAGAATTGTGAAGTGACTTTTGTTGTGTGAATCGTGATCGGGTGTTCTCCGGTCGAACCGTACCCGTGCAACAAGTGTAGCCACTGAATTTGACCCAGAATTTTCCAGACCCGCGCGATACCATAGCCGACGACGAGACGGTGCACCTGCGCGTGATGGTCACGACGGATGTGCATGGCCATATCCTCCCCTTTGATTACTTTACCCGACGCCCCGACCAGTCCTGCGGCCTCGCCCGCATCGCCACCCTCGTGCGCGCGGCGCGGGCCGAGGCTGGCGCAGAAAACTGCATCCTGCTCGACAATGGCGATTTTCTTCAGGGCACCGCGCTCAGCGATCTGACCGCGCAGCCCGGACACGGCTGGCGCGGGCATCACCCGGTGCTGCGCGCCATGAACCTCATGCGCTATGACGCCGCCACGCTCGGCAATCACGAGTTCAATTTCGGCCTCGCCTGGCTGGGTGAAACGCTGCAACAGGCAACCTTTCCGCTGACCTGCGCCAACGCCGTGACCACGCCCGGAGCACGCCCCGACAAGGACGAGACATTCCTGCCGCCCTATGTCGTCTTGTCCCGCGATCTGCGCGACAGGGCAGGCGCGCTACGGCGAATATGCATCGGCGTGCTCGGCCTGACCCCACCCCAGATCACAAAGTGGGACCACGCCCACCTGTCAGGCCGCCTGCAGGCGCGCGACATGCTCGAGACCGCCCGCGCATGGGTTCCCGTCATCCGTGCCGCGGGGGCCGACCTGATCATCGTCCTTGCACATAGCGGCATCGAGGACGGCCCTGAACGACCGATGATGGAAAATGCCGCCCGCGCGCTTGCCCGCATCCCGGGCATTGACGTGATTTGCGCGGGCCACAGTCACAGGATATTTCCCGGCCCCGACCATCGGCCCACGCCGGGGGCCGATATCGAGCGCGCCACCCTGCACGGAACACCGTGCCTCAATCCGGGATTTGCCGGATCGCATCTCGGTCAGTTCGACCTGCAATTGACCCGCGTTGCGGGCGCATGGCGCATCGCCGATCACCACGCCACGCTCATATCGGCAACAGATGCACCACCTTGTCCGACCCTGACCAAAGCGCTCGCCCGCGCACATGCCCATACCCGGCGTCTCACGGATCAGGTGCTCGGCGTAACGACGGCCCCGCTGCACAGCTATCTTGCGCTTCTGCGCAACGACGCGGCCACGCAGCTTATCAATGACGCGCAGCGCACAGCCCTCAGCGCGGCGCTGCGGGACACGCCGCATGGCGAGTTTCCCCTCCTGTCGGCCGCCGCTCCGTTCAAGACCGGTGGGCGCGGCGGGGCCAATCATTATGCCGACATTGCCGCCGGGCCGCTACGCCTCGGCAATATCGCCGATCTATATGGCTTTCCAAACGTGCTTTGCGGGCTGCTCGTCACGGGCGCGGACCTGCACGACTGGCTGGAACGAGCCGCGATCTGCTTTAGCCAGATTACACCCGGCAGCGTGTCGCAGCCATTGTTCGACCCGCACGTGCCCGGCCACCATTTCGACGTGATCGACGGGCTCAGCTACAGGATCGACCTCGCACAACCACCGAGATACGACCTGACCGGCACGCTGATCAACCCAGAGGCGCGGCGCATCCGGGACCTGCGTCACGCAGGCCGTCCCGTGTCGGACGATGATCGCTTCATTGTCGCGACCAATACCTATCGCGCGGGGGGCGGGGGGCCTTTTCCGGCCCTCGCAGCACAAGTCGCTGTCCATTATGGCAGCCGCCCGATCCGCGACCTGATCGCTGATCATGTGGCAGCGCTCGGCACCCTCACCCCGCAGGCCCGTGACACATGGCACTTTGCCGCCCTGCCCGAGACATGGGCCGAAATCGCAACCGGGCCGGGCCTGCGCGCCTATCCGCAAGAGATCGCAGCACTTGGGGCCACCGATCTCGGTCTGACCGACGCGGGCCTGTTGCGCTTGCGCGTTCCCCTATTTTCACATGTGAAATCGACCTCCCTTGCGAATCCCGACCCGGACGACTATGTCACCGTTCGAGAGGTTGGCGCGGGCAGGCACCTCGCCAACCCGGTCAGATCCGGAAGGAAGCAGCCGTAACGAGCCACGCTTGGGTCGTTGTCCAACCTCTCACCCTTTTTTCGACATCGGCAAAGGCTTAGCCGCGCAACGCCCAAGCCATCTGCGCCTCGGTCTCGACTGCGCAGGGCCGCACCGACCGCAAGCGACGCAGCGCAGCGTCGGGTGCTTCTCCGGTTTCGATCATCAGGCGCAACGCCACCATGCCGGATCGGCCACACCCGCCCCGGCACTGGACAAGAACCCGCCCGCCCCCGTTCAGTGCAGCGCGGGCCGCCTGGCTGGCGTTGCGCCATTCCATGTGTTGATCAGGGCTCGGCACACCGAAATCCGGCAACGGAAAGGCAATCCATCGCGTGCCGGTGTCCTGTAGGTCCGCACCAAACCCGGACGCCCCGGCCGTGGCACGTTCCATTTCCTCGGTCAGGCTGATGACGAGCGCCGGCTTCCAGTCCCGTATATGGCTGAGGTCAGACGCATAATCCCCCGCAGCCCCGGGCAGCGGCGCAAGCGCCAGCGTGCCTCCGCCCACGTGCAGGGCATGGATCACGAAGCCCGTCACGATACCACCTCTTGCAACAGCGTCAGTCATAACCACCCCCAACTCGCACGCACATAGCTTTGCCACGGCCTGCGCAAAAAGCAAGGTGGACGCCCCGCCTGCCCCGCTTTACCTTGCCCCAGACCCCCGAATCCGAAAGGCCCGCGCATGTCCGACACACCCAAGACCGGCTATCAGGTTCTGGCCCGCAAATACCGGCCCGAGACCTTTGCCGATCTGGTCGGGCAGGATGCGATGGTGCGCACGCTCAAGAACGCCTTTCAGGCCGACCGCATCGCGCAAGCCTTCATCATGACCGGCATTCGCGGCACCGGCAAAACCACCACCGCGCGGATCATCGCCAAGGGGATGAACTGCATCGGCCATGACGGCGCAGGCGGCCCGACAACCGATCCCTGCGGAGAGTGCGAGCATTGCCGCGCCATCATGGAGGGCCGCCATGTCGACGTGATGGAGATGGACGCGGCCTCGAATACCGGCGTGGGAAACATCCGCGAAATCATCGACTCGGTGCATTACCGGGCCGCCTCGGCGCGCTACAAGGTCTACATCATCGACGAGGTGCACATGCTCTCGACGGGCGCGTTCAACGCGCTGCTGAAGACGCTGGAAGAGCCGCCCGCGCATGTGAAATTCATCTTCGCCACCACCGAGATCCGCAAGGTGCCGGTCACCGTCCTGTCGCGCTGCCAGCGGTTTGACCTGCGCCGGATCGAGCCCGAGGTGATGATCGCCCTGCTGCGCCGCATTTCGGACCGGGAGAGCGCAGAGATCACCGACGATGCGCTCGCCCTGATCACCCGCGCCGCCGAAGGCTCGGCGCGCGATGCAACCTCGCTACTGGATCAGGCGATTTCCCACGGCGCAGGCGAAACCAGTGCCGAGCAGGTGCGCGCCATGCTTGGGCTGGCCGACCGGGGCCGGGTGCTCGATCTCTTCGACATGATCATGAAGGGCGATGCGGCGGGCGCGCTCTCGGAGCTTGGCGCGCAATATGCCGAAGGCGCCGACCCGCTAGCCGTGCTGCGCGACCTATCGGAAATCACCCACTGGATTTCCGTGGTCAAGATCACCCCCGACGCCGCCAACGACCCCACCATCGGCCCCGATGAGCGCGCCCGCGGGCAGGAGATGGCCGAGGCCCTGCCGATGCGCATCCTGACGCGCATGTGGCAGATGCTGCTCAAGGCGCTCGACGAGGTGGCCGACGCCCCCAACTCCATGATGGCCGCCGAAATGGCCATCATCCGCCTGACCCATGTCGCCGACCTGCCCACGCCCGAAGACCTCGTGCGCCGCTTGCAGGACAGCCCGCCGCCACAACCGGGCGGCGGAGGCGGCGCGCGGCCGCAGGCACAAGGCCAAAGCACCTCGGCGCAGGGCAGCGCCCTGCCCCGCCCCACCCATTCCGGCCCCTCGGGGCCGAGCGCACGGGGCACTGGACAGGTCACGGCTCTCGCGCAGGACGCGGAAGAGGCGCTCGCCCATTATCCCACCTTCGAGCATGTGCTCGACCTGATCCGCGCCAATCGCGACGCGAAACTGCTGATCGAGGTCGAAGGCTGCCTGCGCCTCGCCGCCTACCGCCCCGGGCGGATCGAATTCACGCCGACACCCGACGCGCCGCAGGACCTCGCACAACGTCTTGGCGGCGCGCTGCAACGCTGGACCGGCAACCGCTGGGCCGTCACGCTGGTGAATTCGGCCACAACACCCACGATCCGCGAATCGCGCCATGCCGAACAGGATGCGCTTGAGGCCGAGGCAAAATCGCACCCGCTCGTGCGCGCGGTGTTCGAGGCCTTCCCGAAGGCCGCGATCAAGGAGATCAAGACCGCCCGTGACATCACCACCGATGCCGGGGTTGAGGCCCTGCCCGAGGTCGAGGATGAATGGGATCCCTTCGAGGAGGACTGATCCCGCCGCTTGCCTGTCGCCTTTGTCATGCCAATATGCTTAAAGACGGCGAAATCTTTCCCGGCCCGCCAAAACGGGCCACGATCCAGAGGAGATCATATCATGTTCAAGGGTTTGGGCCAGATGGGCGACATGGCCAAGATGATGAAGGCCGCGCAGGAAATGCAAACGAAAATGGCCGACCTTCAGGAAGAGATGCACAACATCATGGTCGAGGGCGAAAGCGGCGCCGGCCTCGTCAAGGCGACCTGCACCGCCAAGGGCGAGTTGAAGGGCCTAGATATCGACCCCTCGATCTTCAATTCCGACGACAAGGAAGTGGTCGAGGACCTGATCCTCGCCGCCATTAAGGACGCGCAATCCAAGGCCAGCGACCGCGCCCAGGAAGAGATGAGCAAGCTGACCGAAGGCATGGGCCTGCCCAAGGACATGAAACTGCCGTTCTGATACCCGGCATCCATCTTTCCGGAAATCACGCTCGCTCGACGCGCGGCAGCCCACCACACGGATGTGAAGATTGAATAGCACCCGCGACATCGACGCCCTGATCGACATGATGGCGCGCCTGCCGGGGCTTGGGCCGCGCTCGGCCCGGCGGGCGGTGCTGCACATGATCCGCAAGCGGGCGCTGCTGCTCACGCCGCTGGCGGATCTGATGCAGACCGTCGCCGCCACCGCCCGCGAATGTATGACCTGCGGCAATATCGGCACCACCGAGACCTGCGATATCTGCGCCAGCGAGAAACGCGCCAACGGCCAGATCTGCGTGGTCGAGGACGTGGCCGATCTCTGGGCGATGGAGCGTGGGCAGGCCTTCAAGGGGCGCTATCACGTCCTCGGCGGCACGCTCTCGGCGCTCGATCAGATCGGGCCAGAGGCGCTGCGCATTCCGCAACTGGTGGACCGGGTCGAGACCGAAGAGATCACCGAGGTGATCCTTGCGCTCAACGCCACGGTGGATGGTCAGACCACCGCGCATTACATCGCCGATCAACTTGAAGGCAAAGTTACGCTCACATCTCTCGCACAGGGTGTTCCCATTGGCGGCGAGTTGGATTATCTCGACGACGGGACCATCAGCGCGGCGCTCTCGGCGCGCAAAAGCCTCTGAGCCGCCGCGTCACGCGGCACCTGACACACTCAAATACCTGAAAATATTGCCATGTCTCCGCTTACTCTTGCCCTCACCTACCTAATCGGGCTGAACATTGTTACGCTCGGTCTGTTCTGGTGGGACAAGCAGTGCGCGATTCACAGACGCTGGCGCGTGCCCGAAAGCACGATGCTGACGCTGTGCCTCGTCGGCGGCTCGTTCGGGGCCAAGACGGGACAGGCGATGTTCCGCCACAAGACCCGCAAGGAGCCGTTCCGCACCTCGCTGAACGCGATTATCGTGCTGCATCTGGGGGTTTTGTCGGCCCTCGTACTTCCCGGGTTCCGCGCCTCTGTGGTGGCCATGCTGCATGACGCTTCGGCGGCACTCTTCGGATGAGACCGCTCAGCTGACCTCTTCCTGAAGGTGCAGTTTCATCTCGATCAGCACCTGCTGCAATTGCGTCGTCTCGCGCAACAGGCGCTTGGCCTCGTTCACGGTGATCCGTCCATCCTCGATGCTCTGCTGATATTCGGCCATCAGCATCGCGAACCGCTGTGACAGGGCGATCACGTCGCTGTTTACGTTGGCCTTCTCATCGGCGTTGCGCCGCTCTCCGCTCAGGCTCAGGTGAATGCCCTTCAACTCGGCAAGGGCACTGGTGACATGCGGATAGCTGGATGCCTCCTCCAGTGCCGCCACCGCATCGACCGGCATGAAGCGATCCGCATGTTCCTCGTGATCCGAATAGTAGCGGCCCAGCGTAGCCTTGGACTTACCTGTCAGCCTGCACGCCGCCTCAATGCCCACGTCCTTCACGAGCGCCTCGGTGTGCTTTTTCAGGTAGCTTTCCATCCTAGACATGAATCATCCCCAACTCTCCCCAAAACCAGGGGAACCCAAAACATCTTTTCCCATTAATGACTTTGCCGGGGAATGTCATTTCCAAATTAATCCCGGGGCTTACTCGGGGTGCTGGCTGCTTTGCGCGGGGCTGCGACCTCGGGTCGGGCAGGGGTGGGGCCGATAGGTGCAGGTATTCCCCCCTGCCCGGTCGGGACCGTGACGGCGGGGCCGCAATCATCCCCGGGCAGTTCTGTCCAGCGGCTTTGCCAGTGCCGGTTCCGGGGCCTCACCCACGGCCCGGCGCATGGCTCACGCCCGTTCCACCAGCACCGAGCCCACAGAATAGCCTGCGCCAAACGAACAGATAAGCCCCTTGTCGCCCGGTACCAGATCATCGGAATACTTAGAAAACGCGATGATCGACCCGGCAGACGAGGTATTGGCGTAATCCTGCAGGATATTCGGCTGCTCGCCCGCCTCGGGTACACGGCCCATCACCTTGCGGCCGATGAAATCGTTCATCGTCTTGTTGGCCTGATGCAGCCAGAGGCGGCGCAGGTCGTCGGCCTTGACGCCGTCACCCTCCAGGTGCCCCAGGATATGCGCCGAGACCATCGGCAGCACCTCCTTGAACACCTTGCGCCCCTCCTGCATGAACTGCATGTCGCGCCGGTCTGCCACCCCATCCGGGCGCGTGCGCCGCAGAAAGCCATTATTGTTGCGGATGTTGTTCGAGAATTTCGTCGCACAGCGCGTCGAATGGATCAGGAAATGCGCGCCCTGCGCCTCCTCCGCCGCCTCGATCACCACGGCGGTGCAGACATCGCCAAAGATGAAATGACAATCCCGGTCGCGCCACTCCAGATGACCCGAGCAGATCTCGGGGTTGACCACCAGCGCCCGCCGCGCACTGCCCGCGCGGATCATGTCCGCTGCCGCCTGAATCCCGAACGTGGCCGAGGAACAGGCGACATTCATGTCGAAGGCAAAACCGCCCGCGCCCAGCAACTCCTGTATCTCGATGGCAATCGCCGGATAGGGCCGCTCGTGGTTCGAGGCGGCGCAGATGATCAGGTCGATCTCCGCCCCCTCGCGCCCCGTCTGCGCCAGTGCCTTGCCACAGGCATCGAGCGCCATTTCCGCCATGATCCCCGGCTCGTCATCGCTGCGCTGACGCAAGAGCGGATGCATCACCTCCGGATCGAGCACACCGCTCTTGTCCATCACATGCCGCCGCTCGATCCCCGAGGCGTTGTGAATGAACTCCGGCGAGGACAGGCCCTTGGCCTCGACCTCGCCCTCCGCGATCGCCTCGGCATGGGCCGCGTTGAAGCGCTCGGCATAGGCGTTGAAGGCCTCGACCAGTTCCTCGTTGCTGATCACGTCGGCGGGCGTGAAAACACCCGATCCCGTTATCGCGGGCTGCACCATATCGCACTCCTCAAGGTTCCGGCCAGATCACCGCAGGGCATCCCGAAGGTCAAGCGCAACGTCGCGCAAAACCGGGCGACCGGGGTTTCTTCTTGGCAAAAATACCCAAAAACACCCGTCGCGGTTCAGTTCACCTGATTGGGCGGGGTCTCGCCGTCAAAGAACGCGCGCAGGTTCTCCACCGCCATCAACCCCATGGCCTCGCGCACGTCCAGCGCGGCGGTCCCCAGATGCGGCAGCAGCGTCACGTTCTCCATCGCCTTGAGTGCATCCGGCACCACCGGCTCGCGCTCGTAGACGTCGAGCCCCGCCCCCGCGATGCGCCCCTCTTG
This sequence comes from Roseovarius sp., assembly GCF_040219995.1. Lineage (GTDB taxonomy): Bacteria > Pseudomonadota > Alphaproteobacteria > Rhodobacterales > Rhodobacteraceae > Roseovarius. Next base: position 40,092 of record NZ_JAVJUC010000022.1, on the reverse strand, counting down.
CAGTGCTGCGATCAGGGCCGCCTCATCCACCACGTCGCCGCGCGCGATATTCACGAGATGCCCCGTTGGCTTCATCGCGGCCAGCACCTCGGCATTGATGATATGCTTGGTCTCGGCCCCTCCGGGCAGCGCGATGACGACGATATCCGCCTCTGCCGTCACGTCCTCGATCCGCGGCAGTTGCCGGGCCTCGAACTCCATCTGCTTGTCCGAGCGGTTGTAATAGACCACCTCCATGCCAAAGCCGAAATGGCAACGCCGCGCGATGGCCTGCCCGATGCGGCCCATGCCGATGATGCCCACGGTCTTGGCCGTAACATGCAGCCCCAGCATCTGCGTCGGGTTCCAGCCCGGCCATTTGCCAGCCCGCACCAGCCGCTCGCCCTCGCCCGCGCGGCGCGCGCTCATCAGGATCAGCGTCATCGCGATATCGGCGGTCGCATCGGTCACCGCACCGGGCGTGTTGGTGACGGCAATGCCCACCTCCCGCGCGGCGGCCGCGTCGATATGGTTATAGCCCACCCCGAAATTCGCCAGAATCCGGCAGCGGCTGCCCTCGGCCTCGGTGAACACATCCGCGCTGAACATATCGCCAAGCGTCGGCAGGATACCGTCATAAAGCGCCAGCGCCCCGCGCATCTGCCCCAGCTTGAGCGGGGTGTTGTCGTCGCGCATCTCCACATCGAAATGTTCGCGCGCGACGTCGAGCACGCGGGCGGGCATGGGCCGGGTGATCAGGATCCGTTTCAATGCAGTCTCTCTCCGATGGGAACGTCCATGTCAGGGCGTATCAGAACGATATCGCCCTTGCTATCGCTGAGCCCCAGAACCAGCACTTCGGACAGAAACTTGCCGATCTGCCGGGGCGGGAAGTTGACCACCGCCAGCACCTGTTGGCCGATCAGCGCCTCAGGCTCATAATGCGCGGTGATCTGCGCGCTCGATTTCTTCTCGCCAAGCTCCGGGCCGAAATCCACCCAGAGCTTGATCGCGGGCTTGCGCGCCTCGGGGTAGGGCTCGGCGCGGGTGACACGGCCGACCCGGATATCGACCTTGAGAAAGTCGTCAAACGTGATCTCAGCCATTGCGCAATTCCCGCGAACGATCAGTGGCAGCCTTGACCGTGCGCACCATCAGCGGCGGCAGGCCGGCGTGCTCGTCCATCAGCACCTCCAGCCCCGCCTGCGTGGTGCCGTTGGGGCTTGTGACGTTCTGGCGCAATTGCGCGGGCGTCTCATCCGCCGCCTCGGCCAGCGCCCCAGCGCCCGCCACGGTCGCTTGCGCCAGTTGCATGGCAAGTTCCGGTGATAGCCCCTGCGCCTCGCCCGCCCTGGCCATGCATTCGATCATGTGAAAGACATAAGCCGGGCCAGAGCCCGAGAGCCCTGTGACCGCGTCCATCTGCCCCTCATCCTCCAGCCGCACGGCCTGCCCGACGGCCTGCAACAGCATATCGGCCAGATCGAGTTGCTCAGGCGTGGCATGGGCATTGCCGATGATCGCGGTGATCCCGCGCCCCACGGCGGCAGGGGTATTGGGCATCGCCCGAACGATCGGGGTCTCTGCCCCAAGCGCCTGCTCGAATGCGGAAATCGGTGTGCCCGCTGCGACCGAAACAAACAGCGTCGCGCCATTGCCCCGGTCGCGCAGCACCGGCAGCGCCTCACCCATCATCTGCGGCTTGACCGCGACCAGCACGATGGCAGGCGCGTCAGGCAGATCAGCGTTGATCTGCACGCCGGTGCCGCGCAGCCAGTCCGACGGATTCGGGTCGATCACCCAGACCGAGGCGGGCGGCAATCCGTCCGCCAGCCAGCCCTGCAACATGGCGCTGCCCATCTTGCCGCAACCCAGTAAAACAAGGCCGTTTTCGGCCACGTGATCCATGGTCATGGTGATCCCCCGCGTTTGATTACACCTCTTCGCGGGGGTCAGTGTTACGCGCGCCCGTAGGCCTCTGCAATGGCGACTTGCATCGCCTGTTGCGGGGTCTGATCGCCCCAGATTGCCAGTTGAAACGCCGGATAATAGCGCTCGGCACTCAGGACAGCGGCGCTCAGCAGGGTGTCGATTTGCTCGGGCGACGGGGCCTGTGCGCCCGCCATGACAAGGCCGTAGCGATAGACCATCAGCTTTTGCTCACCCCACCAGGTGAACGCGCCCGACCAGCATTGATCGTTGATTTCATTCAGGATTTCATAAAGCGCGGGCAGCTTGTCCTCGGGCGGCTCCATGTCAAAGGTGCACACGAGGCGCAAGGTCTCGTCATGGTGCGACCAGGCGAGGGTCAGCGAATAGGTCCGCCATTGTCCCTCGACCGCCATGGCGATCTGATCGTCGCCGATCCGATCGAAATCCCAGTCGTGATGTTCGGCGATATGCTCAACAATATCAATGGGATGGAGATCTTCTTGAAAGAAGCTTTCGGAAAGTGCCATGGCGCCGCCTCATTTGCTGTAGCGCGGGGATGGCGATGCACCCCCAACGCTAGGTGCCTGCTCTACGGGCGGGGGCCATTCCCACCGCCCATACAAGATATGGTGCGGGCATTCTGCCCCCCTGTAAAGCAATTTGTTGGGGATACATGCAATATGTTGTGGATGAATTCGCCGACGCCTCAAGCAGAGACACCTGCAAAAGGCGACATGGTGCCACTCGTTCGGGTCCGGGGGTTGAGTTCCGCCCTCGCTTCCCCCACTCTTGACGCTTGCCGGGTCAGGCCCGTCACCCTGATGAAAGGGACCAATGCGCGACGCAACGGACGAACTGGACGATCTGATCGTCTGCCCGACCTGCGATCTGGTCTATCGGGCGCCCACCGTGGCGGCGCGCGAACGGGCCTATTGCGCACGCTGTCATACCGTGCTGATCGCACCCCGGCGCAAGGCCGGTACGCAACTGATCGCGCTGGCCCTCACCGTGCTGATCCTGATCGCGGCGGCGACGGTGTTTCCGTTTCTCGCCATCGGCGCGGGCGGGGTCCGGCACGAGGCCTCGGTGCTCGATACCGCCTTTGCCTTTTCGGGGCTGCTGTCGGTGCTTGCGGTGGCGGTGCTCCTGTTCATCGTGATCATCCCGGCGCTGCGGCTGATCCTGCTGATCTACGTGCTCGCCCCGATCATCCGCGACCGGCCGCCCGCACCGCATGCAAAGGCCGCGTTTCGCCTCTCGGAGAAGCTCTTGCCTTGGTCGATGGCGGAAATTTTCGCGCTTGGCTGTGCCGTGGCCCTTGTCAAGCTGAGCGATCTGGCCGAGGTGTTCTTTGGCCCTGCGGCCTGGCTCTTTGCCGCGCTCGTGGTGATCGTGGTGGCGAGTGACCGATTGATGTGCAGGTATTCGATATGGACCTCCCTGAAGGAGTGAACACCGCACGGGGGCAGGGGCTTGTCGGCTGCACCCGCTGCACCCGCCCCTCGCCCGCAGGCACCGCGCGCTGTCCGCGTTGTGGCAGCCGCTTGCAGTCGCGCGATGCGATGTCGCTGCAAAAGGTCTGGGCATGGTGGCTTGTGGGGCTGGGCTGTTATATCCCGGCCAATCTCTACCCGATGCTGGAAACCCGCACACTGGTCAGCACACAGAGCGATACCATCGTCGGCGGCGCGGTCGATCTGGCGCGGCATGGCAACTGGGGCGTGGCTGCGATCATCCTGATTGCCAGCGTCCTCATCCCGGTGGGCAAGTTCGTCGTCCTCGCCGGGCTCGCCATCGGGGTCCGGCACGGGCCGCAGATCTCCGAGGCGTGGCGGCACCGGCTCTACGAGGTGGTGGAATATATCGGGCGCTGGTCGATGATCGACGTTTTCGTGGTGGCCATCCTGTCCGCGCTGGTGCAGCTTCAGGCGCTGGCCACGATCACGCCGGGACGGGCAAGCCTGTTCTTCGCCCTATCTGTAATATTCACCATGCTGTCGGCGCAAAGCTTTGACAGCCGCCTCATCTGGGACAGCGCCGAGGGCACGCGCCCTGCCCGAAAACCGAAGGAGCGTACCGCGTGAGTGACAAGACCACATCCCCGCCCGAGGCCCCGGTCTCCCCGGCCGGCCGGCCGGTCTGGCAACGGCTGTCGATTGTCTGGATCGTGCCGCTCGTGGCCCTTGTCGTGGTGCTCGCCATCGCGTGGCAGAACTACGCGGATCGCGGCCCACTGATCGAGATCGGCTTCGAGAACGCCAGCGGCGTGCGCGCGGGCAGCACCGAATTGCGCTATCGCGACGTCAAGGTCGGGCTGGTCGAAGAGGTGGGCTTTGCTCAAGGCCTTGAGCAGGTGCTGGTCAAGGTGCGGCTGGATCAGGATGTGGCACCTTACGTGGACAGCGATGCGAGCTTTTGGGTGGTGCGCCCGCAGGTCACGACGCAAGGCGTCTCAGGCCTCGACACGGTGCTGTCGGGCGTCTTTATCGAAGGGTTGTGGGACAACGAACCGGGCCCGGCGACCACGCGTTTCGAGGGCTTGGCCGACGCCCCGCTGGAGCGGTTGGGCACCCCCGGGCTACGCCTGACGCTGCGCGCCTCGGGCGGGGCCGCGCTGACCGAGAATGCACCGATCCTCTATCGCGGGATCGAAGTGGGACGCATCGGCAAACCGGTCATTTCAGACGAGGGCAGCACCGCCGAGGCCGAGGCCGTGATCTACGCCCCACATGACCGCCTGATCAACAGCGCGACGCGGTTCTGGGATGCCTCGGGGTTCTCGTTTTCCTTCGGGCCGGGCGGCGCTGCGGTCGATTTCTCGTCCATCGCCTCGCTGGTCTCGGGCGGCATCACATTCGATACCATGCTGTCGGGTGGCACCTCCGTCGATCCCGGCGCACGGTTTACCGTGTTCGCCGAGCAATCGGCGGCGCAGGCCAGCATCTTTTCCGGCAACGAGGGCGAGGCGCTGACGCTTTCGGTGCTTTTTGACGATAACATCACCGGCCTGTCCACAGGCGCACCGGTGGAATTGAACGGGCTGCGCATCGGCGAGGTCGAGGCGCTCAACGGCATGGTGGACGAGGCGCGGTTCGGCGATGGCAACGTGCGCCTTGCCGTCACTTTGGCGATCCGGCCCGGGCGGCTTGGCCTTGATGGCGAGAATGGTGCCGAGAACGCGCTTGATTTCCTGCGCGAGCGGGTGGCCGAGGGGCTGCGCGCGCGACTTGCCACGGCGTCGATCCTCACCGGCGGCCTCAAGGTTGAACTTATCGAGGTGCCGAATGCCCCCGAGGCGCAGATCACCCAGACCGAGGGCGCGCCGCCGGTCCTGCCCACCACCGAGAGCGAGATCGCCGATGTCTCGGCCACCGCCGAGGGCGTGTTCGAGCGGATCAATGCCCTGCCCGTCGAGGAGGTGATGGCGCAGGCCATCACCCTCATGCAGAACGCCAACACGTTGATTGCCAGCGACGATACACGCGCCGTGCCCGGCAACGTCAACGCGCTTCTGTCTGAGGCGCAGGCCCTGCCTGCGCGGCTCGATACAACACTGTCGGAACTTGAAACGCTGATCGCGCAGATCAACGAGCAGGCGCTCGCGGCCCGCGTCTCCAGCCTGCTGGACGACGCGGCAGAGGCCGCGCGCAGCGTCGGCACCGCGACCGACGGCCTGCCCCGGCTCATCGACCGTCTCGATGCGGTCGCCGCCCGCGCAGGCGAGGTCGAACTTGATGTGCTGGCCGCCGATCTTTCTGCGCTGCTGGCCAGTGCCGATGCCCTGATCGGACAGGACGACACCCGCGCCCTGCCCGGACAGCTCAATTCCACGCTCGGCGAACTGGCCCTCGTACTGGAAGAGTCGCGCGCGGGTGGCGTCGTCGACAATGCCGTCGCCGCGCTCGATTCGGCCCGTAGCGCGGCCGACACTTTCGCCGAAGCGGGCAACGATCTGCCCGGCCTCATCGCCGAGGCGCGCGGCGTGCTGGCCCGCGCCAATACCACGCTCGAAGGCTATCAGGCGCAGGGCGGGGTCGGGCGCGACGCCCGCGCCGCCCTGCGCGAGGTCGAGGCCGCGGCCAAGGCCGTCGCGTCGCTCGCCCGCGCGCTCGAGCGCAACCCAAGTTCCCTGATCCGAGGACGCTGAGCCATGTTCAAATCCCTATCCATCATCTGCCTCACCGCCCTGCCCCTGCTGGCCGCCTGCGCCTCGGCCCCCGAAGAGCGCATCGCCGTGCCCCGTGCGCAAACCACTGAAAAACAGCGCATCGCCTATGCCACGGTCGCGCTGCGCAACGTCTCGCTGCCGACCTACGCGGCGGGCGAGGCGATCTTTACCGCCGACGAGACCGGCCGCCTGCGCGACAATGGCGGGCTGTTGTGGGCCGACGATCCAAGCCGCGCGATGACATTGGAACTGGCGCGACATCTGACCGGGATCACCGGCGCGCGCGTCGCCTCTGAACCTTGGCCGTTTCTCGATCCGGCGGCGGCAGAAGTCGAAATTCGCGTCGAGGACATGCTGGCGCGCGCCGATGGCACGTTTCAGTTCTCGGGGCAGTATTTCGTCACATCCGAAGAGGGCCGCGACCGCGCACGTCTGTTTGACCTGACCACCCCAGTCGCCGGTGAGCGAACACCCGCCGATCTGGCGGATGCGCGGGCCCGGCTGGTGCGCGATCTGGCGCTGGACGTGGTGCAACGGGGCCTGAAGTGAACTTTGACGCCCGGCAATACTTGATTTCCGCGCGTCAAAGCGGTCACATGAACGTGACTTGAGGTTGCGCCCTTTGCGATCCGGCCCGAGGCACCTACATCTGTAGGCGAGGCTGGCGCGCGCGGCGCGCCCTGTTTGACACGAACCAAAGGAGATATTGGCGTGAACCTCCCGATGATATCCACGACACGATCCCGGGCGACGCCGCTCAGGTCGCTCTGGCTGATGGCCCTGGTTGTGGGCCTTCTGCTTGCACAGGCGATCGCGGCGCAGGCGCGCCCGGAGAGCTTTGCCGATCTGGCGCAAAAGGTCAGCCCGTCGGTCGTCAACATCACCACCTCGACCGTGGTCGAGCGCGGCACCGGCCCCTCGCCGATGGTGCCCGAAGGCTCGCCCTTCGAGGATTTCTTCGAGCAATTCCGCGACCGCATGGGCGAAGGCGACCGCCCGCGCCGCTCCTCGGCGCTCGGCTCTGGTTTCGTGATTTCCGAGGACGGCTTCGTCGTGACCAACAACCATGTCATCGAGGCCGCCGACGAGATCAATGTCGAGTTCTTCTCGGGTGAGACCCTGGCCGCCGAAGTGGTCGGCGTCGATCCCAAGACCGATATCGCGCTTCTGAAGGTCAAGGCCGACAAGCCGCTGCCCTTCGTCAATTTCGGTGATAGCGACACCGCGCGTGTCGGCGATTGGGTGCTCGCCATGGGTAACCCGCTCGGTCAGGGCTTCTCGCTGTCGGCGGGGATCGTCTCCGCTCGCAACCGTGCGCTCTCGGGCACCTATGACGACTACATCCAGACCGACGCAGCCATTAACCGGGGCAACTCGGGCGGCCCGCTCTTCAACCTCGACGGCGAGGTGGTGGGCGTCAACACCGCGATCCTCAGCCCCACCGGCGGCTCGATCGGGATTGGCTTCTCGATGGCCGCGAACGTGGTCAAGCGCGTGGTCGACCAGCTTCAGGAGTATGGCGAGACACGGCGCGGCTGGCTGGGTGTGCGCATCCAGGACGTGACCGATGACGTGGCCGAGGCCATGGATCTCGAGAAGACCGCAGGCGCGCTGGTGACCGATGTGCCCGAGGGCCCCGCCGCAGAGGCTGGCATGCAGGCCGGCGACGTGATTACCTCCTTCGACGGCAAGGAGGTCGAGGATACCCGTGGCCTCGTGCGGCAGGTGGGCAACACCGCCGTGGGCAAGACAGTCCGCGTGGTCGTGTTCCGCGACGGCAAGACCACGACGCTCAAGGTCACGCTTGGCCGCCGCGAAGAGGCCGAGAACGCGGTCCCGGTGGCACAGCCCGGCGAGGATCCGTCCGAACCGCAGCAAAAGGACATCTTCGGTCTGACGGTCCAGCCCCTCGATGACGAGCTGCGCACCCAGCTGGAACTCGACAGTGACGCGACCGGGCTGGTGGTCACAGATGTGGACGAGTTGTCTGAGGCCTATGAAAAGGGTCTGCGCGCCGGTGACGTGATCACCGAGGCCGGGCAGCAGAAGATCGCCTCGATCGGCGATCTCGACGACCGCATCGCCGAGGCCCGAGAGGCAGGGCGCAAATCGCTCCTGCTGCTGATCCGCCGCGCCGGCGAGCCGCGCTTTGTCGCGCTGACACTCGAAGACAGCTAAACCACAGTTCGACCATAGCTTGAAAGGGGCACCCTCGGCGGTGCCCCTTTTCATGTCCGGGCGGTCTCATCTTTGCGATGCAGGCTTCTCACAACCTGAAGGATTGGCTATCAAGGCAGCGCAACCATATTGGTTTCCCGGAGTGTCAGATGAGAGTTTTGCGTGTTGTGTTGATCGGGATCGTCGGTGGCGTGCTTGCGCTTGTCGTCGCCGCACTGTTGATGGCACCAGGGACCGAACAGGCAGCCCCTGCCTCGGAACACCCTGCAACAAAAGCCCCCGAAATCCGACCCGGCACGCTGATCGAACGGCCGCGTGGCTTTCTCACTCCCGCGATTCCAGATAGTTTCGACTATACCCCCTCTGCCGAGATCGCACGGCAGAGCACCCGGTATCAAAGCGACGGGCTGTCCTGGCACGCCCTCGTGCCGCCCGGCAATGCGGCGGCCCCGGTGGTCGTACTATTGCACGGCGCCAATCGTGACGGCCTGTCGATGCTCGACATGTGGCAGCGGGTGGGGCGCACGCGCTCGGTGGTGCTGATCGCCCCCGACGCACCTGGCAAGACATGGGCGGCACAGGATATCACCGCCCCGCGCATCGCAGCCATGCTCGACACCGTCGCCGCGACGCGGCCCATCGACCGCGCGCATGTCTACCTGTTCGGTCACTCGGCCGGGGCAAGATACGCCGCCCTGCTCGTCAATCGCGGCATCGGTCCCTGGCGTGCCGCGGCGCTGCATGGCGGCTATGGTCCGCCCGACCAGTACCGCCCCACGCCCGAGGCGCCCCCGTTGCGGCTCTATCTCGGCGAGCGCGATCACATCTTCTCGGTGGAAGGCGCGCAGGCGGCAGCGGCGGCGCTTGTGGCGGCAGGGCATGACACGGAACTGCACCTCATCCCCGATCACACCCATTGGTTCTACGAAATCGGCCCCAACCTTGCCGCCGATGCCTGGGGCTGGTTCGACAGCCTTGACGATCCCTCCTGACCCGCCACGTCAGTCCAGCGCGGGGAAATCCATCAGCGCAGTATCCTTGCGCAGATAGAGCGGATGCTTGGCCGAACCGTCCTTGTTCAGCCCCAGGCATTTGAGCGGGCGGCCAGTCTCGGCAACGGCGCGCAGGACACCGCCCACCACGCCCGCGTAGCGCGCGTGCAGCTTGCCAAAGGCCATCACCACGCACTCCGCCTCTCGCGCCATATCGACGAGGGCCGGGATGTTCGCAGCGCTGCACGCCAGCGCCGGGTCGGGCGGAAGGTCGCGCGGCGAGGTGGCCCGCCAATCCAGCACATTGCCCTTGAGATAGCGGGTAAAGCCCCAGTCGCGGGCGAACATCAATTCCCGGTGGCAGGTGGGGTCGGATACCTCCGCCCCGGCCACCGACGGGTTCATCCCCACGAAAAGCACCGCGCGCGCCGCCTCTCCCTCGGGCGTCCAGTCGCGGGTCAACGCCTGCCGATAGCGTCCGCAGTCGGAAAACGTCGCCCCGCCGATCACCCCGTCGGGCAGGCGCAGCCGCACCTTGCCGCCCGGATCATGCAGGTGGTCGGGGGCGTTTCCGGTCATTGGTTGAACACGCGGCTCGGGTGCAATTCGCCCGCCTTGAACCGGCCCACGGCCACCGCGCGCCCGTCCTGCGCGGCCCAGCATTCCTCGCCATATTCCACGTCATTCGCGATCACCATGCCGGGGTTGCCATTGCGCAACCGTGCCGCGCCCTCTAGCGTGGCGGTAACCATGGGCAGGTCGCTCAGCCCCTCTTCCAAGGGCCGCAGATACGTGTCGAGATCGGGCGACTGCGCCATCGCCTCGATCTGCTCGATGCTCAGCGCGCCCTCAGTCTCGAACGGGCCAGACCAGACCCGCCGCAGCGCCACGACATGGCCGTAACACCCAAGCGCCGCCCCAAGATCCCGCGCGACCGAGCGCACGTAACCGCCCTTGCCGCAGACCATTTCCAGCACCGCGTGATCGGCATCCGGCCGGTCGACCAGCAGCAATTCCTCGACCCAGAGCGGGCGGGCGGCGACCTCGAAGGTCTCGCCCTCGCGGGCCAGTTTATAGGCGCGCTGTCCGTCGATCTTGACGGCGGAATATTGCGGCGGCACCTGCATGATATCGCCGACGAACGCCCCGAGCGCGTCTTTGATCTCGTCATCCGTGGGGCGCGTGTCGCTGCTGGCGATCACCTCACCCTCGGCATCGTCGGTATTGGTGGCCTGCCCCAGCCGGACGGTGAATTCATAGGCCTTGAGCGCGTCGGTGATGTAGGGAACCGTCTTGGTCGCCTCGCCAAGCGCCACCGCCAGAACCCCCGTCGCCTCGGGGTCGAGCGTGCCGGCATGGCCCGCCTTTTTTGCCTGCAGGGCCCATTTCACCTTGTTCACCACGCTGGTCGAGGTCATGCCCGCAGGCTTGTCCACCACCAGCCACCCGTTTACGTCGCGCCCCTTGCGTTTGCGTGCCATCTGCGGCCTTTTCCTGCTTTTGAACGAAGCGCAGGGCTAATCCAGCGGGGTCTCCGCGTCAACCACAAGCCCCACCATCGGCCCCAGTGGAAACCCGAGGTCATTGCGGCCCAGCCCCGGCGCGTATAGCCGCGACACCTTGCCATCGAAATAGAGCGCCTGCGCGGCGCCCAGATGATCGCGGAACACCCGCCCGAAGCGATGGAAATTCACCGGTTCATCGGAAATCACGAACCACACCCGCCCGTCGTCGGACGTGCCCACGCCGTTGCGGATATAGCGGCTGTCGCTGTCTACCAGAAAGCGCGGATGCAGCGCGCCGTCGATCACCAGCATCGGGCCGGATTGGCTGGCATAGCGGCAATCGGGCCGCTCCTGCGCATAGCGCAGCGTCTCAATCACCGCCGCACGCCCGTCGCGCAGGCAAAAGACACCATTGGGCAATAGCCCGAAATTCCCGGGGCCCTCGCGGGTGACCAGCGGCGCAACTTCCCGCCCGTCTTCGATATAAAGACCCACAGGACGGCGATCACCGTGATACATGCCCGCATTCATCGCAAAGGCCAGTTGTTCGCCCGCCTTCGCCAGATGCGCATCGACCCCGGCGAAACTGCCAAGCAGCGTGTCCGTCTCGGGGTCGTTCAGAAAGAGCCGAAGGTCGGCCCCCGCCTCGACCGCGCAGATCACATAGCCCTGCCCCTCGACTTGCTCAGCCCGGCACTCCGCCACCGCAGGGGCCGCCAACAGACAGGCCCCGAGGGCGGCGCAGAGCCTAGTCCTCCACATCCCGGCGCACCTCGTCCTGCTCGAACAGCCTGCGCGTCTCGTCAATCTGATCGAAGGTCTCATCAAGCCGAAAGCGCAGATCCGGGGTGAATTTCAGCCCCGCCTTGCGCCCGATGATCCGGCGCAGCTCGGCCTTGTTGCGGGCCAGAAGCTCGATCACCTCGCCCTGTCCGCTGCCGCCAAGGGGCATCACATAGGCGGTCGCGATCTTGAGATCGGGCGAGGTGCGTACCTCGCCCACGGTGACCGACAGACGGTTGAGGTCCGGGTCATGGATATCGCCGCGCATCAGCACGTCCGACAACGTCCTGCGGATAAGTTCGCCGACACGAAGCTGGCGTTGCGAAGGGCCGGGCCCGTCATTGAACTTGTTCTTTGCCATGTGACGCATCTAAGCCCTGACAGGCGACATTCCAAGCATAGAATATCCGCAGAGAAGGTTTGAGGAGAGGTGCATTTGTTTGCCGGAGTGTGGCTTGGCCCGTGGCGAACCACGTCCCACGCGTTCAAAAAAGAAAATTCAAGGTCGTGGCCCGGCCGGTTTCATTTTCTGTGCTCCTCGAACGCGCGGTCCCGGGACGGCAGCCCGACAAAAGCATCTGTTCGGGATGTCGTATTCTGCAAGAGGATATCGCAAACCTGCACGTCAAACGCCTCCACCCCTCCCAGACTAGGACGGGAAGGAGACCCGCCATGACAACCCTGACCAAACCCCGCGCCCGTGCCGGGGGCCGCGCCGCGCGGCGCAGCATCCGCAGCGCGCCGAAATTCGACATGCTGCCCGGTCTGACCCGCACTCTGCCCACCTGCGAGGTGATGGACCCCGATCAGATCGCGCGCATTGATGCGGCCTCCATGAACATCCTCGAAAACGTCGGCGTCGTGTTCCGCGACGAGATCGCGCTTGCGGATTGGCGTCGCGCGGGCGCCAAGGTGGTGGGCGAGCGCGTTTATCTCGACCGTGGCCTCGTGCGCGACCTCGTTGCCACGATCCCTGCGGATTTCACCTATCACGCCCGTGATCCACAAAAGAACGTCCGCCTCGGCGGGCCGCATTCGATCTTCGTGCCGATGACCGGCGCGCCCTATCTGCGTGATCTCGACGACGTGCGCCGCAATCCCACGCTCGCCGATCTCGCGATGTTCCACAAGCTGAGCCACATGATGCCCGCCCTGCATTCCAGCGCGCATCACATCGTGGAGCCCTACGACCACCCGATCAGCCAGCGGCACCTGCGGATCACCTATTCCTCGATGAAACACTCGGACAAGACCTTCATGGGGATGACGACCAGCCCCAAGAACGCCGAGGACGTGATGGAGTTGTGCGCCATCCTCTTCGGCGCGGATTTCATGGAGGATCATCCCGTCACCACCGGCAACTGCAACGGCAACTCGCCGCTGGTCTGGGACGAGACGATGCTGGGCGCGATGCGCGCCTTCTGCCGCCGCAACCAGCCGGTGCTGTGCTCGCCCTTTGTCCTCGGCGGGGCGAATACACCCGCCTCCGTCCCCGCAACGGTCGCGCAACTCAATGCCGAGGCGCTCTCGGCACTGGCCTATACCCAGGTGATCCGCCGCGGCTGCCCGGCAATTTATGGCCATTACCTCTCGACCGTGTCGATGCGGTCGGGCGCACCGATGGCAGGCACACCCGAGATCTCCCTCATGAATTTCATGATCGGCCAAATGGCGCGGTTCTACGGCGTGCCATGGCGCACCTCCAACACGCTGGGCGGGGCCAAGACCTTTGATGCGCAGGCAGGCTATGAGAGTGCCACGACCCTGTCGGCGGTGATCCATGCCGGTGCCAATTATATCTGGCATTCGGCGGGCTGGAACGAGGCCGGGATGCACTGCTCCGTCGCCAAGTTCGTCGTGGATGCCGAACAATGCGCGATGGCGCACCGCATGGCCTCGGGCCCGCAATGGGGCGATTTCGACGCGGCCCTCGCCGCGATCCCAGATGTCGGGCCAGGCGGGCATTATCTCGGTCATCCGCACACGCAGGAGAATTTCCAGATCGCGTTCTTCATGCCCGATCTCTTCGACAACAACTCGATCGAGCAATGGGTGGCCGATGGATCGAAGGAGATCACCGAGCGCGCCCTCATCCACGCGCGCCGCCTGCTCGACGCCTATGAAGAGCCGACACTCGACGCAGGCGTGAACGAGGCACTGCTCGACTATATTGCGCGGCGCGAGCGCGAAATCCCCGCCGCCGACGCGCTTAATCAAGACTACTGAAACATTCTCCCTGACCTGGCCCGCCCCTTGTGGCGGGCCTTCTTTCTCAGCTTCATCTTGCCTGAAATATCCCGGGGGAGTCGCCCGCATGGACGACGGGGGCAGCGCCCCCACTCACTCCGCGCCCGCGCGCCATTCCTTCCAGCGCAGCACCGCATTAGCCCCGATCTCGGCAAAGGGCTGCGGGGGCAGGCGCTTGGGCTCTGCCTCTGCGGTGAAATGTCGGGTGATGGCGCTGGTCTCACCACAGGCCAGTTCCGCAGCACCCATTCCCGTCAGCGTGCCGCGCGCGGTGCCAAGACCGTTCTGCACGCAGCCCGCGTAGAGCCCCGGCTCAACCTCGCGCATCACCGACACGCCATTCAGGCTCAGGCACAGGTGCCCGGCCCAGGCGTGTTCCATGCGCAGTCCTGCCAGTTGCGGAAAACGCCGGTCGAACTTGCGCTGCATCACGCGGGCGGCGCGGGTCATGTCCGAGCCGCGCACCTGCATGCCGGGGCGCAGCACCGCGCAGGTGCGGGTGATGATCCGGTTGCCGCCCTGCGCGCTGTCTATGCGCCGCATGGTGGTGCCCATCGGGTCCGACGGCGTGACACCCCAGCGGGGCTGCCCGCCGAGGCGGGCGAGCGTGTCGGCGTCAAGCTCGGGCGTCATCGTGGCGAAGAGAAAGACCTGCATCAGCCGCCCGCGCGCGATCCCGAAGCTTTCCAGATGGCCATTCACCGTCAATATCACCTTGCCCGCACTCAGCCGCCCCTTTGGCGTCTCCACCCGCCACGCGTCATCCTGCCGGGTAAGGCCAGTGACGGGGCTCTGCTCATGAATTGCCACGCCGTCGCGCCGCAGCCCATCCGCCAGCCCGCGCACATAACCCGCAGGCTGGAGCATCACCGTGCCGGGAGTATAAAGGCCCGAGCGGTAATGCGGGCTGCCCGTCAAGTGCTGCATCGCCTGCGCGTCGAGCATTTCCGAGGCCTCACCGAGACTGGCAAGATGGTTTGCATAGCTTTCGTTATGAGCATGCGCCGCCGCGCTCGCCGCGCCGTTCACCTTGCCCGCCGGATCAAAGAACGCGGGGTCGATGCCATATTCCGCCACCGCGTCGCGCCCGAAATCCTGCGCCACGCGGTTCAATGCGATCATCGCCCGATCATCCCCCGCCCCGGCATAATCCTCGCTGGTCAGTTCATGCGGCAGGTCGATCATGAAACCCGAATTGCGGCCCGCCGCACCCTCGGCCACACGCCCCGCCTCCAGCACGGCGATGCGCGCGCTGGGGGCAAGCTGTGTCAGCCGCCGCGCCGCCGACAGCCCGGCAAAGCCCGCGCCGATCACCGCGAAATCGGCGCTGGCGTCACCGTCGTGCGGGGTCGCCGGGCCCTGCGCGGGCAGGATCGAGTTCCACGCGGCGGGGCCTGTTTGTCGCGGGGTGGTTCGCGCGCGGTAGCCGCTCAATCCACCGCCTCATCCGCGTCATCGGCCAGATCAAGCCAGATGGTTTTCACTTGGGTATACTGATCATGGGCGTGCAGTCCGTTGTCGCGCCCGCCAAAGCCTGATTGCTTGTAGCCACCAAAGGGCGTCGAGATATCGCCCTCGCCAAAGCTGTTGACCGTCACAGTCCCCGCCCGCAGCATCCTTGCGCCACGCAGCGCGCGCTTGGGGTTCGCGGTGAAGAGCGCGGCGCAGAGGCCGTAATCGGTGTCATTGGCCACCGCGATGGCCTCGTCAAAGCTGCTCACCTCGATCACGCTCAGCACAGGGCCGAAGATTTCCTCGCGCGCGAGGGGATGGTCGTTGCCCGGCAGCATCACCACCGTCGGTTCGACAAAGCCCTTTTCCGCCGTGCCGCCGAAAACGACACTCTCCGCCTGCTCCAGATAGCCGCAGACCTTGGCAAAATGCCCCTCGCTCACCAGCGCGCCGACGCGCGTCTCGGGATCGAGCGGGTCGCCCACCACCCATTCGCGGGCATGCGCCTCGATCCGCGCGAGAAGCGCGTCCTTCACATCGCGATGCACGATAAGCCGCGAGGTGGCGGAGCAATTCTCGCCCATGTTCCAGAACGCGCCCTGCACGATATGCGCCGCGACGCGGTCGAGATTTTCCGCGTCGTCCATGACGATGGCGGGGTTCTTGCCGCCCATCTCCAGCACGATTTCCTTGGCGTTGCTCTCACCCGAATAGCCGAGGAACCGTTTGCCGGTGACGGTGGAGCCGGTGAAGCTGACCATGTCCACGTCCATGTGGCGGCCCAAAGGCTCACCCACCTCCGGCCCGCCGCCGGGCAGCACGCTGAGCACCCCGCGCGGCAGCCCCGCCTCATGCGCGAGTTCCGCCACGCGCAGCGCGGTGAGGCTCGTCTCCTCGGCCGGTTTCACGATGACTGAGCAGCCCGCCGCCAGCGCCGGGCCGATCTTCCACGCCAGCATCAGGAGCGGGAAATTCCACGGCAGGACGAGGCCCACCACGCCGATAGGTTCGCGCACAATCATGGCGATGTGATCGTCCGAGGCAGGCGAAACCTGATCGTAGATCTTGTCGGTCGCCTCGGCGTGCCATTTCAGGCAATGGATCGTCTCGGGCACGTCCACCGTCTCGCAATCGTAGATCGTCTTGCCCGAATCGAGGCTTTCCAGCACCGCCAGTTCCCGCGCATTGCGCGTCATCAGCTTGGCGAGGCGGATCAGCACCTCCTTGCGCGCGGAGGGGGGCAACCGCGACCAGCGACCATCGTCAAACGCCGCGCGCGCCTTGGTCACCGCGAAATCCACGTCCTCGGCGCCGCAGGCAGCCACCTCGGCCAATGTCTCGCCAGTGGCCGGGTTCACGGTAGCAAATGTCCTGCCCGAGATCGCCGGGCGATAGCCGCCGTCGATGAACGCCCCCGTCGGCAGGTCGAGCGTCGCGGCAATCGCCGCATATTCGTCGCGTGTCAGCAAGCTCATGTCTCAGCCCTCCGCCGTGATGGTTGCGATGGTGGTTTTCAGCACGCGCACCACCTGTTCCAATGCGCGCTTGTCGTCCTTGTTCAGGCCTTTCAGCGGGGCGCGTACCTCGCCCGCGTCGATGCCCGTCATGGTCACGCCGTGCTTGATCGTCTGGATGAACTTGCCGCCCTGCTCCAGCACATGCATCAGCGGCAGCATCGCCGACATGATGCGCCGCCCCTTGGCGAAATCACCCTCGACCACGCAGGCCTGATAAAGCGCCACATGCTCGGCTGGCAGGAAGTTGGAGCCGCCGCAGACCCAGAACGGCGCGCCCCAGGCAAAAAACTCCAGCGCCTGATCGTCCATGCCGCAGCCCAACTGGATATGCGGATAATCGCGCGCCAGCAGATGCACCCGATTGATATCGCCCGAGCTTTCCTTGATGCCGCAGAAATTGCGGCTACGGCCGACACGGTCGAGGAATTCCGCGCCCATCATCGTGCCGGTGCGCCCGGGGTAATTATAGAGCATCACCGGCAGACCCGCCGCCCGATCGATGGCGAGCGCGTTGAGCGCATTCTCGCGGTCCGTGGGCACGGCATAGGGCGGTGAGGCGAGCAGGATCGCATCCGCCCCGATCTCGCGCGCGGCCTGCGCCAATATGATGGAATCGTCGGTCAGAATCGCGCCGGTGCCCATGACCAGCGGCACGCGGCCCTTGATCAGCGCATGTGTGAGCTTTGCAAGCTCCACCCGCTCGGCCACGGTCTGGGCATAGTTCTCACCGGTGGAGCCGCCGGTGATGATCCCGTGCACGCCGCTGGCGATCAGGTGCTCGATCACCTCGGCCAAGGCGTCACGGTTCACCGTACCGTCAGCGTGGTAGGGGGTGATGACCGGGGTATAGATCCCGTCAAAGCGAAAGAGTGGGGTCATTGCGGTCCTCATGCGGGGCTGGAGCGTGTGATCTGGCCCATCGGCACTTCGAGGGCCGTGGGCATCACGAAGCGTTCGATCTCGTGGCGCGAGAGGTTCCAGTGATCCTCGGCCAGTTGCGCGGACTGCGCCTCATCACGGGCCGCAATGGCGTCGATGATCGCGTCATGCTGGCGGCTGGCCTCGGCCACGCTATCGGCCATGGTGGCGTTCTCCGGGCGGTAAAAGGTCATCGAGATGCGCGCGTGGTCGATCAGCAGGCGATGGAACGACGGCAGGAGATAGATATTTCCCGCCATCTCGCCGGTGATCTCGTGAAACCGGTTGTTGGCCAGCGTGCGATCCGGGGTCGATCCGTCGCGCAGGGCGGCGCGGAACCTCTCTTGCGCACCGCGCAGCGCCTGTATCTGCACATCCGTGGCATTGCGCGCGGCAAGGCGCAGGATCGCGCCATAAATCATCGGCGCGGCCAGAAAGAAATCGCGAAGCGTGGTGTGCGTGAGATCCGCGACACGCGGCCCGCGATTGTCGCGCAGGTCGATATAGCCAAGACCCGCCAATTCGCGGAACACCTCGCGCACCGGGGTGCGCGACAGCCCGAACTCGGCGCAGATCGCCGCCTCGTCGAGATCGGCACCGGGTTGACGCGCCGTCGTGAGAATTGCGTGTTTGAGATGTGTCGCGAGCGTGGTCTTGCGGTCTTTGGCGGCCATGTCCAGGCCTCCTCTGGCATGAAATTCATCTTGCCTTCTATAGTATACAGAATGTATACGCAATGAATAATTATTGTCTCCCGGCGAAATCACCGTCAGACAGATCACAGCCCGCCGATGGACATGCCATGACCACACCCCAGCATTTCACCTTTGTTCTGGTCGAGGAGTTCTCGCATCTCGCATTTTCCTGCGCGGTCGAGCCGTTGCGCATCGCCAACCTCCTGAGCGGCGAGACGCTCTATCGCTGGTCCTTCGCGTCTGAGGACGGGCAGAGTGCCACCTGTTCCAACGGATCGGTCACGCTGGTGCATCACGGGCTGGACACCCTGCCCAAATGCGACCGGCTTTTCATCCTGTCGGGGATCAACATGCGCACGCATGTGACCAAGCCACTCCTGACCATGCTGCGCCGCGAGGCGCGGCACGGCACGCCCATCGGGGCGCTGTGCTCAGGCGCGTGGATCCTGGCCGAGGACGGATTCCTCAACGGGATGAAGGCGGCGATCCACTGGGAATTCCACGACAGTTTCATGGAGCGGTTTCCCGAGGTGAATCTGGTGCGCAATGTCTTTGTCGCCGACGAACGGCACCTCACCGCCTCGGGCGGAACGGCGACGGCGGACCTGATGCTACACCTGATCGAGCGTGATCACGGCGCAGACCTGTCGATGGCGGTAGCCGACCAGATGGTCTATAGCGCCGCGCGCGAGGCGACGGCGGCACAGCGCGTCTCGCTGCAATCGCGCAACGGCATCCGCAACATCCACCTGACCCGCGCCATCCAGCGCATGCGCGAGACCATCGAAGACCCGCTCAGCCCTGCGCAGATCGCCGCCGAGATCGGCATTTCGACGCGACAGTTGGAGCGGCTCTTCGGCAAGTTTCTCAACACTTCGCCCAAGAAATATTTCATGGACCTGCGCCTCGAACGGGCGCGCCACCTGCTGATCCAGACCGAGGCGTCGGTCATTGAAATCGCACTGGCCTGCGGGTTCGAGAGCTCCGGGCATTTCTCCCGCGTCTACCGCGCCGCCTTTGGTATAGCCCCGATGCAGCAGCGCGGGCGGCTAAGCTGACCCTTGGCCTCAGACCAGACGGTCGCCCGGCTCTCGCCCCGCAAAAAACGCATCGAGGTTGTCGAGTGCGCGGAACCCCATCGCATCGCGCGTCGCACGCGTGGCGCTGCCGATATGGGGCAGCATGAAGATGTTCTCATGCGCCGCAAACGCCGGGTTGCCGCCCGGCTCGACCTTGAAACAATCAAGACCCGCAGCGGCGATGTGGCCCGATTCGATACCCGCGACGAGCGCGACTTCATCGACCAGCGCACCACGCGCGGTATTCACCACGACCGCACCCTTGGGCAGCTTGGCGATACGTTCGGCATTCAGCAAATCGACCGTGTCGGGCGTCGCCGGGCAATGGAGCGACAGGAAATCGGCAACCTCCAGCAGGCTGTCCACATCTTCGTGAAAGACTGCGCCCTGCTCGACATCCGGGGCAAGTCGCGAGCGGTTGTGATAGTGAATTTCCATGCCAAACCCGCGCGCCTTTTCGGCAAAGGCGCGACCGACGCGGCCCATCCCCACGATGCCCAGCCGTGCGCCGGTCACCTGGTTGCCGACCATGAACGAGGGCGACCAGCTATCCCATTCGCCTTGCCGCACAAGGCGATCACCGCGCACCGCATGGCGCGCCGCGCCCAGCATCAGCAGCATGGCGATCTCGGCGGTCGCGTCCGACAGCACGTCGGGCGTGTTCGTCACCACCACGCCCGCGCCCTTCAGTGCCTCAAGATCGCAGTGATCGACGCCCACCGAATGGTTCGCCACGATCTTCAGCCGGGGATCAAGCTGCGCCACCACATCCGCGCTGAAATGCTCGGAGTGACACGGGATCATCCCGTCCACCATTGCGCTCATCGCGATGATGTCCTCGGCACTGCCGGGGGTATCGGCCTCGTTCACGATCACCTCGTAATCGCGGCGCGCGCGCTCCAGCGTCGCATCCGACAGGCGGCGCGGAATCCAGATCACCTTCTTGGACATGGCTCAGCTCTTGTTCTTGCTGGAGGTGATGAAATCATAAGCCGCCAGCCCGGCGGCAAAGACGGTCACGATCCAGAGATCGATCGCACCGATCTCGCTTGCCAGAATATAGAGAAACGCGGCCAGAACCGCGAAGGCGAAGAGTGCCAGTAGCCTGTTCATGTCGTCATCCTTTCGTCATTCCCCGGCCTCGAGCAGCCAGGATTGAAACCAGTTCGCCGTGCGCAAAAGCCGTGCGTCATGCCCGCGCGCCGCGACCATCTGCACGCCCATCGGCAGGCCGTTCTCGGCAGTGAAGGCAGGCACGGTCACGGCAGGCACGCCGGTCAGTGTCCAGAGCCCGTTGAAGATCGCGTCGCCGGTAAACTCAAGCCCCTCGGGCGCGGGGCCGGTGGCGGCGGGGCACAGGATCGCGTCGCACCGCTCGAATATCTCGTCGAGCCCGGCATAGAGCACATCCGGCCAGTCAAGCGCCGCAAGGTAGTCGCGCGCTAGGATCGCGTTGCCCTTGTTCAGCGCATCCTGCGTGCGAGGTCCAAGCGTGTCGATATGCTTGCCGTAGCGATAGTAATAGCGCGCCATTTCAGCGAAATTGATCCGCTCGCGCACCGCAGCGGCCTCCTCGAACGCCTTGGGCAAGGGCGCGTCGAAAACCTGATCTCCAAGCGCCTCGGCCAATTCGTCAAAGGCGGCATGGAGTTGCGGGTCGGCCTCGTCCCAACCGGGTGGTTTTACCAGCGCAAAGATCGGCGTTACCAGTGGATTCGACTGCGCAATGCTCAGCAGCGCCGGCGTCGGGTGCGGCGATGTGGCCGTGTCCCCCGCATCATGCCCGAACAGCACCTCCGAAACGAGCGCCGCATCGGCAGGCGTGCGGGCAAACACCCCAACGGTGTCGAGCGTTGGCGATTGCATCAGCACGCCGCTGCGCGGGATCGCGCCAAAGCTAGGCTTGAACCCGGTCACGCCGCAGAAAGAGGCAGGCCGGATCACCGAGCCACCCGTCTGCGTGCCCACGGCCAGCGGCACCATCCCGTCGGCCACGGCCGCCGCAGACCCCGAGGACGAGCCGCCGGGCGTATGCGCGAGGTTATGCGGATTGCGGGTCTTGCCCGCCTGCATGAAGGCCAGTTCGGTCGTGACCGTCTTGCCCATGATCACCGCACCCGCCGCCCGGAGCCGTTCGACCAGCGCCGCATCCTTGATCGGCACGCGCCCCTGATCGAGCGCGCAACCATTCTCGGTGGGGATTTTCGCGGTGTCGATCACATCCTTGAGCGCCACCGGCAGCCCATGCAGCGCGCCAATCGGCCGCCCCGCCTGCCGATGCGCATCAAGCGCCCTGGCCTGGTGGCGGGCAAAGTCGGGATCGAACCACGCCCAGGCCTGCACCTCGGGTTCACGCGCCTCGATCCGGGCGATGCAAGCCTCGATCAGGTCAACAGCCTTGATCGCGCCCGAGGCCAGACGCTCACGCAAGGCGCAAGCGTCCAGGCTCAGCATGTCGATCTTATCCGCCATACATCAGCTCCGGCAGATAGAACACGATCTGCGGATAGATGTACATCAGCGCCATCGAGATGAAGACGCAGAACAGGAACGGCATCACCCCCGAGAAGATCTGCGTCAGCTTGATTTCCGGTGGCGCGATCCCCTTGAGATAATAGGCCGACATCGCCATCGGAGGGGTCAAAAAGCTGGTCTGAAGGTTGAGCGCCACGAGGATGCCGAAGAACAGCGGATCGACCTCGAAGAACTGCAACAGCGGCAGGAAGATCGGCACGAAGATGATGATGATCTCGGACCATTCCAGCGGCCAGCCGAGCAGGAAGATGATCAACTGCGCCAGAAGCAGGAATTCCAGCGGGCTCAGGTCCAGCCCCTGCACGAATTCCGAGATGATATGCTCGCCGCCCAGATAGGAGAACACCGCCGAGAAAGTGTAGGAGCCGACAAAGAGCCAGCAGACCATCGCCGTGGTGCGCACCGTAAGATAGACGCTTTCGCGCATCCGCTGCCATGTCATCGCCCGGTAGACGAAGGCGAGGAAGATCCCGCCAAGCGCGCCGATCGAGGCCGCCTCGGTCGGCGTCGCCAGACCAAAGAGGATCGAGCCGAGCACCGCCATGATGAGAAACGCAAGCGGGACAAAGGATGTCACGATCATCAGGATGAGCTTGGTCATCGGGATGTCGGGCACTTCCTCCTTGCTGGGTTTCGGCGCGACCGAGGGCTGAATGATCGAGCGCCCGATCACGTAGGTCAGGTAAAGCCCGACCAGAACCAGCCCGGGCAAGAGCGCCGCCGCGTAAAGCCGCACGATCGACACGTTCGAGGCCGCCGCATAGACGATCAGCATGATCGACGGCGGAATGAGAATGCCCAACGTGCCGCCCGCGCAGATGATGCCGGACGCAAACGACGGATCATACCGCGCCTTGAGCATCGCCGGCAGCGCCAGCAGCCCCATCAGCGTCACAACCGCGCCGACAATGCCGGTGGCAGTCGCGAACAGCGCGCAGGTGATCAGTGCGGCCACACCCATCGAGCCGGGCATGTTCTTGGCTGCAACGTTGAGCGTGGAGAACAGCCGGTCCACGATATTCGCGCGTTCCACGATATAGCCCATGAACAGGAACAGCGGCACGGCGGTCAGAACCTCGTTCGACATCACCGTAAAGGTCTGGTTCACGAATAAATCGAATATTCGGTTATTGAAGAATCCTTCCAGCCAGAGGGACCATTGATCCCATGTGCTGGCCAGCTCCTCGTCGAGGCGGTTGTAGTCACGCCACATCCGGCGCTCTTGGAAATAGGCGTAATAGCCAAAGCCGATGCCCATGGCCATCAGTGTGAAAGCAATCGGAAAGCCCAGAAACACGAAGACGATGAACAGGCCCAGCATCATCAGGGCGATTTGGGGATCGGTCATGGATGTGCGTCCTTTTCGGCCTGCGAGGCCTTTTGCATCAACAGGTCTTCGGTCTCGAAGACATCCTCGTCAGCGGGCAGCCATTCATTGGTGCGCATGCAATGGATGCAGCGGCAGACCTGTGCAATGCCCTGAATGAACAGCAGAATACCGGCCGCGACGATCACCGTCTTGAACTGGTAGATCGGCACGCCCGCCGGGCTGTTGACCGACACCTCGCCATAGGACCATGACTTTGCGGCATATTTCCAGCCTGAAAAAATCAGCGCGGTGACGCCCGGGAAGAAGAACAGGATATAGAGCACCAGGTCGATCTTGGCCTGATTGCGCGGCTGCCACAGGCGATAGAGGAAATCACCCCGCACATGCCCGCCGCGCGACAGCGTGTAGGCCCCGCCCATCATGAACAATGTGCCATACATGATGAAGGACACATCGAGCGCCCAGGCCGTCGGCGCGTTGAAGAGGTAGCGCGAGACCACCTCATAGCCGGTACCCACCGACATCAGGATGATGAGCCAGGCAAAAGCCTTGCCGAACCAGGCCGACAGGTTGTCGGCGAAGCGTATGAAACCGATCACGAGATGCCCCCGTTAGTTGGAAAGCGGCCCCGGCGTTTTTGCGCCGGGGCCTGTTTCAATCAGGTCTTTGCCCGCACTCAGAGATTGAGCTTGCCGGGGAAATAGTGATCGTAGGCCAGCTCAAGATCAGGCGCGTTCATCAGCTCATAGAAGGTGACCTGCTCGACCCAGGCACGCTGGCTGTCGAGGGTCTTCTTCATGAACGGATCCTGCTCCAGTTCCGGGATCAGCTTGTCCCAGGCTTCGAGCTGTGCCGCCAGGATGTTTTCCGAGGTGCGGTGCACGGTGACACCCGCCTCTTCCTGCAGCCACTTGAGGTCGGCCGAGTAACGACGCATCGCCTTGGCGGTGTTCGCAGTCGACACGGCCTCGACGCCGTATTTCAGGATCGCGCGCAGATCGGGGTCCAGCTCTTCCATTGTGAATTTGGAGAACAGGAACTCGAAGCTTTCCGAGGCCTGGTGGTAGGAGGACAGGTAGTAGTTCTTCGCCACGTCATGCGCGCCGAAATCCTTGTCCGAGGACGGGTTGTTGAACTCGAACGCGTCGATCACGCCACGCTCCATCGCGGGGACAATCTCGCCACCCGGAAGCTGTGCCACCGACATGCCCATGCTCTGCAGCAGGTCCGCCGCAAGGCCCACGGTGCGATACTTGAAGCCGTTGAGGTCTTCGGCGGTGTTCACCTCTTCCTTGAACCAGCCGAACGGCTGCGCGAACATCGGGAAGCCCATGTAGCCATCGACGTCCATGCCCAGAATGTCCTGGGTCAGTTCGTCATAGAGCGCCTTGCCGCCACCCTCGTAGAACCAGCTCAGCATCGTGGTGGCCGAGCCACCAAAGACCGGGCCGGTGCCAAAGAGCGACGCGGCCTTGTTCTTGCCGTACCAATAGACCGGCACCGAGTGCGCGGCATCGAGAACGCCGTCATTCACGGCATCGAGAACCTGGAATGCGGCCACGACGGCGCCAGCCGGCAGAACGTCGATCTTGAGACGGCCACCAGACATTTCCTCCACCCGGTCGGCATAGTCCTGTGCGAATTCCTGCCAGATGTTCCCGGCACCCCAGGATGTCTGCATTTTCAGCACGATCGGCGCTTGCGCCAATACCGCCGGTGCCGCGAGCGTGCTCGCAGCCGCCACCGGTGCCCCTACCGCTGCGCGGCGCAGGAACGAACGGCGGTCAAACTTCGCCTTATCTGTCATGTTATCCTCCCATTTATGCGTATGCATCAATCGTGTCGGATGGCAGGCGCACGTCAGTTGCAAAGGCGATTCGGTGCTGAATGCCTACCACACGCAGGCCATCGTAAAGATTGGCGATGCAAAAACAAGTATTCTGGTAAGATAATCTGACCAAAGACCCTGATTCAGGGGTTTTCCTAGGTTTCAACCGCAATTTGCGCCCTGTGCACGCAGCCCTGGCTGGTGAAAGCCGCAAATACTTCGCGCATAGGCGGTAATTGGTCCACCGCCCGGCCTCAGGCCTCGCGCGGCGGCACCACGCCCTGATCCGCGAGGCGCTGAAAGAACCCAAGCACCTCGGCCTCGTCCGTCCGCTCGATGGCCCCGACCCGCACGTCCTCGATGCTCCAGACCCAGCTTTGCGCCGGATCGTCGCGCATCGCCCAGCCGGGAAACAGCCGGGCCTCGATCGGCCGCTCGACCAGCCGCGTCACCTCGACATGACGGTCATCGCGGCGAATCCGCTGGTAGGCCGCCTCGACCTTGTCGCGCGGCCCTTCCAGCAGCTGCAGGTAAAGATCATGCCGCGCGATCAACGCCCCGGTGATGTCGTCCCGCGCATTGGCGCGGCGCGCATCCATCAGGATCGCCGACAGCACCGCCTGATCAAACCCGAAGGGCCGCGAGGCATAAACAAGCTGGATCAGCGGCATGAGGCGACTCCTTTTCAAGCAGAGCCTAGAGGGCTTGCCGCGACCTGTCGATGCGAGAAAGTGAAACGTCCTGCCATGACAGACCGGGCGCGGAGCAAGGGCGAGGCGTTGAGTTACCGCGACAACCCGCCATGCAACGTCGGCACGTCCAAACTCGCGAACCCGTAATGCCGCAGCCAGCGCAGGTCTGAATCAAAAAACGCCCGCAGGTCCGGTATCCCGTATTTCAGCATCGCGATCCGGTCGATCCCCATGCCGAAGGCAAAGCCCTGCCACTCGTTCGGGTCGATATGCCCGGCCTCAAGCACCTTGGGATGCACCATGCCGCTCCCGAGGATTTCCAACCAGTCATCGCCCTCGCCGACCTTCAGCGTGCCGCCTTCCCAGCTACAGCGGATATCCACCTCGGCAGACGGCTCGGTGAACGGGAAATGCGACGCGCGGAAGCGCAGTTCCACGTCATCCACCTCGAAAAACGCCTTCACGAACTCCTCCAGCACCCATTTGAGATTGGCCATCGAGATATCGCGGTCAATCGCGAGCCCCTCGACCTGATGGAACATCGGCGTGTGGGTCTGGTCGTAATCCGCACGGTAAACACGGCCCGGCGCGATCACCCGAATGGGCGCGCCCTCGGCCTGCATGGTGCGGATCTGCACCGGGCTGGTATGGGTCCGCAACACATGCGGCGGCCGGTCATCCCCGTCCGCGCGCTGCGTATAGAACGTGTCCATCTCGGCCCGCGCCGGGTGGTGGCCGGGGATGTTCAGCGCGTCGAAATTGTACCAGTCGCTTTCGATCTGCGGCCCCTCGGCCACGGCAAAGCCCATGTCGGCAAAGATCGCCGTGACCTCTTCGGTGACCTGGCTGACGGGATGAATCGTGCCCTGCCGGCGCGGCCGCCCCGGCAGCGTCACGTCCAGCCACTCGCCCCGCAGCCGCTCATCGAGCGCGGCATCGCCCAGCGCCTGTTTCTTGGCCGCCAGCGCCGAGTTGATCTCGTCCTTGAGCGCATTGAGCGCCGGGCCCGCGACCTGCCGCTCCTCGGGCGTCATCTTGCCCAACTCGCGCATCTTCAGGCTGATCTCGCCCTTCTTGCCCACGGCCTGCACCCGCAGATCCTCGAGCGCGGATTCGTCGCCCGCATTGGCAATCGCCGTCAGATATTTGTCCCGCAGATCGTTCATGGCTCTTATCCCGCTGATGTCAGGGGCGAGTTACCGCGCCTTGCCCGTGCGTGCAAGCATATGGGGCGGTCACGCGATATTGCGCAGCGAGACCTCAATCGCATGCAGGAAGGAATTGGCCGAGGAACTCGCCGATAACAGCAGGTAGTCATCATCCCCTGTGCGCAGGATCAGCACCCCCAGATGCTCCATCACCGTGCGCGCGGCGTGATCCATGCCGAACACGTCCGGGTGCAGGTCGATCGGGCAGATCCTCTCCAGCGCGCGCCTTGTGTTGCCCCCCGAAAGCGCCAGCGCCACCCAGACATCGGTCTGATCGGTGGTGTAGACCGCACCCTTCAGCCGCTCCGCCACGACGCGCTCGGCATCGGGGGTCGCGTGGGGGAACAGCGCAAAGGCCAGATCCGGGGCCAGCCGGATAAGCCGCGTGCCATCCCCGGCCACAACTGACCGCCCGATTCCGGACAGGGCCACGCCATAGGCGGCCCGCACTGCCTGCTCTGCCGCCGCTTCGCCCCCCAAAGGCAGCGCCAGCGACACCAGCGCCAGATCATTGGGTGCCCAGAGGCGCACGCCCGCAATCTCCATTTCCGTGCCCGCCAGGGGCGGCTCCGCCTGCAAGGTATACTCAGCCACGCAACCGCTCCCCGTCCGGGTTGATGAAATGCGCCGAGACCACCTCGACCTCCATCTCCCTGCCATGCACCGGGCTGACCGCGCGCAGGATTTCCCCCATCCGCGCATCGCCCCGCTTGAGAAAGCCCAGCCCGATGGAATGCCCCAGGCTCGGCGAATAGGCGACCGAGGACATCCAGCCCTGATCGTTCTCCATCGTGGCTGCGTCCCCCTGCCGGATGAAATGCGACCCGGCAATCAGCCCCGTCGCGCGGTCCACGGGCCGGAACCCCACCAGCTTGACCGCATCCTCGTGCAGCATCTCGGGCCGTTGCGACAGCACGTTGCCGATGCAGTCCTTCTTCTGGCTGACCATCCGCCCCATGCCGAGGTTATGCGCCGTGGTCTGACCGTTCAGCTCGTTGCCCGCCGCATGCCCCTTTTCGATCCGCATCACGCCCAACGCCTCGGTGCCGTAGGGCACGGCGTCGAATTCCGCGCCCGCCTCCATCAGCACGCCCATCATGGCATTGCCATAGCGCGCGGGCACCGCGACCTCATAGGCTAACTCGCCCGAAAAGGAGATCCGGAACAGCCGCGCCGGCATGCCGCCGCAAACCGTGACCTCAGCGCAGGCCATGAAGGGGAACGCCTCGTTCGAGAGGTCATGTTCGGTATCCACCACCTTGCGCAACAGCTTACGCGCGTTCGGCCCGGCGACGGCGAATTGCGCCCAGCCGTCGGTGGTGGAAATCAGGTGCACATCCAGATCGGGCCACAGGCATTGCCGTGCAAATTCCAGCCGCCGGAACACCGTGACGGCATTGGCGGTGGTGGTGGTCATCACGTAGTGGTTCTCGCCCAGCCGCGCGGTAGTGCCATCGTCATAGGCGATCCCGTCCTCGCGCAGCATCAGCCCGTAACGGACCTTGCCCACCGCCAGCGTGGCGAACCCGTTGCAATAGACCCGGTTCAGAAACTCCCCGGCATCGCGCCCCTGAATGTCGATCTTGCCCAGCGTGGTCACGTCGCAGATGCCGACCGACCCGCGCGTCATCAGCACCTCGCGGTCCACCGAATCGCGCCAGCCCTGTTCGCCCTCGCGCGCGAACCATTGCGCGCGCAGCCAGTTGCCCACCTCGACAAAACTTGCGCCATGCGCCTCGGCCCAGCGATGCGATGGCGTCAGGCGATAGGGCCGGAAGTCGCGGCCCCGCGCGCGGCCCGCCAGCGCGCCAATAGGCACCGGCGTATAGGGCGGGCGAAAGATCGTCGTGCCGGTCTCGGGGATCGTGCGGCCGGTGCAGTCTGCCATGATTGCCAGCGCCGGGATATTCGCTGTCTTGCCCTGATCGGTGGCCATGCCCAGCGTGGTGTATCGCTTGAGATGCTCGACCGCGCGAAACCCCTCCTGATGCGCCTGTTTGACGTCCTTGACGGTCACGTCGTTCTGCAGGTCGAGCCAGGCGCGCGCGCGGCTTTGCGGCACGTGCCAGACGGGGGCACACTCGCGCGGCTCGTCCTCGGCGCGGGGCAGGTCGCTCTTGTCGGCATAGCCCAGCGCCTCGGCCGCCGCGAACCCCTCGCGCAGGGCCAACGCCAGCGTCATCGCGCCATTAGCCGCGCCTGCCACAACCATGCCGGGCGGCAGATCTCGCCCTGGCACAAACGCCGCCAGATCGTCGCGCCACGCAGGCCGCCCGCGCTGATGGCAGGTCAGATGCACATTCGGGTTCCAGCCGCCCGACACGGCGAGGCAATCAACATCGATCATCTGCCCGTCAGTCAGTGTAATCTGCCGCAGCCCCTTGCGCCCGCGCGTGTCCATCACAGACGCGCCGCGCACATGCCGTGCACCGGGCACATCGCAAACAGCGGGCGCGTCGCGCGTGTCGATCACGGCGGGCACCTCGATCCCCTTGGCAGCAAGGTCGGCGGCGGTCCGCCAGCCATCGTCGTTATTGGTAAAGACCGCCACGCGCCGCCCTGGGGCCACGCCCCAGCGATTGGCGTAGGCGCGCACCGCCCCGGCCAGCATCACGCCGGGCCGGTCATTGTTGCCAAAGGCGATGGGGCGCTCCGTCGCCCCCGCCGCCAGCACCGCGTGGCGCGAATAGACGCGCCACAGCACCTGCCGGGGCTTGCCGCCGCTCGTGGCCAGGTGATCGGTGCAGCGCTCCAGCACGCCATAGGTACCGTGATCATAGGCGCCGTAGACCGTGCTGCGCGGCATCAGGCGCACGTTTTCCATTGCCGCCAGTTCGGCCACGACACCGGCGGCCCAGTCGGCCCCGGGCCTCCCGTTCACCTCCAGCGTCTCGGCATTGAGCCGCCCGCCCATGACGAAATCCTCGTCCGCCACGATCACCCGCGCGCCCGCGCGCGCTGCGGTGCGCGCCGCCATCAGCCCGGAAGGCCCCGCGCCGATCACCAGCAGGTCGCAATGCAGATAGCCCTTGTCGTAGGTGTCGGGATCCTCCTCCATCGTCAGCCGCCCCAGACCGGCAGAGGCGCGGATCGCGGGCTCATACAGCTTTTCCCAAAAGGCGCGCGGCCACATGAAGGTCTTGTAATAAAACCCCGCCGACAGGAACGGCGACAGCAGGTCCGTCACCGCCATCAGATCGAATTCGAGCGAGCCGCGGTGATTCTGGCTGCGCGCTTCCAGCCCGTCGAAGAGTTCGGCCACCGTGGCGCGGGTGTTGGGCTCCTGCGCGGCGCCCTTGCGCAGTTCCACCAGCGCGTTGGGCTCTTCCGACCCGGCGGTGAAAATACCGCGCGGGCGGTGATACTTGAACGACCGCCCCACCAGCCGCTGCCCGTTGGCCAGCAGCGCCGAGGCCAGCGTATCGCCCGGATGCCCGCGCATCGCCTTGCCGTTGAAGGTAAAGGTGATCTCTGTCGCGCGGTCGATGAGGCCGCCACCGATGCGATGGATCTGACTCATCGGCCCCGCCCCCGGGCGCGGGCCACGTCGCGGGCGAGTTCCACCGCTGTGATCTCGTGGCTCACCGTGTCGCGCGTCACCACCAGCCAGGACCGGTCGCCCTGCTCGTGATACCACAACTCGCGGTGCACCCCCGCCGGGTTGTCGCGCAGATAGCCATAGGCGTGGAAGGCCTCGGCGGCATCCTCGGCCTGCCAGTCGGGCCGGTCGATCAGCGCGGCATCGCCCAGATAGACGAACTCGGCGGCATCGCGCGGGCCCAGAAGCGGGTGATTGATGATCATGGCGTCGCCTTTTGAGTATTTTTGGCAAGATGAAGCATGGCGCGCGCCCCTCAATGCAGGTTGGGCTGGTTGCCCACGCCCTTTTCGTCGATCAGATGCCCGCGCGCGAACCGGTCGAGACGCATCTCGGTGGCGACCGGGTGCGGCGCGTCCTTGGCCAGCAGATGGGCGTAACACAACCCGCTCGCCGGGGTCGCCTTGAAGCCGCCATAGCACCAGCCGCCATTGAAATAGAGCCCGTCGACAGGGGTGCGGTCGATGAAGGGCGAGCCGTCCATCGACATGTCCATGATCCCGCCCCAGCTGCGCAACAGCCGCGCCCGCCCGATCATCGGCATGATCGCCATGCCGCCCTCGGCCACGTCCTCGACCACCGGCAGGTTGCCGCGCTGCGCGTAGGAATTGTAGCCGTCGATATCGCCGCCGAAGACCAGCCCGCCCTTGTCGGACTGGCTGACATAGAAATGTCCCGCCCCAAAGGTGATGACGCCCGGAAGCACCGGCTTCAGCCCCTCGGTGACGAAGGCCTGCAGGACGTGGGATTCAATCGGCAGGCGCATCCCGGCCAGCGCCATCACCCGGCCGGACGAGCCCGCGACACAGACCGCCACCTTGCGCGCGCGGATGGCCCCGCGCGTCGTCTCGACACCCCGGCATTTGCCCTCGCGGATGTCGAAGCCGGTGACCTCGCAATTCTGGATGATATCGACGCCGCGCGCATCGGCACCGCGCGCATAGCCCCAGGCTACCGCATCATGCCGCACCGTGCCGCCGCGCCGCTGGAAAAGCCCGCCCTTGATCGGAAAGCGGGCATTGTCGAAATCGAGAAACGGCAACTCGGCGCGCAATTGATCGGCATCGGCCAGTTCCGCATCGGCGCCTGCCAGAAACATCGCATTGGCGCGGCGCACGAAGGCATCGCGCTGCGCGTCCGAATGAAACAGGTTCAGGATCGAGCGTTGGCTGACCATCGCGTTGTAATTGAAATCCTGCTCCAGCCCCTCCCACAGCTTGAGCGACATCTCGTAGAACGGCTCGTTGCCCGGAAGCATGTAGTTGGAGCGGATGATCGTGGTGTTGCGCCCGACATTGCCCGAGCCGATCCAGCCCTTTTCCAGAACCGCGATATTGCGCAGCCCGAATTCCTTGGTGAGGTAATAGGCGGTGGCCAGACCATGCCCGCCGCCGCCGATGATGACGATATCATATTCGGGTTTCGGGTCGGGATCGCGCCAGACAGGTTTCCAGCCCTTGTTGCCGGTCAGCCCCTCGCGGAGGATTTTCAAGGCGGAATAGCGCATCGGGTCTGTCCTGTGGCTCGCTCTGGCGCGATCATCGCCGATCCGCGTGGGCTATACTTGTCCTGAAAAGTCAATTAGATGACGAATATGGACAAACACGCTCCCGGCCCGCATCGAATCGGCATCCTGCCGATCCCCGGATTCGCGCTGATGTCATTCGCCGCCACCGTCGAGCCGCTGCGCGCCGCCAACCTGCTGGCCGGGCGCACGCTCTACGAGGTGATCCATATCGCTCCGACGCCTGACCCGGTGTGCAGTTCCGGCGCGGCGCAGGTCAGGCCCGAGGCGGGGCTTGCCGACGATCTCCACCTCGACCACCTCTTTCTGGTGGCGGGCGGCGATCCGGCGACCTATCCGGCGCGCGCGCTTACCCCGTGGCTGGCGCGGCAGGCACGCGCGGGCGTGGTGCTGGGCGGTGTCTCGGGCGGGCCAATCATCCTGGCGCGCGCCGGGCTGATGGGCGACCGGCGGATGACCGTGCATTGGGAATATGCCGCCGCCCTGGCCGAGGTCGCGCCCGACCTGCGCATCGAACGCACGCTTTATGTCATCGACCGCGACCGCATGACCTGCGCCGGCGGCACCGCGCCGATGGACATGATGCACGCGCTGATCGCCACGCATCACGGCCGCGCCTTTGCGCGCGAGGTCAGCGACTGGTTCATGCATACCGAAATTCGCCCGCCCACCGGGCCGCAACGCTCAGGCCTGGTGGAACGGGTCGGCACGCAAAGCCCGGCGATCCTCGATGCGGTCGAGGCGATGGAGGGCAATATCGCCGACCCGCTATCCCTGCCGCATCTGGCACAGATCGCCCGGCTCTCGCCGCGCCAGCTCAACCGCATGTTCCGGCAGCATCTGGGCCAGACCACCCATGGCTATTACCGCCGACTGCGGCTCGAAAAGGCGCGCAACCTGTTGCGCAATTCGGCGCTCTCGCTGACCGAGGTGGCGCTCGCCACCGGCTTTGCCAGTTCGTCTCATTTCTCGCGCGCCTACCGCGCGGAATATGGGCAGCCGCCGTCGCGCTATCGCTCGTCCTGATCGCGCCGCTCACGAATGAGCGCCTCGAGATCCCCCAGCCGGGTCAGAACCTCGTCGCGATAGGTGTCGGTCTTTTCCGCGTCCTCGGCGTGGTGCGCGTCCTGCATCGAGTTGACGATGAGACCGACCAGAAGGTTCACCACGGCAAAGGTGGTGACCATGATGAAGGGCACGAAGAAGGCCCAGGCATATGGAAACACCTCCATCACCGGGCGCACGATGCCCATCGACCACGATTCCAGCGTCATGATCTGGAAGAGCGAATAGGCCGAGCGCCCCAGATCGCCGAACCAGTCGGGAAAGGCCGCACCAAAAAGCTTGGTCGCCATGACCGAGCCGATGTAGAAGATCATGCCCATCAGCAGGAACACCGACCCCATCCCCGGCAGCGCCGTCACCAGCCCCTCGACCACCCGGCGCAGCGACGGCGCGACCGACACCACCCGCAACAGACGCAGGATGCGCAGCGCGCGCAGCACCGACAAACCTTGCGTCGCGGGCACCAGCGAAATGCCGACGATGATGAAGTCAAAGATGTTCCAGCCGCGCCGAAAGAACCCGGCAATGCCCCGCGCATAGAGCTTGGCCACGATCTCGACCACGAAGACCGACAGGCACAGCTTGTCGAGCAGGGTGATCACCGGACCGGCCTGCGCCATGATCGGATCAGAGGTTTCCATCCCAAGGATCACCGCGTTGAACAGGATCACCCCTAGAATGGTGTTCTGGAACATAGATGTGTCGAGAATGGCGCCGATACGGCTTCGAAATGTCATGGCCTGCCTGTTGGGTTCGCGCTGCAATCGCCGGACATATGGGCGCGGCAAGACGGCACCGCAAGCGATTGTGCCTGTCACCGCCTCAGAAGCCGCAATACTCCGAGCCGTAATAGCGGTAGGTGAAGGGATTGCGCCTCAGAACTTCGATATCCTCGCGGTTCGAAACTGCGATCACCGCGTTGTTTGCCCCCATCAGCCCATATCCTGCGGCGCTGTAGATCTCCAGAAGCTGCGCCTCGGTCAGGACGCAATCATTCACTTCGAAAATATAGCGCACGAAATCGTCAGGGTCGTTGGGCTTCGGCAATGGGCGGTTCGCTGCACCGGCAAGGGTGGCCACGGCAATCAGGCTGAAAACGGGCAGGTCAAGACGCATTAAACATCCCTCGCATGTTGGGTACAAAAGGGAGCATGCCGCGATTCGCGTGACCCGCCCAAGACAATCCTGCCTAGATCTTTTGAAGCATCCGCCCCAGCGGGCGCCCGCCAATGATATGCAGGTGGAAATGCGGCACCTCCTGCACGCCGTGCTCGCCGGAATTGGTGATCGCGCGGAACCCGCCATCGCCAAGCTGCACACCGGACTGACGGCAGATCTCGGCCACGGCGCGGTTGAAATCGACGATCTCGGCATCGCTGGCCTCAGCCGCGAAATGATCATAGCTGACATAGGCCCCCTTGGGGATCACCAGCACATGCACCGGGGCCTGCGGCTGGATATCCTCGAAGGCGAGCGTATGCTCGGTCTCCAGCACGGTCTTGTTCGGAATCTCGCCGCGCAGGATCTTGGCAAAGATGTTCTGGTCGTCATAGGCATAAGACATGGGGCGTCCTCAATCTGCAAAAAGATGGTCGAGTGCGGCGATTTCCTGCGCCTTTTCGGGGGGAATATCAAGGAACCGCGACAACAGATCCGGATAGCGCGCGGCATCGTCGTTCTCGCGCAGGATCAGATGGTTCTCGAATTCGGAATCACGGATCTGATCGCTCTCATGGGTCATGTCCCCGCGGATCGTGGGCAACAGCCGCTCCAGCGTCTCGGGCGGGGTCTGCTCGCCGGCAAGGCCCACGCGCATGGCGTGCCCGGTAAGATAGGAATCGGTGAAATGGCACTGGATTTCCAGCAGCTTGGTCACCGACCGGTCGCCGCAGAAATCCTGCAATAGGTCGATGCTGCCCGGGTCCATGCAGACGATCAGGCGGTCGGTCTCGTAATAGTCGAACAGCATCCGCATCAGCGCGCGGCGATGGCGGGTGCGCTTGGCCAAGGTGCCCTGGATACCGCCCAGATCGGGCAGGGCGGTGCCCTCCTCGTTAAAGAGATACTCGATCGCGGGCAGGTTGGTGACCTGCCGGATCCGGTCGAGCAGACGCTTGGCGACGTGCCATTTCTTGCACACCACGATCATCAGCTCACGCTCGCGGCCCAGCGTGCTCTCGGTCTCCCAGAAGCGCTGGGCGAACCGCCGCCCCTCGCGCCCGCGCCCGGAGAGGAACTTGAACAGGCTGCGCCCTTCGTTCGAAATCTGGAACTCGGCCCGCGTGTTGTTATAGAGCGCGCCGAGGCGGCGCTTGAGCTCAAGCGCCTCGGGGCTGATCTTGCGGGCAAAGAGATAATCCTGACTGAGCAGCAGGTCGTAATGGTCGTTGTAGAACGTGACCGGCATCCCGTAATCGGTGAACATCAGAAACGTCAGCGTGCGCGTCTCGATCTCGGTCTCGGGCACGAGATGACGCACCAGCGTCTGAAAGAACGTCTCGTCAGGGATCCATGTGGTACGGAAAAACCGCATCACGTCACGCCGCCGCCGCGTGAAATCCAGGATCCATTCCACCGTGCGGCGGCGCAGGCACCACCACTGGCTGCCGATCTGAACCTGAATATCATGCGGAATCTCGCGCGTCAGCCGCAGGCGCTTTTGCGCCTCGAACGCGGCATAGAAACGCTTGGGCTGTGTCCGCTCGTTAAAGAAATGGCGATAGATCAACCGCTCTTCCTTCATCCCGGTCTTGATCCAGTCGCTTTCGAAATAATCAAAGCTTTCGACATAATCGACATCGCGCGCATCGAGATATTCATGCGCGAAACGGGCGGATTTGATCGGCGCGCAATCGCCCGACAGCATGTAGAAATGCGTGGCGCGCGGAAACTGGTCAACGGCGGCCTCGACGGCATAGAGCGTCGCCTGCACCAATGACCACTCACCCCAGCCGCATTTGATGCGCTTCTTCGCGAAAGTCACATTGGGATTGTCCGCCAGCGCCTCACGGATCTGCCGGAACGCTTCAGGCTTGGCGCGGGCATCGAAATGGATCGACATGTAATCCCCGGCAGCCGTCAGCATCTCGGCCTGACGGATGATCGCCTCGGGGTCTTTATGGCACAGCAGGATGAACGCGATTTTTGCCATATCAGAAACTGTGCAACCCTTTTTTCAGAGATTGTGTATAGCAATACCCGTGAAGGTCGTCTGAATAAACAGGCTTTCTTTGGTTTTTTGAACAGGTTACAAAGCATTGAGCCCATAAAAACCGGGCCGGGACGTGCGGAGGCAGCGACAATGGGCTTTCCAGGGACATGGATGACCGAAAGCGAGAGCGTGGTCTACCGCGTGGTGCCGAAATGCGCCTGCTCGACTATCGGGCAGATCATGTATTACTCTGATCACGGTGATTTCTTCGACGGCGACATCCACGATGCCACCACCGGGCTGCATAAATGGGCGCGCGAGGACAGCCAGAAACTGATCAACGCCAATGTGCGCACCCATACCTCTTATGCCTTCACCTGCGTGCGCAATCCCTACACCCGCATCCTGTCCTCCTTCTTCGACAAGATCTGCGGCATCCAGCGCAACGGCAAACGCTATCGCGGCAAGCTGGTGCCGATGCTGATCCAGAAATACGGCATCGAGGTCGGCGGCGAGGACGGCAAGCAGGAGTTCGACCAGATCAAGAGCTTTCGCCGCTTCCTGCTTTTCGCGCGCGACTCGATCCGCTTCAAGCGCCCGATGGAGCCCGACATCCACTGGTCGGCGCAGGCGGGCCACGTCTCGACCTTCATCGTCAACGGCGGCACCTATGACAAGATCTTCTGGACCGAGGCCTTCAACGACGGCATGGCCGACGTTCTGAAATCCATCCAGACGCCGCACAAGGTCAATCTCAAGAAGATCCCGCGCTTCAACGAATCCGAAGGCCACGGGCCCAAGCGCGCCCACCCGGTCGAGGACTATTTCGACGACCTGTCGATGCATCTGGTCTACGAGATCTACAAACGCGATTTCGAGGTCTTCAAATACGATTTCGAGAATCCCGCCAACAAGATGCCGATTGGCGAAATCGACCTCGAAGAAGTCCACGCCAAGCTGGGCGAATAGCCGGGGGCTTGCATTCCGCACCAAACGGCGTAAAAGGCCCGCCATACATGCGCGTGATGCCCGCTCAGGCAAGAATCATCACCCCGGAGATCGGGGGCCCGGTTGGGTATCCGTGCGTCACACCTAGATACCGAACCTTGAAAGGGTCTGATTCACATGGCCAACACACCCCAGTCCAAGAAGCGCGCACGCCAGAACGAAAAGCGCTTTGAAGTCAACAAAGCCCGCCGGTCGCGGATTCGCACATACCTGCGCAAAGTCGAAGAGGCGATCGCCTCGGGTGACAAAGATGCCGCAGTTGCCGCACTCCGCGCCGCCCAGCCCGAGCTGATGCGCGGCGTCACCAAGGGCGTCTTCCACAAGAACACCGCGTCGCGCAAGGTTTCGCGCCTTGCATCGCGGGTCAAGTCGCTCGGCTAAGGCTTTCAGCTAAGTCGTTGAAGGATAAAGGCACCGCCGCGCGCGGTGCCTTTTTGTTTTTCCAGCACCCTTCGGGGGCGGATAGATTCTTTTCTGCCAAAGCCGCTGTCAAGCGCATTGATCAGTTGCCCAGACAGCTGCGACGTTGCTAATTTCAGACCTGCGATTCACGCTTGGGGGGACAGGCTGCACGGAGGCAGGATCAGACGAGATTGATCCGATCCGCTTCTGAAACGAGCATTTCTGCTTTGGCTTTGTCCATGTAAACGTATTTTGGATGCCGGAAGAACCCGCGGTCTCTTGGGACAGGCCGTCGCGCTCTGCCGCTTTCGGAATGCACGGTGATCTGTCTGAGGATCCTGCGGCTGTTGCCCTGCGCAACAGTGGTGGTCGTCCTTTGCCCCCATCCGGTGAGCGCGCGTAAGAGTGAACCGACCAGTGGATCAGCCGCTGGTTGGATACGAGAGAGCAGCGGAACGGGATATCATGACGCAAGAACAATGGGGACGGCTGAAACAGAAAATCCAGGACTCGGTCGGGCAGAGCAATTACCGAAACTGGATCGAACCTCTGGAACTCGCCGAGGTTTCGGGCGGCATTGCGACGTTTCAGGTGCCCACCAGCTTTCTTGGCAACTATGTCTCGCAGCATTACGGTGATCTGATCCTCTACCAGATCTCGAGCATCGACCCGAAGGTGCGCCGCCTGAATTTCCGTGTCGCCGCCAATTGCGCGGCCCGCCCGTCACAGCCCGACGCGCCGAGGACCGCCGCCGCCGTGCAGCCGGTCCGCACCGACGGTGCCCTGCCCTCCGCCCCGCTGGATGAGCGGTTCCGCTTCGACACCTTCGTCGTCGGCAAGCCCAATGAGCTGGCCCATGCCGCAGCCAAGCGCGTCGCCGAAGGCGGGCCCACCACCTTCAACCCGCTGTTTCTCTATGGCGGCGTCGGTCTGGGCAAGACCCACCTGATGCACGCCATCGCCTGGGATCTGACCACCGCGCGCCCCGACATGAACGTGCTCTATCTCTCGGCGGAGCAGTTCATGTACCGGTTCGTGCAGGCCCTGCGCGACCGCAAGATGATGGATTTCAAGGAGATGTTCCGCTCGGTCGACGTTCTGATGGTCGATGACGTGCAGTTCATCGCCGGCAAGGACAGCACGCAGGAGGAATTCTTTCACACCTTCAACGCGCTGGTCGATCAGAACAAGCAGATCGTGATTTCCGCCGATTGCGCCCCCGGCGAGATCGCCAATCTCGAAGACCGGATCAAGTCGCGCCTGCAATGCGGTCTGGTCGTCGATCTGCACCCCACCGATTACGAACTGCGCCTCGGCATCCTGCAATCCAAGCTGGACCGCCACCGCGACCAATATCCCGACCTTGAACTCAACGAGGGCGTGCTCGAATTCCTCGCCCACCGGATCAGCACCAATGTCCGCGTGCTCGAAGGCGCGCTGACCCGGCTCTTCGCCTTTGCATCGCTGGTGCGCCAGCCGATCACGCTGGAACTGACGCAGGACTGCCTTGCCGACGTGCTGCGCGCCTCCGAGCGCAAGGTCTCGGTCGAGGAGATCCAGCGCAAGGTTTCCGATCACTACAACATCCGCCTTTCCGACATGATCGGGCCCAAGCGCCTGCGCGCCTTCGCCCGGCCACGTCAAGTGGCGATGTATCTGTGCAAGCAGATGACCTCGCGCTCGTTGCCCGAGATTGGTCGTCGGTTCGGCGGACGCGACCACACCACCGTGATGCACGGGGTCAAGCGCATCGAGGAGTTGCGCATTCAGGACGCTCAGATCGCCGACGATCTGGAGCTTTTGCGCCGCACGCTCGAAGGCTGAGCGCGGCTTTACCGCCGCAAACGCCCCCCGCGCGGCATGCTGCGGGGGCTGTGGCCCTTGACGCTGCCAGATTTCCAGCCGAAAACACGATAAAGCGCTTGAGCCGCAGGGGAATATTGCTACCGTGCCCCTCCCGGCGCAAGACCGGCACCTGACAGGAGCGAGGGCATGAAACTCAGCATCGAACGCGGCACGTTGCTCAAGGCCGTGGCACAGGCACAATCCGTGGTCGAGCGGCGCAACACCATTCCGATCCTCGCCAATGTGCTGATCGAGGCCGAAGGCGACGCGGTGCATTTCCGCGCCACCGATCTCGATATCGAGGTGGTCGACAAGGCCCCCGCACAGGTCGAACGCGCCGGTGCCACCACCGTCTCGGCGGTGATGCTGCACGAGATCGTGCGCAAACTGCCCGATGGCGCGCTTGTCACGCTGGCCGATGACGGTGCCGCCGGGCGCCTCACCGTGCAGGCGGGCCGGT
>NZ_JAVJUC010000021.1:0-15652 GCF_040219995.1 Roseovarius sp. | reverse complement strand
CGAACTGCCGATGGCACGGGCTGAGGTGATGTATTCACGTTGCGCAAGCTGCTGCGTGGCACTGCGCACAACGATAGCAAAGCGGTCCCATAACAACAGCCCAATCACCAGGATCAGAAGCCAGAGCGAACTGCCGATCAGTGCGACCACCACAAGAGCGACCAGCACCACTGGCAAGGTCAGCCGCACGGTGATGAAGAAATTGATGATCATATCCGGCCAACCGCCCCAGTATCCGGCGGTGATCCCCATCGCAGTCCCGATAGTCCCCGAGATCAGCACTGTCAGGATACCGATACCAAGCGAGATGCGCGCTCCGTATAGCAGACGTGACATGTAATCGCGTCCGAGGTTGTCGGTGCCAAGCGGGTGTTGCCAGCTT
The DNA here is from genome assembly GCF_040219995.1 of Roseovarius sp. GTDB lineage: Bacteria > Pseudomonadota > Alphaproteobacteria > Rhodobacterales > Rhodobacteraceae > Roseovarius. Next base: position 15,270 of record NZ_JAVJUC010000021.1, on the reverse strand, counting down.
CCGCCTTCCGCCCAGAAGGGTGGCACGTACCGCTGTGCCAAGCCCTGAACGGAGGGATCATAAGGCGTAATCAGCGGCGCGAAGACAGCCATCAGAATGATCAGGAGAATGATCGTTCCACCAATCCAGAAGCCACCATGGCGAAGTGCGCGCCGGAGCGCCACGCGGCCAGGAGATAGTGAAACGGGCGCCGTATCTTGAGCGGGGTGTGTCATATCAGTCATGAAATCCGTATGCGCGGATCAAGGGCCGCGTTCAGTAGGTCGGCAAGAAGTGTGAGCACGGCATAAGCCGCCGCGATGACCAGCAGGATCGCCTGTATCACCTCGATATCGGCGCGCTGGATCGACTCCCAAGCCAAATGGCCGATCCCTTTGAGTGAGAAGATCGTTTCGATCACGATCGATCCCCCCAGCATGAACCCAAGCTGTACGGCTGCGAGAGAGACTACAGGAATGATCGCATGGCGAAGACCGTGACGCACAACCACGCGCCACGGCGCAAGCCCATAAGCGCGCGCGGTGCGCACATGATCGGATTGCAGGACGTCAAGCATGCCCGAGCGCGTCAGGCGCATGATCGCCGGGGTCGCATAGTAGCCCAAGGCAATCGACGGCATGAGATAATGCAGCCACGTGTCGCTGCCGGAGATCGGCAACCAACGTAGATAGACACCGAAGAGATACATGAGGCCCAAGGCGAACAGAAACGATGGCAGAGCCTGACCTGCGACGGCCAGCCAAAGTGCGAACCGGTCAATCATGGTATTCGGTCGGAGTGCGGCGAAAACACCAAGCGGGATCGACAACGCAAGCGCAAAGCCCAGAGCACATGCACCCAGCGTCGCGGTGACCGGCATATGCCGCGCGAGAACCTCCGTGACATCAGCACGCAGATAAGTCGAACGCCCAAGATCACCTGTCAGAACGCGGCCTGCCCATTCCAGGTATTGAACGTAGAGCGGACGGTCGAAGCCATAAGTTGCGCGCACGGCCTCGATATCAGCGTCGCTTGCGCCTTCGCCAGCCATCGCCGCCGCCGGGTCACCCGACAAGTGCACAAGCAGAAAAGCGATCACCGAGGTCACGGCAATCACAAGGACCGTCATGAATAGCCGCTTTGATAGATATACGATCATGTCGTCTCCTGACCGAACATGTGGAGGGCAAGCCGCCCTCCACACGGTCTTTTGCTGGATCGGAAGGCTTACTTCCACTTGGCCATGTAGAAATGCGCCATTTCATCAGGCGTTACCGGATAATCTAGGTCCTTGTTGAAGGCATAGGTCCGGCCATAGATGAAAAGCGGAATGTAGTAGGCCTGATCCGCGATCTTGTTCAGCGCCTTCGAGTACAGTTCCTTGCGCTCTTCCTGATCTGTGGTCCGATCAGCTTCTTCAAGCCATGCGATCACCTCTTCATCACGGGCGTAGTCATCCGAGCTTCCGGTGAAGTAGTAGCTCGTCGAGGCAGACACATCGAGAATGCCGTTCGAGCCAAAGGTCAGGTGGCCGATCTGCACCTCGTCATCAACGATCTTCGGACGCAGGGCACGCCACTGCAGGAATTGCAGATCAGTATTGATGCCAACCTGGCGGAGATCATTCAGAACAGCCTCGGTGTAGGCGCGATCACGGTAGGCGTGAAACGGCACGCTGAAGCCGTCCGGGTATCCCGCTTCTGCCAAAAGCGCCTTGGCCTTTTCCGGGTCATAAGGGTATTGCTTCACATCGGTTTCACAGCCGAACTGAACCGGTGCGCACATCGATTTCTGGACCTCGGCACCGTCTCCGACGAGGTTTTCGGTGATGGCTTCGCGGTTGATGGCGTGGGCAATCGCCTGACGCACCTTGATGTCGGTCATCGGGGTATCCCCGGTCCGGCCTGCGGCATCCAGTGACAGGAACGACATCCGCATCGTGGGCGCGGACACAACTGTCAGATTGCCCATCGTTGCGAGCATCTCGGCATTCTCTGGCGGCACGCCCCAGATCCAGTCCACGCCACCGGTCACGACTTCGGCGATCTGCGTCTCCGGATCCTTGATCGTGCGATAGACAAGCGTGCCGATCGAGGGTTTTCCTTTCGGGCTATCTTCGAAATAGTCGGGGTTCGCTTCAAGCGTCAACGACTCGCCCGCAACGTAATCCGCCAGCTTGTAGGGGCCTGTGCAGACCGGTTGCACCGCACCCCAGTCTCGCCGTTCCGCACCGTCAGATCCAGGCACGACGGGTGCGTCCTCATAGTGACCGGACGGATACATCGGCGACGTCCCTGTCAGATATTGCAGCGCAGCCGGCGTCGGGCGCTTGGCATTGATGCGCACCTTATGCGGGTTGACCGCCTCGACGCTGTCGATCCAGTCCACAAGCACCCGAATTTTCATATCGCTGTCCGGGTCCGCCACGTGATTTAACGTATAGGCCACGTCCTCGGCATCAAACTCGGTGCCGTCGTGGAACGTGACGCCCTCACGCAATTCCAACTCCAGCGTGGTGTCGTTCGTCCACTCCCAGCTTGTGGCCAAAAGAGGCTGGAACTCGTTCGTGATGGGATCCCGATGCAAAAGCCCGTCACACATCGCATAGGCGTTGATCAGCGCCTCACGCTGATTGCCGTAGTAGATGTCGGCGGTGTCCATTTCGGTTGAGGTTGACCAGACAAAGGTGTCGTTTTCCTTGCCGGCATGGGCAGACGCGGTTGCGACCGCAAGGATCCCGCTCGCCAGTATCGTTCTTGAGAGTAACATTCGTTATCATCCTCCTTGTTGGTGGTTCTTCGTCAGTTGATGGTCTGCCAAGGCAGTTCGATCCACGATGCATGTGCATCGGCGTCACCCCCGCGCTGGATCGCAATCTCCGGTGGACGACCATATGGCAGTTGCACGTAGTGGTCGCGATCCGCGGCAGCCACAGACACGCGGATGCAACTACCCTTGGCAAAGCGCCACGCGGTCGGCAAAAGCGCAAAGCGTAGTTCGGCAGTCTCGCCGGGGACAAGCGGGGCGCTGTTCTTCCTGCTGTAATCTCGATACGGCCATGACCAGTTCTGATCCTCAGGCGCAGGAATGAGTTTGCGATGCAACGCACGCAGAACGCCCTCGGTCACATACCGCAAGGTTCCGTCTGCCTCCAACTCGGACAGATAGACGTGCAAAACCGCATCCGCCTCGCTGGCGGAGATGTTCAGGTTCACGATCGGATGGCCAGCGATGTCGGCATCGGTGCCAAGCGGGTGCGTGGTCCATGACAGCATGCCGTGCTCTCGCTCCGTCCAGTCGGTATAATAATCGGTGATGGGCAAGGCCGACAGTCGCTCGTGCCGCGTCGCCGTTCCGGTTCCGCGCGTGAAATCGGCGCGAAAGCTATCCTGATCCGCCCCCCCAGGTGCCGCGGACAGCTGGCCATTTGCATCGGGATAAAAGCGCCGTGTCTCGGAAATTGGCGGCCATTGTTGCGCCGCTTTCCACGTCTCGGCATGCATGCTGAAATAGTGGATCGGCGCTTCGTCCTGCAGCTTGGTGTCCAACTGCATAAGGTAATGGTCAAAGAACCGCAGGACGGCTCCCATCAAGGGAAACTCGCTGCTCACAGAGTCGCGCCAAGGCGATGCATTGCTCCGCGCGCCATGATCCCAAGGGCCAAGCAGGACATGCTGGTTTGGGTTTGGCAAAGACAAGAACCGGGCGATCGAGCCATTGGCAAAGCCAGCACCGTCCATCCAGCCGGAAACAGACAGGATGGCCACGTCGGGCCGAATATCGGCCGCATAGTGATAGGGGCTAAACGAATGGCTCCCGAAGCTCGGATCATAGGGCAGGCGATCATCGGTAAAGCGGAACTCGGTGATGAAATCCGGCATGTGAAAGTTGCCAAGATGCTCTTGGATTGCCGCGCGTTTCAGGGTGCCGTCCGGATCATCATCCACGGGTTGTGGCCCGGCATAGTCCGGATTGTTGAAGTAGGAAAACTTCGCCAGGACATCGCGGCGGTCGTGATCCAGCCCGACCATGATATCGTCATAGGTGGAGGCCAGTTGGTTCAGCAGAACCCCGCCCGGATAGAAGTGATCTGCATAGGTGTTCCACACCGCGAATAGAGGCGCGATCGCCTTGACCGCCGGGTGGCCAGTGCTGGCAAGGAAGCAAGCCGCCGCGCCAAGATAGGAGATGCCCGTCGATCCGATTGTGCCATCCGACCAATCCTGCGTGATAATCCAATCCGCGATCTCGTGGAAATCGTCGCGCTCCGTCGGCGAACGAAAGCTATCGCGTGTTCCGAAACTGGCCCCTGTGCCACGCACATCGACGACTACAAGCGCATACCCGCGAGACACGAAGAAATCCCGGTAGAGTGCAATGTTGGGGCTGGGCTCGGTAGCTGAATCGTATCCTTCACGCAGCGCAAACCGCCTGTAATAAGGCGTCAGAATAAGTATTGTGGGAACACCCTGTACGGGGATCCGACCACCGTCGGGGACATAGATGTCGACGGCGAGCCTGCAACCATCGCGCATCTCGATATATTGCGACACCGGCCGCTCAGGCAGCGTGAAAGTTGCCGGCCTGCCGGTCAAATATTGCGACGGACTTACCGCCCAAGCTGCGCCCTTGTGATCGCTATCTGACATTCAGCACCCTGTGTTCTCGCCGGATCAACGCCGACATTTAAGCTTTGCGCCAAGGTGCAGCAGCTCTATCATATGTGTCAAATTCGGTTTTAGCAGATAAACATGCGTAAAGCGCATGTTTTACGGAGATGTCCACGATGAACCACAAGAGCCTTCTTGCGTTCCGAGCCTTCATGGAGGGAGGTTCTGTAAACGACGCCGCTGAACGACTTCACCGGACCCAGCCACAGGTGAGCCGGCTACTTGCTTCCTTGGAGGATGAGGTCGGCTTTTCGCTGTTCGTACGCAAAGGACGTCGGCTCAACCCGACTCGTGAGGCGCGCAAACTCTACTCACAGGTTGAGCGTGCGCTATCATCATTGGATGAAGTTGAGAATGAGGCCCGTCGGATCAAGAATCACCAGCGCAGCCATGTACGTATTCTAACAGCGCCGCATGTAACCAATGTTCTGGTCGCCGAGGCAATCGCAACGCTTACGGAAGAGACCCCACAGTTCACTGCAACAATTGACAGTCGCACCCGTATCGACATCGACATCTGGCTAGGGCGTGAGCAATTTGACATAGGCATATCTGTTTTGCCCCTGGATGATAGTTCAATCGATATCGAACCGATGACTTCGGTGAATGCTGTCGCAGTGATGCACAAGGACAATCCACTCGCTACGCATGCCGAAATATCGCTGGAAGACCTGATCGACGAACCGTTGGTGATCAACAGTCCACGTACCGTGATGCGTCAGCGTATTGATGCGCTCTTTCGCAAAAAAGGTGCGAGTCCGAATATCCGACTTGAAACACCGAACGGAGTTATCGCGTGTGAACTCGCGGCACGTGGACTTGGAGTGTCGATCGCAGACGGGTTTGTTGCCAGGTCAAGCATGCGGCCTGACATGGTCATTCGCCCCTTCTCGCCAAAACTGACTTTGGATTACGTCCTGTTCTTCCCCCGGTGGCGAACACGAACCCAATCGGTCAACAGGTTGGCTGAGCTTATCACCCTCTCTGCTCAACGGGTCAGCGACGAAAGCTAGGAAGATTTCAGTCCAAGATCTGGGACTCCAAATGTTGCTCCAAAGCCACCTTGTTTCATGACATCTCGTTTCTCGGTGCGTCAGGACAGAACGGACGCGAAACATGAATTGATGTTTACAAACAGACGCATCTATGAAGAGTTCGCGCTGTGGCCTTACCCAACAAGGCCGCCACTGAGCGCCCATCAAGGACCGCTTCAGTGATCGTCACCACATCTAGAATAAGACCCGCCAACTCCCGGTCAGAGACAGGATTGCTTGGGGTGGGGCCACCAGAAGTAGAAAGCCAGACGTCATGACCTCTTACGCGGCAACCTCACAACTCCAGACTGTCGTCGATTTTGCATTGGCGCATGAGACAGCTTGGCCGCGCAGCATGTACTATCCTGACGGTTCCTATGTCGGCAATGTCGAGTGGAATGAGAGCGGCCCCTGGACCGAGATCATTGGCCCTGTTGCCGAACGTGGCGGGCCCGCGGGGGTCATCCTGCACGGCGGGGAACGGGTCGCCGCGTGGGGTGACACGGGGCGGGCGGACATGACGTTCTCGATCGCGAAGAGTTATCTTTCGGTGCTTGCCGGCCTTGCCGCGAAGGATGGGCTGATTTCAGACCTGGACGCCCCAATCAACAACACGGTGGACGGCCCCTATTTCGCCAGCCCTCACAATTCCAGGATCACCTGGCGTCACATGCTTCAGATGAACAGCGAGTGGCGCGGCGAAATTTTTGGCAAGGATGATCAGGTCGATCATTACCGTCAGATAGGCGTGGGTGCCGACAATAGCCGCAAAGGGCAACCGCGAGAGGTCGGTCCTCCCGGCAGCTATTATGAATATAATGATGTCCGCGTGAACGCGCTTGCCTACGCCTTGCTGAGCCGGTTTCGACGGCCATTGCCAGAGGTGTTGCGCGAGCGGATCATGGACCGCATCGGCGCGTCTGATCAATGGCGTTGGGAAGGCTATTCCACCTCCTGGGTCGAGCTTGACGGGCAGCGCATGCAGTCGGTCACAGGTGGCGGGCATTGGGGTGGCGGGCTGTTCATCAGCGCCGACGATCATGCAAGGTTTGGCGCATTCATCAGCCAGAACGGCGCTTGGGAGGGTGAGCAGATTTTGCCGGAAGATTGGATGAAGCAATCGCTGGAGCCGACGCCGACACTCGACAAATACGGCTTCCTCTGGTGGCTGAATCGCGGACGTGACGCCAACCCCAAGCTACCATCTACAGCGTTCAGCGCCCTTGGGGCGGGAGGAAACTGTCTCTGGATCAGCCCGGAACAGGATATTGTCGCCGTGATGAGATGGCTCAACCCCGCAAACACGCAAGAGTTTCTGGAAGCTTTGGTCCGCGCAGTTTCACGCTAACCAAATTTGATGTCTCCAACTGTACCCAAGACACGCCTTGAACTCAGGCGTATGTGTCTTGCTCTTTGCCATTTCGGATCGTCTCTCTTTTCATACGATCCACCTTAACGACTGGTCCAATTTCCGCGATCACCTCTATGTCGCTGCGACCGGATATCTCGACCGGCCGACGGTTGCAGTGGTCATCCCTGCCGGTAGACGGACCACCGCGCCGGGCTATGTGCAACGCGGCAAAGGAGAAACGAATGGCCCTTATCGTCCTCGTCCTGGTCACCGGTGTGATCTTCCTGATCGCCGACGCGATCATGCTCTCGACCGTCATGCAGCCGCTCTTCGCTCAGCATCTGGGCGAGACGCTCCGCGACGACATAAGGCCCCTCCCGGCCGTGCTGTTCTATCTCATCTACATGGTGGGCTTGGTCTGGTTCGCGGGCTGGCCGGCGCTGCGCGATGGCACGCCCGTCACCGCGCTCGTCAACGGTGCGATCCTGGGCTTTGTCGCCTACGGCACCTACGAGCTGACCAGTTGGACGGTGATGCGCGACTGGCACCCCTCGATGGTGGTCGCCGACATGGCCTGGGGCGCGACACTGACTGCCTTATCTGCCTGGGGCGGGGTCATGGCCGCACGGGCGATCGGTTGACTGACTAACCGTTGGTATCCTCAGAAGGCGGTTCGGTCCGAGAACTTTGCGAAAATGAGGAATGGCTCGACTTCCGGGTATAGACACCAGCCGAAATCCGCGGGATCCTGCGAAGTCCTAGGTTTTTCCGTCGATCGCGATGGGGATGAATTCTGGTGCCGCAGCGGCTCTGTGGCGAAACCTCCCATAGCTGAAGACGAAGAGGTCGATCTCGCCGAAGCCGCTGGGCGAGCCCAGGGCGGCGCCCCAGCCTTGCGCTGCCCCATTCGCGCTTGATAGCGCTCAGCGAGCAGTCCAGCCAGCCTGAGAGGCCATCTGTTCGCAAAGCTGGTTCTTATCAACATTTGCCGGGTGACAGTTTATAGAAAAGCGGTCTTGTTAACGTTGGGTGTGTGACGATCTGCTCGTCATCCCAATAGGACCGAATAGCCCCGGGCAAGAGGTTGATGCGGCCAAACGTGGCCTACCCAACATGATCAATGGATCTTGCTCGGTTCCGGCGCTGCAGTGCTTTCACAATGGGCCATGCGATAACAAGAACGGTCATGATTGCCAGCGCGGCTGATATTGGTCGGGTCAAAAGTTCGGTCGCATCACCACGGCTGATGAGGAGGGCGCGCCGGACGCTCTGTTCTGCCATCGGTCCCAGGATCATGCCCAGGATAATGGGGGCCAGCGGAACGTTAACTTTCTCAAGGAAGTAACCGGCAAGTCCCGCAGCCAGCATGACCCAGAGATCGACCGGACGGCCGTTGATGACGTATACGCCCACGCACATGAGTATCAGGATGGACGGCACCAGCAGCACGCCGGGAAGCCGTTGAAACTGCGCAAAAACGCGGGTCGCCAATGCGCCGCCGAGGGCGAAGATCAAGAGCGACGTGATTAGCATTTCCATCATGAAGCCGCCGACAAGGATCGGGTTCTGATGGAAAAGTTGTGGCCCGGGTTGAAGCCCGTGAATGGTAAGCGCGCTCAGGACGAGGGCCGCGACCACATTGCCGGGAATGCCCAGGGACAGCGCCGGGATCATCGAGGCCGCGTTGTCGGCGTTGTTGCCGCATTCGGCAGCCGCGACGCCCTGCGGATTGCCCTTGCCGAAGCTATCCGGGTCGTCGGACGCATTCCTGGCTGCGTTGTAGCTGAGAAAGGCCGCGATGTTGCCGCCTGCGCCTGGCAAGATGCCAACGCCAATACCGATCCCCGAGGACCGTAGCCAGGTCGGCAGGAGACCGCGCAGTTCTCCTCTTCTGAAGGGTGCGTTCGTAAGTTTTAGCTGCGCCGCCGACAGCCCCCTGAGATCACATTTCTCGGCCAGTTGCAGGACTGGTGGCAGCGCGTAGAGCCCGACCAGCACCACGATCAGGTCCAGCCCGCCCAGGAGCCATGTCTGATCGAACGTGAACCGCGCCTGCCCGGAAAGGTTATCGATCCCAATTGTACCGATCAGCAGGCCCAGAACGGCCGCCATAATGCCTTTGACAGGATCAGAGCCGACCATCACACCCACAGAGGCCATGCCGAACACGGCGATCCAGAAATACTCGGCCGGTCCGAAGAACAGCGTGACGCGAGCCAGCAGCGGACCGACAGTCATCAACGCAACGGCGCTGGCGATACCGCCCACGGCAGAGGACCAACACGCGATCTTGAGCGCCTTGGAGGCTTCTCCCTTGTCAGCCATGGGAAAGCCGTCGAAGGTCGTGGCGATCGAGGCGGGAGTGCCGGGAATGCGTAACAGGATCGCTGGAATAGCCCCGCCATACATCGAGCCATTATAGATTCCCGCCACCATGCCAAGCGCCACCAGCGCGTCCATCGAGTAGGTCAAAGGCAGCAATAGCGCGATGGCCATTACCGGATTCAGCCCCGGAAGCGCCCCGATGAAAACACCCACCAGCGTCGCGCCGATCATTGCCATCAGCGGGCCGAAGGTCAGAACCTCGGCAAGTGCATTGGTGTAGAACTCCATGTCAGCCCCCGGCACCCAAGAGGGAAAGGACAGCTTCGCGGGGCAATGGCTTCTCCAGCAGGACGGTGAAAACCAGATAGACAACGGCGACGAAACCCGCGGCCATCACCAAGGCGTAGACACCCCGGCGAAACCCCAATCCCAGCGGCATGGCCAGCATCAGCAGAAAGGATGCGGTGTAGAACCCCAAGGGCACCACAGCTGCCACGTAGATTGTCGAGATTGCGACCGCTGTGATCAGCTTGACCGGCGCATTGACCAGAACGCGGGTTTGTGTCGAACCGGACCGCGCGGCCTTGACCGCCACGGTCCCACCTAGAAGCGTCAGAAACAGGCCGAGCACTATCGGATAGGCACCGCTCGCCCCGGTATAACCCGTCGCCATCCAGGCAGTGGCGAGGCCGAGGCTGATGAAGATCAGCCCCAGCACGATATCCTGACGCGTTTCCATCGCTTAGAGGCCCAGGGCCTTGGACACTTCGGCTAGAGCATCGTATTCCGACTGAAGCCGCGCTCCGAGGGCGTCCCCCTTGACCACGTTAGGCACTTCGCCCTTGGTCTTCAGGAACTCCACATAGCTCGGATCGTTGACCGCCTCTTCGATTGTGTCGGCAAGCATCTCGACGATCTCCGGATCGAGGCCCTTGGGTCCGAGAATGGCGCGCCACAGCAGCGTTTCCTTGTCACCTAGACCCAGAGCCTCCAGTCCCGAGGCGCCCGGCAATGCTGGCACATCCGCCGCCGAGGTCACCAGCGGACATTTCGCCTCGCCGTTGTCGACATAAGGCAGGACTGTTGAGATCGACCCGCCGTAGATATCCACATGGTTCCCGAGGAAATTCTGAAGCGTTTCGCCGGCACCACCGAAGGGGATGGCCACGGCGTCAATACCCTTGGCCTGGAAAATCCGTTCCGCCGCAAGCTGCATGGTGCCGCCGATGCCGTCGTTTCCGTAGGTGTATTTGCCGGGGTTCGCTTTCAGTTCCGCGAGAAACTCTTCGCCAGTGGTCGCCGGGAAGTCAGCCTTGACGCACAGCGTATAGGCCGTCTCCGAAGTCGAGGCGATCGGCGTGAAATTGTCCAGCGAATAGGCGACGTTCTGCACTTGTGGCACGGTCGTCAACGGGCTGTTCCAGGTTGCGAACAACGAATAGCCGTCGGGCTTGGCCTGCATGAATTGCGACGCTCCGACAGAGCCGCCACCGCCGCCCACGTTCAAGATCGCGATCGAGGTGCCGAGCATTTCCTCGAGCAGGATGGCCAGCTTGCGCGCACTGGTATCGGTGCCTCCACCCGCTCCGGCTGGAATGGTCAGTTCGATCGTTCGCTCGGGGTATTCAGCCAGAACGGGCGTTGCGATCGCCGCCGCTGCCGTCAGGCCGATGAAGGTTGCCTTGAGTGTCATGGTCTCTCTCCCTTGGGTATATCTGGATTGGTCAATTGATTTCGCTGCGATAGCGAAACTCGGTGGCGTTGCCGCTTGCAATGCGCCATTCGATCGGAGTGTTTTCGATGTCAAAAGCCGTGCGCTTGATCACGGCCAGCGGATCGTCGGGCTGGATGCGAAGCTGTTGTGCGACCCGGTCCGACGCCCGCCCAAACGAAACCTCATCCGCCGCACGCTTCACCATCACACCGAAATGCTCGAAATAAAGCGGATAGAGCAGCGGGCCCAAGCTGGCCTCGGGCAACGCCTCGAACCCGGCGAACCGGCTGGTCGGTATGTAGATTTCCTCGAACAGAACCGGCTGGTCGGAAAGGCTACGCAGCCGCACAATCTTGATGACGTCCCGCGTGGCCAAAACATTTGCGGCCTCGTCAGGTGCCTCGGTGATGCTACGCAGGATGATCTGGCTCGACGGGATCGCAAGCGCCGATCCGTCACGCTCCCGGATCGGGAAAAACCGGAACAGTGTCGCGTTGAACGACGGCGCACGCACGCGGGTGCCAGAGCCTTGGCGGCGTTCGAGAAGCCCCTCTTCCACCAACCCGTCGACCGCCTTCCTGACGGTTCCGATCGACACGTCGAATTCCTTCGCCAACCGTGCCTCGGACGGGATCGGCTGATCTGGCGTCCATTCGCCCTTGGCGATCCGGGCCGTCAACGTATCACGCAGCCGGATATATGCTGGAAGCCTGATATCTGTAGCTGCGAATCCTTCCATGGGATTTCCTCCTCCTACAGCCTATAGTTCATATTGACCCATCTAGTCAACTAGTCATATATATGAATTAAGGGAGATACAGATGATCCAGTTCGATTGCCACGCACATGTCTATGAAAAGGTGACCGCTGTAGACGGTGCGCGTTATGTTCCGGCAAAGCCAGCGCCACTTGCCGCCTGGCTTAGGTATCAGCAACAGCGAGGCATAGAAGGTGGCGTGATTGTTCAGGTCAGCTTTCTCGGTGCCGACAATTCGGAACTCTGCGCGGCGCTCTCGCGGCTGGATCCTCTGCGATTCGCCGGGGTCTGTGTCGTCGCGTCGGATGTTGGCGACGAAGACCTTGATCACCTAGTACGTGCTGGCGTGCGTGGCGTCCGCTGGAATCTCGTGCGGGGTGCAGACCTACCGGACCTGCGTGCCAAAAGGACCAAAGCATTCCTGCGCAAACTCCAAAGCCGAAATATGCACCTCGAACTCCACCTCGAAGGGCCCCGCCTTGCTCCCTTATTGCCAGAATTGACGGATCAGGGGGTAAATGTCGTGATCGATCACTTCGGCTTGCCCTCCGAACCAATGCCAAATGACGATCCGTTGCTTAAAGCCGTATCGCATTTGCGTGATCGTCATGCGCTTTTTTTCAAATTTGCTGCGCATTACCGGGTTCCGTTTGACGTCCAGCCTCATGCGGAAGAGCTAATGGCCTTGCTGGTTCCCGATCATGTGGTTTGGGGCAGCGACTGGCCGCATACCCAGCACGAAACCCGAACCAGCTATGAGGAGGTCTGGTCCCTTTCCTCGCTGTGGCACGGGTTATCGGATAAGGCCGCAGTCCAAACCTTGTACGGGATTGCATGAACCCAGAATGGACCTGCGATCTGGCGATAGACCCGTCGATCACAACTGCCCACTTTTGGACCACATGTACTCCCAACAGGCCTGTCGTGCCTTTGGACAAGGCATAGGATGCCGAAGATACTCATTGGTACGGATCACTGATCCACAGCGGAGTCATTCGCCTCGTGCAGGCGCTCCACGGTGGCCACTAGATCTTGCATGCTGATGCATAATCCCAGGCTAAGCGCGTGCAGGGTCGAGAGCGACGGCTGCCTACGACCAGTTTCGAGAAACGATATGAAGCGCGCCGAGACATCCGCGCGTTCGGCCAACTCCTCCTGCGTAAGCCCGGCCTTCTGGCGTTCCTCGGAGAGTGCGACCGCGAAGGCGGCGATCAGGGAGTCGTTCTGGCGGTCCATGCGGATAGCCATTCCGCATGGCTTGACAACGCGCCACGAACAGTTGTTCTAGTCTTCGCAAAGACCATCAGCGCCATCCGGAAATTTAAGAGCAGATGCCAACTTCACGACGACCCATTGCGCGCGAGCACAGCCTCGCATGACCGTCTTTGCGCATGACCCGCCACACTCTCTTCATCGCCGCCAACCCGCCTGGACACGCTCCATTCGACGGGATCTGTCGGCCATCACTCCAGGTGCCCAATGAGCTACGCGACCATCACGATCGGAGATCTTCTTGCAGACGTGAACAGCAGGTATTTCCTGCCCGCCATCCAGCGGCCCTATGTCTGGAAAGGGGATCAGGTGATTACCCTGATCGACTCGCTTCTGAAGGGCTATCCGATCAGCTCGCTGATGTTCTGGTCCGTCGATGAGGAACTGAAGCGTGAGCTGAAGATTTACAATTTTATCGAACACTGGAAGCCGGGCATGCAGAATCCTGTCGCCTCGGTAAATGGCCGGGACGTGACGCTGGTGCTGGATGGCCAGCAGCGGATCACATCACTCTTGATCGCGCTGCGCGGCAGCTTCGCCGAAAAGGCCAAGCACAAGCGCCGCGCCAGTCCGGATGCCTGGTCGAAAAAAACGCTCTACATCGATCTGCTTGCCGATCCCGATGCGGAACTGGAAGAAGAGGATGTCGAGTTTGGTGTGAGCTACGGGCTGCGATTTCATGCTGTGGCACCGCGCAATGACCATCGCCATCAGTGGTTCCGGGTTGGGGATATGCTCAACCATCGCAGCCCCGAGACGCTGGATGCACTGATAGAGGCGACCCTCGGGCGCGTGCACCACGGGGTCACAGCCTACGAGCGCGAGTTGATCACCACAACGCTGCGGCGGCTGCACGAGGTGATCTGGTCGGACGAGGTGATCAATTATTACACCGAGACCAGTGCATCGGTGGACCGCGTGCTCGATATCTTCGTGCGTGCGAATGATGGCGGCACGAAGCTGTCGAAATCCGACCTGCTCATGTCCCTGATCACGTCAAAGTGGGAGAACCGATCGGCGCGTGATGTGATTTTCGATTTCGTCGATCACATCAACAAGGAGCTGCCGCAGCCAAACAAGATCACCAAGGACTTTGTTCTCAAGTCATGTCTCGTGCTCTGCGGCTTCGATGTAAAATACAACGTCTCCAATTTCACGCAGCAGTCCATTGCCGAGATCGAGCGCAACTGGCCCGATATTCGTGACGCGTTGGAGCGGACCTTTCGCTATCTCAACGGGCTGGGTCTCAACGCCGAGAATCTCAGTTCGCTGAATGCGGTCTTGCCCATCGCCTGGTTTCTTTATCATGAGCCTGGCGTTACTCTGCGTGGCACATCGGAAATCGACCGCCACAATGCGCGCGCGATCCAGCGGTGGCTGATCAACAGTCTTCTCATGGGCGTCTTCGCTGGGAACTCCGATCGAACGATCTCCGCCGCACGCAAGACCCTGAAAGAGGCAAGCCAGTTCAGCCGGAGTTTTCCCGAGGCCCAGCTCTACCATGCCCTGGCCCTCGGAGGGCGGATGGCGCGGTTGGACGAGCGTGCTGTCGAGGACTTGCTCGATCTGCGCTACAACAAACCGCGCACCTTTCTGGCCTTGTCGCTGCTTTATGACGATCTGGACTGGAGCGGGGCCATGCATCACGTGGACCACATCATTCCACGGGCCCGCGCGGATCGACGTGTGCTGATGGGGATGAATCTACCGGAGCATCGGATCAGCGAGATCATGGACTCGGTGGAGAGGCTCGGAAACCTGCAACTCCTGCCCAGCCAAGAGAATATTGAAAAGGGAGACCTGCCATTCGAATCTTGGATCACAGGGCGCAGTGATGCCTATCGCAGCGCCCACCATATCCCTTATACACCCGAATTGTGGACGGCTTCGATGTTGCCGGAGTTTGTGCGGTCCCGCGAGAAATTGATCCGCGAGCGGCTGCTCGCCTTGACGAGGTTGGAAGCTGCTCGATGAACCGAGACGACTTGAAGAGCGCCTGCGTGCGGCACCTGGATGAGCGCGCGCTTGTGACCTGCCACGGGATTTTTCCTCCATTTGGAATTAGAGTCCGACCCAACGAAGGGACGGACAATGAAGCGAACGAGATACAGCGAAGAACAGATCATCGGCATCCTGACCGAGCATGAGGCCGGCGCGAAGTGCGCTGA
>NZ_JAVJUC010000020.1:0-48756 GCF_040219995.1 Roseovarius sp. | reverse complement strand
TCAGCGCACTTCGCGCCGGCCTCATGCTCGGTCAGGATGCCGATGATCTGTTCTTCGCTGTATCTCGTTCGCTTCATTGTCCGTCCCTTCGTTGGGTCGGACTCTAATTCCAAATGGAGGAAAAATCCCGTGGCAGGTCACGGCCACTGCGAAGCACATGCCGTGTGACCCCTATGAAGAGATATCAGCACATTTGAAGAAACCTACGGTTCGAAGGACGCAAAATTCGGCAAATAGCGGTAGAGTTTCGCATAATTTTTCCCGTCCGACTCCGGGATTGGCCCAAGATCGAGAGCGTCGCCATTTGGACAAGGAAGACTTCGGTCCAAGTGCCGCATTTCGCGCGGCGTCAAGAGTGGTACCTTGATCCTCAGCGCGTCATCACCGTTGCGATAGAATGGCAACTCTCGAAAGCCAGCGCTTTCAAAAAGTCCATTTTGACCCTGATCAACGAATACTCCGACGAGAGTCGTCATTTTTGCGCCATCCGCGTATTCGAATGCGCCAATCACACGGAACTGAAGTGCCTGACCAGCACTGCGCCCTGCGTTACTAACCTCCAGACCTGCTTCGATCTCATCGCTGATGATGCTTCGTGACGTCTTGGAGAGCGTCCAACCGCGCAAAGCAGCAGCATTCAGCGCAATTGGTGTCCGTGCATCGCCGAACGCCTCCCGAAACTGCTCTGGTTCAGTAATATCGATAGGTTCTTCCAGGATCGGGCGCTTATCGACCAAGCCCCCAGTCTGAACCGAAACAGCAAGAGCCGTCCCGCTCATAGCTCGCGTTGCGATTGTACGGACATCGTCCAGAATGGACGGTGAAAGCGGATCGTCATAGTCAAGCCAAACGATAGAGCGATGCGTCCAGTCCAGTCCCGGCAGGACTTCAGCCGCTGTTCCCATGCGAAGCTCAATTCCACGATACGGGTTGTTAAAATCGAATCGCGCTTGATGCGCTTGCTCCTGCTCTATTGAGATTATGTCCTCGATCCCCAGCGCCCGATGAAACAACACGCAGTCAGTGAACCAAATGGACCCAAAACCAATATAGCGGTAGCTTTCTAGTGATCCAAATACCTTCAATCTAGAAAACATCTCGGAAAGCATCTTGCGTTCGGCGAACTTGGCCGGTCGCAGCGAATAATCGATTAGTCGGTAACTGGCTGTCATTCTTCGTCGTCGCACTGTTCAGTATAAAGAATGTCGAATGCCTTTTCTCCGACAGCCTTTGCCGAGCCAACGCCAAGCGCTGTCATCAGGCTTCGGATTTTCGCCTCCTCCCTAGAATACTGTATTTTTGTCATTTTCGGGCCTGGAGCTTGCGGAGTCTGGTTCCAAGAAAAGCTTCTTGGCCCGCGGAAGCTTTCAACTTCCCGGGCTAGGGTTTCGCGGGTTAGCGCAGTTAGAAGCGGCGATGACTTGCTGCCATATTCCTCAATATCGCTATCCAGCGTGTTGAGAAAATTGATCACTGTCCGAGTGTGATCCAGCATCTTAGGATAAGTTACCTGCCAAACAGCGGCTGACTCATCGAGGCCTGTCTTGGTTGTATTCCAAGGGAGTTTTTTCGAATTGCGGCAGCTAAAAAATACAACACCCCGAAAACGGGCATACTGATTGTGATACTTCGGGATGCCATCCTTCTGCTCTGACACAGAATTCCAACCGGTCGCTTCCGAGCGGTTCGCGGAAAGAATAACTCGTCCGTTGCACACGATATACCAGCCTGCGCCGGAGGGGGATGACTCAGAAACACCTGCGAGAATCCGAACCTTAACAGGGGTGTCGGTGTCTTCTTCTAGCGCGAATTCTTCAATGGCCGGACTGAACTGCCCACCCGAGCGAATGCGTAGTTCAGTATTTGTTAGATGCGCGCCTTCAAAGTCGATGGCCAGTCCAAATGCAAGGAATTGCCGTTGATGGGAACGGATCATTTCCGACAGCTGGCGCCTGAAAAACTCTGACGAGAATTGCCGTGCAACTTCGGGTCGGAGATTCTTGACGAGGATGCGTGTTCCCACATCGTCAGCAGAAAACGTCCCATCTTCGATTTTGGTGAAGTCAAAGAACCAGTTTCCCTCGTCTTCCTCCCACTTGTCCACATCTACCGTCATTGACCATCGCTGGGTTAGCGTAGTCGAATGGACCTCGAAATATCGCCCAAACTTGAACAGGGCGCGCTTCATGCCTACACCGAACTGGCCAATCGAATAGTCTGTTGATTTGGCCTGATCTGGCCGTCCGAAGCGGAAGGCGTAATCCCGAGCCGTGTCAACATCGAACCCTCCACAATTGTCTGCGATCTCAAAATGTTCCGCATCCATGCGTATGGTGGCGAATAGGCCACCAAAATTCGGCTCATCTTCAGGATGCTGGCGTTTGGCACCGTCGATACAATTGTCTACGAGGTCGAGAACCGCGCGCTCGAGAGGGATGTCTCGAACCAGCATGTCAACAAAAAATGCCTTAGTCGGCATAGCGTTAATGTGTGTTTCAGTATTAGCCACGGTTACAGTCGCCCACGTCACTCTGGGTTGAAAAACAGAGCCTCAACACTGATGGGATGTCCCCCAGAGGTCAAGCCGCTCGCGTTGGTCATTTCTTTGGCAACCCCTATAGTATGGGTTCCAACTTGCGAAGATAAGGCACCACAATCACGCTTTGAAATACGAGTGTCACGACGTCGGCAAAGCCGCAGCGCGGTTCGATCACAGACCCCTTTGATCTAAAAGGACTAAAATCGAAAGCAACATCGCCTACCTACTTTTATCATTTCATAACAGCCCCTTAAGATCCATTCACCAAATCGGCGCAGTCATTAGGTGCGGAGTATATCGGCCCTGAGAGACCGCTTCCGGACCTCGTGGCGAGCCAGCCAGTGCTCAGCCCCACCCGCATAACCCTCGAAAACTACGAAAAAATCCTGCCGCAGCCGGATCGGGAGAACGCTTTCGTCTGGGGCAAGTGGCGGAGAGATAGGGATTCGAACCCTCGAGACGCTCTTCATTATTCGGTTGCTTCATGGCGAGCCCAGTCATCGTCTGGGTCTTCTTCGACGCTGGTTTTGCCGCTCGACATTGATCGGGTGGTCGCGACCGAGCGCTCGAAAGAAGCCATTTGTCTTCGTCCAGTTCAGGAACTGGCTGAAACTGTCCACCTGGTCGTCGTTGCGACCCCGCGGAAAGCTCTGCAGCTCGCGTTTGAAAGACTGGAGCCAGGGCGCCTCGCGTGGCAGGTAGACAATCCCCTCTTCGACAGGGGCGCAGGCTGCATTGAACCGGATTTCTTTGTCCACGGTCGCGCTAATTGGAAAGATCAGCCGATAGTCGCTGTTCCGAAATTCCTGCAGCAGGGATTTGCCGCTGCCGGCATCCTCGACCAGGACCCGGTCCGCGTTCCACGTGTCGCAAAGCGCGAAGGCCTTGCGCTTGAGGTCGGGAAAATCGAGCTGATCCCGAAACACATCCAGAAGGTGCCAGCAGCGATCGCGAAACCCCCAGGTGGTGCAGACGGAAAAGTCTGAACGCGGGTCCGACGACATGCCGGTGTCCCAGCTCTGGACGACAAGCTGGTAGTAGGCGCGGTTTCTGGGCTTGTCGTAGACTTGGAAACACTCCCACCGCAGGGGCGAGCCATCCGGAGCGACTGGGTTCTGCTGGTACTGGCAGTTGAAGGTCGCTGTCCCAATTTCCTTGCGCAGTCGTTCAAGGGTTTCGAGGTTCATGCTCTCGGGAAACAGGGCGTCGCCCATCTTGCGATGATGAACCTGGTCGCGGCCAATCGGGATCGCTTGATCTTCTTCCGCAATGGCCGGAAGATTGAGATGGCGATAGGTGCCCTTGTCGAGCAGGTAGCCGGGGGGATCGAGCTCGTGCAGTCGCTGGGCGATCATTGCGACTCGGCCTTCCGACGGTTTGTTGAAGCGCGACAGCAGCGTACCTTCGATGAAGTCTTGCGCACGCTGGAGCTCGACGTCTGAGGCAGCATCCTGGGCTTTCAGCAGGTCATCGATGATGATGTAGTCGGCCCCATGACCTGTCACGGCACCGCCGAGGGAGACGGCCTTGCGGCCGCCGCCCTGCGTGGTGCGGAATTCATCGGTTGTGTTGCCTCGCCGCGATAGCCGGGTTTTGGGAAACGCCTGTTTATACCAGTCGGCCTCCATGACGCGACGGCAGTCCTCGGAGTGCTTGCGGGCGAGGTCGAGCCCATAACTTGCGACGATTATTTTGGCTTCCGGCCGATGGCCCAGCACATAAGCGACAAAGGCCACCGCAACGGTGATCGACTTCAGATGGCGTGGCGGAATGTTGATCACCAGTCGCTTGTTCTCACCAGAGAGAAGGTTCTCGAGCTCAAAACACATCGCCTGAACATGCCAGGCGGGCACGAAACTGTCTTTGTGTCCCTGATGCAGCGTGGCAAAAGTCTTCCAGACAAAAGAAAACAGGTCTTTCCGGACAACTGCGCCCCGGGCCTCGCGATCAAGGGCAGGATCAAATCGAGTCATCTTTCTCCACGCTCCTCATCAGCCTCATCTTGTCCAGACGTGTCGAGCAGTTCGCTCCCGCGCATCTCGATGAAGTGACGCAAGATAGCCTCATCTGTTGCATCAATCTCAGACGCATCCGTCACCTCGTCGGCCGCCAGGTTGTCGGCTTCCACCATGGGAAAGAGCTTGATGATGGTGTTCCAGGCTCCGCGATCTCCTTCGAGTGCGGATTTGCTGACCCGTCGAAAGATGGCGTCAATGACAGTGATTTGTTTATGCCGTCCGTTTTCTGTAATTGTGACCTTGCGGTAGAGTTGTTCCTTGAGAATGGTTGAGATGTTCTTCGAACCTTTAGGGCGGCCTTTGGGGTTGCCGGACTGACCTTTCTGGAACTGGCTATGCTTGGGTGGTTTGCCATAACCCACGTCGTAATCATGATCCTTGTCATTGGTCGTCATGACGCGCCTCCTCATCCTCAGGTGTCTGGACCTGTTCCCGATCGGCGAACGTTTCGCCGGAGCCGACAAGCGTGGCCGACCCGCCAGTCGCCTGCTGCCATCGACGAATGGCGACATCGACATAGAGCGGATCGAGCTCGATGGCGCGGGCCACGCGCCCGGTCTGTTCGGCAGCCAGCAGGGTCGCGCCTGAGCCACAAAAAGGGTCAAGCACGATCTCGCCGCGATGGCTTACGTCGCGGATCGCGTCGGCGACCAGCGCCGTTGGCTTGACGGTCGGATGGTCCACCAGGTCCGCGTCACGGCCCTTGCGGAACGTGTTAACGCCGGCATAGTCCCAGACATTGGTGCGGTAGCGGCCATGGCGGCCGAGCTCGACATTGTTCACGTGGCTCGCACCAGCCTTCTTGAACACACAGACCAGCTCATGCTTGGAGCGATAGAGGCTGCCCATCCCGCCATTGGTCTTGTTCCAGACGCACAGGTTCAGGAGCGACAGCCCCTCCGCCTTGCCGGCAAGAACCAGGTCTGCGACGTGCCGCCAATCCATGCAGATCATGCAGATACCACCCTCCATGACCATGGCGGCGCATTCTCGAATGAAGCCGCGCAGGAAATGAACAAACTCCGCATCAGACATCTCGCCGACGCCCATCGCGAAATCCCGATGCCCGCTGGCCTCACCCATGCGGACGTGCCCGTTGATCGGCACGTTGTACGGCGGATCGGTGAAGACCATGCGGGCGCGCGCATCGCCCATGAGAGTCCGGTAGGCTGTTGCTTCGAGCGCATTCCCGCACATCAGGCGGTGATGTCCCAACTCCCAGACCTCGCCGGGACGCGTCACCGCGATGGCCTGATCGTCGGGCACTCCCACGGTTTCGTTGGTGGCTGCAACTGGATCGTCGCACTGGCCACCGATGATGATATCGAGTTGCGGTGTGTCGAAGCCGGTGAGCGAAACTTCGAAGTCCAGGTCGCCCGCAATCTCCAGGTCACTGAGTTCCAGGATTTCGAGCCGCAAGACCTCGTCATCCCAGTCCGACAGCTCCGCGATGCGGTTGTCGGCAAGGCGGTAAGCCTTGATCTGCGCCTCGGTCAGGTGCTCAAGCAGAACGGTCGGTACAGTCTTCAGCTTGAGGCGCTTGGCCGCTTCAAAGCGCCCATGGCCTGCGACGATCGCATTCTCGCGATCGATCAGCACCGGGTTGTTGAACCCGAACTCGCGGATCGAGCGGGCGATGAGATCGATTTGCTTGTCGCTATGCCGGCGTGCATTGCGCGTATAGGGCTTGAGCTGATCAAGGGGGAGGGCGGCGATCGCCGGGGATTCGGCTTGGGTGTGATTGAATTTGCGGTCAGGCATGAAGGCCTCCTTGGTGGTTTCTGGCCCGAGGGCCGTTAGGTTGAAACCAGGGTCCGGAGACGAAAAAGGAGCAACTCACCTCGTCTCCAGATCTTTCGATCCGGTTCCTGGTTGAGGTTGCTCCCTTGGCCACGAAGGGCCGGTGGGTATTCTACCAAATACTACGTAGTGCCGCGTCAAGGGCGGTGCGCACAGAACCTGTAGCACGCAGTTGTTCGGCTTGCAACATGTTTTTATTATAACACATTGAATTAAAACCGAAATTGACGAAAAATTCAGGGTGTCGTACTTGCTCGGATTCCAGCTGCAGTACATGTCGCACAGCTTCGATCTTTCTCTGGACTTGTACGCTGCAGCAAG
This sequence comes from Roseovarius sp., assembly GCF_040219995.1. Lineage (GTDB taxonomy): Bacteria > Pseudomonadota > Alphaproteobacteria > Rhodobacterales > Rhodobacteraceae > Roseovarius. The sequence goes on along the minus strand of NZ_JAVJUC010000020.1, from coordinate 42,078 downwards.
CGTTGCTGTGCTCACGCCCGACACATGTATCGGGCTCCTCTCGGTAGCAGGGCCGGCATGGGGTCGGCCCGCAAAACCGGGAGACCACCATGGCCAAAACAAAGACCAAATCACCGCAGAAGACCAAGATCGCAATCTTGCGCGATCTGCTCCAACGCCCCAAGGGCGCGCGCCTTGAGGACCTGTGCAAGGCTACGGGCTGGCAGGCGCACACGGTGCGGGCCGCCATTAGCCGTTTTCGGAAGGCGGGGGTCCTGATCGATCGCACGACTGACGCGCCCGGAACGTCAATCTACCGCATCTTCAAGACCACGGAGGCGGAGCAATGACCTCGGTGGCGGACATTGAAGTCATGACCCGCCCCGGTCTGGTCGCGCTTTGGGAAGACCTCTTCGGCGACCCGCCGCCGAAGAGCCTCAGCCGACCCGTTTTGCGGCGCATCCTCGCCTTCGAGGTGCAGGCGCGGGTCATGGGCGGTCTGCCGAAAGGGTTTGTTGCAAAGCTGGATCGAGCGGCCATCGCCGACGCGCCGAATCGCAGGCCGGACATGCGGCCTGGCGGTCGCCTGCTGCGTGAATGGAACGGCGTGACGCATGTGGTCGATGTGACCGAGCAGGGCTATCGGTGGCGCGATCAGACGTGGCGCTCGCTTTCGGTGATTGCGCGCGAGATCACCGGGGCGCATTGGTCCGGCCCGCGCTTTTTCGGCCTGAACGGGAGGACAAAAGCATGAGCCGGAAAATCCGCTGTGCCATCTATACCCGCAAATCGACGGAAGACGGGCTCGATCAGGAATTCAACTCTCTTGATGCTCAGCATGAGGCCTGTGCGGCTTATATCACGAGCCAGCGCGGCGAGGGGTGGCACCTGCTCCCCACACGCTATGATGATGGCGGGGTCTCCGGAGGCACACTTGAGCGTCCGGCGTTGCAGCAGCTCATGGACGACGTGGATGCCGGTCGCGTCGACATGATCGTCGTCTACAAGATCGATCGCTTGACACGGTCGCTGTCGGATTTCGCCAAGCTGGTCGACAGGTTCGAAGCGGCTGGCAGTTCGTTCGTTTCGGTCACGCAGGCGTTCAATACGTCCTCGTCCATGGGACGGCTGACACTGAACATGCTGCTCAGTTTCGCGCAATTCGAGCGGGAAGTTACAGCAGAGCGCATTCGTGACAAGATCGCCGCCTCCAAGAAACGCGGTCTATGGATGGGTGGCGTGCCACCCCTCGGCTATGATGCACATCCCGATCCCAACACCCGAAGCCTCGTGGTCAACGAGACGGAGCGCGGTACGGTCGAGGCGCTTTATGCGCTCTACAACGATCTTGGATGTCTGCGCGCGGTTGAGCGGGAAGCGGCAAGCCGTGGGCTTCGGTCCAAGCGCCATGTTTTCTCCACCGGACGCGAGCAGGGTGGCGGCCCGCTCTCGCGTGGCCAAATCCATCATATACTCTGCAACCCGGTCTATGCCGGGCGCATCCGGCACAAGGACAAGGTATTCGATGGACAGCATGCCGCCATCATCGCCACCGACTTCTGGGACCGCGTGCAGGCCAAGTTGCAGGAAGCAAGTGGTCGCCCCAGGCGGGGTGGTTGCGCGATCCAAAACGGCCGCCGGACTGACGTGGCGGTGTTGACGGGCAAGTTCCGGGACCCGACCGGTGACCGGCTGACACCGACACATACCAAGAAGGGCAGCCGGCGTATCCGCTACTATGTCTCGAATCGTCTTCTCTCGCGCCATGATCCCGCGGGGTGGCGTTTGCCTGCGGGGCGCTTCGAGGCGTCGGTGGCCGCCCGCGTTGCAGATCATCTCGATCTGATGGCCGAGCGCCATACTCTGGTCACGATCCCCGACATCGGCGCAAGCCCCAGGTTGGAGGACAATGCGCGGGCGTTGATCAATCGACTGAGGAACGGTGAGAATGACCTGTTGTCGGTGATCATCCATAACGCACAGATTTCCACGGATGACCTTTCCATGACTTTTTACCGTGACGCGCTGGCGGATCTCCTGCAGGTCCCGCCCGGGGATCTTTCCGACACCGTGCTGAGTTGTACGGCGCCGTTTGAAACCCGCCGCCGTGGCGTGGAAACCAGGATCGTCATTGGCGATGTCAAACCTGCACCGGATTCGACCATGCTGCGCGCTTTGGCGAAGGCGCATGGATGGACAGCGGCGCTGAAGTCAGGTTCTTCCATCTCCGAGGTCGCCCGGAGCGAAAACGTCAGCGAAGCCTTCATTCGCACGCGGGCACAACTCGTATGCCTCTCGCCCAGACTGCAACGCGCGATTCTGGACGGCACGCAACCGCTAGATTTGACACTTGAAAAGCTGGTGCGCGGTCAGTTGCCGCTCGAGTGGTCAGAGCAGGAACGCCGTCTGGGATTGACCGTTCACTAGCTATTCCCTGCAAGAGCGATCACGCTCCCTGAAACTTCCCTGCTCGGTCTAGAGAATTCCCTGTTTTGATTGCAGGGAATTTGTTCATTAAGTCATTGTTATTATGGGGCTTTGCATAAGCTGAAATCGTCGAATTTGGAGCACTTCCCTGTAAATTGCCTGTTAACAGGGAAGTTTCGCGAAAAGCGAACCGGCCAAAATGGGCTACTGAGACTCTGCGCCTGTGATCGGGAATTACCGCCGAGGCGGTGCGTCTCTATTGGGAATGGCTAACTGTAACCGGCGGAAAACGCGTGGGAAAAATAGCGAAAACCGCACACTGAAATGGAGACTGAGGTGGGTGGCGGAGGAGGTGTCCGCTACTCCTCCAAAGGTCAGCGATTAAGGTATTGATAAAAATAGTTTTTATATTATTAGGTAACGCTTTTTGTATAGCAAAATGTATAGCAAAAATATCGTCTCCCTTAGGCAATCCAACGGCCATATCAACATTTACAGCGAGCGGGATGTAGGGACCACGGTCAAGCTCTATCTGCCATGCACGCAGAATGGGCAGACCGCTGAAGCCGATGACGGTGCAAGCGACGCCGTGCGTCGTGGATCGGAGCGCGTTGGGGTGATAGACATGGACTGTTTTGTCACAAAGAGTTAACAGTGCCGACCCTCCTGATGCAAAAAGGTTACGGATGGCCCTAACCGGCCGCTCAGCGTCGACGATGTGCCGCAGCGCAACTTCACCAAAACTGCCGTTCGTTTCTTGTCGCTGCATACCTCGTCAGGATGCGTTGGAACATTACAGCCGCACTGAGAGATGATCCTTTTTGCACTGCACAGCGTGTCAGGCATCACCAGAGAACGCGGCTATTGCTGCACCAGCGTCCGCCGCTATGCATCCAGCACGTGCCGGATTTTCGCGACGAGGTGCGCACGACGGTAGGGTTTACCCAGCAGGTTCGCACCGGGATCAAGCCGACCTTGGTGAACGATCGCATCCTTGGTGTAGCCGGATGTGAAGAGCACCTTGAGGTCAGGATGCCGAAGCAGGGCGGCATCTGCAAGCTGTTTGCCGTTCATACCACCGGGCATCACCACATCGGTGAACAACAAGTCGATGGTCTCGTCACTATCCAGAATCGCAATGGCGTCGGCTGCTGACGCAGCTTGCTTGATCCTGTATCCAAGGCTCGCGAGTTGCGCTGCGGCATGTTCGCGGACCATGTCGTCATCCTCGACTACGAGAATGCCCTCTGTCCCGCCCACCAGTCCGGTGGGTTTCTTCTGCGTCTTAGGCTGCGTTTCCAACTGCTTCACAGCCGGGAAGTAGAGCTTGACCGTGGTGCCCTCGTCGGGTTCGGAATAGATCTGGGCGTGACCGTTCGACTGTCGGACGAACCCCCAGACCATCGACAGTCCAAGCCCGGTTCCCTTGCCGACCTCCTTTGTGGTGAAAAAGGGTTCGAACACCCGTTCCGCGATCTCCCGCGGCATCCCGCAGCCGGTGTCGGACACGGCGACCATCACGTATCGGCCCCCTGACATCCCCTTGTAGTGTAGCAGATCCTCCGAGGTGAGTGTCACGTTTGACGCCTCGATGATCAGGTGCCCGCCATCGGGCATGGCGTCGCGGGCATTGATCACGAGATTCAGGATCGCATTCTCGAGTTGATCCGGATCGGCCTCGATCGGCAGGACATCGGCAGCGGCACTGATCCTGATCTCGATATCCGCATTGATCGTGCGGCGGATCAGCCCCTCGAGCCCTGTCAGCAACTGCCCCGGGTGAAGATTTCTTGGCGCGAGCACCTGGCGCCGTGCGAAGGAGAGCAGGCGGTTGGTCAGGATTGCGCCGCGTTCCGCCGCCTGCAACGTGGTTTCGGCCAGCTCGCGCGCCTTTGGGTCCTTCGCGCGGATGTCCGCGAGCGCCTCGGCACTGCCCAGGATGATCGTCAGAAGGTTGTTGAAGTCGTGAGCGATGCCGCCCGTCAATTGACCGACTGCCTCCATCTTCTGCGACTGGCGCAGCTTCTTTTCCAGCTCACGTAGCTCTGTGACATCAGCCGTGCTACCGATCAGCCTGACCGGCTCACCGGTCTCATCGCGAAGCACAAGGCCACGGGCAATCACGTCCAAGATTCGGCCATCCGCGCAAACGAACTGATACTCGCTGGTCCACTTGCTTCCACCGCTCTCGATCACGGATTGAAGGCTCTTGACCACTCGGTCCCGTTCCTCGGGGTGAATCCAGGTTTCCCAGGTTTTCAGGTCGGTGGCGGGTCCCTGAGGATCATAGCCGTAAGTGTCGAGCAGCGTCTCGCTCCACCAGATTTTTTCGGACTTCAGGTCAGCGTCCCAGACAAGATCGTTTGTCGCCAAACCCAGCAGCCTGAAGCGCTCTTCGCTCACCCGCAGCACGGCGGCGGTTCGGTTCGCTTCCTCGGCCATGGCCGCGCGCTGGATCTCCTCATCACGGTGTCGTGTGAACACGCCGACAAAGAGAACGAAGGCGAAGAAACTGAACAGGAACGTCACGATCGCGTCGAGGACTCCGATGGCGACGGGGTCTGTCAGATGACCAAGCACATAGACCGAGATCGGTATCGGGCCGAGACCGACAAGGCAGCTGATCCAGCGCTTATAAAAGCCGAAATTGGTTAGCTGGTGAAACACGACCAGTGGAAAGAACCAGACGACATAGGGTATGATACGGATGACTTCCTCGGATGCCTGGTAGGCGATGATTGCACCGGCATTGAGGTGAAAAACGAAATATACGGTTAATGCGCCGGAAACCACGCTCGTTGCCATTGTCGGCTTCAAGTAGACGGGAACCATCATGCCACCTGTCACGGCCGCACACAGTCCGATGATCCAGGCTTCGGGTCTGGTCACGGTTCCTAGCGCAATACCGAAGATAACGCCGAGCATCGCGCCGAAGAATGCGATGGTCAAAGCGGTCAGGACGACATTCTTCGCCTGCCTTTGACGGCGATGTGTAGGCGTGCTCTCAGTTGGAACCATTTGTGAAGGCGCCTTCTGTTAGAGGTATCAGAACTGCTGCCGATCCTGTCCGACCCATTCGCCATCAAAGTGCCAAAGCGAAGTCTGGACGCTGCCTCTTGGGGTTCGGCTATCACTGACGCGACGCACGCTTGCTAGGATACTCGGACAACCATGAGTTTGCCAAGGCCTGAGCTGCCAATCGCCAGAAGCGTCGCGAATGGTAGTCCACCGCCGATCCGCTATCAAGGTTTCATACAAGGGGCTGTTTTTTCGACTTCTCTAATTGGTTCGGACGGCTCTCCACCATAAGGAGTAATCATCACGTGTGCTTCTAGGCACGAACCAACTTTTAGCACCTGTCTTTGGCATTAGTCTCAGCCCGGTATGACCTTTCTTGCGGCGCAGAAAGCTGAAGGGTCGGCGACACTCGCATCGTCGGGCTCGATACGCTTGATCGAGGGGCAGGGCGGGGGTGTGCTGCGCAATGAGAGCCTCGCGCTCTTGTCCAAGGCGCTGGCCGGGGACGGGGGCCTGCAGATCGTCGTGGCCCTGCATCATCCGCCGCTGCGGAGCGGCATTCGCTTCATGGATACAATCGGCTTGGCGAATCCCGACGCACTGCGGGATGTGCAGGACCGCCACAGCGCGCCGGTTCGGATCCTGACGGGTCATGTGCATGGTGTGTATCATGGCCTGCTCGGGCGGCATCCGCTCGTGACGCCGCCCACCGGATGCGCGCTGATCGACACGGCCTCCGGCGCGGCCTGGACCGAACTGCCCTTCGCGCATGGTGAAGGCCCGTTCATCTTCTGAAAGTGCGCCTAGCCTAACCTGAATTGAACCTCATATTCATACTCTCCGACGCGCTGGACGTTATGCATGATCCGGTTGAGCCACCGCATCGCGTCGGTGGCCTGAAAGGTCTCCTGCACCGAGTAGAGGCCTGCGTGCTCGCCCAGCAGAAGGCCGCGCCGGTGCCGGGTGAAGCGGTGTGAGACCGGAGCGGTCATGCGCGCCATGTGCGCGCCGATGGCGGCAAGCTCCAACGTCCGGGTGGGGGAGAGGCAGGCGGCGAACCAACGGGCGGGTCGCCGTGTGACCAGATCATGTTTCAGAACGCGGGCGAACCCGCGATGTTCAGCCTGTTCGATGAGGCGCACAAGGTGGTCGACCTGGTGCATCAGCGCGGCGTAGGCGGCGGCTTCGGCGGGCTTGTCGTGTGGCACTGAGATCCGGGCCATGAAATCCTTCAGGTCCTCGAGCGCGAGGGTCACACGGGGGGTGAGTGATGACAGCCGCCGCACATCGCCTTGTGGTCCGAGGGCCAGCGCATAGGCCGCGAAAATTTCGCGCGCGGCCCAGGTCATGGCACCGTGCGCGGCCTGAATCGCCGCACCCTCGTCCGTCAGCAGGCGGCGGTCCAGTTCCGGGAGGGCGCGTGCGCCGAGGTCCGGCCGCAGCGATGACACCAGCGTGGCAAAACGGTCGGTGAGAGGAAGAAAGACGAGGGTGCCCAGAAGGTTGAACGCGGTGTGAAACAGCACGAGCGCGGTGTCCACTCCGCTGCGGGCGGCCAGCGTTTCGAGCGGGCCGGTGATCAAAAGCAGCATGGGAAAGGCCAGCACCATGGTCCCGAGGTTGAACAACAGGTTCGCGAGCGAGGTTTGTTGCATGGCGCGCGAACCGCCGATCGTGGCAATCAGCGCGGTCACGGTGGTGCCCAGGTTCATTCCTATGACCGCCGCTGCGGCCTGGATCAGCGGCAAGGCGCCGCCGCTCAGCAAGACCAGCACCACGGCGATGGCCGCCGAGGACGACTGCATCACCACAGTGATCGCGAAGCCGAGTGCGGCCATGGTCAGCATTCCGCCCAATCCCGGCCCTGGTGTGCGCTCGGGCGTGATCCAGGCGGCGGCGCTGGACATGCCCTCCTGCATCATGTCGAGCCCGATGAAGAGCAGGCAGAAGCCTGCCACGATCCGTCCGATCCGTGCCAGTCGCCCGTGCGACAGTAGGAGGGCGAGGCTCGCAAGGAACAAAAGGCCCATCGCCAGGGTGCCCAGCTTCAGCTTGAAGCCGACCAGAGAGACGATCCAACCGGTCACGGTGGTGCCGATATTGGCCCCGTAGATCACCCCAAGCGCCTGCGGGAAACTCAAAAGCCCGGCCCCCACGAACCCCACGGTCATCACTGTGGTGGCCGAGGATGATTGGATCACCGCCGTGGTGAGCGCGCCGCTCGCCACGCCCCGAAGCGGTGTAGTGGTGAACCGCGCGAGTAAGCGACGCAGATTCGAGCCCGCCGCCTCGCGCAGCGCCTCGGTCATGATCTTCATGCCAAGAAGAAACAGGCCGATCCCGCCTAGTGCTGTCAGTGTTTCCGACATGTCTCTTTAACCCCTTGCCGCAGAGAATGCGGCCGCCCGGTTCGTCATATCAGCCACCGCACGAGCACCGGCACGATCAGGCTCGTGAGCAGGGCATTCAGCGCCATCGCGATGCCGGCATAGGCCCCGGCCGTCGGGTTGACCTGAAAGGCGCGCGCCGTTCCGATGCCGTGCGAGGCCAGGCCGACGGAGAAGCCCCGCGCGCGCCAGTCCTTGATACGCAGCACGGTCATCAGCGGTGTCACGATCACCGCGCCGATGATCCCGGTCAGGATCACCAGCACCGCCGTCAGCGCCGGCAGGCCGCCAACCGCCTCGGATATGCCGAGTGCCACCGGCGCGGTCGTCGATTTGGGGGCAAGCGACAGGATCACGTCGGTCGAAAGACCGAATGCCTGCGCCAGCAGGATGGCCGAGCCTGCGGCCGTCACCGACCCTGCCACGAGCGCCAGCAGGATCGGCGCGACGGAGGTGCCGATGGTCTCGCGGTTGTCCCAGAGCGGCAGCGCGAGGGCGATCGTCGCGGGGCCGAGGAGGAAATGGATGAACTGCGCACCTTCGAAATAGGTCGCATATTCTGTCTTCGTGACCCAGAGCACCGGCGCGATGATGAGGACCGAGAGGATTACCGGGTTGGCGAGTGGATGGTTGTGCAGCCGTCGCGCTATCGCATCCGCGGCGAGGTAGGCGAGGATGGTCGCGGTCAGCCACAAGAGGGGGGTTGTGGAAAGATAACTCCAGAGATTTGCCACGCCAGTCATTTTGCTGGTCCCTCGGTGAGGCGGCGCACGGCGAGAAATGTGCCCACGGAGGCCAGCATGGCCAGAAGCGTCGACAGCACCAGAACGACGAGGAGCGCGAACCAATCCTCCGACAGCACGTCGAGATTGCCGATCACGCCGACGCCCGCTGGCACGAAGAGCAGCGACAGGTTGGCGAGGATGACTGAGATGGTGGGGCGCAGGTCCCCGGCTAGGGCGGGCCTGAGACGCAGGATGACGAGGAGAAGGGCAAGGCCGAGGACAGGGCCGGGGATCGAGAGACCGATGCCGCGGACGGTGACTTCTCCGATAAGTTGGCAGGCCAGAAGCAGCCCGAGTGTTGGAAGCATGGCAATTTACCTCTTCAGGAGACAAAGCCTGCCCTTTATGACATGGTGGTCCAGTTCCTGCACTCGTATCTCGCAGCCGAGGATGGCCGCCCAGCTAGGGGCGTCACGCGATGCAGGCGACCCCTGTGTTCACCTTAACGTCCACCGACCACGGTCAGGCCGAGCAGACGCCAGACCTGCATGCCACCGCGGTAGTATGAGATCTGCTCGGCCGGGTAACCGGCGTCGATCATGTTGCGGATCGCCGTCGGGGACTGGCCGCACCAGATTCCGTTGCAGAAGAGCGCGACCTGCTTGGCCTCCGCACAATCCCAGCCGTCAAAATCCGGCTCACACCCGAGCCGACCGAGTTCATCGACGACATATGTATAGGGAATGTTGATCGCGCCGGGGATCGTGCCGCCCTGAAACCAGTCGGGCGTCCGGCTGTCCACGACCACTGCATCCGGGTCTTGCAACATCTCCAGAAGCTCAAGCTCCCCGATCGTCGACACGCCCGGGGCCGGGCTCATCGGCTGGATGCAGAATTCCGGACACGGGCGCGAGGTGCGTGCCCACTCGCCGGTAATCTCGTTCGAAGGATCCTGAACGCGGTCGACCACCTGTGGGCCAATTTCGGTCTGCACGGTCACTTGAGGCATCGATTTCGTAATCCCCACCGTAGGATCTGCCTGCGCAGCTCCAGCGATAAGTGCGGCTGCGAAAGCAGTGGCAAAGGTCTTCATCATGTCCTCCAGTTTGTGCGTCTCTGCGCGAGGCGTAAGAGACAAGGAAAGGGCTCTCAGCCCCGACTGCTATTGGTGCCAACGACAACCTTTGTTATAGGCTCCGACGCCAACTTGAGACTGCTGGAACCGCGGTTGGAATTGGTTCCGAGCTTATTGCTCGTAGCGAGCATAGGGCAACTAACCGGCACACTCTTTGACTTCACGCAAATGGCTGCTGCTGTGGTCAGACGTCTTGATCAGCCTTGGCGTGCTTTTATCCAAGTGCATTGGGCCACATCATGGAGTTAAGTGGCGTGGCTGACACGGCCATGCCCCTCAGAGCTGTGGAGAGACTCGCTAAGAGCGGTCGTGCTCGCGGACTCCCTGACTGCAGGCAGGCGCGTCTTGCGACTCCACGGGCCGCTCAGGGCGCCCTGCGAATCCTTCTGGTGCCCTCACAGCGTGCTCGACGCTTGTCGATTATTCGCTAACCTGTTGCACCTCCAACTCACGGTAAGCACCGTGGCTGTGGGACATGCATCAGAGGATCTGGCTGAGAAACTCCCTGGTGCGCGGGTCCTGGGCGTTCTTGAAGAAGGTCTCCGGCGGGCCGTGTTCGACAATGACGCCCCGGTCCGTGAAGTAAATGTGGTCTGCTACCTCCCGGGCAAAGGCCATTTCGTGAGTGACGAGGATACAGGTCATCCCCTCTTCGGCCAGATCCTTGATGGTCTGCAGAACCTCACCGACGGTCTCGGGATCAAGTGCTGCGGTGACCTCATCGAATAGCATTACGTCAGGCTGCATTGCCAAGGATCGTGCGATGGCGACACGTTGTTGCTGCCCCCCGGAGAGTTCGCCGGGATATGCACCTTCCTTGCCCTCGAGACGCACCTTCTTCAACAAGGCCCGTGCGGTCGCTTCAGCCTTTGCCTTGTCCTGTTTCAGCACGCGCACCGGCGCCATCATGACATTCTGCAATGCAGTCTTGTGCGGAAACAGGTTGTATTGCTGAAACACCATGCCGACCTTCTTCCGCAACTCCAGCTTGTCCAGATTAGGGTCGTTCACCTCTTGCCCCTCGACGAGGATAGAACCTTGCTGAATATCATTGAGCGCGTTGACGCAGCGGATCAGTGTAGATTTGCCGGACCCTGATGGGCCGATGATGCAGATCACATCACCTTTCATCACATCAAGCGATACGCCGTTCAAAACCTTGAGCGTGCCAAAGGACTTGTGGACGTCCTTCAGTGAGACCATCGGTTCGGCAGGGGTCCAACTCATTTCATTTCCTCAGTTGATGACTGCGAATTTGCGTTCCAGCCGAACGGTGAAACGTGCGATGGGATAACAGTAGGCGAAGAATAACAAGAGGACGAACCCATAGAACGGCGCCAGCAATTCAGGACGACCGCCTTCTGCGGCGAGCGCCTGTCCGGTCAGTGTCATGACCTCCGAAACGCCGACGATCGAGGCTAGAACCGTTGCCATCGTCAGAATGGAATAGAGGTTCATCCAGGGCGGCAGCATGCGCTTCACGCATTGCGGCAGGATGATCAGCCATAGAGTTTGCCGCCGCGTATACGCGAGGCTTTCTGCAGCTTCCCACTGTCCACTGGGCAGTGATCTGACAGCCCCTCGCACGATCTCGGAGACGTTCGCCATCACCGGCAGCGACAAGCCAAGAATGGCTTTGAACCAGTCGGGGAATGGTATCGAAATGCCCAGCAGGTTGATCTCGAACGGTAACAGGAACATCGCAAAAAACAGCAGGACCAGCCAAGGGGCGTTGCGGAAGAACTGTGTGAGGAACCATGACACGCCGCGTGTCACCCGTGAGAGCGATATCTGTCCGAGGCCCAGCAACGTGCCGAGCGCCGTTCCAAGGGCCATTGCGAGAAATGAGATGACGAGATTGAATATGAAGCCCTGCAACAGCAAGGGCACCCAGTCCAGCAGGACAGCAAACGGGGTCAGCAGCGGCACACCCGCTTGCGCAAAGGCGAGGGAAGGTCCGAACACGGCAAGGAGTGCGATCACGACAAAGTGCCACGGCCGAAACCCCAGGAGCGGTTCCGGCTCGCGCGGTCTGAACGGCTTCATGACGGGAAGATCTGTCTTGTAGCTCATCAGCCGAAACCCGGAATTCTCATCGCGCGCTCCCAACGGTTCATGCCGCCCACCAGAACGCCCACCAATGCGAAATAGGCCAGCAAGAGAAAGATCATCATCTCTGTCACATTCACATTGTCCGACCAGATCTGATTGGCCTCGTAGAGCATCTCCGGCACCGCGATCGCGTAGGCGAGTGTTGTTGTCTTGACCAGATTGACAAGGTTGTTGTTGAGGGCGGGCAGAACCACCCGGAACGCCAATGGCAGCGTCACGTCGCGGTAGATTTGCAATCTCGAAAAACCGAGAGCCTCAGCCGCCTCGACGGTGGATTTCGGCACCGCCTCGATCCCCGAGCGGAATATCTCGACATTGAATGCCCCGGCGAAGAAGGACAGCGATATCGCGGCCCAGGCGAAACTGCCGAGAATCGGCGATTGGCCGCCCCAATCGTTCTCAACCGTCGGGAGCATCGTCCCGATGGCGAAATAAAAGAAATACAACTGCACCAGCGGCGGGGTGTTGCGAAAGAGCTGGATATACCCATTCACGATACGCCGGGTCCATTTGAACGATGACCCTTGCAGCCAGGCTCCAATCACGCCGATCAACACCGAAAAGAACAGACAGACCAGCGAAAGCCGGATCGTCGTAAAGAATCCGTCGATCATGCGATTGCGGTCATAGGCATCGTATAGAAATGGCAGGTTGATGCCGGTTTCGTCGTAAAGAACGCGAAACCATTCATAGATGACGTCCATGTAGGGGGCGCTCCGGGGCAGGGATATCAGGCGGAGCCGAATGCTCCGCCTGCTTTGGTTTACTTGAACTTTTCGTGCATCGCCTCGGCGAACGGCGTGTTGGCCACGCCCCACTCCGTCTCAAGCTCCAGAATACGTCCGGATTTGTGCCATTCGGTGATCATGTCGCTCATAAACGCCGCGAATTCGTCCTCGCCCAGCGGGACAGCAAGCCCCCAAGGCGCGTCGTCAATGGTCTTGAGCGGCATTTCGTAATCCGACCATTCAGGATCGTTGGTTTTCGCGACAATGGCACTGTCATCATAGACAAACGCGGCACAATTGCCGGCCTTGAGAGCCGAATACGCCTCGGCCGTGCCCGTAAAGGCGACAATCTCTGCACCATAATTCTGCGACGTGGACTTGTTGTAGAACGCCCCCTGAATACCACAGACAGGCTTGCCCCGCAGGTCTTCCCACTCCGTCAGACCGAGGCTCTTGAGCGCAAGGATGTTCGTGCCGGAAGAGTAATAGTTGGGGTCCACGATCTGCACGGCCTTGCGACGATCTTCAGTGTCGGTCATGGTCGCGATCATGAGGTCGATCTTGCCCTGCTCCAGAAACTGCATCCGGTTCGAGCTGACCACCGGCACATACTCGACCTCGACACCCAGTTCGTCGGCGACGTCTTTTGCAAGATCGGGCTCGATGCCGATGATGTTACCGGATGAATCGAGAAAGCCATAGGGCTTGTAATCGGCCTTGACGCCGACAATGAGCGTGCCGCGTTCCTTGATCGTGTCGAGCACGTCGGCCGAGGCCGCTGTAAGGCCGATTGCCGACACGCAAAGTGCCGACGCGAGGGTTTTCATGGTTCTCTTTATCATTTCCGTCTCCCTGTGGTTTCTCACCGTTGATCGGTTGTAGTTCCATCAGTTCGAAACTTAGACATTACTTCAACCCTGAATTCCATAAATTCTGACTCTAGACGTCAGTATTTTGCTTGCCTGACCGGTCGTGGAGCGTGTTGCGTCAAACCGCTTCGGCAAGGCGATACTTTGAAGAGATTGTAGCCGTCGCAGTTGCTTAAGAGATCGGATTGGCTAAAGGCCTGCTGTCAAATTAAAGCAAGATCTACTGCTTTTCGTCTGAACGTGAACCGCCGACACTCATTGGTGACTTGGCCTATCCTCCCAGAGCAGGACGCGACCAGGGCAATCTCGGAGGGGCCGTTGAGAGGGTCCATGGCGGGTATGCTCTTGTTGGGGCACCGTGTCCAGATTCGGTCAGTTGGCTGGTATTTGTATGGTCTGACCGAGAGATCAACCGAACCCATTTTGGCCGCACGTGGGATTGGGGCGACCAGGCGAACGGCGTGTGCTGCTCCCGGTCGCTGGTTGCGACGCCATGGTCCATCGGTGCAGTTCGCTGCCGCGAGAACAGACCATTGCCGATCGCAATCGCCAGCACGATCAGCGCAGCGCCCGGTATCAGGCCCGGCCCCGCAGTTTCGCCCAGAAGCAACATCGCAATCAGGATCGCAGCGAGCGGCGAGAAGGATGTGGCGAGCGAAAGCTCAGAGGCGCGTGCGTGTTTCAGTGCCATGTTCCAGGCCAACTGGCCCAGCACGATGACCACGCCTGCATACAACCAGATCCACTGCCACAGCAGCGGTGAAAGAATATCACGAAACACCTGGGGGCCGTAGAGCGCCGAGACGAGCACGAAATAGATCGCCGCACCCACGACGGTGCGATAGATCGAGAAGATCCCGAGCGGGATATCGCGCAGGCTCACTCGGGTCACCAGTGTCGAGGCCACGTAGGACAGTGTTGCCGCCACGGTGGCCCATTCGCCGGTGCCAAGCGCGCCGACCCCGCCACCGTCGCGCAATCCGATCATCACAACTGCACCGGTCAGAGCGATCAACCCGGCCGTCATGGTGCGACGGCAGACCCGCTCATTCAGCACCAGCCAGGCGGCCAAGAGAAACAGCGGCGGCTCGATCCGCGAGACCAGAACCACGTTGGTCACGCTGGTATGGGCCAGCGCGTAGAAGAACAGTCCCGGCGTTAGCGCCGACGACAGAAAGGCCGAGAGCGTCAGCATACGCCAGTCGCGGCGGCTCAGTCGCGCGATGTTGGCACGGGTCCAATCGCGCCGGAACAGAAAAACCATCGGGATGACCGAGAGAAGCGAGCCCAGTAACAGCAGGTTCATGTAGGTTATGGCGTTGCGCCCCTCGTCGACGGGGTTGGCCTCGCCAATATCGACCAGCAGTGCCACGATGGAATTTGATGCCGCATAGATTAGCACTGCGGTCCAGGCACAGATCAACCCCCAACTCGCCATCGGCAGGCGGCGGATGGCCAGACAGATGTCTGTTGTTATGGGCCGTCTAAGGGTTATTGCGTTCTGCATCGTTGCTCCTCAGGCCCGGGATTTCGGGCAGGGTCACAACGAAGCACGCAGGACGGACGATGAAAGTTTCAGACTGGCTCCTGAATGCCGTCATCACAGCGCGTCTGGATGGTATGAATCCGGAATCTGATTTCCGAGTAATTCGCGCTTGCTTCGATACCGGTGCAATCCGCAAAACGACACATAATCAATACTCGGCGCAGACGCCGAACCGGGGCCCCGTGGATGCATATCCGGACTGATTTCGCAGCATTGTCCTGTGGACCATGCTACGAGATTGGAGCGCGTTCAGTTCACCCTTGCCGTTGCACACAGATCAAGCGGCGTGTTGACCGATCTTTTTGTAATGTGCTGCGATCTTGGAGCGCGTTGTGAGCCAGATGGAGTCGTCCTCCTTGCAGAGGCTTGCGATTTCGTCGATGGCCCAGGCGGCGGCGGGGCGACCGTAGCAATGGCCATGTGCAATGATGTCGAGGATGAGCGTTTCGGCAGGCTGTGACCGCAATCCGGTCAACGCGTCCTGAAACATCTCAACGAATTGCGTCGGGGTGCGGCCGAAACGCATGGCGTGCGGCAGGTCATTGAACTCGACCGACATCGGAATTGCCAAAATCTCGCCAGTCTCGAACCTCTGGAGGTAGGGGAGGTCGCCGTCGAGCACGTCGCCGTGCCAATGATATCCATGGGTGGCAAGCAGGCTTTGCGTCGCTGCGGATGAGGTCACTCTTGGGCTGATCCAACCCAAGGGCCGGCGTCCGATCGCGGCCTCGATTGCCGCTGTGCTGCGGATGATCGAGCGCTCTGCGTCGTCCGTGGAGAGTGTCGGAAAGATCATATCCTGGGCAAGGCCGTGGCCGACGATATCATGGCCCTGGGCCGCGTAGGTGCAGAGCTGATCGGGAAAGGTCTCGGCCACCAGCCCGGAGGTCATCAGGGTAACCGGGATATCGTGACGCTCCAGGATCGAGACCAGCCGCGGGATGCCGTGGGTGGCGTTGTAACGCCCGTAGCTGTCGGCATTGGGGTCAAAGAGACCGTCGCCAAGTATGTTGCCCATCGGGCCGACCCCGGATGTCACCCCTGGCGACCACATCTCGTAGGCAAGGTTGAATACCACTGCGATCCGGCGGTTGTCGGGCCAGCAAATATCCGGTGCCAGAGGTCGTGTCTCAAATTCGATTTGGGCCATGCACCTATTCCTTCTTGCGCTAATTGCCGGAACAGAGCCGACTTTGTTCAAGCTTATGGGGCGACACTGCCTGAGAAAACTTCATTTCTTTCAGAGCATCCTGCAGGGATTTCAGTTTGGCACCTGCATTATGTGCAGGTTACAGTGCGACTTATGCACTGTTTGCATCGGTTGGGGCGCGTGTAGGCTTCGGGCAGACCTTCGGGACGAGGGAGAGGCCCAGACCCGGACGATCATCAAAGGGAGGAAAACCGATGACCATGACTTTCACACGCAGAGCAGTTGGCGCCATGCTCACCAGCATGGCCCTGACCGGTGCCGCGCATGCCGCCGAGATCGAGCTGAAGCTCGCCTGGCTCACGGCTGATAGCCCGACCGATCCCTATGCGATTACCGCGCATGCCTTCAAGGACGAGCTGGAGGCGGCATTGCCCGGGCGGGTAGAGGTGCAGCTGTTTCCGAACCGACAGCTGGGCGACGACAAGGAGATCCTCGAGGGGCTGCAATTCGGCACTATTGACATGGGGATCATCACCAATGCCGTGGTCGCCAATCTCGAACCCAGCTACCAGCTTGTCGATCTGCCATTCCTTTTCGGCAGCGCCGAGCAGGCGCATGCAGTGCTTGACGGAGAGGTAGGGCAACAACTGGCGACCAACCTGCGCGAGCATGGTGTCGTCTCTCTTGGCGCGGCCGAAGGCGGCTTTCGCAACATGATCAACAACACCCGGCCGGTGCGCACACCCGAGGATGTCGAAGGCGTGAAATACCGCACCATGCAGAACCCGGTCTTCATCGAGATGTTCTCTTCGCTTGGTGGGAGCCCGGTGCCGATGGCCTGGGGCGAGGTGTTCACCGCGATGCAGCAGGGCACGGTTGACGGGCTCGAAATCCCCACCTCAGTGGTCAATTCGAACAATTACGCAGACGTCACCAAGTATCTAAGCTTCACGCGGCACACCTACTCGGCGATCCATCTGCTGATGTCGGAGCGCAGCTTCGAGAATCTGCCCGAGGATGTGCAACAGGCGGTGATGGAGGCCAGCGAGGCGGCGATTGCCAAACAACGCGATGCGGTCGCCGCAGCCGAGGCGGACGTGGTCGCGGCGCTGAAAGAGAAGGGCATGGAGATCAACGAGATCGACGATGTCGGCGCGTTCCGCGCCAAGGTCGGTCCGGTTTACGAGCGTTTCGAGGCGACCATCGGTGAAGAGCTGCTTGAGCGCGCGCTGAAAGCCGTGTCGTCGGACTGACGGCGCTAAAGGAGGCATGCGTGCGCAGGATCGCCATGATCATCGACACCACGAGCCACGTGACCTCGCGGCTCGTGGCCAATCTCTGCGTCGGGCTGATCTTCGTGATGCTGGGCCTTCTCGTGACACAGGTTCTGATGCGTTATTTCCTCGGTGCGCCGCCAAGCTGGACCGAGGAACTGGCGATCATTCTCTTCGCCTGGCTGGTGCTGCTTTATGCCACCGTCGGATTGCGTGAGGGCTTTCACGTCGCCGTCGAGTCGATCCCCGCCCGGTTTGAGCGGTTGCACGGCTGGGCCGACCGGCTGGTGGCCGCTCTCGCGATCCTGTTCGGCTGGGTCACGCTCACCGCCGGGATCGCCTATGTCGGTCGCACGGCAGGGCAACTCACCGCCGCGCTGCAAATTCCCATCGAGGTGCTTTATCTCTGTGTGCCAGTTTGCGGCGCGCTTTTCATCCTGCATGGGCTGGCAAGGCTGCTCACACCTGCTGACCCCGAGACGGCCGCCACATGAACACCACGCTTCTTGTCCTGACACTTGGCCTGCCGCTGATGCTTGTGCTGCGCGTGCCGCTGGCCTTTGCCATCGGCCTGGCCACGATAGGCGCGCTCTGGAGCGCCGATATCGACATGATGATCTTTGCGCAGCGGATGGTTTCGGGCACGCAATCCTTCAGCCTGCTGGCGATCCCGTTCTTTATTCTCGCCGGTGACCTGATGACGGCGGGCGGTATCTCGCGTCGGCTGGTGGGGTTTGCCGATGTGCTGGTGCGACATCGCACCGGGGGGCTGGGCATGGTCGCGGTTCTGGCCGCCGCCTTCTTCGCGGCGCTCTCTGGATCCGCGCCCGCGACCACGGCGGCCATCGGAGCGATCATGATCCCGGAAATGGAAAAGCGCGGCTATTCGCGGCCCTTCGCCACCGCGCTTGCGGTCGCAGGCGGGATCATCGGGCCGATGCTGCCGCCGTCGATCCCGATGGTGGTCTGGGGAGTGATGTCCGAGACCTCGATCAGCCAGCTTTTCCTGGCGGGTATCGTGCCGGGCATCCTGCTGGCGCTCGGCCTCATGGCGCTCTGCTGGCATCACGCGCGCAAGCATGACATCGCGCCGCAGCCCAAGGCGACACGCGCCGAGGTCTGGGCTGCGTTCAACGCGGCGAAATGGGCGCTCTGCGGGCCGATCCTCGTGCTGGGTGGCATCTATGGCGGGATCGTAACGCCGACCGAGGCGGCCATCGTCGCGGCGGTCTTTGCGCTGGTGCTGGGCTTTGGTGTTTACCGGGAACTGACTCTGGACAATATCGTCCCGGTCACGCGCGGATCGCTCAAGACCATGACCATCGTCATGTTCATCATCGCGCTGGCCAATGGCTTTGGCTGGGTCATGGCCTTCGAGCGCATCCCCGGGCAGGTGACACAGGCGATGGAGGGCTTCGCCGATACGCCGGCGCTCTACCTGCTGCTGATGAACCTACTGTTGCTGGTAATCGGCTGCGTGATGGACAATCTCGCCGCCATGATCATCCTCGCCTCCTTCCTCATTCCCATCGGAGAGCAGCTCGGCATGGACCCGGTGCAGTTTGGGGCGATGGTGGCGATCAATTTTACCATCGGCATGGCGACGCCGCCCTTCGGCTATACGATCTTCGTGGGGGCGGCGATCAGCGGGCTGAAGATCGGCCAGATCGCGCGGCCGCTGATGCCGATGCTCGGCGTGATGATCGCGGTGCTGCTCCTGGTAGCCTTCGTGCCGCAGGTGACGCTTTCCTTTGTAAGCCTCATGCGGTGATGCCATGGTGAACCTGCGCAACTTCGATCTCAACCTGCTCGTCATCTTCCGCGCCATAATGGTGCGTGGCTCCATCGCCGGGGCGGCGGAGGAAATCGGGCTATCGCCCTCGGCGGTCAGTCATGCGCTGGCCCGCCTGCGCATCATGCTTAACGACGAGTTATTCTTTCGCACCGCCGACGGGGTGCGCCCCACCGATCGCGCACGCGAGTTGAGCGCCGATATCGAACGCGGATTGGGCTTCATCTCGACGGCAATTTCGCTGCAACACCAGTTCGTGCCTGCCGAGGCAAAGCGGGTTTTCACCATGCAGGTCGCCGATTACGTCTCCGGCTTTCTTTTGCCACGCTTGGCCGAGCGGTTGCAGGTCGAGGCGCCGGGCGTGTCCTTCGACATCCTGCCGTTTTCGATCTCGCCCGAGAGCGTTTGGGACAGGGTCGACATGCAGGTGCGCCTGACCCCGGGGCGGCTTCAGCCGGAGGTGGTGCGCTCGCAGCGTCTGCTGGCCGATGAGATCGTCGTGCTGATGCGCCGTGACCATCCGCGCGCGAATGACCCAATGACGGCGGAGCTTTATGCCGAACTCCCCCATGTGAAGCTGTCGCAATCGGCCACCGGCACGACTGTGATAGATGACGCCCTCGCCGCGCGCGGCCTGGAGCGGCACATGGCGATGACCGTGGCAAGCTGGTTCGAGATTCCTGATATCGTCGCCAAGTCCGACCTGATCGCCATCGCACCGCGACGGCTGTTCTCACTCGACCCGCGTTTGCGCAATCTCAAGGCGTCACCTCTGCCGCTGGAAGAAGTGGTGTTCTCGTTCGACCTCTGCTGGGATCTCAGGACCGAACGCGAGCCGGGACAGAAATGGCTGCGTAAGGTTGTGTCGGATGTCTTCAAGGAGATCCGCACGTGAAGCAGCCCGCCTCAACCTGCGGCCTATCCTGCAGCCGTAGCGCAATTCCAGCATTCGCTGGGTGAGTAGACGGCCCAGATCTAGGCAGGATCCTTGTCGAAATGCTGATCGCATCTGCTAGCTGGCCCATGCCCGCCGAGAGAAAATGCGGGCATGGGCTATATTACCGGCAGACTCTCGGCGTGACCGTCATTGTGATGGCGTTCAGCTCCGGTTCACAAGATAGCTCGAAAACAGGTTCCGGTAGTCGGGAATGTGATTCGCGAAAAGTTCGCCCAACCCGTCGATGTCGTTGCGCCAGTCGCGGTGCAGTTCACAGGAGGCCCCGAACCAGGTCATGAGCTGAGCGCCTGCCGCCGACATCCGGTCCCACGCGGCGTCTCGGGTCATCGGGTTGAAGGTGCCGGAGGCGTCAGTGATTACGAACACGTCGTAGCCTTCCTCGATCGCGGAAAGAACTGGGAAGGCCACACAGACTTCGGTAACGACCCTGGCGATGATCAATTGCTTCTTGCCCGTGGCCTTCACGGCGGCCACGAAATCCTCGTTGTCCCAAGCGTTGATCTGCCCCGGGCGCGCGAGAAAAGGGGCGTCGGGAAAGGTCTCTTTGAGCTCGGGCACGATGGGGCCATTCGGTCCGTCCTCGAAACTCGTCGTCAGAATGGTCGGCAGGCCGAAGTATTTGGCGGCATCGGCAAGGGCCAAGACGTTGTTCTTGAACTTGTCCGGGTCGATATCCCGCACCAGCGAGAGCAGTCCGGCCTGATGATCTACGAGCAGAACCGCCGCGTCTTCCTTGTTCAGGCGTGTATAGGTGAATGACATTCGCGTTTCCTTCTTGTCGTGAGACCGGCATCCCGGCCTCGCATGTTTGGGGTGCTGCGCAGTGCTCGGCCCCTGTGGGGCAGAATGAGACCAGCGCAACACCTCAAGCATACAGCTACCAGGGGGCGGGACGTCACCGGGCTCGGCGCGAACATCGGGTTCGCAATCCGAGAACGTGCCTGACGAGATTACGGGCCGAGACCGCTTCTATGTTCGCAACCAGGGTGGCGTGTCGCCGAGGCTCTCTACGAGGTGGTTTATGAAGAGCCTGAGTTTTTGCGGCATGGGTTTGATCGGCGGCCAGACGACATGGATTGGCAGACCGTGTGGGCGAAGGTCCGGCAGAACCTGAACCAACCGGCCCTCCTCGATATCCCTGTGAACGATAAACATTGGTAGAAGCGCTATGCCAAGTCCGGCACAGACCATGTCGCGCATCGCCTCGCCATTGTTGGTGACAAGATGCGAGGGTCGGGGAGGCCGAACATGCGGCTCGAAACGCCAGATGTCGCCGATCCGTCGGTTCAGATAACGGATCGTATCATGCTCCGAGAGCTGGGCCTGGTCAGTCAGCGGGCCATGACGCTCAATATAGTTGGGACTGGCGACGATGGCGCGCCGATCCTCGCAGAGCTTGCGCGAGAGGAGCGTGCTGTCGGACATCTCACCCAGACGGATACCGACGTCATGACCCTTGCGCGCCAGATCGACCATGGCGTCGTCATAGTCGAGGACGATCTCGAGTGCGGGATGTGCCCGGGCAAATGAGGCAATTATCGGGCCGAGATGATGGATGCCGAAGCTCATCGGTGCCGATATGCTTAACCGACCTCGCAATCCCTTGACGTCAGAGACCGCACTTTCCGTCGCGGTGACCAGTTGCGTAAGCGCCGGGCGCAGCCGCTCGGCGAGGGTCAGGGCCGGATCCGTCGGTGTGATGCGTCCTGCGTGGCGCGTGAAGAGGGCTGTTCCGAGGGCTGTCTCGAAGTCACTGATCCGCTTGCTGATCACGGATTTCGAGATATCCATGCGGATTGCAGCGCCCGAAATTGAGCCTGCATCGATAACAATGAGAAAGGTCTCGATTTCGTTGATCGTCCACCGCATTTTTTCTGATTACGGCATCGATCGATCATGCGCAATTTTCAAACGCTGTGTGCTGCAATGCGATGACACCGTCCTTTAGCGCCTTCCGACTTTGTCGAAAGAGCTATGGAAGCCGAAATTGCAGAAGTCTGTTCACGCTACCCTTTGCGAAACAATAGCTGCATACATTCAAGGCCGCACCTAACTTACGCGCGGCGTTCTGTATTCAACGCAGGTTAGATCTAGTTCTGGATAACTATTGCATCATCACGCAACGGCTTTGCGGGGCCGTTGTATCTCTCCGTCGAGTAGTGGATCGAACAGGCATAATACTTCTCGCCGTCGGGTCCTTCTGTAAGCACAGAAGTGCACACAGGACGCGTCACACGGTCGATCACCTTGTGCTCCCAGTCCGAGGATTCTTCACGGAACTCTTGCTCGGCCATGACGCATGCTTCGGTGTAATCGGCCGCTTCGCTTCCAGTGAAACGCAATCTGTAAATCGAGTTGCAGCGCTTCAATACGTATGCTTCCCAACGATTTTGCGATTGCCAATCGTTATCTCTTGGGTATGCCGAGATACACTTGGCAGCCACGTTTAGTAAGTTGAATTCGACTCCAGAGAACGGGCTGGTATCGCCTTGAGGTGGCCTACAACGGCCTGCAATCGTATCTGAGGGAGCTTTGTCCGGTTCGCCGACAGCACGTTGGACGGTTGATTCAGAACCTTGTTCAGATTCATTTGGCTCTGCAGCAGCGGCCTTCGAAACTAATCTATGCACGCTCGCGATTTCATCAGAAGAAACACCCTCTGCCTCGGCCATCGCGATATAAGCGCGAGCCTTTTCTACATCGCGTGGCAACCATTCTCCCTTGGCATAAAACTCTGCGAGGACTCGGGCGGCTTCACCATATCCCGCTTCAATGGACCGCTCCATCAAGGCCAAACCAGTAGGATGGTCCTTTGCGACTCCAAGATCGCCACGCAGCAAAGACACGCCATAGTTAGACATCGCGATGGGAAATCCCGCCAGTGCCGATTTTCGTTGAAGGACCGCTGTTTCCTCCTTGGTCATGGATTTGAACGCGTCACAATTAGAGCGCAACCAGACGGTTGCGTTCATCATGACAGGGTCACTCTCCGCAAGCCGACTGTGAACTTCCGAGATGGCATCCTCGTCGCCGTTGCATGCCTTATCCGTGATGGTGATCACTGTCTCGCGCTTCGATTGCCATGGCTCTGGAATCGGGTCGGCTTTTACCGGCAAGGCAACGACGGCTGCGACGAGAAAATGAACACAAAGAGAGGCGTTGTTTCGCGCGCGCATTATTGTCATCAGCGTATGGTCCCGAACTGGTGTTCCTTACGAGCATGGCTCGCACAATGCTTTCTGCGGATCAACCTCGCCTCGCTTGGGTGCAGGGGAACGCGTAAGTTCTTCTTGGCCTCTCACCTAGAGTCGGCTTGGGTCGTGCGATTGCACACCACTATCCACAACAAGCGCTTCTAACCAAGGCGAACGATTAGAACGTCACGGGTCCTCTCATCCTGCCACGCATCCCCAAGCAACTGCTTTCTATAACTAGAGTAAGCAGCGCGTGCTGCGTCACAAATGAGAGAAACACAAATGACCAATAAACCGCATCAGGACACACAGCTCGCGAAATACGTCGAACACCGCATTCTGGAGCTGAGGTCCAGAAAGACGCAGGTCGAAATCGCCGCAATGGCGGGCTTCGTTAATCCGAACATGATCACGATGATCAAGCAGGGAAACCGCAATATGGCACTCGAACACGCCTCTGTTGACGCAAATTCGCAAACTTAGGTCATGGTTTTCAACTTGATCGGCTCGTCGCTTCGGTGCACCTTGCCGAGAACCGCTGCAGCGCAGCTTCATCAGACCTGCCGTTTGTGCCAGTTGCGGCAATTTCGATGCGCAGATGGCGGAAGAACGAGAAAAGCAGTATCTTGAAATAATTCCAAGAATATCCACTCCCATGAATGGGCCGCGTCAAATACTCGTTGATGTGCAATCTCAGGCTGCACTCTAAATCGCCGAACTAGACGACTACTTGGCTGCGCATTAAGTTGCAGAGAACGATAAGGACCGGCCCGCGCGCTCGCGGACACCTCCTCTGACATGACACCTCGAAATGGAGGCCTCCAAAATGTCCGGACCATTGCAGGGCTTTCGGGTGATCGACCTGACCACGGTAATTTCGGGGCCGCTGGCCACCATGACACTGGCTGATCAGGGTGCGGACGTGATCAAGATCGAACACCCTGAGGGGGGCGACCTCAGCCGTCGGGTCACGGGGCGGCGTGGCGGATTTTCGGCCTCATTTCTCAACAACAATCGCGGCAAGAAATCGGTCACGCTGAATCTGAAGGATGCGCGCGGTGTCGAGGCGGCGCTGCGGCTTTGCGAGACCGCGGATGTTGTCGTGCAGAATTTCCGCCCCGGCGTGATCGACAGGCTCGGTCTGGGCGAGGACGCGGTGCGCGCGGTCAGGTCCGATATCATCTATACCTCGATCGCAGGCTTCGGGTTCGAAGGAGACTGGGCGCGCAAGCCGGTTTATGATCCGCTGATCCAGGCGCTGTCTGGGTTGGCCAGTGTGCAGGGCGGGGCTGATACGGCGCGGCCCCGGCTCGTGCGCACGATCCTGCCTGACAAGCTCACTGCGATCCAGACGTCTCAGGCGATCACTGCAGCGCTGCTGTCGCGTGCCCGGACAGGTGAGGGGTGCCATGTGCGGGTCTCGATGCTGGACACGGTGCTGGCATTTCTGTGGAGCTCGGACATGGCGGGCTATACCTTTGTTGGCGACGAAGCTGAGCCCGACAAGGGAGCCGAGGCGCAGAGCTTTGTAGAGTTGATCTACCAGACCACCGACGGCTGGATGGCGGTTTCGGCCCATACCGACAGCACATGGGCGGGACTTTCCGCCGCCGTGAACCGGCCCGACTGGCTGGAGGACCCACGCTTTGCCACTGTGGCTGCGCGCGAGGAAAACAAACCCGCCCGTCTGGACCTGACGCAGCAAGAGTTGCTGAAGGACACGACCGAAAACTGGATGCGCCGCCTGAGTGCGCATGATGTGCCCTGCGCGCCGGTCCTGACCCGCGATCAGGTCTACATGCATCCGCAGGTCGAGGCCAATGACACAATGATCGAACTGGACCATCCGGAGGCCGGGCGCATTCGCCAGACCCGAACGCCCGCCCGGTTCTCCAACACGCCAACCGGGTCGCCGACTCCCGCGCCCCGTCTGGGTGCAGACACGCGCGATGTGTTGGCACAGGCGGGCTATGACGCAAATGCCGTCGCCGCTCTGATTGCCGACGGCATTGCAACGGACGTGCAGGACATGCCCGAATGATAGATCTCCACTACGCCCCCACACCCAATGGCTGGAAGGCCGCCATCATGCTTGAGGAAACTGGGCTGGCCTACCGGCCCATCCTGATGCGCCTGAGCGAGGGGGATCAGTTCACGCCGGAATTTCTGTCAATCAGCCCGAACGCCAAGATACCGGCCATCGTCGATCACACGCCAGATACGGTTTGGGGAGACGGGCCAGTGACGGTGTTCGAGTCCGGCGCGCTGCTTTTATACCTTGCCGACAAGACCGGGCAGTTCGCGCCACCCAAAAGCGACCTGCGCGCACGCAAGGAATTGATGGAGTGGCTCTTTTGGCAGGTGGGCAATCAGGGGCCTATGGCCGGGCAACTCAGTCATTTCCGCAACTATGCGCCGGAGGTCGACCGCGATTACGGATTCAAGCGGTATCTCGGCGAATACGACCGAAACCTTGGCGTTCTTGAAAGCCGCCTTGACGGGCGTGACTATATTCTGGGTGACTTCTCTATCGCGGACATCCTGGCCTTCCCTTGGGCGTTCATCGCCAAACCATTGGATGCCTCTCTCGAGGCGTTCCCCCGCGTGGCCGATTGGCGTGCACGGATTAAGGAACGTCCTGCGGTGCAGCGCGCGATTGACTTGCACAAATCTGAGCAAAACAGGGGGCAGCACCGGGCCGATAATAACACCATTCTGTTTAACCAGTCTGCGGCGTCTCTGAGGCCAAAGACCAGAGATGACGACGCATAGTAATAGGCAGATATCCAAGGACCTGTGCCAGATATTTTCGCCAACCTGCGCCCCTTATGAACAGGCCAGCCTCTTAGAAATCAGCGCGCGGACGGCGCATGATCGCCGTTTATATTATTTGCCGCCGCTGCAGCGCGGCTTCACCAGATCCGGCGTTCGCACCTCGCGCAGCATTTCGGGAACACGGATGGCGGCAGAGCGGGGCAAAGTGAACTTTTCCTTCAATGATGGAACCTGCTGCTTTCGGTCCAATATCAGGGTCTTCCAAAGCAAACACAATCCAAGAGTATGCCAATGCTTGCTCGGTTGCCGCGCCTCTTGGACACAAAAATTGCACGATGTCATAAACTGAGACGTATGCGTAGCTGCGGCATTGCATTGGCAGCATTTAGGTGCCTTAGGCTCGAAGAACGTAGGCCGTCCACAGCAGCGAGGAGTATCCAGATGACAAGAATGCTCGCCTCCGTCTGGGCGCTGCTCTTGGGCATAGTGCTCATCATGCTTGGCAACGGCATGCATTTCACCCTGATGGGCCTGCGCGGTGGTATTGAGGAGTTTTCCGCCGCCGAGCTGTCAATCGTGACCTCGGGCTACTTCTTAGGTTTCCTTACCGGTGCCCGTTTCACCCCCGTGCTTATCCAGAGGGTGGGGCATGTGCGGGTCTTTGCAGCGCTGGGCAGCTTCATGTCCGCAGCCCTCATTGCCTTCACACTCTGGGCAGAGCCGTGGTCATGGACGGTGCTGCGCATCATTATCGGTTTTTGTATGTCGGGTATCTATGTCGTGGCTGAAAGCTGGCTCAATAATGCAACGACGAACGAGAACCGTGGCAAGATGCTCTCCGTCTACATGATCGCTCAGACGCTGGGCATCATCGGCGCACAGGGGTTGCTCACGCTGGGTGACGCGGCCAACGCAGCGCTTTTCATTGGGGCCTCGATCCTCGTTTCGATTTCTTTTGCACCGATTCTACTTTCGGTTCAGCCCGCGCCCCCTGTTCAACTGGCCAAGCCCGGCAATCTCAGGAACCTTTTCACTGCCTCGCCGCTGGGCACCATAGGCATCTTTCTGTTGGGTAGCATCTATGCCAGTCAGTCGGGCATGGGTGCAGTCTTCGGCACCGAGATCGGCCTGAGCGCAAACCAGATTGCGCTCTTCGTGGCAATGCTCTTCGGCGGCGCGTTGCTGCTGCAGGTGCCCATTGGCTGGCTGTCTGACCGGCTCGATAGACGCAAGGTGATCTGCGGCGCGGCTTTTCTCGGCGCGGTGTCCTGCGGGCTCGGCTGGCTGGCGCAGAGCCCGCCCGACTGGCTCTTTCCCGATCCGCTGATACCGCTGATGGGGGCGGCCTTTTTCGCGGGCGGCACAACGACACCGCTCTACGCGCTGCTGCTGGCTTATACCAACGACAACGTTCCCGCGGAAGAAATGCCGGCGATCTCGGGTGGCCTCGTCTTTACCTTCGGACTGGGGGCCATCATTGGCCCGCTCGGCATGGGCTTTGCCATGGACGCACTCGGTCCTTTCGCGTTCTGGATCGTGCTCGGCGGCACCTTCGCAATCATCGCGCTTTATGCATTCTATCGTATGAGCCAGCGACAGGCGGTCCCTGCTTCGGAGACCGATGCCTATGTGAATCTCGTGCCAACGGCCTCTGCCGT
Organism: Roseovarius sp.; assembly: GCF_040219995.1. Taxonomy (GTDB): domain Bacteria; phylum Pseudomonadota; class Alphaproteobacteria; order Rhodobacterales; family Rhodobacteraceae; genus Roseovarius. The sequence goes on along the minus strand of NZ_JAVJUC010000020.1, from coordinate 14,351 downwards.
TGCGGTGGAGGACGCAGCCAACTGGGCAGCCGAAAATGCAGAGGCCGAAGAGGCGGTGGGGTAGAACATGCCGCGTTTCTGCCGAATCAACGTTGCGGCAGTCTGCTCAGGCGGCATCAATGCGCAGAACTCGGACATAGACCCACCAGACTTCGCGGCGGCAAAAATGGACTCGGGGATCGCCAGCTCTTCAAGTTGGTTCAGTTGGGGCGCGGTGTGTGCAGTGCATGCTCGGGCGTCCAACCCACCATCTGGGAAGCATCCTCTATGCCGAGCGAACGCTCCGGCGTGATGTCCAACTATACTGTCATCGACACCGTCTGCTTCATCAGGGTTGCCTGTCCGAAGGCCGTGAGCAACGCGACACCCGCGGCGTCGGGCCCAACGCCGATCCGGGCAATCGTGTCGGCAGGCGCCATGCCGGTGGCATCGACGAGATGCCATGTCCCGTCGAGATAGACTTCGGCCACCGCATGAAAGTCTGGCGGCGTGACCCCAGGGGCGTAAACGCTCGCAAATCTGGCAGGGATGGTGGATGCGCGCGCCAGGGCGATCATGACATGGGCAAAGTCGCGGCATACGCCCTGGCGCTGAACAAAGGTATCGAGGGCCGTTGTCTGAGCGTTGCTTGAACCGGGCACGTAGCTGAAGGCTTTATTGATCCAATCTCGTATTGCGGCGATCCGAGCTCCGCCTTGGCGGTCTCCGAACTCTGCTGCAACGAAGAACTGAAACTCGTCTGACGGGCAATATCTGGACGGCATAAGGTAGCGAACGGTGTCACCCGGTAGAAGGTGCGGGGGCACGGCGTGCAGAGCGGAGATATCAAGCACCGGTCGATCGACGATGACACGCGCCGTGTAGTCACAACGAAACTCGCCATTGGTCCGGATCCATATGCGCTCGCCAAGCCCTTCGTCGGCAGTGACCCGGGCAATGTGATCCACATCGGAGGTGTCCAGCGACGACGATTGCAGCTTCTGATCGGCCAAGTCGGCAATTTCGATCTGCAAGAGCAAGTCCGTGGGACCGGAGAGTTGGTATTTCAGGTGAACGTTGACATCGAGTTCCATCGTTAGCCTCTACAAGAAAAGGATGCATGTGTCAGCGCTCAGGAATTCCGCGCACTCCGCTGCTTGCCTCAATAAAGAGCCAGTGATCCGGCGGAATGTAGGTGAAGAGGCCATAAGAGATTATCTGCAGGCCCAGGAGTCCCAGTCCAGCGCGTATGAAAGCGTGATGCTGAAATACGCCGCCCGTCAGCAAGACAGCTGACAAAGCCTGTCCGATCATGATGGCAATAACGAATGTGCCGATGTCCAGCGCGAGGATGTTGTGGCCCAGTATCGTTACATAGGTTGTAAAGACCGCGACGATCAGAACCGCCGTGACAAACAATCCAGGCCCCTTGGCCGCCAGCATTTCACGTCGGCGCAACCCGGCCGGTAGTGGTGCAACGCCGGCCCAGAACAGCCCCGGCCAGAAGGCGAGCTTCAGATGCTCCCAGATCGACTCATTGACCGCAGCGATCAGTGCAAGAGGCGGCCATCCCGACGCAAGCTCGAACAGGAAATGCATCGCCGAACCGACCGCTACCATGAAGGCCGCGCCACCGAGCTCGAAAATGAGAATGCTGCGGGTCCGGCTGCTCATGTCCTGGCTTCTAGTGCAAATCCAGCAAATTGTGGAACCAAACATCGAAGCGACCGGAAAACTCCGCAGTATGATGCTTTCGTTTTTCTCATCCCGCCACGCTTTCCCAATCTCACGCTCGCTATAGCGAAGACATGCAGCGCGTGCTGCGTCACAGAAGAGAGAACACAATGAACCAGAAGAAACCTTTCGAAGACACCCGGCTGGCGCAGTATGTCGAACGCCGTATCCTCGAGCTGAAGCCGCGCAAGACGCAGGGCGAGATCGCCGCGCAGACGGGCTTCATCAATCCGAACGTGATCACGATGATCAAGCAGGGAAAGAGCAAGGCGGCGCTCGACCGCATCCCGGCTCTGGCGCGTGCCCTGGAATGTGACCCGGCCTTCCTGATGCGCCTCGCCCTGGAGCAGGCGGTCGGACAGACTGCGGCGGCGGCCGTCATCGAGATCTTCGGCACGCCGGTGACCGAGAACGAGAGGGGCTGGATCGACGCAATCCGCACGGTCTCCGACAATAGCGATCCGCGCCTGACCAGCCGGTCGCAGGCGGCGATCAATGCTATCTTCGGGAGGTAGAGGCGATGAAGCATATGGAGGAACTCAGCGAGAACGAGCGTGCCTGGTTGGAATTCCTGCGGATGATCAGCCTCGACTGCGATCCGGCACCCACACTGCGGCGCGTGCAGCTGTTGCGGCGCGTATGCAAGCCCAGGAGGGCGTAAGAACGAGCAGTGCGAGACCTGAGGCGAGGAATGGATGGGCTGCCGCTCCTCGCCGATAGGGAAGTCTGGTTTTGCTGCGCGCGTGTTCTGGTTGATGTGAGGCACAGATTCCTGATGCACGGTCCCGGCAGTCCAGAACCGACATTGTGAACCTCACATTTGCACTTCTGGCGTCCAACCAGCCGCATATAGGTCGACGAGGGGCTGAGGAGTGAGGACACGGACGTCGTCCGAGTGTGTTGCTTCTGCGTGTTCATAACCGGAGAAACTCCATCTCAAGAAAGAGCCTTTCCACCGGAGTATCGGGGCCTCATCAAGGATGAAGATGGTGCCATCCGGAAGCTCGGTCGGCTTTGATTGAAACGTGATCTTTTCTCCATTTCGAGAAATCCGGGCGGCATGCAGCATCTTATCAATCGACTGCGGCACAGAGCGCCTACCTTCCGGTCGACCGTGGACCTTGCACCAGGCCTCGACGAATGACCGATAGCGATCGCGCCTGCATGTGGCACATGGTCGGTGCCCGGCAGCGAGCGCTGTCACCTCGTCGAGAAAGAACAGCTGGGTATAGCGTCCGGGTGCCATCAAGACCTGTTTGCGATCCTTGTAATGCAGCGCGCATGTGACCCAATTCTGATGCGCGTGGGTCTTGAGGATCCTGCCGTCGGCATCATGAATGATGCCGCGGTTACCCATGAGCGTTCCTCTGGCTGAGACTGTGTGAAGTTCGCCAGTAGGGGCGACACGGTTCTGGAGTGGCATGGTTCCTCCTCTATCTCGGACGAGAATTCAGCTGGTCTAAACAGCGCGCGTCTATTCGTCACTTTCCTGAATGTCTAGAATTGCGGATCGAACCGCTGGACGCAGAACATTCACAAAATCATTTGTCCGTGTGGCCAGCCACGCGATCGCAACGTCCCGCACCGCATCGTCGGACAGATTGCCGACATGCCTTTTGTCTGCAAAGGTTTGAATTCCATTCCGATCCGTCTCGAACGCCGTGCCGCCAAGATCGTTGAGTATCTCCTGCCCGGTTTGTTCCACTATTTTCTCGGTTGCACGTTGCCCGAGCGTATCGCGCGTGAACGACAGGAATACACCCACATCACCCTTGGCCATCTCCCGGTAAACCGTGATCCAGGACGTTCCGCCGGGGGCTGGAAGGGTGAATGTGATGAAGCCCTGCCTCGGCGCGCGCGGCACAGGTTGTTCCGGATCATCAAGCTCCAGCCTCTTTAGAAAAGCCCGCCAGAAAGACTGTCTGTCATCACCCATGGCCTGTGTTTCGGCATCAATGCCGCCGCCGTCGCTCGAGCCGTCCGCCTTTAGCCCATATCCATCCGGCAGCTTGACGACCTCCCTTACATTGATCGCAGTTCGCGCGATGATGCGTGGGGTCGCAAGCCGGGCACCATTCGGCAATTCGAAAACCGGCATTTCCACCAACCCGAACGAGAAATGAAGTGCACCCTGCTCGCCCAGATGTTCGAAAATGGCTTCGACCCCCTCCCTGATCCCGTCGCCGAGGATCAACAGCAAGCAGCGACCGCTCTGGAGACTGGTCGTCAACGTGTCATTGAACTCCGCTTCATCGATTTCAGGTGCATGCGCGCGCACCCTTTCAATGACCGAAGGGACACCCCGACGCGCAGCCTCCCGTTCAATGTCAGCAGATGTCCAGCGTGCAAGTTCCTTGGCATAATCCAGCACCTGTCCGACGACTTCACGTCGTGCCTGTGGATTGCGCCAGAGCTTGCACTCCACGAGAATTGGCAGTCCTGACGGCGTAACCAGAAAGTTGTCGATTGGACCGGCTGGCGTGTTCAGTTCGCGACAAATCGAAACCGGGTCCGAAAACGAGGGATCGATTTCTTCGATGGGTAAGGCTTCCGGGTGCTTGTGCACGAGATCCTGAAGATCAGCTTCGGGCAAGGATAATGGATTAGCAAGTTGTCCATACATTGATCCGGTTTCATTGAGGTAGATCGGTCGGCAATGCTGACGCGCCAATTGGTTCCTCCTTCACTCTGTGTTTGGCATACCTATCGCGCGAAGAAGATGCGGATGCAAAGAGATGCTTCCCGAGGGCACGGCGAGGAATGGCTACGCTTCCGCCCCTCGCCGGATCCCGGCCAAAAGGTTTACATGAGGGTTTCCTGACTGAAAAAGTGGGAAACCTTTTACCCCCTGAAACCAGCCAAAATGCCCCAGAATTCGCCCAAAAGGTTTACATCAAGTTTACCCTAAGTTGACAAATTTGACCCCGAAAACAAAAAATTCGGGCTCTATGCAAACCTTCCGGACCCGGCGGGCCCATGAAACAAGAAGCGCGCGCTGCAAGGGAAATCCGCAGGCTCGCAGAGCCACTCGCTGGGTGGGTTTTTTTCGGCCGCAGCATCAACATCGTCAGAATGTGCGGATCGCACCCACGGAGCGCCCCAGAGCGCCTGGTGCACAACCTGCAACGTGTCACTGCATGGCGCGCGTTCTGCGAAGCGACGGCGACGACGCTGTGAGATGCGTCTCTTGCCGGGCCGCTGGATGGCCGAGAGAGGCGCATGGTGTCGAGAATGGCTTGGACCGGGATCATTTGTGGGAGTGTGGCGAGGCAGGCGCGCGCCATGTTTCTTGCTTATTTCTGTGCACATTCCTCCCATCGGACAGCACAGGGATAGTCGCCCTTCATTTGGGCGTGGTCTCCATCGCGGAGATCACAGACGACTGGACAAGGCAGGGTGTAGTCGCCCTTCATTTAGGCGTGGTCTCCATCATGCGCGCCCTCCTCGCCGCCAAGGAAGCCGGTGTAGTCGCCCTTTATTTGGGCGTGGTCTCCATCGCGCGATGCAGAGGTAAGGCGGAAGGCGCGGTGTAGTCGCCCTTTATTTGGGCGTGGTCTCCATCAGCCAGATCAATGACTGACCACATCCCCCTGGTGTAGTCGCCCTTCATTTGGGCGTGGTCTCCATCTTTGAAGGAGCCGCCCCATGACGACCGAAGGTGTAGTCGCCCTTCATTTGGGCGTGGTCTCCATCTCGATCCGCACAAGTCTCTGGAAAAGTGTAAGAACTCACTGATGCTGCAATCGTAATACCGCGCTCAGGCATCACCAACTGCCGCGAGCCATCCGATTCCTCAAGGTTTTCGTCCTTTCCTCCATGTCTGCCAACATCTCTATCCCATAAGGGTCAACCATTGGAGTATCACGCTGAGATGCTATTGCACATGCTCCATTCAGGCAAGACGCCTTGCAACAGCACTGCAAAGCCGGTCCTACTGGTGCGTAGATCATAAGCTTACAAGATAGTGGGGTTTGACCATGCGAGTCGTTCGTCCTTACGGAGAAAGCCAAACATACCACAGAGGAGAGCAGGGACAGACCCGTGTTCTAATCGACAACACCGCTGCGCGAGCGCGCCATGATATACCGGTATTCGCACAGAAGCATGATGCGTTGGTGATTGCACAGTGGATCTCGGTTTTGGACCGTATCGTCTCGAAACCGCAAAGCGCGCAAGGTGCGACTAAGGATCAGCGCGACTTTCGCGAACGACTAGGCCGCGCCTGCTGGGACCAGATCTGTGCCTCCGAAAGGATCAGCGCTTCGGCGCAGAGCGATCCGCTGGTTTTTGCATACTGGCGCTTCAAGATACACCCCTACGGAAACGCCGAATACAGACCTAGGAAGGGCAGGCACGGAAAACAGATTCCCGAGCCGAACCCGCGAGGTCGTTGGTATCGCCGTTTTGCTGGTGACACGAATCCCGCCGAGGCGAACGTGGTCGCCATAGCGGCTCTAATGGACCACCATCTGCATGTTGGCGAACTTCGGATTGACCCAAGTCGTCCCGAGAAGTGCAAGGGCTTGATCGAGGGGCGCGCCGAAAGCATAGCGGGCAATGTTCAGAGGGCCGAGACTCTTAAAAGTCCAGTGTCGTTTTCGCGTGAGGCGGTGACACGATATTTCATGCGACAGGATGTAGCTGCCGAGATATTTGCTGCTTCGCAAAGCCGGGATAATGCGCGGAAAGGCCCATTGCGCCGCGCGGTTGCTGCAAGCATTCTGCACGGACACTGGAAGCGTATCTTCCACGCACCAGGCTCCCGTAATCCCTACAGCATCCAGGAGGCCCAAGAGAAAGAGCCCGAACTCCTCGCGCTCCACATGGCGGTAAAAGACGCTTATGCAAATCTCCTGAAGCACAAAGCTCGACCTAAGGCCCCGAAGACGGGTTTTGAAGCGCCTCGACATGCGCAAGTGACGACAGGTCTGCCCAGGAATGCTAGTGAATTGCTGCGCCTGGTGCAGCACCGCAGCCGTAACCGCGAAATGTCTGCCCTTATACGGCGGGGCAAGTTGGTCCATTACACCGCGTTTGACATTGCGACCAAGGTGCCGGATGGACCCGTTGCGGATCGGTTGGCCGACGCCGTCGCCAATTGGCCCGAGAACCTGTCCGATAGCCGATATCTCACGAGCGACGGCCAGTCTGCAATCAAGCGATCTGAGGCGTTCGTCCGTGTCTGGCGCCATACGATCGCCATGGCCTCAATAACATTGAGGGACTGGGCATCGATGGAGAAAGACCTTGGCGATGTGCTGGCCAACCGGAACAAGCCGAATGAGGCGATCGGCAGAGCCAACTTTAATTCCGACAAACACGACGCCAAAGTTCGCCTTCTGTTCGGTTCACGCGCCGCGCTCTTTTCCTATGATGACGAAGGCCGCAAGGCGTTGCTCGCCTCGTTGCTCCGTGTAGGACTCGCGCTTCGGAACAACAGCTTCCACTTCACAGGTCGCGGTGGATTCCTTGCTGCGCTCAAGGGGCTGAGCAAGGAAGAGATAATGGAGCCGTCCATAATGGCGGCAGCAAAGGCCCTTTGGCGTGAGGACGTTATAGCCCGAGAAAGACGGCTTCGGGAGGATTTGACCGGCGCACACGCTGCTCATTATTTTGATGAGGGTCAGAACGCTGTAATCCTCGACCTGCTCTACGCGACGTCGTCTGTGAACCCTTTGCCGCTCCCTCGATTCCGTCGGCTGCTCGAGCGCGCAGAAAACACGTGGAAGGGCGAGGAGGCTCTCGTTTTGCCACCCAGGACGAACCGTGTGCAGTTGGAAGATCCGGCACGGCGATGCCGTTACACGATCCTAAAAGCCCTCTATGAACGGCCGTTTCGCTCCTGGCTAGCCGCGCGCACGACCGATGAGGTCAATGCATGGATTGAACGGGCAATCAAAAGATCCACGAGCGCCGCGAAGACGATGAACGCGAAAAAAGGAGAAGATAACAAGAAAGCCGTCATTGTCGCCAAGGCCGAGCATCTGCCGCGGCTGTCCGGGGATGGACGGATCGAGGATTTCTTCTCTGACCTCTCCTCTGCAACAGCAAGTGAGATGCGAGTCCAGCGCGGTTATGGCCATGACGGTGAGGCCGCGAAGGAACAGGCCAGCTATATCGATGATCTTCTGTGCGACGTAATAGCGCTTGCCTTCGATGCTTGGCTGAATAGTCCTCAAGCCAACGGGCGGCCCCTTACGTTCATATGCGGACTGGAACCGGGAACGCCATTGCCTGTGGCACCTAAATGCGCACTGACCGAGATCGGGACCGTGCCGGTGCCGGAAAAGCCGGAAGACTGGCAAGCGGCTCTCTACCTGTTCCTGCATCTCGTTCCCGTGGGAGAGGCCAACCGGATCGTGCATCAGCTCGCTAAATGGTCGGTCACCTCGCGACTGGCCGACGACCTATTACAGACCACAAACCCTGACGCTCCGTCAAAAGTGAGAAAGAATACCGGAGAAGAAGATCTGAAGCAGCTGGTGCGTGCGCTTACTCTGCATCTCGACATGCACGACGCTAAGTTTAACGGCGGCGATACCCTGACGGGTTGCAGACCCTTCGCCAAGCTTTTCTCTAGTCGAGCTGGGTTTGAGCGTATCTTTCCGACCGTGGCAGACGAACGGCTAGACCGCCGGGTGCCCAAGCGCGGCCTGCGCGAGATCATGCGCTTTGGACATAGTCGCCTGGTCTCATCAATCGCAGACGATTCTAGAATTACGGACGAGGAAGTGAGCACCTTCCTGCGCCTGGAGTTCGAGGAGGGACCGGACAGTGTTGCTGCTTTACAGGCCAGAAAGGAGAAGGCGCACGAGAACTGGGTGCAGGCTAAGGAGAAGAGAGAGGCCATCGATGCCAAGGACATTGAAGACTATGTCACGGCGCTCTGTGGCATTGCTCATCACCGGCGACTGGCGTCCCACGTCACGCTGACCGACCAGGTTCAACTCCATAGGCTCATGGTGACCGTCCTCGGCCGACTGGTCGATTTTGCTGGAATGTTCGAGCGTGACCTGTATTTCGCGATTCTGGGTCTGCTGCATGACAAAGGTGCGCGACCCGAAGATGTCTTCAAAAGGTCCGCCGAGAACGAAGAAGGCGGGTTAGCACTCCTCGCGAATGGCCAGGTCCTCGCAGCGCTGCGGGAGGACAAGATGCAAATGAACGAGCTTGGAAAAGAACTACGCGAAAAACTTGAAGGGCTGTTCGGAAAGGACTGTTCTGGTGTCAGGTTGCTCCTGGCAGATCAAAAGGGCGAGACTTGTCTTCGCGATATCCGGAACAGGCTTTCTCATTTCAACATTCTGCACGACATCTCTAGTGCTCCAGACCTAACCGACCTCGTCAACCAAACCCGCCAGCTGATGTCCTACGATCGCAAGTTGAAGAACGCCGTGTCGAAATCGATTAAGGAATTATTGGGGCGTGAGGGCCTAAATCTGTCTTGGAGCGTATCCCGCCACCATCAACTCGAAAACGCCCGGGTTGGAGCCAAGTCCGCTGTGCACCTTGGCGGTCAAAAGCTCACCGCGCGCGACCAGGACTGTGGCCCGATCCTCCTTCGAGAAAATCTGCATAGCCGTGCATACGTCGCGGCTGTCGCACGCCTTTTTAATGGTGTCTTCGCCGAAGAAAGTGATGTCGTAGACTTGGATTTATCAGCCATAGACTGGGCGGCGAGCCCCCCCGAGCGAAAGGAGAAGCACAAACACAGACCAGCTGGACCTCGAAAATCTCGACCTCCGCGCCGCGCCCGCAAATAGTAGTGTGGCAAGGGCAATTCTGGCACCGCTGTTCCTATTGAACCCGTCGTTCAGTTCAAGTCGAGTATCAAACTTCTGTTATGGGTCCTGCTCTTGGTGGTCAGTTTGGGTTTTCTTACGATGTTGCTGTTTTTAGTCTGATTGAACGATGGGTGATTGTGTGGCCTCTCGCAGGTTTAGACATTGCTTCGCACCGCCCTTGTCCTAGAGCCTCCAATATCATCGACGATCAGATCTAGAAGCCTTATTGCCTAGGAATGGCTCGACATCCGGGTATAGACCACAGCCGGAATGCATGGGATTGGACGAAGTCCTAGATTTTTTCGTCGATCATGAAGGGGATGCGTTTTGGCGCCGGCACTACCCCAGGGCCTATCCTCCCATAGCAGAGGACGACCAGGTCGATCTCGCGTGGGCCGCTGTCGGCCTGCCAGATCTCGCGCAGATCGGCCTTTACCGTCGGTTGCATGGACTTCGGGAACTTGTTCAGGACGTTGGCGGTATTGTGGACCCAACACCGCTGATGCCGCGTCCCTGGGAAGACCTCGTCGAGCGCCTTCCAGAACCCCATCGCCCCGTCCCCGACGGCGATCTCCGGCGGAACCGCGAGGCCGCGGACCTTGATGTCGATGAGTAGCTCGCGCCAGCTCTGCGCGCTCTCACGCACACCGACCTGGAAGCCGACGACCTCCCTCTTTCCTTCAAGCGTGCCCCCGAGAATGACTAAGATACACTCGGCCTGCGGCTCCATCCAGGCCTGGAGGTAGACACCGTCCGCCCAGATGTAGACGTTGCGCCGCGCCGACAGATCACGGTGCTGCCAACGGTCATATTCCTGCTGCCATTCCCCGGTCAGGCGCGAGATCACGCCCGGCGACAGGTTCGGCGCATCCGCCCCCAGGATCGCAGAGAGCGCCTCCCGGAAGTCGCCGATGGAAATGCCGCGCAGGCACCCGCCACGATTCGCCGCCTTCTCAAACCACGTCACCCAGTTTCCCGCATAGCTCGAGATGAGATCGTGCGGCTGCAGCATACCAGATGCCATTTCGCTGAAAACACCTCTTACACAATCTCTTCATTAAAACTTCACCTTATTTCTCAGCGTTTCATGAGAGATGTGGCGTAGGAAACTATCAACTTGGAGCTACCATGAAAAACTTGTTCTATACGGTCCTTTTCGGGGTTCTGTCGGCGGGCCTGTCCTCTAATGGTGCAGAAGCCGCCACTTTCGCCGGGTCTGAGACGTTGAATGCGACGAACGACCTCACTTTGATCAACGATACGGATAACGGTATCCAGCTTCAGTTCCTGGATCTGGCCCCGACAGTCAATCTCAGCTCTTCCGCTGCCGTCAGTGCGTTTGACGGTTTTGGTCTTGCAACTCTCGGTCAGGTGAACGACCTGTTTTCCGCCTTTGGGATCGACGCATTTCCAAGCCCCACAGTCGGAAACCTGACGAGCTTCACCGTGACCCCTGGCACCGCAGATATCGCAGGTCTCCAAGCCGCGATCGGTCAGACATCAAGCAGCACCGGAACAAGCATTGGTCGCTTCAGCTTTGGCAGCAATGTCGGTGAATTGTGCATCAACACGGTTGCAAACTGCTCGCTTCGGACGGGTTGGGTCTTTGGCACTGAGCGTGCGCCTAGCTCTGGTATCGGCAATTTTCTGGTGCGTGAAGTCGCTCTTGCGCCGATTCCGCTTCCGGCCTCGGCGCTGCTGTTAATCGGCGCCTTGGGTGGGCTTGCTGCCATGCGCCGCCGTCGCGCGGACGCCTGAACGACATCCTCTCAGGCTGCACTTCTTTATTCACAACAATTCGGATCCATCGACATATATATGTCGGTGGATCTTTCCTTATCGGTTTTGGGTGCCTTTTTTGTAAGCGTCCGGCGTCACTGCTCTGCCGCGCATAGAGGGTGATCGATAGTGTCCACCACGAGATAGTGGACACTATGGGGGCGTGATGGCGCGTCGGACGAAGCGGCTTTGGACGGACGAGGAGAAGCGTTCGATCTGTTTGCAGACGACGGCACCGGGCGTGTCGGTTGCGCGTGTAGCACAGCGTTACGCGATGAACGCCAACCTGATCTCCAGGTGGCTGCGCGACCCGCGCTATGCGCCAGAGCTCTTGGCGGAGCCAGATGCGGCCTGTTTCCTTCTCGTCGAGATCGTTGATCGCCCCATGCACGACGATAGCAGCGCCGCCACAGAGGCCCTCCCCACGACAGGCGCGATAGAGATCGACACCGCCTGTGGTCATAAGCTGCGGATCAGCGGGGCCTACGATCCCGAGGCGCTGGTCCGGCTGATCCGGGGTCTATCCGGATGATCCCGGTTCCGACGAACACGAAGGTCTGGCTGGCGGCAGGCGTGACGGACATGCGGCGCGGGTTCACCACGCTCGCGGCCCAGGCGGAGACGGTGCTGAAGCAGGACCCGTTCGCCGGGCACATGTTCGTCTTCCGCGGTCGGCGCGGTGATCTGATCAAGATCATCTGGTGGGATGGCCAGGGTGCATGCCTGTTCAGCAAGCGTTTGGAGAAGGGCCGGTTCGTGTGTGGCGCTAAGTAGGGGTCTCCGGTATCAGTCGCTCCCGTCGCACACAACCAATTGCTCAAGATGCAGGGCCGAGCAGCCGCGACACCTGTAATTAGCTCCTAACTGTGATTTTTGACGCCGATTTCTTGGACATTCGCGCTGTTGGCGCTTAGGATCCACGTCATGGTGATCGCTTGAACCACCAGTAAACGCTTACTTATGCGTGATCCCACTGGTTTCTGGCTGAGGTGCTCAATACGTCGGCCTAATAACTGGGTTCACCTCTTAATACCCTATATTCTTCCCCACACATACACCATCCCCTCATACACACTTCACAAACCATCCTCCTCGTCACACCGACATCATACCAGACTCTGAAACGAGAAGCCGCACGAAAACGCGGCGGCGCGCCTCACATCATCATCCTCACACCCGTCAGGCTCGGCGAGCGCGGCCGCGACCTACCTGGTGGTGAATCTGCTCCAGCGTCGCTGCAACCCGTCCAGTTCGCCGCCGATGATAGCATTCATCTCTTTCCAGTCTGAGAGGCCCATCTCTTCGTCGTTCGTCTTGCGCGGCAGTTTCTTGCCTGCCTTCTTCAAGGTCTGTCTTCTCTCCTCGGCCAGGGCACGCAGCCGAAGGTTTACGCCGTAGACACCGCGGTTCTTCATCTGAGCCTGTGTGTCGTCGAAAATATGCTGCACCGGCTCAATTGTTGGCAGTCTGCAGCGCAGGAAACCCCTGGTGATCTTCCGGAACGAGATGCTGCTCAGATCTTCGATCGTGTGCAGACCATGTTTCGCCAGCGTCTCGGTTCCGGAGATTGTAACTTCCATCCGGGCGCGGCGTTTATCTTCTGGCAAAGAGATGAAGGTCTTCTTACCCAGATTTCTCCGGTCTGCGATCTTGTGCTGAACACTGACCATGTGCGGCGAGAACTTTCCGCCCTTCGCTATCGTAGCATTCAGCCACAATTTGCTCCCCGGATTCTTTGTCAAGATACGGGTTCTGATCTCCGGATCGGAAATAATCGCGTCGCTCTCATTCCTGTAGATGCCACCGGACGATTTCATGTGCAGGAAGAGGAAACCGGTCTTGGGCACGATCTCGCCGTATGCAATTTCTTTCTCGGATAGCTGACGCGCATCTGCACATCGCGGCGTCGTAGAACCTGGCTCCAGAATACGACTTGGTCTGCTCCAGTGATGGCGCTGCAGCAACCCCACCATCTTCTCGCGGCGCAGAACGGCCTCTTCCGGCGCGCGTGGTTTCCTCGGATAGAAATCGACCGAGATCTCGATCAGATGCAGGAGCGCCGGCTCGATGAGGCCCGGTCCGTCCTGGATGGCTTCCAGAATGGTGGCGAGCACATCCGGCGTTGGCTCCTGGATCATGATGGCGAAGTGATAACCGGTGCGTTTGCTGAGATCCGGGACCGGCAAAGGTGCCCCCCAACCATTTTCATTTTTGATCTTGGTCAGATCCCGGACAAAGGTCGACCTGCCTGCCATTTTTTCGATATGCGTCTTCAGCTTTTTGTCGTCGATCTTGGCGGTCGTGCTGATCAGGATCGCGAGCCTGTCGATCAGCGCATGGACCCTGTAGTCGCGCCGAATGTCCACGTCCGGCACGAGGGTGATCTTTCCCTCGCGGTCCGCGCGCGCTTTCCCGGATGATGATGTCGGGGCGGTCGCCACCGGCAAATATCGGAGCCGTGGGTTCAACGTGGTGCCCGATGGCAAGCGCCGGTGCTCCTCGGCGTGCATATCAGATTGATATTCGAGCGCGATCTCAAACGGAACGAGGTTCGCGGGACGTGGCGCATCCGGCTCGACAAAGATGTCTGGGCGAACAGTCAGTGACGCTGGTAGCAAACCATTGATCGCATCCAGGGCGCGCTCGATCTCCGGCGATTTCTTGATCTTCTTGCCGCCGTGGAGAGCAGAACCGGATTTCAGATGCGATATGTAATCTGATAGGAAGAGCCTCGCGGAGCGAAGCGGCGCATCGAAATTCGACGCCTTGATCTCTTCGTCGAAAAGACGCTTCCACTGATTGGTCAGGGCATGTTTCGTAATCGACCGCTTCCGGCTTTCTCGTCCATGCGCTGGCAGTGCGTGCCGTTTCTTGAGGGCTGCCGTTTGGATCTCTGACAGGATTGCAGCGACGCATTTCAGGATCTTCTTCGGATTGACCTGCCACGGGATTTTTCCTCCATTTGGAATTAGAGTCCGACCCAACGAAGGGACGGACAATGAAGCGAACGAGATACAGCGAAGAACAGATCATCGGCATCCTGACCGAGCATGAGGCCGGCGCGAAGTGCGCTGA
>NZ_JAVJUC010000019.1:0-1515 GCF_040219995.1 Roseovarius sp. | reverse complement strand
AGCCCCTTCCGGATCACCCAACTCGCCTATGAGAGCCGAGGCCACCCCGGTGATGGTCGCGAAGACCCCTGCGACCACGATAGGGTAGATCGCGAAGGAGATAAGCGCGGATAACCAGCGCGCGAAATAATCCTTGGTCACTTCGAAGAGGGTGAGGAAGATCATCACCGGAGCGATCCCAATCAGGAGCGCGATCATCAGTCGAGAGGCCACGAGGATGAAAGCGGCCAGCCCGCCGAGTATCGAGAGCAGAAGCACCCCGACGATGTCGAGCATGGCCCCGGCCATCCAGTTCAGCTCTGATCCGGCTGCATTCAGGTAGTCACCCAGTTCTGAGATCAGCCGGTCGAACTCTTCTGCAAAGGTGCCGGAGGGACCGGGGGTGCCGCCACCGACCGAGGCGACAAGCGCGCCCGCAATGCTGTCAATGCCGGCCAGGATGGCGGAGGAGAGCGCGTTGAACTGCACCCAGTTGGTCGCGAATATCCCGATGAGGCCGATCTTGACTGCCAGCCAAAAGGCCGTTCTGCCGTCCATCGCCTTGTATTGGTAGATCATGTTCAGGAAGACGAGGATCACCACCAATGTTGTACCCACAACCAAAAGTGTGCCCACGGTCGCAGCGACGGACCCGAACTGGGTTTCCGCGGCGGTGTCGAGATAGGCTTGGGAGGTTTCAACGAAGTAGGTGACGACGCTCATCGGGGATCAGCCTTACCAATTGCCCGCGGCTTCGCAGATGGCCTTGGCGGCAGGGCGGGCGGCGTTGGCGCGGCGGTTGTAGGCGTCCGAGGCCTGCAGCATCTCCCATCGTTCGTAACTCGCGTGGACCTCGCGAAACACGGCCTCGGCTGCGTCCCAAGAGGGGAACCGGGTCGCGCAGTGGCAGCTGCCGGTCTCGACGACCCGCTCCAGATTTTGGGCGCGATAGATGTCCTGAACCAGAACCCGCTGATAGGCTTGGCGCAGGGGGATCTCCTGCATCCACATGGGCTCAGCAGGGCGGTCTGGACAGACGTTGAAGTTGCGCTCGAGGGTCGGCACGAGATTGCGCTCAGCGAAGCCGGGTGCCGACGTCAGGCCCAGGACCAGCGCAGTTAGTACGAGGGTACAGCCCGCCTGCCTCATGCCGTGGCTCCATCGGGTGTGGTTTCACGCTTCAGAAAGACCGTGTGTCCCACATTGGCGAATTCCGAGGAGCTGATCGACACGACCTCCCAGCCTTCCGCACCTTTGGCATTCAGGCTGGCCTGCATGTCGGCAAGGCTGGTCTTTCGAGTCATGGGAAAGGACAAGATATCGTATTCAAATGTCTTCATGGGGAAGTTCCAATCTCAGTTGCGCCGGGGAGGTAGAATTCGGTGATGCCGCGCCTGCCGTCATGGCGACCGGCCTGGATGATCACGTCGATGGAGTTCTCGATGTACTGGATCATGTCGGCATAGGTCATCGGGATTTCGGTCTTGAGTGCAGCGATCGCGAGCCGCTGCACGGCCAATTGCGGGGTTTCGGCAT
>NZ_JAVJUC010000018.1:0-2304 GCF_040219995.1 Roseovarius sp. | reverse complement strand
CGCGCACGGCGGGCGTATCGGCAATTCCGTGACCATCAACGGCCAGATACCGGACCGCATCGCCGTGCGATCCGGAGAACGCATCCGCCTGAGGTTGGTCAACGCAGCCAATGCCCGGATATTCGGGCTGGATTTCGGGGGTCTAGCGCCGGTCGTGGTCGCTCTGGACGGTCAACCCGTGGCACCTCATGCACCAGACAGTGACGTCGTGGTGGTCGGCCCGGCCATGCGTGTCGATCTGGTGATTGATATGACCGGCAAGCCCGGAGAGAGCGTGACCGTCACCGATGTCTTTTACGAGGGTTTGGAATACCGTCTGGTCGATCTCGCCTACGGGCCGGATCGGTTTCGGGACGCGGTGCCGGACTGGTCGATGGAACTGCCATCCAACCCGCTGGCCGAACCCGATATGCAAGCGGCCAAGCGGCATCGGATTGTCTTCAATGGTGGCATGATGGGGCAGATGATGATGGGCGGCGACATGGGGTCGATGATGGAGCAGATGCACGAAGGCAACATGTGGTTCATCAACGGCGAAGCAGCAACGGGGCACATGATGGACCCCTTGCTGGTCCTGCCGCAGGGCACGTCGCATGTGCTCCAGATGGACAATCGCACCGCGTGGCATCACCCGATGCATCTTCATGGACATTCGTTCCGTGTGATCACACGGAACGGGCAACCGACACGGCACCGCGAATGGCAGGACACCGTCCTGATGGCACCCGAGGAACGGGTCGAGATCGCCTTCGTAGCGGACAATCCGGGGGACTGGATGTTCCATTGTCACATCCTGGAACACCAGGCGGCCGGCATGATGGGCGTCATACGTGTCGATCCTGGCACGACCAAAACCTGAAAAATCTCACGTTTCGATAACGACGAAAGGAAAGAACCGATGAAGAAACTAATTGGACTTGCCAGTCTTAGCACGGCAGGTGCCGCCGCCGTGTTCGCCCTGGGCCTGAATGCCGCGCCCGTCGCGGCACAAGAGGCCACGCTCTACAAGAACCCGCAATGCGGATGCTGCGAGAGCTATGCGGACTACCTGCGCGAGAATGGCTTCACGGTCGAGGTAAAGCCGACCCATGATCTGGCTCAGATCAGCCGTGATGCAGGTATCCCGGACGATTTCCAGGGCTGCCATACGACCTTTCTGGGTGACTACGTCGTCAGCGGTCATGTGCCAATCGATGTCGTCAACAAGTTGCTTGATGAGCGCCCGGACATTGTCGGCCTGACACTTCCCGGCATGCCGTTGGGATCGCCAGGTATGGGCGGCGAGAAGCAGGAACCGTTCAAGATCTACACCGTCGAAGAAGGTGTGAACCCGACCGTCTATGCGGTCGAATGATCAATTGCGCGGTCTGGTGCGCTCCCGTGCCAGACCGGATTCAAGGAAAATCAAAGGATGAACTGTATGATGATGGACGGTGGAATGATGGGTGGCGGCATGATGATCGCGATGGGACTGGTTTGGTTGCTGATCGTGGCGGTGCTGGTGCTCGCGGCGATCGCTTTGGTCAAATACATCCGCTCGGACAGCGGGAAATAGAAATGCGCCGGGATGCGGAATGAGGGTACCAGCAGTGGCGACAGCCTCTTGTCGATGGGATTGGTCTGGGGGGTTTGCGTCCTGCTTGTCGTGGCATCGCTCGTGGCACTTTTCATCCTTTGTATGTGGATTGCCAGAAGAAGGCAAAAGCGACATGAAAAACACCATTAGGCTCGCCGCGCTCTTGCTCGCTGCAACGGTCTTGCCCGTTTCGGCGCAGGATGACTTGCTCGCGGGCGAACGCCTTTATCAGGAGAATTGCGCCAGTTGCCATGGTGCAAACCTGGAGGGGCAGCCCGATTGGCGCACCCGATTGCCGAACGGCAGGTTGCCTGCCCCGCCGCATGACGCCTCGGGCCATACCTGGCACCACACGGACCGCGTGCTTTTGGACATCGTGAAGCGCGGAACGGCGGCGATTATCGGGAATGGCTATGAAAGCGATATGCCCGGCTTCGAGGAGGTGCTGACGGATGACGAGATCACGGCGATCATCGATTACATCAAGAGCACATGGCCCGATCGGAACCGCGCTTCGCAGGAAAGCCGTACCCTTGCGGATGAGCAGGTGCAGCCATGACGCAAGAGGTCGTCAGCAAAATCGACCCTGTACCGCGGCGCAGGATCTCCGGGTTTGTGCTGGTGCCGCTGATAGCTTTTGCCCTCATGGTCTTGTTCGGCTGGGGGCTTTTCAGGGGCGGCGACGACTTGCCATCGGCGCTTCTCGACAAACCTGTGCCGGAGTTTGC